>VGDT01000025.1 GCA_016869595.1 Alphaproteobacteria bacterium
ATGGATCTGATCTCCGGCAAGAAGAACAGATTGATCTGAGCTTCGCGCTTGTGAAGAGGGCGCACGAAGTTTTTAGCGCGAGACGGGCCTTTCAAGCCTACTAACTCTTTGCAGTAAATCGCTCAGCTGATCTTCGCGCCCATAACGCCGCGAGTTTCTGGAACAAGGCGCTGCTCGACAATTCTGCGCGGCCTTCCGGCGCGCTGGTCTATGCGGGGCCGGAAGGCGCGCATCTGACCGACGAGCAATTCTCTCGGCTGAAGGAAGAGCTGGAGGCGGCTGAAGGAAGAGCTGGAGGAGAATTTCTCAGGCGCGACCAACGCCGGCCGGCCGCTACTGCTCGAAGGCGGGCTCGACTGGAAGGCGCTGTCGCTGTCGCCAAAGGACATGGATTTCACCGAGTCGAAAGCGGGCGCGGCGCGCGAGATCGCGCTCACCTTCGGCGTGCTGCCGCTGCTGCTGGGTCTTCCTGGCGACAACACGTTCAGCAATTACGCCGAGGCCAATCGCGCCTTCTGGCGCCAGACCAGTATGGATGTCGTTCCAGACGCTGCGCAGTACCGAAGCGATCGGGAATCCAGAGCAATAATTCGAAACTCTTGCGTGCGGCTCTGGATTCCCGATCGCGCGCAGAGCGCGCGTCGGGAATGACATACAAACGCGTCGCGAGCCCAAAACAGATCGCCCATGTCCGACATTCTGAACGCCATATTGGAGCGCGGCGATCTCGCGCATCTCGCACTGTTTCTCTGGGCCTGCGCGGCGACGGCGCAAGCCTATCTCGCCATGCGGGAACTCGGCGAGGCGACGCGACGCCTCGACGCTTTCGTGCGCGAGCTCGCGCGCTTCAACCGACGCTGCAGGAGCGATCCATGAATAAGAAAAATTGGCTGCCGCATCTCGCTAGGCGTCCGCGCACGCGCAGTGCGCGACACGAAGACCCTGCAGCCGTCTTCAAGACCTTCGTCGAATTGCTGGCGCAACTTCGCGCCGAGGCGCGCGTGGCGAGCCATGCGCCGATCAACGCCCAGGCGGAGAAGAGCTGATGACGGCGCTACCAAGAATTGGCGCGCCCGAAGTAAAGCGCGCTGAACAGCCCTTGCTGCAAGCGAATGAAGCCGGAGCATTCTCCGGCTACGCGAGCCTCTTTGGCGTCGTCGATTCGGGCGGCGACGTGGTGATGGCCGGCGCCTTCGCCCGTTCGCTGATCAAACGCGGCGCCTCGGGCGTGAAAATGCTGTGGCAGCATCAGGCCGCCGAGCCGATCGGGCTATGGACCTCGATCGTCGAAGACTCGCGCGGGCTCAAAGTTGAAGGCCGACTCGATCTCTCCGTGGCGCGGGCGCGCGAGGCGCTGTCGCTGATGCGCAAGGGCGCGATCGACGGCCTCTCCATCGGATTTCGCACGCAGCGCGCCACGACAGAAAAATCAAGCGGCGTGCGCCGTCTTCACGAGATCGACCTTTGGGAGATCTCTGTCGTTACTTTTCCGATGCTGTCGCAGGCGCGCATCGGCGCCGTGAAGCAAAACCGCAACGCGGCGCCGAGCATGGAGGCGCTTGGCGCGAAGCTCTCGCGCCTAAGGGCGCAGCGCGCAGCGCTTGAGTTTGCGCATGCGCTGCGGCGCATGTCCGGGAATTTCTGAGGCAAACGCCAGCCAATCCGCGCTCTCGCCGTCGGGGCGCAAACGTGACTTTCGAGACGGACTTCCCCAGCGCGCGGACTTCATCCCGGCGACATAGATCGCGCGGGATTTTTTTCGCGGCGGCGCCAAGCAAGAGGCACTACACATGTCAGCAGTTGAAATGAAATCCGCCGGCGGCGACATTCTCGCCGATCTCAATCGCGCCTTCAGCGCCTTCAAGGAGACGAATGACGAGCGTCTGACGCAGCTCGAGAGCCGCCTCGGCGTCGACGTCGTGACCGAGGAAAAGCTCGCGCGCATCGATCATGCGCTCGACGACACAAAGAGCCGGCTCGATCGCCTGGCGCTAGAAATGTCTCGGCCGCGCATCGGCGGCAAGCTCGTCGATGACCAGAGCGGCCGCGAGCATAAGAACGCCTTCAATCACTATATGCGCTCGGGCGAAGCGAGCGGCCTGAAGGCGCTCGAAGCGAAGGCGCTGTCGCGCGGCTCCGGCCCGGACGGCGGCTATCTCGTGCCGCTGCCGACGGAGCGCGAAGTTCTGCGCCGGCTCGCGAAATTCTCGCCGATCCGCGCCATTTCCAGCGTGCGCGAAATCTCCGGCGCGTCGTTGCGCCGCGCGTTTTCCACGACGGGACCTGCCGCCGGATGGGTGGCGGAAGCCGATCCGCGTCCGCAGACCAATAATCAGCAGCTCGCCGACATGACTTTCCCGGCGATGGAGCTTTACGCCATGCCGGCGGCGACTCAGGCGCTGCTCGACGACGCCGTCGTCGACATCGAGCAATGGATCGCCGAGGAAGTGCAGACGGCCTTCGCCGAACAGGAAGGCGCGGCCTTCGTTAGCGGCGACGGCGTCAATAAGCCCAAGGGCTTTCTCTCCTATACGACGGTCGCTGACGCGAGCTGGAGCTGGGGCAATATCGGCTATGTGCCAACGGGCGCCGCCGGCGCATTCGCGGCGACGGACCCTTCCGACGCGCTGGTCAATCTCGTTTACGCGCTGCGCGCCGGCTATCGCCAAAACGGCAAATTCGTTATGGGGCGGCGCGCGCAATCGCTCGTGCGCCAGTTCAAGACGACGACGGGCGATTACATCTGGGCGCCGCCCGCAACTGCCGACGGCGCCGCTTCGCTGATGAACTTTCCCGTCGTCGAAGCTGAAGACATGCCTGATCCGGCCGCGGGTTCGCTCTCCATCGCTTTCGGCGATTTCGAGCGCGGCTATGTGGTGGTGGACCGCGTCGGCATTCGCGTGCTGCGCGATCCCTATTCCGCCAAACCCTATGTGCTCTTCTATACGACGAAGCGCGTTGGCGGCGGGGTGCAGAATTTCGAGGCGATCAAGCTCTTGAAATTCGCCGCGTCGTAATCCGCCTGCGAACTTTAGACGGCCGCGACGCAAAGCTCGCGCCCTTCTCTTACCCCAACATAGGATGCGCGATGCGACCGATGCTCATCGGCGCGCCGGCGATCGAGCCCGTCTCGCTCGCCGACGCAAAATCATGGCTGCGCGAAGACGGCGCCGAAGAGGACCAATTGGTTCAAGCGCTGATCGTCGCCGCGCGCATGACGCTTGAAGCCTATACGCGGCGATTCTTCATCACGCAAAGCTGGCGTCTCGTTTTCGATTGCTGGCCGTCCTCGGTCGCTTCGAACGCCGCGCTCTACATTCCCTTTGCGCCCTTCCAGTCAGCGACGGCGATACGCGTCTTCGACGCAAACGACACGGCGCAGACATTGGCCGCTGCGACCTATCGCGCGCCGACGTCGAATGAAAGCGGCCGCATCAGCTTCAAATCGGCGCCGCCGGCGCCGAGCCGAGCCACTGACGGAATCGAAATCGATTTCGTCGTCGGCTATGGCGCGCTTGCGAGCGACGTTCCACAGCCGCTGCGTCGGGCCGTTCTCATGCTCGCGGCGCATTGGCGCGAACATCGCGGCGATGGCGGCGACGACGCTTTGCCCAATGCGGTCGCGCAGCTCGCTGCGCCGTTTCGGCGGGAGCGACTGCTGTGAGCGGCCTTCCGAAGATCGGCGCGCTGCGTCATCGGGTGACGCTGGAGGCGCCGGTCGATGCGCCTGACGGCGCCGGCGGATTTTCGCGCAGTTTTACGCCGATCGCCAATCTTTGGGCGCGCGTCGCGCCTTCAAGCGCGCGCGAAGATTTTATCGAGCAGCGCGCCGAACAGGCGACAAACCAGGTCGTGACGGTCCGCTGGCGCAACGATGTCACAAAAGACATGCGCTTCCTTCATCGCGGCCGCAAGCTTCGCATCCAATCGGTTTTCGACCCGGACGAGCGTCGACGCTTTCTGATCTGCCAATGCGAAGAGATCATTTAAAGGACTCGCCATGAGCGCTTCACCTGTCGTCGCGCTGCGCAAAGCGATCCGCGCCTATCTGTTCGCGGATGGAAGCTTCGCCGCCACGCTCGGCGAGAAGCTTTACGACGAGGCGCCACGCGGGATCGACCCGCCCTATGCGCTTTTCGCCGAAGCGCAGCTGCGCGACTGGTCCGCCGATCTCTCGCGCGGCGCCGAGCAATTGTTCATCATAAGCGTCACGTCGACGATGCGAGGATTGTCCGAGGCGCTCGAACTCGCGCAGCGCATTGCCGATCTGCTCGACGAGACGCCGCTCACTCTGCAGGACCATCGGCTGATCGATCTGCGCTTTCTCTCCATGGAGATGCGTCGCGATCAAAACGGCCGCATCGCACGAGTCAATCTGCGCTTTCGCGCAACAACCGAATATCTTTAGTGGAGCTCAATGATGGCCGCCCAAAAAGGCAAGGACCTACTTTTGAAAATCCATGACGGGGCAAGCTTCGTCACGGTCGGCGGGCTGCGCACGCGCCGCCTGGCGCTCAACGCCGACACTGTGGATGTGACCGACGCCGAATCGAACGGCCGTTGGCGCGAACTGCTCGATGGAGCTGGGTTGAAGCGCGCGAGCGTTTCCGGAACAGGCGTATTCAAAGACCAGGCGTCAGACGCGCTGTTGCGCCAAACCTTTTTCGATGGGCTCTTGCGCGAATGGCAGATCGTCATCCCGGATTTCGGTGTTCTTACGGGCCTCTTCCAGATCGCCAATCTCGACTATCGCGGCGAATATTCAGCGGAAGTGACCTTCGATATTTCGCTTGAGTCGGCGGGCGCGCTCGTCTTCGCGGCGCTGTAATGGCCTGCGACTGAACAGCTCAGATGTCATTCCCGACGCGCGCAAAGCGGGCGATCGGGAATCCAGAATCGCAATACGCATTTTTGATGTTGATCTGGATTCCCGGTCAGGCCTTCGGCCTGCCGGGAATGACACGTGCAAGCGGACGATCAACCGGATTTCGTATGAGGAAGAGATGGCGAACGCGAAACGCGGCGAAATCGACGCAACTCTCGACAACAAGAACTACACGCTCTGCCTGACGCTCGGCGCGCTTGCCGAACTCGAAAGCGGATTTGGCGCAAGCGATCTCGTTGCGCTTGCGAGCCGCTTCGAGGAACGACGCCTCTCCGCCCGCGACATTCTACGCATCATCGGTTGCGGTCTACGCGGCGCGGGAAACGACATCAGCGACGAAGACGTCTCTAGAATGAAAGTTTCGGAAGGCCTCACAGGCTATGTCCGCATCGCGGCCGATCTTCTCGCCGCGACTTTCGGCGATGCGCCGGAGGAAAGCGCCGACGCAAACCCTTCGACGCCGCAGGACGCCTGACGCAGGCGGCAGAAACGGCGCGCGACCCCTCTCATCGCGCGCCCTTTCCCTTCGCGCGCGCCATGGCCTTCGGGCTTGGCGTCCTGCGGCTCTCATCACGCGATTTCTGGTCGATGACGCCGCGCGAACTTTTTCGCGCTGTCGAGGGCGTCTATGGCGTCACAAGTGGCGCGCCTTCGCGCGCTGCGCTCGAGGAATTGATGCGCCGCTTCCCTGATTTTGCAGGATCGACATGACGACAAGTTTTGATCCCTTTCCGGAGCCGTTTAACGCGCCCGGCGCCAATGAGCGTTTCGCGACAACTGACCTGCAAGCGACGAAGCTTTTGCTCGATCAGATCAATCTCTCTGCCGGAAATGTCACGAAGACGCTTCACCTGGGTTTCGGTTCTGCAGCGGCGAGCGGCCGAAGCTTCAACGACGTGCTCTCGACGATCGCGCAGTCGCTAGCGCGCATGGCTTTGCGCGCAGGAACCAAAGCGCTCGCCGAAGGATTGGTGAGCGGATTGAGCGGCATGTTGTCTGGCGCTTTTTCCGGCGCTGGAACCGTTGCGCCCTTCGCTCAGGGCGGCGTCGTCGCAAGTCCAACCTATTTCGCCAGTGGCGGCGCAATGGGGCTGATGGGCGAGCGCGGCGCCGAGGCGGTCATGCCACTTGCCCGCGGATCAGATGGCAGGCTCGGCGTCGTCGCGCAAAGCGCCGGTGCGCGTCCAACGTCAATCACCGTCAATATCGCTGCGCAGGATGTCGAAAGTTTTCGTAACTCCGAAGCGCAGATTATGGGCGCGCTCGCGCGGGCCGTGGCGCGCGGCCAACGCAATCTCTAAACGGGCGCAGTCGGCATGAGCGATTTTCACGAGATCCGCTTTCCGCTCGACGTCTCTTTGGGCGGACGCGGCGGCCCTGAGCGGCGCACGGAGATTGTGACGCTCGGCTCAAATCGCGAAGCGCGCAACGCACGCTGGGCCCATTCGCGGCGTCGCTATGAAGCGGGCTACGGCGTGAAAAACCTTGCGCAGCTTGCGCAGATTATCGAATTTTTCGAGGAACGGCGCGGGAGGCTTTATGGCTTTCGTTGGCGCGATCGCGCCGACTTCACCTCATGCGCGCCGGGGGCCACGCCAAGCCCAACGGATCAACGAATAGGAACGGGAGATGGCGCGCGCGCCGCATTCCAGCTCGTGAAAACTTACGGCGGCGCCTTTTCGCCCTATGCACGCCAGATCGTAAAGCCCGTCGGCGGAACGGTGCGCGTTGCGGTCAATGGCGTCGAGAAATTGGCGCCCGATGCGAGCGTCGACGCCACGACGGGACTCGTGACTTTCGCGCCTGGCGCAATTCCATCTCAAGGCGCCGCGGTCACTGCCGGCTTTCTCTTCGACACGCCAGTACGCTTCGATACGGATTTTCTCGAAATCGATATGCAGGCCTTCGAGGCCGGCGCGATTCCGCACATTCCGATCATCGAAATCGTCCCATAGCCCGCATCTGGAAACCATCCATGCTGTCGCTTTCTCCCTCGATGCAGGCGAGGCTCGATCGGCGCGCCACGACCTTTTGCCATTGCTGGCGCGTTTCGCGTGACGACGCGACGGTGATGGGCTTCACCGACCATGATCGCGATCTGACATTCAACGGCGTGACCTTTCGCGCCAACACCGGCCTCTCTGCTTCGCAGATCGAGTCTGGCGTCGGCTTTTCTCCGGGAACAGGCGAAGCCGCGGGCGCCTTGAGCGATGACAGTCTCACCGAGGCGGATCTTCTCAATGGAATTTATGATGGCGCATCGGTCGAAACCTGGCTCGTCGATTGGAGCGAAGTCACAGATCGCGCCTTGCTGGATGTCGCCACGATTGGCGAAGTGCGCCGCGGCGAAACGGCCTTCGCCGCGGAGCTGCGCTCAAGCGCGCATCTTTTCGATCAGCAGCAGGGCCGCGCCTTTCAACGTGATTGTTCCGCCGATCTCGGCGATGCACGATGCGGCTTTAACCTCTTGGCGCCAGGCTTTCACGCAACCGGCGTCGTCGCCGCATCCGCTGGCGGCGTGATCGACATTGATCTTTCGCAAAATTTCGAGAGCGGCTTTTTCCAAGGCGGCGCTCTGACCTTCGCGAGCGGCGCCAACGAAGACGCGCGCCTCACAATAAAATCGCATCGGCAGGAAGGTCTGCGCGCGAGCGTCATGCCGTGGACACGGCCTGGAAGCCCGATCGTTGCTGGGAACGCCGTTCTTATTACCGCAGGATGCGACAAGTCGCCGACAACCTGCCGTTTGAAATTCGGCAACATCGTCAACTTCCGCGGCTTTCCGCATATGCCTGGCAATGATCGCGTCATCGCCTATCCGAGCGCGCTCGCGCCGGCGATGGACGGCGGAAGCTTCTTTAGATGACTCGCGCCGATATCGTCGCGGCGGCGCGCCGCTGGGTTGGAACCCCTTACGCGCATCAAGCTTCGCTCATCCATATCGGCTGCGATTGTCTCGGACTCGTGCGCGGCGTCTGGCGCGACGTCATTGGCGAAGAGCCAGAAGCAGCCCCGGCTTATACGCCGGATTGGGCCGAAGCTTTGGGCGAGGAAACCTTGTTAGACGCGGCGCATCGTCATTTCCGATGCATCGCCTTAAGCGAATTTAGCGAAGGCGATATTCTTCTGTTTCGCTTTCGGGAACATTTGCCAGCGAAACATCTCGGCGTCGCGACATCGACGACGCATATGATCCACGCGCACGCCGGCGCCTGCGTCGCGGAAGTCGCGATCGGCGCACATTGGCGAAAGAAGCTTGTCGCCGCCTTCGCCTTTCCCGGCGTCGCGGATTGAAGACGCCGCACGTCTGTCATTCCCGACGCGCGCGTCGTGCGCGATCGGGAATCCAGGACAAAGCCAAACATTCGCGATGCTGCTCCGGATCCCGATCAGGCCTTCGGCCTGTCGGGAATGACATTGCGAGATTCTACGAGACGCTCATGGCCACTCTTGTTCTGCAGACAATCGGCTCTGTCGCCGGCGGCGCGGTCGGCGGACCTGTCGGCTCTTCCATCGGCCAGCTCATTGGCGGCTTTGGCGGCTCTTACATCGACTCCGCGCTGCAACCGCACGCCTCGCCCCGCTATTCGATCGGCCCGCGGCTCAAATCCATGGATGGAATCACCTCCATGGAAGGCGCTAGCGTACCGCGCATCTATGGTCGCGCGCGCGTCGGCGGACAGATGATCTGGGCGACGCGTTTTCTCGAACGAGTCAACGTCTCCTTCGGCCAAACGCAGCGCCAGGGCAAAGGCGGCGGCCATGGAGGCGGCGGCCTGACCTTTCAATTCACCTATTCCTATTCAGCAAATTTTGCGATCGGCCTCTGTGAAGGTCAGATCGCTTTCGTGCGACGCATCTGGGCCGATGGCTCTGAACTCGATCTCACGACGCTGCCGATTCGCGTTTATGCGGGAACCGAATCTCAGCAGCCCGATCCGCTGATCGTCGCAAAGGAAGGGGCTGAGAATGCGCCGGCCTATCGCGGTCTCGCTTATATCGTGTTCGAAGATCTGCCGCTCGCCGCCTTCGGCAATCGCATTCCGCAATTCACTTTCGAAGTTGTGAAGCCCGTCGAAGGGCTCGGCGCGATGATCCGCGCCATTGATCTCATTCCGGGCGCGACGGAAGCAGGCTACCTCCCTTCTCTTAAACTCAACTTCTACTGGCCTGGCGTCAGCGCGGCGGAAAATCGTCATCAGTTGACGGCTGCGACCGATTGGACCGCATCGATCGACGCGCTCCTCGCGCTCTGTCCCAATCTCGAAAGCGTTGCGCTGGTTGTCTCGTGGTTTGGCGATGATTTGCGCGCGCAACATTGTACGATCGCGCCGCGCATTGACTCGCTTTTCAAGACCATCGGCCAGTTCGCTTTCATACTCGGCCCGTTTTGGCCGCCGGACTGGTCCGTCGCTGGACTAGTTCGTTCGACCGCGCGGCTCGTCTCGCAGATTGACGGACGCTCGGCCTATGGCGGCACGCCAAGCGACGCCTCTGTCGTCGCCGCGATCGCCGACCTCAAGGCGCGCGGACTTGCGGTGACATTCTATCCTTTCGTGATGATGGATGTGCCGCCCGGCAATGCGCTGCCAAATCCCTACACGGGCGCCGTCGGGCAGCCGGCGTTTCCGTGGCGCGGACGCATCACCTGCGATCCGGCGTCCGGCCAGCCAGGTTCCCCTGACGGAACAGCCGCGGCGGCCACGCAGCTTGACGCATTCTTTGCGCGCTATCGCAGCTTCATTCTGCATTACGCCAATCTTTGTATCGCGGCCGGCGGCGTCGACGCCTTTCTCATCGGCTCGGAGCTGATCGGACTGACCCGCGTGCGCTCTGCGTCCGGCCAATATCCTGCAGTCGGATCTTTGATGACGCTTGCTTCAGAAGCGAAAGCGATTCTCGGCACGCAAACGAAAATCTCCTACGCCGCCGACTGGACGGAATATGGCGCGCATGTTCCCGCAAGCGGCGAAGCGCGCTTTCCGCTCGACCCGCTGTGGGGGTCGAGCGCTATCGATTTCGTTGGGATCGACGCCTATTGGCCGCTCTCCGACTGGCGTGATGGCGACGTTCATCTCGACACGCAGGGGGCGGCGAGCATTTACGACCTCGCCTATCTCAAATCTCGCGTCGCGTCGGGCGAAGCCTATGACTGGTATTACGCCGATGCAAATGCGCGCGCGGCGCAGAATCGCACGCCCATCAGCGACGGACTCGGCAAGCCTTGGGTCTTCCGTCAGAAGGACATTCTTTCGTGGTGGTCGCAATCGCATTATGAGCGCGTCGGCGGCGTTGAGCTTGGCGCGCCAACGGCATGGGTTCCACAGTCAAAGCCGATCTGGATCGTCGAGACAGGATGTCCCGCCGTCGACCGCGGCGCGAATGCGCCAAATGTTTTCCCGGACCCACGCTCGAGCGAAGGCGGATTACCTTACTTTTCGCGCAACGGCCGCGACGATCTGATGCAGGCGCGTTTCATCGAGGCGATGATCGCGCATTTCGATCCGGCCTCTCCCGGCGCCGCCGCACGCAACCCAATATCGAACGTCTACGGCGGACCGATGGTCGATCCGGCGCGGCTGCATCTTTGGTGCTGGGACGCGCGTCCATTTCCAGCCTTTCCGACGCAAGTCGACACATGGAGCGACGCCGCCAATTGGGAGACTGGCCATTGGCTGAACGGACGCCTCGAAGGCGCGCCGCTTGATCGCCTGCTGCCGGCGTTGGCCAACGCCATCTCTGCGCCTGAAGTTGTTACGCAGCGGCCAAACGTGAGCGGCTTTCTCGACGGCTATGTGCTTGAGCGGCCGATGTCGCCGCGCGAAGCGATCGATCCTCTTTCAACGCTCTATGGTTTTGACGTCGTTGCAGGCGCGGGCGCATTGCGCTTTGTCGAGCGGCGCGGAAATCCCGTCCGTGAAATTGATGAAGACGATCTCGTCGTTGGGAAGACAGCGTCGCTCGTGACGCTCACACGGGCGCAGGAAAGCGAATTGCCGCATGAAATCGCCCTTTCCTTCTCGGATTCGGAAAATGATTTTCAAATCGCGCGCGTGACGTCGCGACGACTCGAAGGCCGCTCGGCGCGCCTAAGCGAAGCGCAGGCTGCGGTGATGACGCATCGCGCCAATGCGCAAGCGCTCGCCGAGAGCTGGCTGCAGGATTTGTGGGTCGGACGCGAAACCGCGGAATTCGCGTTGCGGCCCGGACTCATCGCTTTGCAGCCCGGCGATCTCGTCAGGCTTGGCGCAGCGGGCGGCGGTCGGCTGTTTCAGATTCAGCGCATCACGGATGGCGCCGCGCGGCAAGTGAGCGCTCGCGCCGTAGACGGCTCGGCCTCTCACCCGCCGGCGCCGCTACTCCGGCGCACAAGCGTCGTCTCGCCGAAGATTGTCGGGCCGCCGCGCGTGGAGATCCTCGATCTCGCGCTCGCGCGCGACGAAGAGGCGCTTTCCTATGTCGCGGCCTTCGCCGATCCCTGGCCGGGAGCGCTCGTAATCTGGAGAATGACGTTCGAGGGCGGCTATGAGCAGATCGCCATTATCGACAAGCGCGCGATTATCGGCGAGACGCTCGATATTTTGAAAGCCGGTCCTGTCGGGCGCTTCGACAATGGGAATGCCGTCACCGTCAGAATCGGCGCCGGACAGCTCTCGTCCGTCGGCGATCTCGCCGCGCTCGCGGGGCGAACGGCGATGGCGATCAGAGTCGACGGCGATTGGGAGATTTTCGCTTTCGCGCAAGCCGAACTTATCGGCGACAAGACCTATCGCCTGTCGCGACTCATTCGCGGCCTCGGCGGCGAAGAACATCTCGCTCAGCGCAATGCGCCGGCGGGTTCGACCGTCGTGCTGCTGAATGACGCCATCACGCCTTTGACACGGAAGGTCGCTGAGATTGGCGCGCCGATCACCTATCGCATCGGCCCAGCGGATCGCGACTATGCGGAGCCGATCTTCGTTCAGCCGACGGTCGCCGCGACAAATAAGGTCTTGCGCCCCTATGCGCCAACCAAGGCGCGCGCGCGGCGCACGCCGGCGGGCATTGTCATCGATTTTTTGCGGCGCGGACGCCGCGAGTCCGACGCTTGGGAGTCGCTCGATATTCCTCTCGGCGAGGCCAATGAATCTTACGAAGCCGACATCGTGCCGCCGGCGAGCGCAAAGCGCACGCTGAGCGCCGCTTCAACCTCGCTTCTTTATCCAGCCGCCGATGAACTCGCCGATTTCGGCGCGCCGCTAAGCGAACTGACCCTCTCGCTCTATCAGATCAGCGCGACCGTCGGACGCGGCTTCCCGCTGACGACAACGCTCGCCGTGCAATAGGAAAGACGATGACGCAAACGACGCATCTTGCGCTGCCATACATCGACGCGGCGCAAGCGCAAAAGCACGTCACGCATAATGAAGCGCTGGCGCTGATCGATTCGTTGACGCAGCTTGCCGTATCGGCGCGAAACGTGACGTCGCCGCCGGGAACTGCAGCGGAAGGCGATCGACTACTTGTCGGGGCCGGCGCGACGGGCGCCTTCGCCGGCAAGAGCCATCAGATCGCGACATTTCTTGCTGGCGGCTGGAGCTTTCTGGCGCCGCAGGCTGGATGGCGCGCCTATGTCGAAGCGGAATCGCTTTTGCTGCTCTACGACGGCGCCGCGTGGATCGATTGCGGCCTCTCTTTGCGCCAGCTTCAAAATCTTTCGCTGCTTGGCGTCGGCGCGACCGCCGACGGCGCCAATCCGTTGCTCGCGAAGCTTAATGCGACGCTCTTCACGGCGAAGAGCGTCGGCGAAGGCGGCTCCGGCGATCTACGCTTCGCGCTCAACAAGGAGGGCGCGGCGAAGACTGTCTCGCAACTTTACGAGTCAAACTATTCCGCTCGCGCCGAAACAGGTTTGACCGGCGACGACAATTTTCACGTCAAAGTGTCGCCTGACGGCTCGACGTGGAAGGAAGCCGTCGTCATTGACACAGCGACGGGCGCAGTCGCCTTTCCAAGCGGCGGCCCAGCGAAAGTTCATCTGTTCTCCGTCACCGGCTCTTATACGCCGACGCCTGGCATGCGCTTTGTGGAAGTGATCCTTTTTGGCGCCGGCGGCGGCGGCGGATCAGGCGCGCGACAGGCGGCCGGCGCAATTGCGTCAGGCGGCGGTGGCGGCGGAGGCGGAGGCGTTGCAAAAGGAAAATTCACCGCGGCGCAGACCGGCGGCGGACTGACCGTCACCATCGGCGCAGGCGGAAACGGCGGCGCGGCGCAACCGACCGATAGCACGGCGGGCAACAACGGCGCATCCGGCGGCGTGACTTCATTTGGATCATTGCTCAAAGCATTCGGCGGCGGCGCAGGTTCAGGCGGCGGCCTCGCGATGGGATCTGGCGGCGGCGGGGGCGGATCGAATCTCGCTGGCGGAAACTCCGCAGCTGGCGCCTCCGGAGGCACGGGTCCCGGAGGCATCGGCAACGGCGGCTCTGGCGCCTTGGGCTCCAACGTCCAGCAGAATATTTTTTGGGGCTCCGGCGGCGGCGGAGGTCCTGCGGCAGGAACCACAGGCGCTACCGGCGGCCTTTGCTACTACGGCTCATCAGGAGGCGGCTCCGGCGGCGGCATTACCGCCGCGAACGCCACAAGCGCGGGCGGCAATGGCGGAACGATTTGGGTTGCGGGGGTCGTCACTGTGGCAAGCGGCGGAGCGGCCGCAGCGCCCGGGTCTGCCGGGTCATCCTTCGTCAATGGCGTAGGCCCGCTCGACCAGGCCGGCAATGGCGGGGGCGGCGGCGGATCTCACGCCACAACGCCGGGCGCCGGCGGGGCGGGCGGCATAGGCGGCGGCGGGGGCGGAGGCGGCGCGTCGCAGAACGGCGCCAGCTCCGGCGCCGGCGGCAATGGCGGCGCGGGCTACGCGGTCATCATCGAATACTTCTGATCGCTGCGCGCGTCGCATCGCGCGCTTTTCCTCATCAACACACGATCTGTCCAAAGAAGGAGTCGGCTCATGGCCTTCGCCGTGAAGAATCACGTCCTGCACCAAGACGAGAAACCCGTCGCGCAAAAGCCGACGCCCAACGTCGGCGGCGTTTTGAAGCCATCGCTGTTGATCATGCATTACACCGCCTCGCAATCGGCGAAGGGCGCGATTTCCTGGCTGTGCAATCCCAATGCGAAAGCCTCCGCGCATCTCGTCATCGATCTCGACGGATCGGTGACGCAGCTCGCGCCGTTCAATCGAGTCGCATGGCACGCCGGAAAAAGCGTTTGGAGGCGGCGCTCGAACTGCAACAGTTTTTCGATCGGCATAGAGCTCACCAACGCCGGACCGTTGACGAAGCTCGCCAACGGCAAGTTCGCTGACGCCAATGGAAAAAACGTGCCGGCGAGCCAGGTCGCGATGCTCGTCCATAAATTGGAGAAGGGCTGCGAAAAGCCCTGGATGGTCTATCCAGCGATTCAAATTTCGGCCGCCGTCGATGTCGCGAAAGCGCTCTGCCAGACCTACGGCATCCGCGACATCGCCGGTCATGACGATATTGCGCCGACACGAAAACGCGACCCCGGTCCCGCCTTCGCGATGGAATCGTTCGTCTCGCGAGTCCTTGGCCGCAAGTGAAACCGCGCCGGCGGTTCTCCGGCAACATGAAAGGAAACTTGAAAAATGCAAGGCTATCGCACTTACATCGCCGCGGGGCTCGTCGCGCTTTTCGGCGCGCTCGCCTCAACGGACTGGATCGCCTTCCTCAACGATCCGAAGGCTGGCGCCGTCGCCGTCGGTTCGGCGGCATTGATGGCGATCATGCGCAGCATTACTTCGACGCCGCCGGGAAGGGCCTGACATGCCGAAGCTCGTTGCGCTGTGTCTCGTCATGGTCGCTGGCGTCGTCGCCTATGCGCTTGGGCGCGCGGCGCTGGCGCGCCTTGTCGGGAGCGGCGTCGACGCGGAGAAGGCGCGTCGCGCCGAAGCGGATTTGATCGCGGCGAAGCGGCAAGCTGAAATCATGGTTGAGCGCAGGAGCGTAGAGAATGTTGCGGAAGATCTCGATCTTGGGCGCTTTTAGCTTCGCTCTTGCGGCATGCCAGTCGAGTGGCGGCGGCTGTCCGCCGCTCGTCGTCTATTCGCTCGAAGAGCAAAAAATCGCGGCGAAGCAGCTACGAGCCTTGCCCAAAAACACGCCTCTCGCCGCCATGATTATCGATTACAAGAAGACACGAGACGCTTGCCGCGCCTCTGGAAGTTAAGGCGGCGTAGGCCGCGTCTCTTTGCTATTCATTGCGCATTCATCGCTTTCGGCCGAATATGCGCCGGGGAGAGGCGCATGCTGGCCGCCGGACGGTGTTTGAGACGGGTCACCGTCGCCGCTCTTGCGGCGACGGCCGCCTTCGCGCGCCCCACCGCCGCCCGCGTCGAAGAATTGCTGGGGGCGCGGATGCAATGCTTCACCATGGCTCAAGCGCGCGGCAAGATTGAAGCGCATAAGCTTGCGGATCCTTTCAGGAGCATGCGGGAGCTTGCGCTACGCCTGCAGGGCGAACCGCTCGGGGCCCGGCTGTGTCAATTGGGCGAAAGCCTTATTTATGAGATCAGCCTGCTGCGCCGGGATGGCCATATCGTCAAAATTCATGTCGACGCGCTCAGCGGACAGCCTCATTCTAGCTCTGTAGGAAACTGAGCACAAAGCATGCAGGGAGGACGCATTGCGGCTGCTCGTCGTTGAAGACGACAAGGATCTAAATCGACAGATCGTTCGCGCGCTCGAACAGTCGGGCTATGCGGTGGATCGCGCCTTCGACGGCGAAGAAGGATGTCATCTCGGCGAGACTGAACCCTATGACGCCGTCGTCCTCGACATCGGCCTCCCGAAGAAGGACGGCGTAACCATTCTCGAAGAATGGCGCGCCGCCGGCCGAGATATGCCGGTGCTGATATTAACCGCGCGCGACCGCTGGAGCGACAAGGTGCAGGGCTTCGACGCCGGCGCCGACGACTATGTTTCAAAGCCCTTCCACATGGAGGAAGTGCTCGCCCGCATCCGTGCGCTGCTGCGTCGCGCGACAGGCCATGCGACGAATGAAATCGTCTGCGGCGCCGTGCGACTCGACACGAAAGCTGGCCGAGTCGTCGTCGACGGGGCGCCGGTGAAGCTCACTTCACACGAATATCGGCTGCTCGCCTATCTGATGCATCACAGCGGACGCGTCGTTTCCCGCAGCGAAATCATCGAACATTTGTACGATCAGGATTTCGATCGCGACTCCAACACCGTCGAAGTGTTCGTCGGCAGGCTGCGCAAAAAGCTCGGCGTCGACCTCATTCAGACCGTGCGTGGGCTCGGCTACATGGCGGCCGCGTCGGCAAAGGACGCCGGCGAAAAACGTTAGGCGCATGCGCCTGCCGATCGGCTCCATTCGCTCTATCGCGGCGCGTCTTTTTCTGACGGCGGCGGCGATGAGCCTTGTCGTTCTGCTCATCGCCAGCATTCTTCTTACCGCCTACTACCGAAGCGAGGCGGAAGAGGTCTTCGAACGCCGCCTCGACGTTTACTTGCGCGCTATCGTGGCGGACGTGTCCGAGTCCGGACAGGAGGGACGCACCGGCCCCGGTCAGCTTGGCGATCCTCAATTCGAATTGCCGGGCTCGGGCTGGTATTGGCAGATCACCCGGCTCGACGACAAATCACATGAAATAAAAGCGTCGCGCTCGCTCTTTGCCGGGATGTTGCCGAAGCTCTCCGATCTCGGCGTCCCGGCGGAGGTCGGCGGCTTTCGACGTGGTTACGCGCTTGGGCCTGATGGGCGGCGGCTGCGGATCGTCGAGCGCGTCATCGACGTTGGCGACGTCGGCATCTATCTCGTGCAGGTCGCCGGCAGCGGCGAAGAGATGGAAGAGCAGATTGGGCGTTTTCGCTTTGCGTTGATCGTCGCCTTCGGCGCGCTAGCGATTGCGCTCGCGATCGGCGCCGCCTTCCAAGTCCGTTTCGGCTTGCGTCCCTTGCGGCAATTACAGCGCGAACTTGCTTCTATCCGTCGCGGAGAGCGGGAGCGCATCATGGGGAATTACCCGAGTGAAGTTGCGCCGCTTGCTGACGAGCTCAATCTGCTTATCAGCGCCAATCGCGACATTCTCGAACGCGCCCGCACGCAGGTCGGCAATCTTGCCCATGCGCTGAAAACGCCGCTCTCCGTCATCGTCAACGAAGCCGACGCCGCGCCAGGGCAACTCGCCCAGAAAGTTCAAGAACAGGCGCAGATCATGCGCGATCAGATTTCCTTCTATCTCGACCGGGCGCGGGCGGCGGCGCGCGGCGGCGCGCTTGGCGCCGCGACGCCGGTTGCGCCGTCGATCGACGCCTTGCTTCGAGCTTTCAGCAAAATTTATGGCGATACGGGCGTGATTTTTTCCGGCGGCGCCGATCCGCTGCTGCGCTTTCTCGGCGAGCGCCAGGATCTCGAAGAAATGATCGGCAATCTGCTTGATAACGCCGGCAAATGGGCGAAGAGCCGCGTCACCATCGACGTTTCCGTTGATAGCGGCGAAACCGCATCGCGGCCGGCGCTGCGCGTCATCATCGACGACGATGGGCCGGGCCTCGCGCCGCATTTGCGCGCGACTGCGACGCAGCGCGGCCGACGACTCGATGAAACCAAGCCTGGATCTGGTCTTGGATTGTCGATCGTCGTCGATCTCGCCGCCGCCTATGGCGGCTCGCTACAGCTCAACGACAGTCCCAGCGGAGGTCTCCGCGCGGAGCTTCAATTGCCCGGATTTTAAAGCGCGTTTGGCGCTACTCGTCCTCGAGATCGAAATCGAGAATGGCGACTTGCAGCGTGAAGCTCGAAAGTTTGGGATCGTCGGCCGAGATGACGCCGAGAAATTCCCCGTCGCAATTGAGTTCGACAGAATCGGTCTTGCGCCCGCGCGCCGCGATCGACAAGCGATCGTTCTCAAAAAGCTTGCGCAAATAGGACTGCAACACTTCGCGTCCGACGGGAATTTTCATCTCAAAAGCGAAGGAGCGGTCGCCGTCCTCGTCATCGACAGAGATTGACGCGATCCTTCGCTCGCCAAGATGCACAGCCGCATTGTCTGGATTTTGGGGATCGGCTGCAACGCGAACGCCGTCATTGCCGAGCGAGCGGCGCAAGAAGGACTGCAGCTTTCGTAATTCAGTTTTGTCCAAACGCCCGCCCTCGTTTGTCGGTCTGCTTCATTCCTCTGCCATGTGCGGCGTCGCCGAGCAAGGGCGCGCAAAAAACCCGACGGCGAGACCGTCGGGTTCTATGCTTGGCGCGCTCGGTCTTATTCGCCGGCGGCCTTCAGCCGCTTGTTGCATTCGCTCCAATATTTCGGCCAGGTGATTTTTGCATCCGTCTTTTTAAGATCGGCCTTTTTCGCCTTCCATTCGGCGGCGCATTTCTTCTGCCGCTCGCGCAATGCGGCCTGTGTATCCTTCGCCGGCTTGGCGGCAGGCTTGGCCTCCGTCGTCGCAGGCGGAGTCGGCTCCGCAGGCTTCGCCTCGGTCGCCGGCGGCGGGGTCGGCTTCGACACAGCGGCGGCTGGCGGCGGCTCCACTGGCTTCGCTTCGGCGGGTTTGGCTTCAGCCGGTTTCTCTTCTGGCTTGGCCTGCTCGGATAGGCGGGCGCGACACGCCTTCAGAAAGTCTTGCCAGCTCTGTCCGCCCAGCTCATTGGCGGCTTTGGCGGCCTGATATTGCGATCCGCATTCCTTCAACACATTGGCCTGAGCATACGCCGCCTGCGAGCCGGCGACGCCGACGGCGAGGGCGAAAAGGCCGGCCGCAGCGTGAGAAACAGCGATCCCCATATAAATCTCCATTGATGGGCGGCGCGAACCGAGCCGCAGTGACTTGCGACCGCGCATAAAGCAGGACGCGCGCCATCTGCGCCCGCCAAGCGCGACGATAGTCCCAACTTGGTTGTGAACGCAATCCGAACGCGCGATAAAGCCGCGGCGCGCGGCGTTTAACGTCCGCATCAGGAAGGATCTAATCTTGGCGAGCGTCCGGGAACAGCCGGCAAGTTGGCGCGACCTCGCGGTCGTGTCCCATATTGATGGACTGAAGCGCTGTCCGTGGCCGGGCGTCGATCCGCTTTATCTCGACTATCACGATAATGAATGGGGCCAAGCCGAGCGCGACAGCCGAGCGCTCTTCGAAAAGCTGACTCTCGATGGCTTTCAAGCCGGCCTTTCTTGGATCACCATCCTGCGCAAGCGCGAGGCGTTTCGCGTCGCCTTCGCCGGCTTCGATCCAGAGAAGATCGCCATCTTTAACCAAAAGCGCGTCGCTGCGCTGATGCGCAATGACGCGATCGTGCGCAATCGCGCAAAAATCGAGGGCGCCGTGCTCTCGGCGCAGGCGTGGCTCAGGATCGAGGCGGCGACCGGCTTCTCGAATTATCTTTGGGATTTCGTGGATGGGCGACCGATCGTCAATCATTGGACGCGCATGAGCGACGTGCCGACGCAAACGCCGCTCTCGGAACGTCTTTCCAAAGACCTCAAGGCGCGCGGCTTCAAGTTCTGCGGGCCGACGATCGTTTACGCCTTCATGCAGGCGGTCGGCATGGTGGACGATCATCTGGTCGGCTGCCATCGCCATGCGGGGGGCGACGCTGGCTGACGCAATACGCTCCTCCTCAACGAAGCGCGGGCGCGCGTCGCGAAGCGAAGCGCCCCGCGCCTGGCAGCGCATGTTGTCCGGGCGTCGCCTCGATCTGCTCGATCCTTCGCCGCTCGACGTGGAGATCGAGGATATCGCCCATGGGCTGGCGCGCGTCGCCCGCTGGAACGGGCAGACCGCCGGCGCGCATATTTTCTCGGTCGCGCAACACAGTCTGCTCGTGGAAAAGGTCGCGAGCGCGCTTGAACCGGGCATCGGCCGAAGCGAGCGGCTCTACATGCTGCTGCATGACGCGCCGGAATATGTGATCGGCGACATGATTTCGCCCTTCAAGGCGGTGATCGGCGACGCATACAGAGCGGTCGAGGACCGCATACTCGGCGCGATTCTCCTGCGCTTCTCTCTGCCGCCGGCGCCCGAGGCCGCGCTGCGACGCCTGTGCAAAGCGGCCGACCGCGCCGCCGCCTTTTTCGAGGCTGTGCAGCTTGCGGGCTTTACACGGGCCGAAGCCGAGCGCATCTTCGGCCGCCCGGCGATCCCGCCGAAGTCTTTCATGGACGAACTCGCCCCGACTCCCATCGAGGAGACGCAGGCGCGTTTCCTCGCTCGATTCCGGGCGGTCGACGAAAGTTAAAAGAAGAACGTCGGGGAGAGAAATGCCGAATGGGCGATTGTACGTCTGTTCGCTGACTAAGGTGGTCGAGACCGTGCGCGAAAGCGGCGCGCGCTCGCTTATCACCATTCTTACGGCCGGGGCGTCGCTTGTTCGGCCTTGCGAAATCGCCCGAGAGCGCCATTTGCGCATCGCAGTCTCCGATATCGACGCGCCGCGGGAGGGACATATCCTTCCGGGCGAAGAACATATCGATCGGCTGCTAGCTTTTCTTGAGGAATGGGACCGCTCCGCGCCGCTCGTCATTCATTGCTACGCCGGGGTGAGCCGTTCCCCCGCGGCAGCCTATGTCGCGGCCTGCGCATTGGCGCCGCACCGCTGCGAAATGGAGATCGCGCGCGAACTACGCCGCGTCTCGTCGACCGCGACCCCCAACAGGCGTTTGGTCGCGCTTGCAGACGACAGGCTCGGGCGAGCGGGGCGAATGTCCGCCGCGATCGCCGCAATTGGACGCGGGACCGACTGCTATGAGGGATCGCCCTTCGTCCTGGAATTCGCTGACGCCTAGTCACGTCGCGGAAGAATTCGCGCCGATTTCCCCCCCTGTCGAAATTGGCCTCACCGCCGCGATCGTCGCCGTTCGCGACGATGAGCCGCTGATCCTGACGACGCGTGCGGACGGCCCGGCTGGCGTTGCGGCCCTGCCTTCGGGACCATTCGATCCCATCCGTCACCGGACCTTCGAGATCGGCTTGCGCGAATGGGTCGCCGAACAGACCGGCGCGCCTCTCGGCTATGTCGAGCAGCTCTATACGTTCGGCGACCGCGGACGGCATGCGCGCGCCGGCGACCGCGACCCGCATGTCGTCTCGGTCGGCTATCTGGCGCTGACCCGCATCCGCGATGAGGCCGACCGGCGCGCGGGCGTCTGGCGGAGCTGGCACGACTTCTTTCCCTGGGAAGATTGGCGCAAAGGTCCGCCGGCGATCATTGAGGAGACGATTGCTCCGGGACTGGAAAGCTGGGTCGCCGAGTCGCCGGACGGCGTCTCCTTCTCGGGCCTTTCCCGCAGGGTGCGCATCAACCTGCTCTTTGGCGGCAAGGGCCGTGCGTTCAACGAAGAGAACGTCCTCGAGCGTTACGAGCTTCTCTATGAGGCCGGGCTGCTTGAGGAGGCGCTGCGCGACGGCCGCGAATCGGCGCAAAAAAGGGCGCCGCTCGCGCCGCTCGGGGCGCCCATGCGCCACGACCATCGCCGCATTCTCGCCACAGCTATGGGCAGATTGCGCGCCAAGATGAAATATCGGCCGGTGATTTTCGAGTTGATGGCGCCGGAGTTCACGCTAACCGAACTGCAACGGACAGTAGAAGCAATCGCAGGTCGGCATCTCCACAAGCAAAACTTCCGCCGTCTTGTCGAAACAACCGCCATTGTCGAACCGACGGGCGAGATGTCCTTAAAAACCGGCGGCCGGCCGGCTGCTCTATTTCATTTTCGCCGCAATGTTCTGCAAGAATGTCCCGCGCCGGGGCTTCGCGTCGGCATAAGGGGATAACGATCTTGACCCCCTGGAATGCGTGGCGGATAAGGAGTGCAATTTTGTTGCAAAAATGGTTCGGTCTAGGTTTCTTTAAAAAAGGGGCCTATTCGGGGTCGACATCCTGCGTCGGAACCCGATATATGCAAGGCTGAGGTTCCTTTACCAAGTCACAAGGGACTCGGAGAGCAACAATGGCTACGTCGCACTACCACCGACCTGTAGTTAGATTGTCGGTCAATCAGCCAGATTGGCCATGAGCCCGAAGAGGGAGGAGTCCTTTCTGACGCCCTTACGTGGACATTAACGAATCGAAGCGTTGATGACGTCGAAGCCTCCCAAAATCTTCCTCGTCTTTCACCTTAGCTTTCTTGTAAGGTGCCAAATTAAGGACCAGTTCTAGCGAGGTCAGCGCATCCTCGTCGAGAGAGGCTGTCCGGTCCCTATAGCTCTCCCCTCTCTCGTCGAGTTCATTGGCGAGCTTACAGGCACAGCAAGCGCTATTGTATGCTGCGCGATAGTTCTTGCTGTCTTCCGAAACCGCCTTCTTGAGCGCTTCTAACCCTTCCTCAAACTTATTATCATAGTATAAAACCAAGCCATAAACTGAATAAGTCAAACTTAGCACTTTCTTGTCATCAGGTTTGATGTCGTTGAGAACTTCGTTAATTAATTGGCTTGCGTCTTCAAGCCGATCCGCAAATTTTAACTTGTCATCAGCTTGCATGTATTGTATCATATTCAACCAAGCTAATATAGACGAACGCAGGCCGTGCAAATTCGCTGCGGCGCCTCGGTGTAAGTTATTTAATCCTTCATGAATACTTGAGTAACTAGTCCTTGCTTGCTTTAATTCTTCCAATATCGAATTGTGCTGATTTTTTAAATCATCATATTCAGCGCGCATCACTTGATTGCTTGCCAGAAGTGGTGCCAATGCGTTTTCTGCTTGCCGTCTAGCAGTTTCATCGGCAATGTTTCTTAGGGTAACAAACCCAAAAAAACCGGCAAGCGTAGCAATGCCAGCAAATAACCCTAAGAATATTTGCATATTAGTACTGAATTGTTGAATAGCGCCGCTGTAGAATGCTTCAACGCGCTTTATCGTCTCATTATTCGTGTCGAGCGCTAACTTGACAACAGATGTAAGGGAGTTGGCTATCACCGCCCCCTCACTACTTTTCATGTCACCGGCCTCTTTAGGCGCGCTTAAGGGGGATGCCGACGTCTCATTTCGCTGTTGCGAAGACGCTGGCGACGTCTCAAGAAGAGTCGGAGGCTTGCCCGCTTCTTTCGCCTCGCAAGAGGCGGCGAACGATAGAACACAAGTTGCCATGCCCAAGAAGAGCCAATGAAAAAGACATTTTAGCAAAAACTTAGGCATGGCAGCTTGCCTTCTAATGAGGGACATAAATTGCTCTTTCTCGGAGCCGTGCACAAGAGTGGATTCGCTTTAACTGTCGATTCGCTTTAACCCTCGGCGCCGCCTACATCCAGGGCGCAGCACCGCCGATCGAGGCGCGCAGCTCTATTTCATTTTCGCCGCAATGTTCTGCAAGAACGTCCCGCGCCGGGGCTTCGCGTCGGCATAAGGGGCTGATTTCGCCTCCTTAAGCCGATGTTCACCGCGACATGGTGAATCCTTGCTGAAGCGGAAGCCCGCCAATGCGTAGGGTAGAGGTGCGTCTTGGGCTATTTGTCGCCGCCGCCAATGCCGGCGCCAGTCGTCGTCTATAAAGATGTCGGCGGTCTCGTCAGTGATTATGAGGCGATAACCGAACGCTATCGCCGCGAGAACCGCGAAGTCAGGCTGCATGAATGCCGGTCGGCCTGCACGCTGGCGCTGAGCCTGCCGAACGTCTGCGTCTATCCGGACGCGAAGGTCAAATTTCATCAGGCCTACAACGCCATCAACAGAGAGACCGACCTCGGCGTCTCGTCGCAGCTGTTCGCCTCCTACCCTGCCGCCGTGCAGGCGCGTCTTGGCCGTCTCACCCGGGAATATCGCGTGCTGACGGGAACGGAGCTGATCGCTCTCGGCATGCGCAATTGCGAGAGCGGCCCGACGATGATCGCCGGCCGCAAGCAGCTGACGCCTCCGACCAGGGTCGCCAGCGCACAGCCGGATGGGTCGGGCGTGAGCCTCGCCTCATTTGGCGACGTCGCACATAAGGTGCAGTCAGCCGTCGCGACCGCCCTCTCCAGCACGGGAGGCCAAACGACCGCTCCGATCCGCGTCGCCGTCGCCGACCGGGAGCAGATCGAGGCGAACACGCTTCCAGAGGCTGCGCCGCTCCCGCCCCGCAGACCGCCATCGGAGGCTTTCCTGGCCCAGAATGCGGGGCCGATGAGCGCGGCCTATCTACAGCTCATCAGCGGCGCGCAGCCGATCCTTGGTCAGCAATTTATGCGAACCGTGGCCACGAACTAAGCCGCTAAGCTAGAGCACTTTTTCGCCACGATGTTACCCTAGCGTCGCAATGGGTGGGAAATCAGGCCCCTAGCGGCCGCGATGGGCGAAGCGCGTCTTAACGGCGCATTTCACATTTGATTTTCTGCCGGTCATCGCGCCGTCGGCGCATGGCGCGCATGGGGCCAAATGGTCTCGAAGATTTATTGGTTCCGGGCGGCGCCGATCATGGCGCGCTTCAAGCGAGACGGGAAGCGACCTATTGACGACGCCTCGCTCCAGCGCGCGCCTGATCTACGCTCCGCTTTCTAAGGTCCTCGGACTCGTCGTCCTTTGTCTGACGACGCTCGCGCCGAAAATCACTGAAACGGCGGTCGCCAACGGCGACACAAGAACCATCCATCTCTACCACGCCCACACGCATGAATCGATTTCGGCGACCTATCTCGTCAACGGGCAATATGACAGCAACGTCCTGCAGCAACTGAACTGGTTCCTGCGCGACTGGCGCCGCGACGAGCCGACCAATATGGACCCGCGCCTGTTTGACGTCGTGTGGGAAGCATACCGTTCCGCGGGCGTTGGCGATCAGGTCGTCAATGTCGTCTCCGCCTATCGCTCTCCCGAAACGAACGCCATGCTGCGCGCCCGTTCGCGCGCCGTCGCCAAATATTCACAGCACATGCTCGGCAAGGCGATGGACACCACCATGCCCGGGCTTCCCATGTCCCAGGTTCGCGAGATCGGCATGCGGATGCAGCGTGGCGGCGTTGGCTATTACCCCAATGCCGGCACGCCCTTTGTCCATCTCGACGTCGGCAATGTGCGTCATTGGCCGCGCATGAGCTACGACGAGCTCGTGCGGCTTTTCCCTGACGGGAAAACCGTGCATCTGCCGACCAACAACCAACCGCTCGCGCGCTATGAAGAGGCGCGCGCGGAGATCGAAGCCCGCGGCGACGGCGCTTATGTCGTCGCGCCGAGGCGCACGTTTGGCGGGTTCTTCGCCATGCTATTTGGCGGCGGCGGCGGCGGCGAGGAAGATGACGCCGAGGTCACGACGCCGGCGCCGGGCGCGCGCAAGCAATGGGCGGCGCTCGCGCCGCGGGCGACGCGAGGGGCGAACGGCGAAACCGACGAAGAAAGCGCCGCTTCCGCCTCAGCCGACGCCAATCGTTATAGGGCGCCCGAGATCGCGCGGGCCGAGGCCGATCTGCCGCGGGGCGAAACTACCCTTTCAGCGCCGGGAGCAGAGCCGCCCGATCAGGAGTCTTCATCTACCAAGCCGCCCACCGTCCGGGCGCCGCTTCCGCCTCAGCGTCCGGCTTCGCTCCCGGGCTTTACGGATAGGCAGATCGCCTATGACAGAGCCACCACTCTTGCAGCTGTCGAGCGGTCGAGCGAACTGCAAAACGCAAGCGAACTTCAGGAGAGCGAAAGCCCCGAGGCCACGCCCCATCGTTCCGCGCGGGGATCGGCGCCCCTTCCCCCGTCTCGGCCGGCGACCTTCGACGTCAAGGCGACGAGCGCCATAGCTCGCTTGGTCAAATCGACCAAAAGCGAGGCAAGAAGGTCAAAAACAGTCCGCGAAGATTCACTCGCCTACGCGCCTGAGCCAAAGGCGCGGGAGCAATCAGACGCAGGCGAGGAAAGCGTGCAGAGGAATCCAAAAGTCGCCGACCAGCCGGCGAAAGCGGCCCTCATTGCGCCCACCGGCCTTCGCTCAGCCGCTCGGGCGCGCGTGCGCAGCCAAGCCGCTCCGGAAGCCGTGGAAGAGATTGCGAAGTCCCCGGTCCACTAGATGCGTCAGACGCGGTCGCCTATCTCGCCTTTGAAAGCTCGACCCTTCTACTAAAAATTTACGGCAGCAAAGTAACCGCATTTATCGCCGCGACACCGATCAGAATAGCAGCGCGCACTGCAAAGTAGAGCGTGCCGGCAATAGCGATAATTTTGACGAAGGTATAACCATCAGGATCAAACATGGCCTTAAATCCATTCCAGCAAAGCTGAACCTCTCGCAAGATTCAGTCTTCCAGAGTGACTAACCTCCGACTTGCAAAGAATGTTCCTGCGGGCAAGCCCAAGCCGCCCAAGCCGCCGGCCGTTCCGCCGCGGCGTTGCAGCTCTGAAATCGAGTGCGGCGTTTGAAAGGGGTTCAGGCAAATGCGGCGTCGAGGGACTTCGCGGCTTCGATCAGCGACCGAACCGAAGCGACGGATTTCTCGAACATCGCCCGCTCGACGTCATCGAGCTTGATCTCCATCACCCTCTCAACGCCATTCGCGCCGATGACGACCGGAACCCCGACGTAAAGCCCATTCACGCCATATTGGCCGGTGAGATAGGCGGCGCAGGGCATCACCCTGCGCTTGTCCTTAAGGTAGCTCTCGGCCATGGCGATCGCCGCGGTCGCCGGCGCATAATATGCGGAGCCGGTCTTAAGAAGGCCGACGATCTCGCCCCCGCCCTTACGCGTGCGCTCGACGATCGCGTCGATTCGCGCCTGAGTGGTCCATCCCATAGCGACAATGTCCGGCAGCGGCACGCCCGCCACGCTCGAATAACGCACCGACGGAACCATGTCGTCGCCATGACCGCCCAGAACGAAGGCGCTGACGTCTTCGACCGAGACATTGAGCTCCTCGGCGAGAAAATAACGGAAGCGCGAAGAATCGAGCATGCCCGCCATGCCGACGATGCGATGCGTCGGCAAGCCTGAAGCCTTCTGCAGCGCCCAGACCATAACGTCGAGCGGATTGGTGATGCAGATGACGAAGGCGTTCGGCGCATATTGCTTAACGCCAGCGCCGACTTTGGCGATGACCCCGAGATTGATGGACAAAAGATCGTCGCGGCTCATGCCCGGCTGACGTGGAACGCCCGCCGTGACGATGACGACATCCGCGCCTTCGATCGCCGAATAGTCCGAGCCGCCAGAAAGTTTAGCGTCGAAGCCCGCGACGGGAGACGATTGGGCGATGTCGAGCGCCTTGCCCTGAGGCACGCCGTCGACGATGTCGAAAAGAACGATGTCGCCTAATTCTTTAAGGCCGGCGAGATGGGCAAGCGTTCCACCGATATTGCCGGCGCCGATCAAAGCGATTTTTTTTCGCGACATAATCAAACTCGTTCTTTGCTTCTCAAGAATTGCTAGCGCGCTTTTGCGGCGGGGGGAAGACTTCTCGGCGCGTGTCCTAACCAGAGTCTGACCGCGCCACGCTTTCCCCGCCCGCCTCCAGAGCCGAGGCGCCGCCGAAGCGCGCTAATGTCGCAGGGATTGCGGCCGCCGGCGGAGTTGCTTACCTGCAAAGCTCGAGGGGGAGCGCGAGAGCGCCAGCGGAAGGTCGATACATGAGGAGAGAATTTTCGACGCCCATATGGGCAATCGCGATTGCTGTGGGCGGCCTGCTAGGATCAACCGCGGCTCAAGCGGCGGACCCGGACGAGGCGGAGCTCCTAAATCATTTTGAGAAGGTCGACGTCTGGCATTTTCCGGTCGACTATACGGTCCGCTACAACAACCAGGACGTCATCGTCACCCGCGAGATGGTGGCGCAGCCCGCCCCTCAGGGCGCGCTTTGTTACATCCGCTTCGATCTCATTAAGGGTGACGGCGACTATGGCTACGGCTTTAAGCCGGGCGGCCCGCGCGACGCCCATTGGGGTGTAAATGTGCTGAAAAGGGGCACGGTGCTCGACCAGCTGGCCTCGCGACTGAAAATGGACGTCATCTATTTTTACGTGGAGGGTCCGAAATCCGAGGCGGCCAAAGCCGTTTGCGCGCGTAAGCAGGACGCGCCGACAGCCGCGGCCGGCAACGCCTATAAGGGACCCTGGTCCGATCTCGTGACGAAGTCGCGGCTGATCCACGGGTGGCCGGCGGCGCCGGCGCCATAGCTTAAGAGGGGAAATCGAGCACAGGCATTGCGTGGCGCTGGACAGCCGCGAGCGGTTTTGTTATTCGCACCGCTCGTTCGAAACAGCGTCGCGCTCGCCCGCGCGCTCGACGGACGGGCGCATAGCTCAGTTGGTAGAGCAGCTGACTCTTAATCAGCGGGTCCAAGGTTCGAGCCCTTGTGCGCCCACCAATCACCGATCAATGGCCCCTGTGGTCTTCTGATGAAGTGACTGTCCGATCGCGGGCACGAAAATGAAGCTTCGGACGTTCTTTTCAATCTTCTTCCTGTTGCTCGTCGCATTAGCAGGCGGCAACTTAGCGCTCGGCATACTTCTCGAAAAAGCGCAGCAAGAGCTGGAGACGTCGCATCGCGAATTGCAGTCTTTGACCACGCTTGCCGAGGATTTGGTTTTTTCCTCCCAGTGGCAGACGCGCTTTGCGAGAGGCTACATTTCCAACAATGATCCGAAAAGGGTTGATTGGTACAACATTATCGAAGCCATTCTGAATGGCGAAGTCGCGCGGCCCAAAGACTATAATTTTGGCTATTGGGATCTCGTGAATGGCGGAATCATTTCGCCGCCTGAATGGAGAAGCGACGGCGCAGTTTCCATTGAAGATCGCTTCTTGAGCCAAAATATCACCGCGCAAGAACTGAATAAGTTGAAGGAAGCGCGCAGCTTCTTGGAGAAAGTGGTCGGCATCGAACGGGCCGCAATGCATGCGGTCGACGGTGAATTCGACGACGGCGCCGGAACCTTCTCCCGCAAGGGCAAGCCGGATCGCGCTCTTGCGACAAAACTGCTGTTCAGCGACGAATATCGCAAGCTTAACGCAGATTTGGCGCTGAAGGTCTCTCAGATGCAGGAATTGATTCGGCAGAGATATGCGGCGCAGATTTCACAACAACAAGCGTTCGCCCGCCTTTTATTTACGTTCAACACCTACATCAGTATCGGCTTATTCGGACTGGTCATTTTGTCTCTCATCTTCTTGCGCAATCGCTTCGCGGTTCGATCGTCGCAGCTCATGAAGGTCGTTCACGATATCGGCTCCGGGAACCTGACTGCGCGCATTCCTGTTTCCGGGAAGGATGAGATCAGCGAGTTGGCGACGACGATCAACGCGATGGCGAAAGATCTGAACATCGCATTCGACAAACTCGAAAATAAGATAAAGCTCTCTGGCGAGGCGTTGGCGGATCTGGAGATCGAACGCTCTCGTTCGGAAAAGCTGCTTCACAACATTCTCCCCGCCGCCATCGCCCAACGACTGCGCGGGGGCGAAGAAACCATCGCGGAAGTTTTCCCGGAAGTGACTGTCTTTTTCTCCGACATCGTCGGATTTACGGAGCTCTCGGCGAAACTGGGACCGCACGAGACGGTCAATATGCTCAACGCCATATTCGAAAAATTCGATGAGCTTGTCGAAAAGCACGGCGTCGAAAAAATAAAAACGATCGGCGACAGCTACATGGTCGTCGGCGGGGTCCCCACCAGAGACCCGCTGCATTGTCAGCACATCGCAGACTTCGCTTTGGAGGCCCAAAGCTTCGTAGACAATTTCGCGAAAGAGGTTCCGTACCCACTCAGGATGAGGATGGGCGTGCACACCGGAACCGTCGCCGCCGGCGTCGTCGGTAGAAAACGGTTTTCCTACGATCTATGGGGCGACGTCGTTAACGTCGCCAGCCGCTTTGAATCGACCTGTCAGCCCGACAAGATCCACGTGTCCGAAGCGGTCAAGGTGCGCCTCAACGACGATTACGTATTCTTGGACGAGGGAACCGTCGAATTGAAGGGCAAAGAGGCGATGCGGTCCTTTTTTCTGATTGGAAAGAAGACGCAAATGCCGGGAATTTTGGACTTTAAGTCTTCTAGACCGGCCGCCTTCCAAAGCGGCTCATGACCGGCGCTCGATCCTTCCCGTCTCGCGCTATTGGCCCTTAGCCGCTGCGAATAATAAACTAACATTCGGGCTTGCCGGGTGATTTTGGCCTATCATCAGGCTCGACGCAGCCGCAAACAGCCGGAGCTACCTATGCAGCGCGTGACAATAACCATCGACGAAGAGCTGATGAGCGCGCTCGACCAATATATGGAGACGGGCGGCCATCGAAACCGTTCCGAGGCGGTGCGCGATCTCGTTCGCGCAGGACTGCTGAAAACGCCCGAAACCGATGACAGCGCCCGCGCCTGCGTCGCGGCGCTCGTCTATGTCTATGACCACGAGACGCGACAGCTCTCGAAGCGATTGATGCATGATCATCATTCTCACGCCGACATGTCGATCGCCACGCTCCATGTGCACTTGGATGAGGCGACCTGTCTCGAAGTGTCTTTGCTCAAGGGCCAGAAGTCGGAAGTCGAACATTTCGCCGGCCATGTGATTGGCGAGCGCGGAGTCCGATATGGGCAACTCGTCGTCGTGCCGGCGGATGTCGAGCAGGCCGAAGCGCCCCATATCCATCGCCATCCGACAAGCCGTCACACGCATCAATCGAATTAGAGCGGGCCGGCTGAACCTTCGCGCGTGTGCGTAAGTCCCGGCGGTCGCTAGCCTCGCTCACCCGGCCTTGCGCTGCTTTACATAGCTGCGCAGCACGGCGTTGATGCGCCGCTGATAGCCGGGGCCTTGCGCCTTGAAATAGTCGATCAGGTCTTGATCGAGGCGGATCGAGATCGCCTGTTTTTTTGGCGGGACAACGACTTCTGCCTTGCTCCAGTCGATCGGCTCGAATTCGGCCCAATCGGAATCGCTCGCGACAGCGGCGTCGATTTCCGCGTCGATCATTTCTCGCTTCTTTGTCACCCGGTGCGCCATCGCTTCATGATGTGTCGCCGATGCGATCTTTGTAGATTTCACGCTCATACTTTCTCGCCATCCTGGCCGAGATGATCCGAATACGGCCGTTTCGTTCGGTGTAGATCACGGCGACGATGCGGCCCTGAGCGTTGCCGAGAGCCATCCAGCGCATCTCTTCGGAGCGGTCTGACCGAATTCGCAGGTAGGGTTCTTCGAAGAGACTGACAACTTCTTCAAAAGAGATCCCATGCTTCAAAAAGTTCGTATGATTCTTTCTCGAATCCCAGTCGAATTCGGCTGACAAGATAGGTGCTCCTTGATGCTTTTCATGCGACTCCCTTTTTCTCTGATTAGCCCCGTAAGCTGGTTCTTCCGCCAGATGAAATTCAATTGTATATACACTTGGGGCGATGTCAACGACACTTTCTTGGCGGATGTGGATGGCGCAAGATCCCAGGCTCGCCAGACCATTCTTGCTATAAGGTACCACCGTTTCGGTTGAGTGCACGGCAAAGTATGCGCTTTTCGCCTTCCTTCCTCGATGAGATTCGGGCGCGCGTGCCCGTCTCGGAGGTCGTGCGCCAGAAGGTGAAACTCAGGAAAGAAGGCAAGGAGTGGCGGGGCCTCTCGCCCTTTAACGCCGAGAAAACCCCTTCCTTTTACGTCAACGACCAGAAGATGCGCTGGTTCGACTTCTCCGCGGGCAAGAACGGCAACATCTTCGATTTCGTCATGGAGACCGAGGGACTCTCCTTCCCTGAGGCGGTTGAGAGATTGGCGGCGCTCGCCGGCCTGCCGCTGCCTGTCGAGACGAAGGAGCAGCAAGAGCAGGATCGGCGGCGCGCGACGCTTGGCGAGGCGCTGGAGGCGGCGGCGGTCTTTTTCGAAAAGCAGCTCGCCGGCGCGGCGGGACGCGAGGCGCGCGCCTATCTCGACCGTAGACAGATTTCCTCGTCCGCACGCGAAAAATTCCGTTTGGGCTTTGCGCCGCCCGAACGCCATGCGCTGCGCGATTATCTCGCCGCCAAAGGCGCAGGCGTCGAAACGATGATCGAGGCGGGCCTTCTCGTCCATGGCGAAGAGATTGCTGTTCCCTACGATCGGTTCCGCAATCGGATCATGTTTCCGATCTGCGACCGCGCGGGTCGGGTCATCGCCTTCGGCGGACGCGCCCTAGAGGCGGATGCGCAGGCCAAATATCTCAACTCCCCGGAGACGCCGCTCTTTCACAAGGGCGCGACCCTTTACAATCTGCATAACGCCCGCAAGGCCGCGCATGACGCCGGAACAGTGATCGCGGTCGAGGGCTATGTCGACGTCATTGCGCTGAACGCGGCCGGCTTCCCCAACGCGGTCGCCCCGCTCGGCACTGCGCTGACCGCCGAACAATGCGCCCTGCTCTGGCGCCTCGCCGAGGAGCCGATCCTCTGCTTCGACGGCGACAAGGCAGGATTGAAAGCAGCCCTTCGCGCCGTGGATACGGCGCTGCCGCTGATTGGGCCCGGCCGTTCGTTGCGATTCGTGCTCCTGCCAGACGGCCAGGATCCCGACGAACTGCTGCGCTCCGCCGGGCCGGAGGCTCTCGCTGAAGCTCTGAACCGGCCATTGCCACTCGTCGATCTTTTATGGATGCGCGAGACCGACGGGGCGGCGCTCGATACGCCCGAGCGGCGCGCCGCGCTAGAACGGCGGCTGCGCGAAATTGTCGGCCATATCGGCGACGACGACCTGCGGCGCCACTACCTCCAAGAGTTCGCCCAGCGGCTGGACAGCCTTTTCGGACGCGATCGGCGCAACCAATTTCGAGGCCCCAATGGCGCGCATCGCGGCGCGGGCGGACGCAGACGCGCGACTAACGACGGGCCCCTCGCCATTGGCGCGGGGCTGGCGAATTCGCCGCTGTTTCGAGGGGTCAAGGCCGGGATTGCGCCCCGAGAGGCGCTTATCTTATTGATCCTGATCAATCATCCTGATCTGATCGACTCCCGCGTCGAAGATCTGGCGACCCTCGATCTCGATTCCGGCGACATGCGCGCCTTGCGTGACGCGCTTTTACGATTCGCGGAGCGCAGCGAATCGGATAAGGCTCAGCTTCGCCCGTTTCTGGCGTCGCTCGGGCTTGAGCGGACGGTCGCCCGGCTTGAGGCGATGGCCGCCCACTCGACGTTGTGGAGCGTGCGCCCCGAGGCCGCCGCCGCTGACGCCGGCGAAAGCCTGCGACAGGCTTTCGTCTTGCATCGCAGATCGTTGGCGTTAAATAGAGAGTTGCGCGCGGTGCAAGCGCTGCTGGCCGACAACCCCAACGAGCGGGATTATGCGCGGCTGAAGGATATTCAGACCCAGTTGTCGGCGCTAGATGGCGCAGAAGCAGCGGTGGAAGGATATGGAGCGCTTTCCGGCCGGCCGTCGCGCAATTTGTGAATTCGCATGGGTTAGCGCCGTGACGAAGAGGGGACGGAGAACGCGCCGCTAGGGGGCGGGGCGAGGTTTTTTTGCGGTCGGTCGGGCCCTTCGCCTGGTCGCCGCGCCGCAGCTTGGAGAGGGGCGGCCTCTCAGGCTTATTTTGAGAAAACTAGCGCCTTGCCTGGTTCGGGGAGCCGATCCGGAGCGAGGCGCTTGGAGCTTATGGATGGCGAAAAAAGACGAAGATAAGGTCGAGAACGAAACTGCAGCGACAACGGAAACCTCCGACGGGCCGCTTCTCGATCTCAATGACGCCGCCGTCAAGCGGATGATAAAGCTCGCCAAAAAGCGCGGCTTTGTCACCTATGCCGAACTGAACGCCGTTCTGCCGTCCGAGGAAGTGTCATCGGACCAGATCGAGGACGTCTACGCAATGCTCTCGGAAATGGGCATCACGGTCTCGGAAGGCGACGATCCCGACGACGTCGAGGAGGAACAGGCCACGGAAGAGGAAGAGTCGGAAGGCGGCGAACTCGTCGAAAGTCCGCGCGCAACCGCGGTGACGACGCGCACGTCGGAGCCCGCCGACCGCACCGATGACCCTGTGCGCATGTATCTGCGCGAGATGGGCTCGGTCGAGCTTCTATCGCGCGAGGGCGAGATCGCCATCGCCAAGCGGATCGAGGCTGGGCGCGAGGCGATGATCGCCGGGCTCTGCGAAAGCCCGCTCACCTTCCAGGCGATCATCATCTGGCGCGAGGAATTGGAAGCGGGCAAGGTCCTGCTGCGCGACATCATCGATCTCGAAGCGACCTACGCCGGCCCAGAGGGCAAGGCGGCGAAGAGCGCAGAGCCCTCCCCTGCCGCTGACATGGCGCCGTCGACGGCGCCGCGCACGCCGCCTGCCGGTCTGGAGGAGGAAGTCCCGCCCGCCGAAGAGACGTTCGAGGAAGAAGACGACATGGAAAATTCCGTGTCGCTCTCAGCGATGGAATTGGAACTCAAGCCCAAAGTCCTCGAAACTTTCGCCCGCATCGCCGACGCCTACAAGAAGCTGCGCCGGCTTCAGGATCAGAACGTCGAAAACAAGCTCAAGAACGAAACTCTGACGCCCGCGCAGGAGCGAAAATATAAGACGCTGAAGAAAGAGATTGTCGCCGACGTCAAATCGCTTTCTCTGAACCAGAACCGCATCGAAGCGCTGGTCGAGCAGCTTTACGACATCAACAAGCGGCTCATCGGCTATGAGACGAAACTGCTGCGGCTCGCCGACAGCCATGGCGTGATGCGCGAAGACTTCATCGACAAATTCCACGGCTCCGAACTTGACCCCAAATGGGTGATGCGCGTCGCCAAGCTCGGCTCCAAGGGCTGGAAGGAATTCGTCGCCCGCGACAAGGACCGCATCAAGGATTTGCGCGCCGACATTCACGCGCTTGCGACCGAAACGGGATTGGAGATCTCCGAGTTCCGCAAGATCGTGCATATGGTGCAGAAGGGCGAGCGCGAAGCCCGGCAGGCCAAGAAGGAGATGGTCGAGGCGAATCTGCGTCTCGTGATCTCCATCGCCAAGAAATACACCAACCGCGGTCTGCAGTTCCTCGACCTCATTCAGGAAGGCAACATCGGCCTGATGAAGGCGGTCGATAAATTCGAATATCGCCGCGGCTATAAATTCTCGACCTATGCGACCTGGTGGATTCGCCAGGCGATCACCCGCTCGATCGCCGATCAGGCGCGCACGATCCGCATCCCCGTGCATATGATCGAGACGATCAACAAGATCGTGCGCACCTCGCGCCAGATGCTGCATGAAATCGGACGCGAGCCGACACCGGAAGAACTCTCCGAGAAGCTCGCCATGCCGCTCGAGAAGGTGCGCAAGGTTCTCAAAATCGCTAAGGAGCCGATCTCGCTTGAGACGCCGATCGGCGACGAGGAAGATTCGCATCTCGGCGATTTCATCGAGGACAAGAACGCGGTGCTGCCGATCGAGGCGGCGATCCAATCGAATCTGCGCGAGACCACGACGCGCGTGTTGTCTTCGCTGACGCCGCGCGAGGAGCGCGTGCTGCGCATGCGTTTCGGCATCGGCATGAACACCGACCATACGCTCGAAGAAGTCGGCCAGCAGTTCTCGGTGACGCGCGAGCGCATCCGCCAGATCGAGGCGAAGGCGCTGCGCAAGCTGAAACATCCGAGCCGGAGCCGGAAGCTGCGGAGCTTCTTGGATAATTGACGCGACGCGCGGAGAATCGATTTACGCCTCGACATATTCCGCGACGGCGCTGGGGACCGGCACGGGCAGCCCATCGGCTTCAAGCCCTTCAATGTGGAATCGGATCGCTTCACGCAGCTCCCGTTCGACTTCGGGAACTGATGCGCCCGTCGCGATGCAACCCGGCAAATCAGGCACATAGGCCGAATAATTGTCGCCCGCCTTTTCGATCACGACCGCATAACGCATCAGGGCTTCTCCTTGAGGCCTGCCTGTTTCTGAATACTGTTCGGCGTCCCTGGCGAAATATCGTTCAAGATGGAACCCCGGTTGAGCATTTCGAGCGTGTCATTCCCGGCAGGCCGAAGGCCTGATCGGGAATCCAGGGCAGCTTCCAGGATGTTTGTTGCGGTTCTGGCTTCCCGATCGCGCTTCGCGCGTCGGGAATGACATTCGGGCGGTCCAATATTTTTCATCACACTATATTGTCATCCTGCTCAATCCGCGAATTTTTCTTCGTATCCGGCATCGTCGCATAGACGATGAGCGAAATGAAAATCGCGGCGCTGGCATAATAGAAGAACCAGCTCTCATGGCCATGCGCCTTAAACCAGAGCGCCACATATTCCGCCGAGCCGCCAAAGAGCGACACTGTCGCCGCATAAGGCAAAGCGACGCCCGTGACTCGGATGGCTGCAGGAAAAAGCTCCGCCTTCACCACGGCGTTGATCGACGTATAGAGCGCAACGATCAGCCAGGCGCAGCAGATCAGCGCGAAGGCGGTCCATGCATCGCGCGCATTCTGTATCGCGGTCAGCAGCGGCACGGTTAGAGTGGTTCCGAACACGCCGAAAGCGATCAGCATTGGCCGGCGGCCGACGCGATCTGACAATGCGCCGTAGATCGGTTGAAGACAGAGCGCGAAGAGAAGCGAGCCCGCCGCAATCCAGGTCGTCTGACGGTCGCTCAAGCCCGCGGACAGTTTGAGAAACTTCTGCATGTAGGTCGTATAGACATAGAAGGCGATCGTGCCGCCGAGCGTCAGTCCAACGACTGTCGCGGTCTCCCGCTTATGCGAAAGGAGCGCGGCGAGCGAGCCGCGCTTGCGCTCGGCGCAGGATGCCTTGAAGGCTGGCGTCTCCGCAAGGTCGCGGCGCATGAAAAGCGCGACGACGGCGAGCAGCGCGCCAATAGCGAATGGGATGCGCCATCCCCAGTCGCGCAACGCCTGTGCATCGAGCGCGATATCTTGCAGGATCAGCAGCACGCAAAGCGCAAGCAATTGTCCGGCGATCATCGTCACATATTGGAAACTCGAATAGAAGCCGCGCCGCTCGGGATGCGCCATTTCGGCGAGATAGGTCGCGCTCGAACCATATTCGCCGCCAAGACTAACGCCCTGGATTAAGCGGGCGAAGAGCAACGTCGCCGGCGCGCCGACGCCGATCATCGCATAGGTGGGCGCGAGAGCGACGAGGAGCGACCCAAGGCACATCAGCATGACCGAGAGCATCAGCGCGAGACGGCGGCCGCGACCATCGCCGATGCGCCCGAAAATATAGGCGCCGATCGGCCGCATGAAGAAACCGAGCGCGAAGACGCCCGAGGCTGCCATCATCTGCGCGACAGGGTCGTCGCCCGGAAAAAACGAGTCGGCGAAATAAAGCGAGAAGGCCGAATAAACGTAGAAGTCATACCATTCGACGAGATTGCCGATCGAGCCGATCACAATGGCCCGCAGCCGCGCCGCTTCGGTCTTGAGATCGATCGCTGCGGCGTCGCGCATATGTCCTTCAGACCAATTGGCTGGCGATGTTCACCATGAGCGCGAGGATCGTGGTGTTGAAGAAAAAAGCGACAATGCCATGCGTCGCCACCAGCAGTCTTATTGGCGACGAGCAGGTTTCGACGTCAGCGGTCTGAAAGGCGACGCCGATGACGTAGGAAAAATAGAGGAAATCGATATATTGCGGCGTCTTGGTGTTGGGAAAGTGCAGCCCGCCTCTCGCCTCCGGCGGTTCGCCGGGATCGCTCTCCTCCTCAAAATAATATTCATGCGCATAATGAAATGCGAATGTCAGGTGCAGGAACAGCCAGGAATTCAGCACGGTGATGATGGTTAGCGCGACCGATGCGCCCTTCTCCCAACCTTCCATGCCCTTCACTGAACCCAGTTGAACGACGACTGCGCCGAAAGACGCGGTGGCGATCGCCGTCGTCAGCAACAGCATGACGAAGCGGCCTTCATCGAGATGTTGCGCCCGTTCGCGGATGGTCTCATGCGTCGCGCCGGCGACGGACATCGCCACGAGCGCCAAATAGCAGAGCGTAAAGGCGTTCCACCCGATGAGCGCGCGCGAGACGGGCTGCATCGCTTGTGGCAGAAGCGATCCGACTGCAAGGCCGAGCGCGACGCTGACGAAAAGTTGCGGCCGCGCGCGGATAATTCGAAAGGGCGCCAGGATTGGCGAGGCGCGCCGTCGAATGTTGGACAGTCCTTGTCGGCGCATGGCGTTGCGCCTCAATTTCGCCGTGCAGCGACGAAACGGGCGGCCTCAGCCAGAATGTCGGTCCCCTTGCCCAGTCCGGTTTCGCGCAACGCCGCCGTCGCTTCTTCGACAAGCGAGTCGCGTCTTTCCCGGGCGACGTCGAGACCAAGGAGACCGACAAGGGTCGCCTTGCCGCGCTCGGCGTCCTTGCCTGCGCGCTTTCCGAGCGCGGCGCTGTCGCCCTCCGCGTCGAGAATGTCGTCGGCGATTTGAAAGGCGGCGCCGAGCGCTTCTCCATAGCGCGTCAGCGCATGCGCTTGCTGCGCGGAGGCGGCGCCGAGGATCGCGCCGGCGTCGACCGCGAAGCGTAACAGGGCGCCGGTCTTCATCGCCTGCATCTGCAAAGTTTCTTCAAGCGACAGAGGCGTCGCCGCGGTTTCCGCGGCGAGATCGAGCGCCTGTCCGCCGACCATGCCGCCAAGCCCGGCCGCGCGCGCCAAGGCGAGCACCAAACCGGCGCGCACGCCCGCATCCGAATGCGTTTTGGGATCGGCGATGACGTCGAAAGCGTAGGTCAAGAGCCCATCGCCAGCGAGGATCGCCGTCGCTTCGTCGAACGCCTTATGAGTCGTCGGACGGCCGCGGCGCAGATCATCATCGTCCATCGCCGGCAAATCGTCATGGGCGAGCGAATAGCAATGGATCATTTCGAGCGCGCAGGCGGCGCGCAACGCCGCTTCGCCGATGACGCCGAAGAGCCGCGCGGATTCGATGACAAGAAAAGGCCGCAACCGTTTGCCGCCGCCAAGCGACGAATAGCGCATCGCCTCGAGAAGGCGCGTGGGACGCGCGATCTCGCCCGGGAGCGGCGCAGCCGAGAGCAGCGCGTCGAGCGCAGACTCGGTCGCCTCGGCGGCGGCGTCGAGACGACGGCGAAACTCCTCGGCGCGGGCGGTTGCATCCATGAGTGCGATATCCTTGAGACAAATGACAGTGGCTGCTAGCAAATTTACGCTCCCACCCCAAGCGGGAAGCACAAAATTCATGGCTAAAAATCGGCGAGTTTTGGTCTTTTCCGCAAACGCTGGCGCTCCAAGCTCGCCGCAATGTTGTATTTTTGCGACAGCCATGAGAGGCGCAGGTCTTTAATCTGCGCCCGACGCCAATGCGGCTTGCGGTTTTCCCCAAGCAGCCGTCGGCCGCGGCGTCATACAGAATTCGCGGCGCTCTCAACCGAGCTTGTCAGACGTTGCGTCGCCTGGATGCGAATATCGAGAAACATCCTTGAGGAGACACGCATGAAGAAGGTTCTGCTGCTGACGACCGTCTTAGCGGCGGCCGCGCCCCTTACGGCGTGCAATACGCCTGGCGAACGCGCCGCGGGCGGCGCCGTGATCGGCGGGTTAGGCGGCGCGGGCATCGGCGCGCTGGCTTCGGGCGGGCGCGCGGGCGGCACGCTGGCTGGAGCCGCCATCGGCGCGGCGAGCGGGGCCATCGTCGGAGCGGCGACCGCTCCGCCGCAGCGCTGCGCGAAGTGGGGCTGGGACTATGACGGCAACCGCGTCTGCGTCGCTTTCTACAATCAGTGATTGCAGATATCTTTTAAGAACCGCAGGCTTGTCGCCTGCGGTTTATTTTTTTGCCTTCGCTCATTGAGCGAGCTTCGCCAGCGCGCTTCTTGATCTTGGAGTAAAGACCGCTAATTTGAAGGGAGCGGCGCTGAGCGGAGAGAATCATGCCGGACGGCTTCACGAGACTGATGATTTTGGGCGCAATTGGATTTTTCCTTGGCGCGGCGATTGTGGGTTACTACGGCGGCTGAAGACTGCCGGCCGCGGAAGCTGCGAGTAAGGGGGGTCCCTCAGCACCGCGCGTAGGCGCTGAGGTTGCGCCGGATAGTCCTGAACTCTCGACTGTCCTCCGCACTGGCCGCCGCCGATGCCGATCACAATTCATATGGGCTGTAACGTTAGATTAACCATGTTAATCTAAGCGAGTGCGGTTTGACGCGCGACAGGAGAACAACCATGGCGATCAACATCAGGACCAAGCTCGGAGCCGCTTTGGCGATTGGAGTTCTCGCCGGCCTCTCGTCGGCGTTGCTTTCCCTGCTGCTTTTGGTTGTGGCGGGCTTCCTGATCGCCTGGGGCCAAAACCCGCAGGGCACGGAGGCCTTTTTCGAAAGCCTTCCCTTCGGCAATTACAGCTCGAAGGCCTTCTCTCGTTTGAGCGCGCTCCTTTCTGAGTAAGCGTCGCACACGGACCAGTCCGCGCGGCGTCCATTCAGAAACCAGCAAGCAGGCACAGAGTCCCGCATTAGATCCGCTCAGCTGAAAGCGCTTTCTTCGGGGCAGCAACAGATTCGGCTGGCGCCACAGACGCCGCACGATGCCCATGATGCTTTACTGCGCGCTCGGCTTCCCTACCGCGTCCTTGACGCACTTCTTCGTGAAGCTCGTCTTGGCGGCGCCCGCCAGCTTCTTGTCAGCCGCGGCGGCATCGCACGAAGCGATGGCCGCGTCTCTTTCGCACTTTTTCATGAAGCTGTTCAGCGCCGCGCCGTGGAGCTTCTTTTCGCTCGCCTGTGCCGCGCAGTCCGGAGCGGCCGCCGGCGTTTGAGCGAAAACAGCGCCGGAAAGCAAAACGCCGCCAGCGCAGATCGAAGCGGTCAAGATCCTTCTCAGCATGCTGTCCTCCTCAAGAGTGCGCGCTTCACCGCTAGTACAACCAAAGAAGCGCGACCAAAGAAGCCATCCCAAGAGCGTCGAACACGATGCCTTCCCAAGTCGGGCCGACCCACGTTCCCAGCGTGAGCAAGCCGACTCCAGCGACGAGAGATGCAAACGATGCCCCTATTCCAGGGCGGCTCGGGCGCTTAGCCATGACATCCTCTCCAATCTTGAAGATTGCCAAGATGAGATAGGCGGCCGCCCTGGTTCACTGTCGTAAATCCGCGAACTCCTCCGTCCTCAAATAAGCCCCGATCCTATTCGGAGAGAGACGGGCGCAAGCTTACGTAGAGAGACCTAGTGAGGCGACAAGCATTGGCGACTCTCTTGGCCAGAAAAAGCTCGTGGAGCATTCAGCGCCCGCGCCTTCAAAAAGAGGCGCCAGGAGTCAACATCGGAAGCGCGAGCGTTGGAAATAGTAGCGAAACACATGACCGCATGAGCCCTGTTAAGCTTCGTCTGGAGAGGGGCGTTCTTAGGCAAAGGAGCATCGCGATGCTTCGACGAATTGCTCTACTCGGCGCGCTGGCCGCTACAATCCTCATCCACGGAGAAGCTCTTGCTTGGGGGCACGGTGGCGGCTTCGGCGGCGTTCGCTTCGGCGGCTTTGGGGGCGGTCACTTCGGCGGTTGGGGCGGACGCGGCTGGGGCGGCGGATTTGGCCGCGCCGGTTGGGGCGGCCCCCGCTGGAGCTCTGGCGGCTGGGGTTACCGTCCCATCGTCTACGGCGCCTATGGCTACGGATGTTATCGCCCGCGCACCGTCTGGACTGGCTGGGGATGGACGCAGACTTGGGTGAACGTCTGCGGCTACCCAGGATCGGGCTACGCCAGCTGGGGTTGGTAGAAACGCCAAAAGTTGGCGCCCAATCGAAAAACGCCTCGCCAGTTCACTCCTGGTCGAGGCGTTCATTTCGAGCGGTAGGCCATCTTTTTGAACGATTGAGGCCAAGCAGTCTTAAGGCAGTTGTTGCGCGCGAGCACACATTGCTCGGAACCCCGCCGCCCAAACTCACGAATGATGGCGGTGATGATGGCGGTGATGATGATGAGGGACTTCACCAGCCGAGGTCGCTGTTGCGGGAGCCGGCGAGGGGCTGCCAGGCACAGCCGTGGTGCTCCCCGTCACTTTGTCCAACACGTCTGTAACTGACTTGCCCGCCTCGGCCCCCACGCGATTCACTCCAGCGCCAAGCGCTGAAATCGGATCTTCGGCCTTCGCTGCTTGAGCAATGAAAGCGGCCCCCAGCATTAGGCCAAATATCAACCCAACCTTCTTAAAGCGCACCATTTGAACCTCCCTACTTCTCTCTGCCAAAGGCGCCCCATTAATAGTTCGCAGCGGCCTCCGAGCCAATGCCTTGACCAAAATCTCTACGATTTCCCTCACCAATTTACCGCGCTGAAAGTCTGCGCACCCTTTCAAAAAGGAAACGGCAGATGCGCTCTCGCAGTCACAGATTTACCTATTGATGCTTGCAGTCGACTAACTTTCATCGCGACAGCCGGCGTTCGTCAGAGACAATGGATGAGTAGGCCGCCGCGCCAGACTCATGGCCCGGCGGCGCTCGTCAGCGCGAAGGCCGGCCGATCATGGGACGAGGAAGCAAACCAACCCATGGCGGCTATCTGGCGGCTAGACGTGTTCGCCAGCGCGGCAGATCGATCTAATTTATTGAAAAAACTGGTGCTGCAAGAGAGGATTGAACTCTCGACCTCTCCCTTACCAAGGGAGTGCTCTACCACTGAGCTACTGCAGCGTTTTGATCGCTCGAAACGACTGAAACGGCCTCGAGGATTTCGGCGACTGTG
>VGDT01000026.1 GCA_016869595.1 Alphaproteobacteria bacterium
CGGCGCGATCTTTGAAAACTGCTCGTCTGTCAGCCAGAATCGATCGGGAATCATCGGCGCTTCCTTTCGGAAGCCGTGAATCACAACGCTTGGATCGTGCCAAGCAATTTATGGGTCTGGACCCTAGCATTACAGTTGCAACTTATAGAGAACTCTGACTCCTTGGCTCACCATGATTCGCTGAAGGGGTCATGGGATGTCGGGAGCCTCGATCGAGACGACGCTCGAGTTATGGGCGTCGTCGCTGCGTGAGGTGAAGCGTCGGATGCGGCCGCTGTTCACGCAGGCGCGCGTGGCGCGCTCGGCGGAGCATTTTCTCGACGGGCTGCTTGGCGAGGAGCGGCGCAAGACCGGATGGATGCGGGCGGAAGCCGCGGGCGATCCGGGGCCGTGGCGGCAACAAGCCATCCTTGGGCGCGGACAATGGGACGCTGACGCATTGCGCGACATCGTGCGCGACTATGCGCTTGAGACGCTCGCCGACAATGACGCGGTTCTCGTCGTCGACGAAACAGGTTTCTTGAAGCAGGGCAAGGCGTCCTGCGGCGTCTCGCGGCAATATACGGGCTCGGCGGGAAAGATCACGAACTGCCAGATCGGCGTCTTCGCCTGCTACGTGGCAAAGCGCGGCCACGCTTTCATTGACCGCGAGCTGTATCTCCCCAAAAGCTGGACCGACGACAAGGCGCGCCTGGCCAAGGCGCATGTGCCGCCAGAGATGATTGAAGACGCCCACGGCGGCTTTGCGACCAAGCCGGCGCTGGCGCTCGCGATGATCAAGCGCGCCATTGCGGCGAAGGTTCCCTTCGCCTTCGTCGCCGCCGATACGGTCTATGGCGTCGGCGACATCGAGATGGCGTTGCGCCGCGCAGGCAAGGGTTATGTGCTTGGCGTGAAGTCCACAGAGCCATTTCATTCCTGGGGCAAGCCACAGCTCATCTCTGGAACGGCGAAAGAGATCGCCGATCGTCTGCCCGCGTCCGCTTGGATGAGGCTGTCCGCGGGCGCGGGGACGAAGGGCGAGCGCCTGCATGATTGGGCTTACGTCGAACTCGCCGATCTCGACGGCGATCAATACGGCGAGGCGCTCAAAGGTCAGACATGGACGCGCGGTCTACTGATCCGGCGCAAGATCGCCGACGGCGACCTCGCTTTCTTCACGACCTGGGCGCCGCAAGGAACGAGCATCGGAATGCTTGCGGAAGTCGAAGGTCATCGTTGGGCGATCGAAGACAGCTTCGAAACCGCCAAGAACGAACTCGGCCTCGATCACAATGAAACGCGCTCCTGGCACGGCTGGCGCCGCCACGTGACGCTCGTCATGCTCGCCTTCGCGATGATGGCGTCGATCCGTGTTCACGCCAACGCCGCTGCGCCGCCCCCAAAAAGGATGCGGCGCCAAACAAAGACAACGCGCCGCCGCAATCGAGAGAGCCTATGATCCGCTGGTCGATGCAGGAAATTCGACGCATCGCCAACCGTCTTGCCCGCAAGCAAATCCATCCGGAATTCGTCATCACCTGGTCGTTATGGCGAAGAGCGCACCAAGCCCAGGCAAAGCGCGCTCATCAGAAACTGCAACTGTAATGCTAATCTTGGCGGCGACATTCCTGGGGGCGTGAGCGCTCTTCCGCGGAATCAGCGCGGGGTCGCAAATGTGATCAACGCTTGGTTCAACGCGGGCCTTCCCTTGGCGCCAAGTTTTATCAACCTCTACAGCCTTACTGGGACTGGTCTGACAAACGCTTTGGCGAGTTCGGCGGGCGAACCAGCGACGGGCGCGCAACAGATCGGATATCGCTCATTGGGCCACTTCCTGTATCAAATGCTTGATCTCCAGGGACCAAATCGCGGCCAGGGCCAAATAGGCGACGCAGGCGGCTTCATTGCGAGTTACACGACAGATGAGCCAGCCGCGTCGAAGACAATCTCGCTTTCGCACGCGAACCTATCGCGTTCGCCCCCACCAAATGCTTCCGCACTTTACGAACCTCGCTGGTCGATCTGGGCCAGCTCTTTCGGCGGCTACGGCCATTTGGGCGGCGATTCTCTTGGCTCGGGCGCGCACGGCCTCGCCTCCAGCATCGTGGGGATGGCGACAGGTCTCGACTATCGCCTGACGCCTCAGACGGTTCTGGGCGTCTCGATGGCGGGCGGCGGAACCAATTGGGGTTTGTCGGAGGGACTCGGCGGCGGGCGGAGCGACTTCCTCCAAACCGGCGTCTATGGATTAACTTACGTGGGCCCGGCTTATGTATCGGCGGCTTTCGCCTTCGCCAATCACTGGATGTCGACCCAGCGTAGCGCGGCCTTTGGCGATGTTCTGACGGCCAACTTCAGCGCCCAGAATTATGGCGGACGCGTCGAGGGCGGCTATCGCTTTGCGACGGCGCTCGGCGGGTTGACGCCATATGCGGCTATTCAGCCACAGAGCTTCAGCACGCCGAGCTATGGTGAAACCGACAGCATTCCAGCGGGCTTCGGACTGAATTATCGCGGTCGTTCCTCAACCGACACACGCGGCGAACTAGGCGGTCGCTTCGATCACATTATTGGGATTTATCGCGACGCGCTGATTATGCTGCGAGGACGCGTCGCCTATGCTCACGATTGGGTGAGCAACGCGACCCTGGCGACGGCCTTTGCGGCCCTGCCAGGCGCGGGCTTTACGGTCGAGGGCGCCAAGCCGGTGAAAAATACGGCGCTGCTAACGACAGCTGTCGAGCTTCGGTTGCCTGGGGGCGCGGCCTTGTTCGCCAAATTCGATGGTGAATTCTCTCACCGGTCGCAGATGTACTACGGCAGTGCAGGAATGCGCTATTCCTGGTGACGTCTAACCCTGCCGCCTATCCAGCGCTCGAAGATGCGGGCCAAAACTAAGCGGCTGCCGGTGACGAAAGCAGGATGCAAATTTTTTCGGCGGACGCTGCCCCTCGTTAAGCAGTGCGCGTCACGCGATGATGTTTCGTTTGCGCGCGCCTTAATCAGAGAACGCCCCGAAGACATTATCGTTTAAGCAACTCAACGATCCCTCGCCCACAGCTTCGCTGTAGGTGGCGCCCGGATTGCATCCATAACCGCGAAGGCGTCGTTCGCGACGTCACACGGTCCATAGAGGGGCCCCCAGCATCGCCGCTGTCCTGAACGTCTGCTACGCAGGCGCTCAGGCGGCGGTTTTTTTGTTTTCAGGGCGCATAGGCGAGGCGTAAATGAGATTCGCGATGAAGAGAGAACAGCCGCGGCGATCAACGCTCCGACAGTCGCAAGGCGCGCTGGCGATGGCGATGGCGGCCGCGATCGTCGCGGCCGACGCGAACGCCGCGCCCCGCAAGGCCGTATCTGCGGAAGCCCCTTCGATACAGACTCAGCCAGTGACGGCGCAGCCCGCGCCCCCGCCGCCGGCGCCCATGGGAGTCTTCGGCGCCGATATGCCCGCCGCCGGCAAGCTCGTTCTCTCCATTACCCCCATCTTCGCCAATCTGTCGGGCATCAAGATGGGGACGCGCACGGTCTCAAACGAATATATCGTCACGACCGTGCCGTTCTTTCTCAATCCCAGACAGACCGTGCGCATCATCCCGCAAAATATGGGAATTATATAGATGAGTCCCTTTAGCTATCTGCCTTCGCCTTCTCGATCTTGCGGCGCTTCCGCTGCCGCTCTTTCGCGGGCTGGCTTTTCGGCTTGGGGCGATACCGCAGAACCTTGTCGGTTACGGCGTCTAAAATCTTCGGCGTTTTCATGCGATCAAAGCCTTGTAGGTGAGGCGCTTGCCGACAACGCGGGACACAAAGCTGTCCAGCCGTTTCAACGTGTGCCGGGCCACGTTGCCGTCATTCAGTCGGAAGGCAAATTCATCGACGTAGCGACCAAGATGCTTGGCGCTGGCGTGATGGTAAACGCCAATCAGGCCGCGCTTGAGAACGGCGAAAACGGACTCGACGCTGTTCGTCGTCACGCCGTCGCGGACATACTCGCCTTCGCTGTGGTTGACGCTTTCGTGGTCGAAGAACAGACCGCCCATAGCCTGATAGACGGCGGCTTCGTCGGTGTGCAACATCGAACCGACCTCGACGCTCTGCACGATCACGTCTTGAATGGTTTGCGTGTCCGTGGCGTCGATCTTGACAGCCTTGGTGCGCCCGCCTTTGCCGCGCTCGCGCATGCCAAGCACGGCGGTCTTGCCGACCGTCCCGCGCCCCGCTTTCAGCTTTTTGTGTTCGTGCTTGTTGGCTTCGATCCCGCCGACATACGTCTCGTCAATCTCGACCAGACCTTGAAGTTTATCCAGGTCGCTGCCGCAGGCTTCGCGGAGCCGGTGCAGCATGAACCACGCGGACTTTTGCGTGACGCCGATTTCCTTGGCGAGTTGCATCGACGAAATGCCCTTGCGGGCCGTAACGAGCAGATACATCGCGTAAACCCACTTGTGCAGCGGGACGTGTGAGCGTTCGAAAATTGTGCCAGTGCGGACGGTGAAATCTTCCTTGCACTGGTTGCAGCGGTAAAATCCGCTCTTACGGGCCGTGATCCGCTCGCCAAGGCCGCAGACAGGACAACGCGGGCCGTGCGGCCAAAGCCGCCCCTCCAAGTAGGAGCGGGCGGCCTCTTGGTCGGGGAACATGGCGAAGAGTTCGAAAGTTGAAATGGTTGATTTAGACATGTGAGCTACCTTTCTTACGGCTGAAATGTTGGGCTTCTATTTCCTCGATTGCATTGCTGCCGCCGGGGCGTTGGCACCCCCAATATCCGTCGAGAAGCTGTATCCACTCTATTTCACCGTCTCGGGCGAACGCATCCCAAGCGGCCCGCGCCGCCACACAATTGGCCGGCGGGCGGCTGTTATAGCGCCGCCCGCTTCTATGCATCGAATATAGATTCCATCCGAGGGCTATCACTTGGTCGCCACTTTGACAGCTTTTTCGTCTATGGCGGTGTCAATCCACCGCACGGCCCGATCCAATGAAGTTGTAACGAATATGGCCGATCCACGTTTGTTGTTGGGATCAAAAACCTTCGCGGTGGGGTTTGCGTAGTCAGGCGCAGGACCGCATGTCGTCGTGATTTTATAGCCTTTGTAAGTGTGCATAGAAGCCGACATTCTTTTTCTCCATCATCTAAGCTCGCCTCATTGGCGATAACATCAAGGTAGATGACTCCCTCGTGATTGTCAAGGGACTAAAATATATAATTCCCCAAAATATCGCGGTTGCGACGTAAATTGTCGGGCTCAGCTACGGCGTCACGAAAGATTTCGCGGTGGTGCTCACGGCCGGCATGGTCGAGAAAAATCTCAACGCCCTAACCTGGAAGGGCACTTCAGGAATTCTGCCGCTTGGCAGGAGTTTGCCGGGAACGACGAGCCTTGCCGATGTCACTTTGTCGGGCGTCTATCGCATCTATCAGGACGACATCCACCGCATTCAGCTCTCGCTTGGCTTCTCTTTCCCCGCCGGCAGCTACACGGCGACGTTCAAGGACTTTCTGCTGCCCGACGGAATCCGCCGCAACGTCCGCGCATTTTATGGAATGCAGCCCGGCACGGGCACGTTCGATTTCCTCCCCGGAATCGTCTATGCGGGCTATCTGGGACCGTGGTCCTGGGGCCTGACCTATCGCGGGCGCTTTCCGCTGGCCCCAAATTCGCTGGGTTATTCCTGGGACTATTTGCTCAACTATCGCCTGACTTTCCCGCTCGGTCCCAATCCTTCGGGGGGCTACCGCTGGGGCGATCTGCATGAATTCAACGGCTGGGTCGGCTACACTTGGACCGCGGGGCTGACGACCACCTTTCGCGCGAGCGGTTCGACGCAGGGCCCGATTCGCGGCTTCGATCCGGAAATCCGCGGCCCGGCCGTGCCGGCAAATCCAGCCTTTTATGGCGGGCAGCGGGGCGAACTCTTCGGCGGCGCGACGATCAGTGGCAAGTTCATCGGTTACGAAAACACGATGCTCGCCATCGAGGCCGGTCTGCCCGTTTATCAGAATCTCAACGGTCCGCAGATTATGAAGAACTGGCAAGCAGGCATGTCGTTGCGGTTCAAGATATAAGCGTCGGTCGCTCTGGCGGCGGGTCGTGGAGATTTACCGCTCTCCGATACGCCGCTGCAGACGCGACCGTATATGCGCGCATCGGACATCCGTGAATTGAAAATCGTCATCGTCGACGAAAGCCCCATCCGCTCGCTGATCCTTCAGGAAGGACTGCGTGAAGCCGGCTTCACGCAAGTCGAGCGCATCGGCGAAATGCACAATCTGCTGAAGCAGATTTACGCGATCGACCCCGACGTCATTCTGATCGATCTCGAAAATCCGTCACGCGACACGCTCGAACAGATGTTTCAGGTCAGCCGCGCCGTGCGCCGGCCGATCGCGATGTTCGTCGATCAGAGCGATGCGGACTCAATCCAAGCCTCGGTAGACGCCGGCGTCTCCGCCTATATCGTCGACGGGCTGAAAAAGGAGCGCATCAAATCAATTCTCGACCTGTGCGTGTCGCGCTTCAAGGCGTTTTCGAAACTTCAGGATGATCTCGAGCGGGCGAAATCCGATCTCGAGGAGCGAAAGACAATCGAGCGCGCCAAGGGCATATTGATGAAGGCGAAGAAGCTTTCCGAAGAAGACGCCTACAAGTTGATGCGCGGCGCGGCCATGCGCGAAAACAAGAAAATCATTGAGATAGCGCGCTCGGTCATCACTGCGGCGGAGATGTTTAAATGACCGGCGAAGCGCATGTGAAAATCGGCTTCATTCCGCTTGTCGACGCAGCGGCGCTGCTGATTGCGACGCATAAGGGCTTCGCCAAGGCGGAAGGTCTCGATGTCGAACTGATCCGCGAAGTTTCTTGGGCGAATGTTCGGGACAAGCTCGCCATCGGCCGCTTCGATGCGGCCCATCTTCTGGCGCCGATGGCGGTCGCATCTACGCTCGGACTGGGCCACGTGCGCGTGCCTCTTATCGCCCCGATCAATCTCGCGATGAACGGCAACGCCATTGCAGTGTCGACGGCGCTTCACGCGGAATTGGCTGCCGAAAGCGAAGTCGCGCATCCGGCGCAAACCGCGCGTGCGCTGGCGAAGCTCGTCGCTCGCCGCCGCGCCGAAGGACGAGAGCCCTTGACCTTCGGCATGACCTTCCCGTTTTCCATGCATAATTATCAGTTGCGCTTCTGGATGGCGGAAGGCGGAATCGATCCAGATGAAGATTTGCGGCTGATCGTTTTGCCGCCGCCTTACATGGTGGAAAATCTCGCGCGCGGTCAGCTCGACGGCTTTTGCGTCGGCGCGCCATGGAGTTCTGTCGCCGTCGACGCCGGCGTCGGCGTCATTCTGCATTTTGGCTGCGAGATTTTCGCGCGCGCGCCAGAGAAGGTCCTCGCGCTACGCGAAAGCGTCGCCGACGACGACCCCAATCTCGTGGCCGCGCTGCTCCGCGCCCTGCATAAGGGCGCCGCTTTCGTCGACGACCCACAAAACCTGGACGAAGTTTCACAGATGTTGTCGCGTCCGGAATATGTCGGCGTCGACGCCGAGATCATCCGCCGCGTTCTGACGGGACATTTGCGCATCAAGGCGCGTGAGGAGCGCGCCGACGCCGATTACCTCATCATCTCAAAAGACGGCGCAATGCGGCCCGATCCTTGGCAAGCCGAATGGATCTATGCGCAGATGCTCCGCTGGGGGCAGACACGCTATTCATCGGAGATGGCCGATCGCGCGAAGGGCGTCCTACGCCCGGATCTTTTCGACGCCGCTATCGATCGCGCGCATAGTCAACGGGAAATTGGGGCCTTTGCGGGACCGTCTCTCGACGGGCGAAACTATGCGGATTATCTCGAAGGCTTCGCCATCGGACAGCGCGTCTAGGCGCTGAACCGCTGCTCAAAAGCGCTACGTGTTAGGCGCCTTTCGCCTAAGCATTTGGCGCCGCAAGGAAGATGGCGACGCCCTCGACAAGCGCGGAACGCTCGATTTTCTCAAAAAAATCGCCTTCGGCGCGCCTGGCCCGAAATCTGCATTTCCTTAATCGGTCAACGACGACCGCCGGTCCGCCGGAAAGAGCCCGAAGTAGGGCTCCGTCACAGAAGCAGTTCGCATTAGTGCGCCCCGCTTCGGTCGTCTTGCCCTTTCCATCTTGTCTAAGGCGAAGCGACCTGTGACCGGACCGTTCGGCCGTTCAACAGAGTCGACGCATGACTGGATTGCAGGAGTGTAAAGGCCGCGAAAAGCTCGTCGTCGTCGGCGCAGGCATGGCCGCCACGCGTTTCGTCGAGGAACTGACAAACCTTGCGCCGGATCGTTACGACATCCTGGTGATCGGAGACGAACCGCGGCTTGCCTATAACCGCGTGCTGCTGTCCTCGGTGCTTGCCGGAGATTTGTCGCTCGACGATATTGAACTCCAGCCCTCACATTGGTGGCGAGCCGCTAGCGTTCAGGTAATGAGCGGCTGCAAGGTTGTTGAGATTAACGCCGCGACGCGACGCCTTGTTCTCGATAGCGGCGAAACGATCGACTATTCGAAGCTCCTGCTCGCCACGGGTTCGCGCGCAATAAGACTGCCGATCGAAGGCGCCGATTTATGCGGCGTTCATGCGTTTCGTGACGTGCAGGACGTCGAGGCGCTGTCGCAGCTCGGGGGTAGGGCGAAGCGCGCGGTCGTTATCGGCGGCGGTCTTCTTGGACTTGAAGCGGCCTATGGCCTGGCGCGCCGCGGCGTCGACGTGACGCTGGCGCATGTCATGGACCGGCTGATGGAGCGCCAACTCGATGCGGCCGGCGCCGACATCCTGCGCCGCCTCGCCGAAGAGAAGGGCGTGCGGATTCTGCTCAACGCCAATACGACACGTATCGGCGGATCGGACCGAGTCGAAGAAGTTGAGTTCGCCGACGGCCGAACGATTCCAGCCGACGCCGTAATATTCGCTGTCGGCATTCGACCCAACGCCGACCTCGCTAAAAACGCCGACATTTGCGTCGGACGCGGCGTGATTGTCGATGATGGCCTCGAGACGAGCGCGCCCGGCGTCTTCGCCATTGGCGAATGCGCTGAACATGACGGCGTTTGTTATGGGCTCGTCGAGCCTGCCTATGAGCAGGCCCGCGTCCTCGCCGCAAGGCTTGCCGGACAGGACGCCTCCTATTGCGGCAGCGTTGTCTCCACCAATCTCAAGGTCTCTGGCGTGCGCGTTTTCTCGGCCGGCGATTATCTCGGCGAAGGCGATGCGCGTCGCATCGTCTGCCAGGACCCGCGCATGGGAATTTACCGCAAGCTCGTCATTCGTGACGACAGGCTCGTGGGCGCGATCCTTATCGGAGATACGAACGGCGCGGCCGATCTCCTCGATCTCATCCGTTCAGGCGCGGACGTTTCGTCCATGTGCGACGAACTGATGTTCGGACCGCCGATGCAAGAGGCCGCCTGAAATGTCCGTCGATTTCACGCTCGATCAGAAGCGCTATCTCGAAGGATTTGCCGCCGGCTTCTCCGCGCGCGGCGGACAAAACGCGCCGCCCGCGCAAGCGCAGCCGATGGGGCCCGACGCCGCGCATATTTCAGCGCAGGATCGCGTTACAGCCGCAGGCGGCAAGCTGGCCGATCAGGAAAAATGGAAGCGCGAGGAGCATCCCTTCGACGCCTGGCCGCGCCTTGTCGCTCAAGCCAAGGAGAATGCGCCGCCAAAGCCCGCCGACAATTTCCGCTGGCGATACTACGGCCTCTTCTACGTTGCGCCTGCGCAGGATGCCTATATGTGCCGCCTGCGCATTCCCAATGGCGCGCTCAATCATTGGCAGTTCGCCGGCCTTGCTGATCTCGCGCAAATTTACGGCGGCGGCTATCTCCATGTGACGACGCGCGCCAATATCCAGATCCGCGAGGTCGAGCCGAAAAACGCCACGAATATTATCGAGGCGATTCAGGACCTCGGTCTGTGGAGCAAGGGCTCTGGCGCCGACAATATCCGCAACATCACCGGCACGCCGACCGCAGGCGTCGATCCGCAGGAACTCATCGACACGCGCCCCTATGCGCGCGCCATGCATCATCACATCCTGAACGATCGCTCGCTTTATGGCCTGCCGCGCAAATTCAATATCGCCTTCGACGGCGCGGGATTGATCGGCGCGCTGGAAGACACGAATGACATCGGCTTTCAGGCGGTCGCGATAGAGGACGGCCGCGGCGTCGCGCCGGGCGTTTATTTCCGCCTCGCGCTCGGCGGCATCACCGGTCATAAGGATTTCGCGCGCGATACGGGCGTGGTTGTGCCGCCGGACGAAGCGGTCGAGGTCGCCGACAAAGTTCTGCGCGTCTTCATCGAACATGGCGACCGCGCCAACCGCGCCAAGGCGCGGCTCAAATATGTGCTCGACGCCTGGGGTTTCGACAAATTCATCGCCGCCGTCGAAGAAAGGCTGGGACGCAAACTGCTTCGCGTCGCGGCCGACGCGATCGCTGTGCGCCCGCGTCAGGATCGCGCCGCCCATATCGGCGTCCATCCGCAGAAGCAGGCGGGCTTCAATTGGATCGGCGTTGCGCTGCCGGTCGGCCGTTTCACCCCCGAGCAGGCGCGCGGTCTCTCCGAGATCGCGCGCCAATTCGGCGACGGCGGCCTGCGTCTCACCGTTTGGCAGAATGTGCTGATCACCGGCGTCGCCAATGAGCATGTCGGCGAAGCCGTGGCGATGATCTCGGCGCTCGGCCTTTCGACGCAGGCGTCGCCTATTCGCGCCGGTCTCGTCGCCTGCACGGGGAATTTCGGCTGCCGTTTCGCCGCCGCCGACACCAAAAGGCATGCCGAAGAAATCGCCGCCTATTGCGAGACTGAAACGCCGATCGATACGCCAATCAATATTCATCTTACCGGCTGCCATCACTCATGTGCGCAGCATTACATCGGCGATATCGGGCTGATCGGCGCGCGCGTGCCGATCAATGATGATGGCGATACGGTCGAGGGCTATCACATTCTCGTCGGCGGCGGTTTTGCGGGAGACGCCCGCATCGGCTCCGAGTTTTATCAAAATGTGAAGGCGGAGGAGGCGCCGGAAATGGTGGCGCGAATTCTTCGCGCCTATCGAACGAACCGCGCGAGCGCAGACGAAACCTTCGTCGACTTCGCACGCCGTCATGACATTGAGACGCTGCATCGTCTCGCCAATGAGGAGAGCACGGCGTGACTCATTTGCCCTCTCCGCCTTTTCTCATCCCGCCGAGCGCGCCTTTCACACCCGAGCAGCGCGCCTGGCTCAGCGGCTTCTTTGCCGGATTCGCCGCCCCTGATGACGGCTCCGTCACGCCGCTTTCGCCTGAAGACAACGCCGCCGTCTTGGCCGGCACTCCAGTCGAAGGCGACGATGGCGAAGCGCCCTGGCATGACCAGACGCTGGCGCTCGACGCGCGCATGCAGCTTGCGCAAGGACGGCCGCTGCGCCGTCGCATGATGGCGGCCATGGCGCAGCAGGACTGCGGCCAGTGCGGCTATAATTGCGAGACCTATGCGGACGCGGTCGCTGCGAAGAAGGAGACACGCCTCAATCTTTGCGCGCCCGGCGGGAAGGACACGGCCCGCATGCTGAAAGCGCTTGCGACGGAGCTGGATGAGGCCCCGCCAGCGCCAGCTCTCATCACACAAGCTAAGCCTAGCGTTCCGACGTCTGGCGCCTCGCGCGACAACCCGGCCTGCGCGACTTTCGTTTCGCGCCGGCGGCTCAACAAGGAAGGCTCGGAGAAAGACACCTGGCACATAGAATTCGACATCGCCGCAAGCGAGCTGAGCTATCAGGTTGGCGACAGCTTCGGCGTATTTCCTAAAAATGATCTCGGCCTCGTCGACCAGATCATCGCCATGCTCGGCGCCTCGCATGTGACGCCCGTACGCGACAAGACTCTGCGCGACGTCTTGCTGAGCGACGTTTCGCTATCTCTGGCGCCCGATGCGCTTTTCGAGCTGATCTCCTTCATCACGGGCGGCGCGCATCGCGAGAAGGCGCGTTTGCTCGCGCAGGGCGAGGACCCGGATGGCGACGCGGCGACGCTCGACGTCCTTGCCGTATTGCAGAAATTTCCTAGCGCCCGGCCCCACCCGGAAGCTTTTGTCGAAGCGCTGGACCCTCTTCAGCCACGTCTTTATTCCATCTCCTCGTCCCCAAAGGCGACGCCGGGACGCTTGTCGCTGACCGTCGACGCAGTTCGCTATGTCGTCGGCAAACGCAAACGTCTCGGCGTCGCCTCAACCTTTCTCGCCGAGCGCATTGCGCCGGGCGACAGTCTTCCGGTTTATGTGCAGTCGGCGCACGGTTTCGCCCTGCCGGACAATTCTGCAACGCCGATCATCATGGTCGGACCCGGAACCGGCGTCGCGCCGTTTCGCGCCTTTCTGCAGGAGCGCGCGGCGACGCACGCAACAGGCAAGACCTGGCTCTTCTTTGGTCATCAACGCTCCGCCTGTGATTTCTTCTACGCCGACGAATTCGAAACGATGAAGGCGACAGGTCTGCTCACCCGCCTTTCGCTCGCCTGGTCGCGCGACGGCGCGGAGAAATTCTATGTGCAGGACCGGATGCGCCAAACCGGCCGCGAACTCTGGGCATGGCTGGCGGAGGGCGCGCATTTCTATGTCTGCGGCGATGCGCAGCGCATGGCCAAGGATGTCGAGCGCGCGCTTGTCGATGTGGTCGCCGAATTTGGCGCGCGCAGCGCCGATGAAGCGGTCGCCTTTGTCGCCCAGCTCAAAAAGAGCGGGCGCTATCAACAGGACGTCTATTGAGGCCGCTCATGCTCGACGGAGTCGTGGCGCCCGCGCCGCATGAAAATCTGCAAGCGCCAGCCGCGTCCAGTCAGACGACTGCGACACGCTCCACCTGCCCTTATTGTGGCGTGGGTTGCGGCGTGCTCGCCTCGCCTAGCGGCAAGCATATCAGCGGCGATCCAGCCCATCCGGCAAATTTTGGCAGGCTCTGCTCTAAAGGCTCGGCGCTTGAGGAAACGCTCGGACTTGAGGGTCGCCTTCTTCATCCGATGCGTCGTCAGGCAGACGGCGCATTGGCGCGGTTGAGCTGGGATGCGGCGCTCGATGAAGTCGCAGCGGGCTTTCGCCGTATCGTCGACCAGCATGGTCCCGACGCCGTCGCGGTCTACCTCTCGGGGCAGTTGCTGACCGAGGATTATTACGTCGCCAACAAGCTGCTGAAAGGCTTTATCGGCTCAGCGAACGTCGACACCAATTCGCGCCTGTGCATGGCCTCGACGGTCGCCGGCCACAAGCGCGCATTCGGGGCCGACGTCGTGCCCGGTTGTTACGAAGACCTGGACGAAGCTGACCTCATCGTGCTGGTCGGCTCAAACGCGGCCTGGTGTCATCCGGTTCTGTTTCAACGCATCATGCGCAACAAGGAGGAGCGCGGCGCCAAGCTCGTCGTCATCGACACGCGGCGCACAGCGACGGCGGAGAGCGCCGATCTCTTCTTGCAGATCGCCCCTGGCGCCGACCAGGCGCTGTTTTGTGGTCTGCTGGCTTATCTCGCCAAATTCGCCGCACTCGACGCTGCCTACATTAAGCAATACACGTCCGGATTCGAGAACGCTTTGGCGGAAGCGCGGCGCATCGCGCCGACGATCGAAGCCATCGCGATGGCGACCGGACTGCGCGAGATCGATATTGCTTCCTTCTTCGAATTGTTCGTGCGGACGCCGCGGACGGTCACGGCATTCTCGCAGGGCGTCAATCAGTCGGCGCAGGGGACCGATAAGGTCAACGCCATCATCAATTGCCATCTCGCGACAGGCCGTATCGGCAAACCAGGCGCATCGCCTTTTTCGCTGACCGGCCAGCCCAACGCGATGGGCGGCCGCGAAGTCGGCGGACTTGCAAACAGCCTTGCCGCTCATATGGGTTTTGATCCCAGTAGCGTCGATCGCGTTCGCCGCTTCTGGAATGCGCCGCGCATCGCGACGCGTGACGGATTGAAGGCGGTGCAGATGTTCGACGCCATTGCGCGTGGCGACATCAAGGCGCTGTGGGTCGTCGGAACAAATCCGGCGGCGTCTCTTCCGAATGCCGGCATGGCGCGCGCTGCGCTCAGCAAGCTCGAACTCTTCATTGTATCCGACAATGTGACGTCGAACGACACCATCAACAGCGGCGCGCATCTGCTTCTGCCGGCGCAGGCATGGGGCGAAAAGACCGGCACGGTGACGAATTCGGAGCGCCGCATTTCTCGTCAGCGCGCTTTTTTGCCTGCGCCGGGAGAGACTCGCGCCGACTGGGCGATCTTCGCCGATGTGGCTCAACGAATGGGTTTTGCGGGTTTCGACTACCGCTCGGCTGCCCAAGTCTTTCGCGAACACGCCGCACTTTCGGCTTTCGAGAATGATGGAACGCGCGCTTTCGACATTGGCGGACTGGCGCGGCTGAGCGACGCTGAATATGACGGGCTTGAGCCGACGCAGTGGCCGCGCCGCACGTGCGACGTTAAAGGCCGCGCGCGTCTCTTCGCCCAAGGCGGCTTTTTCTCTCAAGATGGACGAGCGACATTCGTCGCGCCAGCGACGCCTGCCTTGGCCACAAGGTTGACCGAAGACTTCTCGCTTCGGCTCAACACCGGCCGCATACGCGATCAATGGCACACGATGACGCGCACCGGCGCGAGCCCCCGCCTCGCGCGACATCTTCCCGAACCCTTCGTAGAGATCAATCCGTCAGACGCAGCGCGTTTTTGCGTAGAAGATGGCGGATTCGCCCGTGTCGCGACGCCCTATGGCAATTGCGTCTTGCGCGCGGTCGTAACCGATCGTCAGCCTGCTGGACATATCTTCGCGCCGATCCACTGGACCAATGAAACCGCGGCCGACGCGCGCGTTGGCGCACTTGCCGCCTCATGTGTCGACCCGGTCTCCGGACAGCCGGAATTAAAGGCGACGCCAGCCGCCGTCTCGCCCTTTCGCTTTGCGCGTCAGGGCTTCATCCTCTCCCGTAAGCCGACGGCTCTGCCCAAAAGCGTGTGGTGGACGCGGGTCGCAATCGCCAAGGGGTACGGCTATCGGGTCGCCGCCAATCTGCAAGATGACGATTGGGCCGATATCATCAGCGCCGCTACGGTCAGCGAAGACATTGTCCAGTTGATCGACGAAACGAAGAGCGTTTTCTCCGGCGCCGCCTTCGTCGAGGATCACGCGACGCTCATCTGGTCTCTGTCTCCCCTTTCGCCGCCCTGGGAGCTGGCCATCGAACTCTTTGCCCGCGAACGTCTGGATGATTCAGAGCGACTGTCGTTCTTATCCGGGCGCTCGGGCGGACAATCAACCAACGCGGGTCCGCTCGTCTGTTCCTGCTTCAGCGTCGGGCAAAAGCAAATCGAAACTGCGATTCAGCAGGGATGTCGCTCCGCATCGGACGTCGGCAAGGCCACGCGCGCAGGCTCCAATTGTGGTTCATGCCGGCCAGAAATCGAACGCCTCATCAAGACCGCTCTCACCGCCGCGTCTGCGACAGGATCTGCAGCGCCTCTACAACACCCAGCATGAAAAAAGGAGCATCGGATGAATCTCTCTGATTTTAGGAAGGCGGGTCATTGGCCGACGCTGCTTTCGGCCTTCCTCTATTTTGACATCAGCTTCATGGCTTGGGTCTCACTCGGCCCGTTGATGATTTACATCACCAAGGGCATGCCGATTTCCATCGAGGACAAACTTTCGCTTGTGGCCATTCCGGTTCTCGGCGGCGCATTCTTTCGCGTTCCGCTTGGCCTTCTCTCTGACGCTATCGGCCCAAAGATGACGGGCGTCGCCGCGCAGGTGATCGTAATGTTCGCCGTGTCTTTGGTGTGTGTCTTTGGCCTCAGTAGCCCGATCGCCATCGCGCTGTTCGGCTTATCGCTCGGACTTGCGGGAGCTTCCTTCGCCGTCGCCTTGCCGCAGGCGGGCCGCTGGTATCCGCCGCAATATCAGGGTCTGGTGATGGGCATTGCGGGCGCCGGCAATATGGGCGTCGTGCTCGACACGCTGTTTGCGCCGTCGATCGCCGAGGCTTACGGCTGGCGAACGGTCTATGGCGTGCTGCTCGCACTGATGGTCTTGGTGCTTCTCGTCTATGCATTGGCCGCCAAGGACGCGCCCGGCGCCAAAACGAAGATCGACCTTACAGGCTACGGAAGAATGCTCGCCGACTCGGACAGCCGTTGGTTCATGTTCTTCTACTTCATCACCTTCGGCGGCTTTGTCGGCCTCGCCTCCGCGCTGCCCCTCTATTTCACGACACAATATCACGCGACGGGAGTCGCCGCGGGCCTTATGGTTGCGCTGATCGTCGCCTTCGGCTCCGGTTTCAGACCGGTCGGCGGCTTTATCGCGGACCGTATCGGCGGCGTAAAAACGTTATCGTTCCTCTTCCTCATCGTCTCGGCCTGCTATTTCGCCGTCGCCTTTCTGCCGGCCGGACCCGCGCCAGCGAAGGGCGTCGCGGGATGGGGCCTGATGCAATTGCCGCCCGTCGCATTTGCAGCAGTCGCGTTATTCTCCGTTGGCGTGCTATCGCTCGGCATGGGCAATGGCGCGGTGTTTCAGCTGCTGCCGCAGCGCTTCCGCCGGGAGATCGGGGCGATGACAGGGTTGGTCGGCGCCGCGGGTGGTCTAGGCGGATTTTTCCTGGCCAAGGCTCTCGCGTTTTCGAAAGGAGCGACGGGCGGCTTCACGGCGGGCTTCACCTTCTTCGGTTTCCTGGCGCTGCTCGGTCTCGTAGGTCTGATCTTCGTTAAGACGCGCTGGCGCACGACCTGGGGCGCGGTTTCCGGCGCGCGGATCTGAGTTGAGAAGCGGTGTCGGTTCGCGGCGTTCATGATCTTCGAATCGAAGCGGGCTTCGCGACCGAGAAGGGCCGACGGCCGGACAATCAGGACTATGTCGCATATTGCTTCGGTCCGGGCGGCGCCGGCGCCTTACAGGGCGTCGTCGCCGCCGTTGCTGACGGCGTCGGCGGCCACAAGGGCGGGCGCGCGGCGGCTGAGACAGCCGTCCGCGCGTTTATCGACGGCTACTATGCGCAGCCGGAGACCTTGGGCGTCGCTCGGGCCGCCGCCCGTTCGCTCGAAGCGGCCAACAGCTGGATCGCGGCGCAGGCAAGAGTCGATCCTGCTTTGGAAGGAATGGCGACAACGTTCAGCGCGCTGATTCTGTCCCGTCGTAACGCCTTCATTCTCCATATTGGCGATAGCCGCGCGTACCGGCTCGCTGGCGATAGCCTCGAAAGACTGACGAAAGACCATGTCTTGGGCCGCGGCGATTTCGCCCATGTGCTCCTTCGCGCGGTGGGTCTCGAGGATGCGCTTTTGTTCGATCAGGGGATGCATAGTCTCAATCTGCATGATCGATTTCTACTGTGTTCGGATGGCGTTCATGGCGTCACGACGGACGCTAAGCTTCACGCGCTTCTTGCCGAAAGGCGCGCGCCCCAGGAAACATCGGAAAGGATCGTTCAGGCCGCGCTCGAGATGGGCAGCAACGACAATGTCACGGCGCTCGTCGTCGACGTCATTGATGTGCCGCCAGCTGATGAGCACGCTTTGTCGCGCGCTTTTGCCGCCCTGCCAATCCGCGAGCTGCCAGCCGTCGGGACTCTTGTCGACGACTTTCAGATCGAAGCCGTTCTCTCCGAAGGGCGGTACAGCCGGCTGATGCAGGCGACGGACACACAGAACGGCAGAGCCGTCGTATTGAAATTTCCGCATCCGCGTGTCGCAGATGACGCAGCCTACCGACTGGCGTTCGTCAACGAGGCATGGGTTGCAGCGCGGGTGAGAAGTCCATTTGTGGGCGAAGTCATAGAACTGCTTCCGGGCCGGCAGACGCGGCTCTATTCCGTGATGCCATATTATGAAGGCGAGACGCTGGAGCATCGGCTGCGGCGCGAACCGCGCATCGATCTTGCCGAGGGCGTTTCAATCGCCACACGCTTGTCGCGCGCGCTCGTGACGTTGCATCGCTGTGGCGTCATCCACCGCGACATTAAACCGGAGAATGTGATTCTATCGAAGGATGGCGGACTGCGGCTCGTCGATCTCGGCGTCTGCCGTGCGCCGAACCTTGAAAATCTGCCGCAAGCGAATGCGCCTGGCACGCCGAGCTATATGGCCCCCGAGCTTTTTGATGGCGGTATCGGCGACGAAGCGTCCGATCTTTATGCATTCGGAGTCACCATCTATCGAATGTTCAGCCGCTGCTATCCATACGGCGAAATCGAGCCATTCAGCAGACCGCGCTTCGGAAAGCCCGCGCCGCTTTCCCTCAAGCGGCCCGACCTCCCCGCATGGCTCGACGCGGCCATTCTCAAAGCGATCGCCGTTAAGCGCGACGAGCGCTATAACGACGTGTTGGAATTCGCCTTCGAGCTCGAAAACGGCTCGGCGCGGGCGCAGCCGCTAACGCTGCGCAAAAAGTCTCTTTACGAACGCAATCCCCTTATTTTTTGGCAGGTGCTCTGTTTGCTGCTCGCGCTCCTACTGACAGTTTCCGTTTTTCATAGGTAGAGCGGCGAGAGCCAATAAGCCCTTCTACTATTTCGCGCAGGAGCGCCGCCCTGAGCGCATTGCAGGCGGCGTGAACCCGCCGAAGTCGCGCTCGAGAAGCGTCGCAAATTCGATCGTGGTGCGATCGTCCAGGAATGGGCCGATGATCTGCGCGCCAATCGGCAGGCCGGAACCGTCATGATCGATCGGCGCGACGGTCGCTGGCAGTCCCGCGATCGTCGCCGGCGCCGCCCAGATCGTGTGCGCGTCCAGATAGGAGTAGAGCTTGCCATCTATCTTGACGCGACGCGCCTCGAGCGGCGTCGAATGATCGTGCAAAAAAGCTGTCGTCGGGGCGGCGGGGCAAAGCACGACGTCAAAGTCGTGAAAGAACTCGCGCCACTTCTGTCGCAGCTGCGCGCGTTCAGCGTCAGCGTCGCGCCATTCGCGAAAACTCAAAACCGCGCCTCTAGCGCGCTCGGCGGCGATGCTGCGGTCGCGCGGGGAAAATGCGGCCGCGTCTCGATAAAGCTTTTTATAGTTGGCGAACGGAAGTCCAGCGCCCCAATAGGCCGAGAGCAGGCGCGCATGAAGACGCATCGCTTGCGCGAGATCGGGCGCTAGGGCGCGTTTGTCAGAGACGCTGGCGCCGGTCTTCGCCAGCCTTTCGGCCAATCTCGCGAGCGCGTCGCTCACGACGCGCGACGTCGGCCCGAGCGGATGGGCATTGACGATAAGGACTCGAAAGTCGTTCAGCCTGTCGTGACGCGGCGGCGGCAAAGCGAGCCTGTAACCGACTCCTGCGCTCATTTCGTCCGGCCCCGCGATGACGTCGAGAGCCAATGCAAGATCGGCGGCGCCGCGCGCCATCGGGCCGACAACCGCAAGATCGTGCTCAACCGGCAAGGGCGCCGTTCCCGGGTGCGCATGGCCCCGACGCGGGACAAGACCCTCTGTCGGCTTATGGGCATAGATACCGCAATAATGCGCCGGCTCGCGCATGGACCCGCCCATGTCTGAGCCAAGCGAGAGCGCGCAAAAGCCCGCCGCCAACGCAGCCGCGGAACCGCCGGACGATCCGCCCGGCGTGCGGCAAGGATCGAAGGGATTATTCGTTGTTCCGTAGACGCTGTTATAGCTCTGCCAATCGCTTAGCCATTGCGACACATTCGTCTTGCCGAGAATGACGGCCCCGGCCTTTTTCAATCGAGAAACGGCGAGAGCGTCTTCCTTCGGCGTGAAATGCTTAAAGCGCGGATCGCCCCAACAGGTCGGCAGGCCGGCGATGTTGAAGGACTCTTTCACGGTGACGGGGACGCCAAGCAGCGCGCCCGTTTCGCCCCGCGCCAGCGCCGCATCGGCGGCGCGGGCAGCCGCGCGGGCGCGTTCGAAGTCGCGCACTGGCGCGGCGTTGATCCGTGAATCCAGCGCTTCTATCCGAGCGATAGCGTCGTCGGTAAGCTCCAACGCAGAAACGCGCCGCTTCCGCAGCGCTGCGATGAGGTCGCCGGCCGAACGGTAGTCCCACTCCGATGCCGCAATCTCCTCCTCGACCGCAACCTTCTGCGCCGCCATCGCGGGCGATATGCAGCCCGCCGCCGCCGAGGCCGCGCAGGCGCCCGCTTCTAGGAGAAGATCGCGTCTTGTGAGGGCGGCCGCCGCGCTGTTTGACGATCCAAAATTATCTCGGCGATCCATCGCGTCACGTCACGGCGCGCCTTGCGCGGCGGCACGGCCAATCGCCATCTGACCCACCGCGCCTTCGACGTGAAATGGGAGCCCGGTCATCCGCGAGAAAAGGTCGATGTCGCCAACGCCGATGGCGCAGGCGCCGAGCTGCATCTCCGTCGCCATCAGATAGAGGGTCTGCATGAGGACACCGACATCCTTCAGGACCAAAGAATAAGCGAAGCCGCTGTATTTCCATGACACGCGCCCAAACCGCGCCGCTATCGTGATCATGATTTGCGGCGGCCTGGGCGCGCCCATTGCACACTGTCCGTCATCGATGATCGCCTCGAGCTGGCGCTGCGTGACTGCGATCGCCACGAGCGCATGGCGATCCGCATCATAATGATAGAAACCGCGCTCGAGGCCGTCGCATTTGTCGACTGCAAGATAAAGCTCCAACTCATAGCTTGCGCCGCCTGAAGGGTAAGGCCGCGCGGCGATCTCCATTTCCTCCCCTTCATCTTCGCTGAGCTTCTGGCGCGAAATGATGCGCGCGGCGCCGTCGAGAAATTCCGCCACTTCGGCGAGGGTAATTGGATGTGCGTCGTCGAAGACGCGCTCGGAACGCCGACTGCGTAGCAGCGCAGCAATTGCGGATTCGCTTGTATCGGCGATCTTGGCAAGTTCGATCGTCGGGCCTGGCCACGCTGGCCGCACCGCAGGCGGCTGCGGGAGATGCGCGTTAGCGTACAATCCGCCCGTTGGGTTCGCGTGGCGGCCGTTCGTGCTGCGAACATGAAAGAGGAGATCGTGGAATTCCCAAAGCGCAAGATCTTCGTCGCCTTCGCCGGCGCGCAAGCCTTTGGCCGGATCGGACGCGAAGGCGAACTTGCAATCGATGAGCAACGCTAGGAACTCTTCTCCTGGAAAATCTGGCTCATTGCGCAACTCGGCAAGCGATCGCGGCGTCGCGAGCCGCGCGATGGCGGAAGCCACGTTCGCGTCGCAAAGACGAAGGGTCGCGCCTGCGAGCGGCGATTCGAGGACTAAGTCCTCGCCGCGCCGCCGCAGATAGGCGAAGCGCGAAAGGACGAAGCGATTCGCGCCGAGCTTCTGAAGGCTCGGCCGGTAATCTCTGATCTGCGGTTCAACCACCACGATATCTTGACCGCCCGCGCCGCGGGAAAGGCGGTATTCGACAAGGCCGTGCAGGGCGAGCCGCTGGACAAGTCCACGCAGCTCCTTTTCCTCGGGCGCGTCATTCTCCCCGACGCCCGAAAGGGGCCAGCCCGTCGCGAGTTCGCTCGCGCGGCGGAGCGCGGCGGCGCTGAACTTGCCAAGGAGCAGCGTTTCACCATCGAACTGCGCCCGGAGAACGCCCCCCGCCTCTTCTTTTAGAGAAACGCGAGGACCCAATTTGGCGAGAAGCAATGCGGGCGCGGGGCGCGATTCGTCATTCAATTTTATGTCCGTGGGTGAAGAGGATTAAGGTCCCGCTCCCGAGTCGGGCGCCGACGCCAACCCATCGCGACGGGCGTGTCGAAGAGCCGGCCAGGTCCGAAGCGGCGATAAAAGTGCCTCAGACCCGGGACGATCACCCGCACGACAGGGACCTCGATGTCGGGCCGCGTTTGATCGAGCACTAGAACCTCGAACCCCTTCTTGGCCATATGGGCCACGCAAGCGCGCACCTGTTCGCGCCGATCGCGGGTCGCAAAATCCTTGAACGGCGAACGGCCGAAACTCGCCTTGCCCTCCGGGCGCAAGTAAGCGTGCTTGCGCAACGGGAGCGGATCATTCCCGTAACCGTCGCCGTCCTCTTCCGGCCGGCCGCGCAGCCGCTCGATTGCTAAGAATTGGTTGAGTTCGGTCATCGCGCGCAGCGTCGCGATGCGCGGATCGAAATGCGCGCCCGCCGCGACCTCGATGAACTCACGTCCCTCGTCCTTCCAATGCGCCACAGCGATGACGACTGGAATGCCGATGTCTGTCGTGACATTCAGCGCCCAGACGTCGCGGCCCATTGCCGCGAAGGCGGCGCGCAGGTCGCAAACATAGCTGTCGCCCAACTTGTCGAGGTCGATCTCAGGAGCGCGCAACCGGTTGTACCACCAGATCGCATAGGCGTCCCGCTCCACCAGTTCGAGAAAGCCCTGAAGAATCGCTTCTTCGATCGTATTGCCGGCCGCGCAGCCGTTTGAGTCCGCGCTCAGTTCATTCCCGCAATCCGAATTGTGGAAGAAGTAGAGAAGGCCGGTCGGCGCATATTTGAAACGATCGTCGCGAAGAGACCAGACGGGCGACCATTCCATCTCGAGGGACGGATCGAAACGGCGCGGGACGCCCTCGCCGGAGCAGCGCTCCTGCGCGCGTTCCTCATATTGCGCGTCGCTAAAGTGGATGATCTCTTCAGGATGGATCGCCTCGCCGGGGGAAAAATCGACGAAGCGACGCGTCACCCTGATCTCATCACCCTGAAAGATGCCGCAATAACGTTCGATCGCTTCCATCAAGGCGCTGGCTTCGCCCTGTTCCGCAATGCTGCCCTTGCCATAACTGTCGCCGCTCAGCCCCGCCTGCAGCGCGTCGACCGTCTCCGGATAGGGCGAGAAATTGTGGCGAGCGACGAAGCTCGCGTCGAGCGGCTGGTCGCTCTTGATCCGCTCGAGATGCGAAACGACGCCAGTCAGCGGACTTACGTGTTTGCGATAACGGCCGACAGTTTCGGCGGGCGTCATGGAGCGATAGCCGCCGCTCGTCACCACAATCCTGCCGCCGGCGCGCAGCCGGATGGGGATCGGCGCGCGTTCGGGATCGCGCAGCGGCGCGTGGCCGCAGACCGGGCACTGAGGGCGCGCCGGCACGTAATGGCGCATTACTTCGGAGCCCAGCATGTCGAGGCTGACGATATGCTGGCCAAGGTCCGTGCGAAACCCGCTGGCGATGGCCTTTCCGATCTCGACGGCGGCGAGCGAGACGCCAGCGCGGCCCACCGGCTCTGCCGCAAGCGGCGAAAGAGAGACGCATCGCGCCGCCTTGCGATCAAGAAAGGCTTTGACCTGCCGGTTCCATTTCATCCGGTCGGAGAGGCATCTCCAGCACGCGCTCTTGCCGGGACTAAAAATGGGACCGACGAGTGGAAAAACTCCCGTCGGCTGGACCGGCAGCCACTCGGCCTTCTCTGCAAGCTGGCGTCGATTGAACTCCGAGAGCCGCTCGTCGAGATAATCGCCAACCAGAGCGATCCTCAGATCCCCGGCGCCATCGACCACCCTGACGCCGAAGCCGCGGAGCGCGTCAGCGAGTTCCTCTTTACCAGCGACGCCCAGCGATTCGATCGTCACGTCGACTTTTTGCAAATTCTCAGCCGCGGCGGCGGGATTGAGGCCGAGACTTCCCCAATAGGCGGCCGTCACGTCCTGCGCTGCGGCGGAAGAAACGACGAAGCGCCGATCGATCAACCGCCTGAAAGCTTCCTCGATCTTGGCGACGGGAAATTCGGCGGAGAGCGCATGAAGGATAGACGCCTGATCCTCGCCAGCGGCGATGCGTTCGGCGAGCTCACAATACAGCGCGCCGCGCAGAAAGAATTTCCTGTTCTCGGAATAGAGACAGACGACGTCAGGCGGAAAGATATAGACGGCGTAATTCGGCGCAAAGCGAAGCGCCCCCCCGACACGTTCCTGCAATTGTCGCGTGGGCGCTTCCATCGCCATCTATCGACCGCCAGCCTCACACTAGGTTTATTCGCCGGCGACGCGGCGGAAAGGCTTCTAGCCGAAGCAGCAATCCCAGCTTCGGAAGGACGTCAACAAGCCGCCGCCGCGGGCTTTAATCGATCCCCGCGGCATAAGCCTGTCTCACTGCAAAAGTGCTAGAACTGAAGGCCTCAGGCGCCGCAGCCCCTGCAACCTCTGCAGCCGCGGCAACCGCGGCAACCGCGACAACCCCTGCAGCCGCATCCCCGACAGCCTCGACAACCCCATCCCCATCCCCATCCCCACCAGGCGACGGTTTCAGGTTTGGCTGTCTCCACATCCTCACGGTCGAACAGACGGAAGGAGCTGAGGCCGACGTCGAAAACTTCCTGTTCATGGATATCGACGTCCATGAAGCGCATATTGCTGGTCGCCGGTTCGGTCGCGGCTTCTGCCGGGGTGCTCTCGATGTAGGCGCCGCCTGCGAGCGAGAGAGACACGCCGATGACGCCAAGCGCCTTCTTGCCTCGATGTGGGTCTTGAGAGTGGTCCGATGAACGCGCCATTATCTACCCTCCCAAAAAAATCAAAATCCGCAGTCCCAGCGGGGTTAGTGTAGCACTCGACTCTACGTCGTCAATGATGGGCCCCGGCTTGCCGCGCTCGCGGCTGCCTGACGGCGCCCTGCTTCACCTTTCCGACGTCACGCAAATATCGCCCAAGAAAACGGCGTCAAGACCGGCTCCGTGAAAGGTCGCCACGGCGTCAGCGGGGCTGCAGACGATCGGCTCGTTGTCGTTGAAGGAAGTGTTGAGCACGAGCGGCACGCCGGTGCGCTCGAAAAAACGCGAGATCAGGGCGTGATAACGTGGATTCGCGGCGCGCCGCACGATCTGGACGCGCGCGGTCCCGTCCTCATGGATGACGGCGGGAATGCGCGCCGCGCAACCAGGCTTTGTCGGGCAGGCGAAGAGCATGAATTCGTGACTTCGCGACCGCGGGCCAAGGTCGAACCAATCTTCTGCATGTTCTGCGAGGACGCTCGGCGCGAAAGGCCGAAAGTCCTCGCGGTGCTTTACCCTCTGATTGAGGATGGCGCGCGTATCCGGCCTGCGCGGATCGGCCAGCAGCGAACGATTGCCCAGAGCGCGCGGCCCGAACTCCATCCGCCCCTGAAACCAGCCGACAATATTGCCGTCGGCGATCATCTCCGCGGCCTCCCGGGGCGCATCCTTGCATTTGCGGGGTTTCAGCCCGGCGGCGCGGACGGCCGCTAGCGCCTCGCGCTCATCATATTCGGGGCCGAGATAGGGCGTTGCGCCCCCCGTCGGGCGCTTCGCGCCGCGTTCCGCGCAATGCGCGACAAGCGCCGCGCCAATCGCCGTTCCGGCGTCATGCGGCGCGGAAGGAATAAAGATGTCGCTGAAGGCGCTCGCCCGCGCGATCCGCGCATTGGTGACGCAGTTCAGAGCGACGCCGCCGGCAAGACATAAGGCGCCGCCGCCCGCTTCCCGTTCGAGACGGCGTAGGAGCGAAAGCGCCGCAAGGTCGGTCGCGTCCTGAAGCGCGGCCGCGACATTCATGTGATGCGGCAGAAAATCGCCGTCGGGCGCCCGCCTCGGTCCAAAGAGTTCGTCGAGGCCGCGCGGTTCGATTGATTTGAATCCGATCGTCTCAGGGTCTACCGCGTAGCCCTGCTCTGTAACTTCAATGATCGACGCGAACTCCCGCCGGAAGACGTTCGGGTCGCCGTAGGCGGCAAGCCCCATGACTTTTGCGGCGTCGTAAGCCGAGAAGCCGAGATAGACGCTCGTGTGCTCCCAAACGAAGCCGAGAGAATGCGGATAGGAGAGGCTTGCAAGGACGTTGATATGATTGCCTTCGGCGCGCGCCAGCATCGTGCAATCGGCCTCGCCGATTCCGTCGATCACCAATATGGCGGCTTTGTCGAAGCCTGAAGGATAATAGGCGGAGGCGGCGTGCGCGAGGTGATGGGGCACGAATTTGAGCGCCTTGCCGAAGCGGCGGCCCATTAGTTTAGATACGGCGTCGTCAACCTCGTCTAGACAACGCAGAAACACCTCTTCGAGACCGCTCTCAGGCCACCATTCGGGTCGAAATTTGGCGCGGCGCAGCCGCGGCTCGAAAGAATAGGCGACGATATCGATATCGTCAGGCCGCAGGCCCGCGTAATCGAGACAAAACCGCACCGCCTGTTCGGGCAACACATGCGGATTGTCGACTTGCGCCTCTTTGGCGTGTTTGATGCGCGAGAAGCGTTCTTCCTCGCATGCCGCGACGACCTTGCCGTCTACTACAAGCGCCGCTGACGATTCATGAAAGACAGAATTGATCCCGAGAATATTCATCTAGCGGACTGACTCCCCTTGTCCCGCGCCTGTCGAGCGCCGGCGTGATCATTATCGATCTCGCCAATCTGGCAAGATAATTTCCCGACGAGATTCGCTAACGCCGGCAGCATGCCACTGTGCGTTTGTCAAAGTCGCCGGGGTCGTCCACGAAGTGAAATAGCGCAAGGTTCACAAAAGCACCACGCTCTGGGTCAAGATCGAGCTTCGTTGCGCATCAAGGCCAACGCAGATCTCGAATTCACCTGCTTCAGCCACCCAAGTGAAATTCTCGGAAAGGTAGCAGAGTTCGCTCGTCGACAGGGTAAACGTGACCGTCTTGGTCTCTTTTGCGCCGAGCAAAACCTTGCTCCAGTTCTTCAGTTCGAGCGCAGGCCGCGCGACTGTGGCGACGCGGTCGCGCACGAAGAGAAAGATCGTGCTTTCAGCGGCGACGTCGCCCTCGTTGCGGGCGTCCACGCAAATCCGGACTATATCTTCCAGCCTGAAAGTTCTGGGCTCCACGCGCAGATTGGTCAAAACGACCTGCGCATAAGAAAGGCCGTGACCAAAGGGAAAGAGTGGTTCGCTTGAAAGATCGAGATATCTGCACGTGAAGGGATTGGAAGGATCAAAAGGCCGGCCCGACGAGCGTTCACTGTATGATATCGGGATTTGGCCAACGTCCCGAGGCCAAGTCACGGCGAGACGCCCGGCGGGATTGAACCGCCCGGTCAAGACGTCTGCGATGGCGGCGCCCGCCATGTGGCCGAGAAACCATGTCGCCAACACGGCTTGCGCATGCTCGACCAACCATGGCGCGGTCAATGGACGTCCAGAACAAAGAATGGCGACGACGGGCTTCCCAAGCGAGAGAACGCGTTCCGCGAGCTCTCGCTGTCGACCCGGTAGGTCGAGTGACGCGCGACTCGCTGCCTCGCCGCTCATCCAGGACGCTTCTCCAACACAAAGGACGATCAACTCAGCCTGCTCGCATAAGGCGCAAGCCGCATGGATTGCGCCAGAATCGGCACAGTCAATTCCGCCGCCCGATCCATGCATAATGTCGCAATCGCGAAGCAATGCGCGAAGGCCATCAAGAATTGTAATGCTCTTGTCAGGGTCGCCAGCGGCCGCCCATGGCCCCAGCATTTCGGAGCGCGTCTCTGCGAGTGGCCCGATGACTGCGATCCGTTTCGCTTTTGGCGAAAGAGGTAAAGTCCCGTCATTGGTAAGAAGCACGATTGCGCGCCGCGCCGCTTCCAGCGCCAAATTCTCTGTATCGAATTGTGGGACAGCCGATATAGACACACGTCGATAGGGATCATCCAATAGGCCAAGCTTCTGTTTGAGTGCGAGAACGCGACGCGCAGAGGCGTCGATATCGGCAATCGACACCAGTCCGCGCGCCAGCGCCTCCGGCAGATAAAGAAAGGCGCCGCTCACCATATCCATGTCGACGCCGGCTCTAAGAGCGAGCGCCGCCGCCTCGACGACATCGGCGGCGACGCCATGTTCGATCAACTCCGGGATGGCGGTGTAGTCGCTGACAACCACTCCTTGGAAACCGAGTTCACCCCTGACATAATCGCGCAGCAGCTTTGTCGCGGCCGTCATCGGAATTCCGGCGACGCTATTGAACGCCGGCATGATCGCGGCGCATCCTGCGGCCATGGCCGCCTTAAAGGGCGGCAGATAAACTTCACGCAAAGTCCGTTCGGAAATATCGACTGGCGCATAGTCGCGGCCGGCCGTGGCCGCCCCGCCGCCGCAGAAATGTTTGGCAGTGGCGGCTATCGCCATGGCGCTCCCGAGATCGGCGCCCTGAAAGCCCCGGACTTTCGCTTCCGCGAATTTCGTCGCGACGAAGGGATCTTCGCCAGGGCCTTCGGCAATCCGTCCCCAACGGGGGTCTCGCGTCACGTCGAGCATAGGCGCGAAGGTAAGATCAATCCCGTCGCCAGAGGCCTCCCGCGCCGCCGCGCGCGCCGTTCTCTCCCACAGAGACGGGTCGAAAGCGCAGGCCTCGGCGAGCGGAATAGGAAAAATCGTCTTGTGCCCGTGAAGCACGTCGAGGGCGAAAAAAAGCGGAACGCCAAGTCGCGTTTCCTCGACCGCGCATTTCTGCATTTCGGCGATCGCCGCGCGACCCCAGACATTGAACACTCCGCCGACGTTTCCCGCGCGGATGCTCGCCATCACGTCGCCGGAGCCTTGAGGTCCGGTCACAGTCTGCCCCGCCGTCACCAGATTGAGCTGGCCGACCTTTTCATCAAGGGTCATTCGCGCAAGAAGCGCTTCTATTCTATCCATCGCGACCCAGTCGCAGCGCTCTCTCATTCGGACCGAATGGCTCAACATCAAAAGCATACCCGATTCTTGGCGCTGCGAACCAAACTCGGCCAAGCGTCGCATTCCAGCGGCAACCGGCCCTTCTTTTCGGTGCAGTCGAGTTTATTGTTGTCGCCAACGCCGCCGCCGCGCATGTTTGGTCAAACACACTTCGTGACTCGGCGATTTATTGATTTCCACGAGGGCGCCGCCAATGAATGAACAAAAAGAGCGAGAGAAACAGAAAGTCGGCGACGCGACAATCATGGAGCCAGGACTCATTTCACAGTTCCGTGCGATGGCGCATGTGCTGCTTGTCTCGCCTCAGCGAAGCGCAATTGTCTGGCTGGCTCTCGGATTGGTCGTCGTCGTCGGCGCGACAGCCTATGCGCAGATCGAACTAAATGCCTGGAACCAGCCATTTTACGACGCAATCAACCGCAAGGACCTTTCTGGGGTCGGGCGGCAGCTGGGCGTCTACGGCATCATCGCTGGCGCTCTGCTGGTCCTGAACGTCGCCCAAGCCTGGCTGAACCAAATGATGAAGCTGAAGCTTCGCGAAGGACTAACGCGCGATCTTTTCGCCCACTGGCTCGCGCCCAAGCGCGCCTTCATGCTCTCCAGCGCGGGAGAAATAGGCGTCAATCCCGATCAGCGCATTCACGAAGACGCGCGACACTTAACAGAACTGTCGACCGATCTCGGCATCGGCCTGTTTCAGGCGCTGCTGCTTTTCGTCAGCTTCGCGGGCGTGCTCTGGACTCTGTCGGAGAATGTGATCCTTCCGTTCGACGGAAAGGACGTCGTCATTCCCGGTTACATGTTCTGGAGCGCGCTTCTGTACGCGGGAATCGCTTCGCTGATCAGTTGGCGCGTCGGCCGTCCCCTCGTCAGGATCAACGCGGAACGCTACGCACGCGAATCCGATCTTCGCTTCGCGCTTGTCGACGTTAATGAGCACAGCGAAGCCATTGCGGTTTATCGCGGCGAAGCCAGGGAAGAAGCCAAGTTGCAAAGCGAGTTCGAACGGCTCCTTGCTGTCGTGAGAAAGCTCGTCAGCGCGACGACTCGCCTCACTTGGGTCACGGCCGGCTATGGATGGTTCACGATCATTGCGCCGATTCTCGTCGCAACTCCCGCATATTTTGGAGGAAACCTCACTTTCGGCGGATTGCTGATGGCGGCGGGCGCCTTCACGCAGGTCCAACAATCGCTGCGGTGGTTCGTCGACAACGCCGGTCCGATCGCGGACTGGCAAGCGACGCTGACCCGCGTCGCCGCCTTTCGGGAGGCGCTGCTAGACATGGACAGGGTCCAAAGCGGGATCGGACGCATCGCGCTTGAAAGCGTCGCCGAGGAAACGCTGGTCCTCGACAACGTGAAAGTTCTTTCCCCAGCGGGCGCCAGCGTTCTGAGCGAAGCCCATGTCGACATTGCGCCGGGGCAACATGTGCTGATCGCCGGCGCGCCGGGATGTGGGAAGACCAGCCTGTTTCGTGCGCTTGCCGGCGTCTGGCCCTGGGGCGCCGGGCAAATCAGCCTCCCGCTGGGTTCGATCAGCTATGTGCCCAAGCGTCCCTACATTCCCGATGGTTCGCTGCGCGACGCGCTCGGCTACCCCGATCCATCGTCGAAATATTCGAATCAGGAGTTCATTTCGGCGCTTGAGCAGCTTGGTTTGACGCAGCTTGTTCCCTCTCTCGACGTGGTGGCGCGTTGGGATCACGAGCTGACAGCGCCCGAGCAGCAGGCGCTCGCCTTCGCAAGGCTCTTTCTTCATAAGCCGCGGTGGGTGATCGTCGACGCCGCTCTCGAAACGCTCGCGCCAGACGCGAGGCGGACATTTATGGCCAATTTCCAAAAGGAACTGCCGGATTCGGCATTGATCTCGATCAGTGACGTTTCTGCGATGGGCGACTTTTTCCGGCGTGTCGTGAACCTCAAGCTGGATGTATCTGGTCAGCGGCTTGCTCGACCTATCTGCTAACGGCGACGGGGTGAACCAATCAACGGTCGCAGTAGAGCGATCTCCTCTCGGAGTGGCGTGGCATGAGTTCGAACGCCGATAGTCTCCCTGACTGGATGACGCATCAATGCGCCTTCTCAGCGAAGGCGATGCTTCGTGCGATTTCCGCAACGCAACTCGTCAAGATTCGCGTGCATCTTGGCCAACAAATCCGTCCTGCGCGCGGCTCGGTTCTCGCATCTCCCGAAATCGCGGCCTACGATCCCGATCCAGATTATTTTTTCCACTGGCTGCGAGATTCGGCGATCGTCATCGACGCGTTACGCGTTCTCTATGAGGACAGAACGCTCGGCCCTGACGCGCTCGATCATATTTCCGACTTCATGCAATTCAGCCTCGACCTTTGTCGGCTGGATGGCCGCGTCGTCGCGGAGAGAGACGATTTTCGCCGAAATGTGAGCGCCGATTTCCTGCGTCATGTTCGTTCGAAAGAGGAACTTCGTCAGGTGACCGGCGACCGCGTGCTTGGCGACGTACGTTACAATCCCGACGGAACGCTCGACATATTAGGGTGGGCGCGTCCCCAGAATGACGGCCCGGCGCTGCGCGCGTTGACGGCGCTGCGGGCGTGGCGTCTGGAAGCGTTTCGTCAACGAGCGGATTTAGGCGTCGCCGAACAACTTCTCGAGGCGGACCTCGACTATACCTTCAATCATTGGCGCGACGCCTGTTTCGATCTCTGGGAAGAAATTCGCGGCCATCATTATTATACGCGTCTGGTTCAGCTTGCGGCGCTCGTTGAGGGCGCGGAATGGCTTGAACAGAGGGGAGACGCCGCCAGGTCGCGCGCCTTCAGAGCCGCCGCAGATGACATTTCGCGATGCCTTGACGCGCATTTGGATAGGGATGCGAGCTTTTATCGCGCTTTTCTTTCCGATCTCGTCCAGCCCTCGACAATTCCTGACACGCGCCGTCTCGACATCGCCGTCGTACTCGGCGTGATTCATGCCGCGCGTTCCGGCGACCGGCATGGCGTGCTCGACCCCAAGGTGCTCTCGACGCTTCTTCGGCTCGAGCGCCTCTTCACGTCGGAATACAAGATCAATCAGGATCGCGCCGCCGATTGGGGGCCGGCAATGGGCCGCTATTACGGCGACGTCTATTTCAGCGGCGGCGCCTATTACTTTTCGACGCTCGGCGTCGCGCAGTTCTACTACCTGCTCGCTGAAAGCCTGGCGCGGCTCCAGGCGATCGAGATTTCTCTGGAGCAGCGCGAGATGTTCGCCGGCATGTTTGACGCGACACCGGGGCAAGCGTTCAACACGCCGGGAGGTCGGCGAAAACTCGCGGAAGCGGCGTTGAAGCGCGGCGACATGTTTATGGCCACTGTCAGAACTTATACGCCGCCGACCGGCGAGTTGGCGGAACAGTTCAGTCGCGACGACGGCGTCCAGACATCAGCGAAAAACCTCGCCTGGAGCTACGCGGCGTTCATCACGGCTCATGCCGGTCGAAATGCCGCGTCGCGCGCCATCGGCAATTGCTGTTAGGCGCACTGACGCTCTTCATCTCTTGTTTCGCAGCCGCGCGAGGCCGCCCCACAGGCCCCCGAGATCGCCAAGCGACGCGTGAACAATATCGGGAATCGTCGGGTTTTTCCGCCGCAATAGAAGCAGCGCGCTTCGAGTTCGGTCAATCGAAACGCCAACTTCCTTCATCATTGAGCCGCCGATAACGAAGCGGTCAGGCGACCAATAGGCCACCGTATTGTGCAGTCCGATGGCGACGATCCGCGCCAGTTCGTCCCAAACGGGATGATCCTTCGCCAAACTCTCCGGCGGCGCGCCGAAGCGCTCGCCGATCGCATGTCCGGACACGAGGTCTTCGAGAGTTGGCGCATCGAGAACGGTTCCGAGAATCTGTTCGCCGATCTCGAAATTGAATATTGCGTGGTCAATGACGCCATCGACGATGCGCGCGCCATTGACGCCGGTCGACACCGTCACGTAAGCGAGGATCGTAGCGCCTCTGCCGGCGCCGAATGTCGCCTCGCCGAGCCCAACCATGGCGGTGTCGTTTTCGAGTATTACGGGCGCGCCAAGGACGTGTTGCAGATCGTCGACCAGCGCAGCGCCGTCCCAGCCGGAAAGATTCGGCGCATGCATGAGCATGCGTCTGTCGCGTGAAATGACCCCCGGCGCCCCGATCGCGAGCGCTTCCACGCGCTCGCCGCCGAGCTCCTGTGCAAGGGCGATGAGTCGGTCGCGTCCGGATCGATAATCCTTGGGCGTAGCGACGATAACGGTTTGGTCCAAGGTTTCAAGGTCGCGAGATCGCGCAACCCGCGTCTTGGTGCCGCCAATATCCACCACGATGAACATGTCACCGTCCAAGTCTATTAACCGCTACCGCCTAACCTCCACGCACCCACCTTCGAGGTCGCGTAAGGCGTTGCCGAGCCCGCCGCCGGTGAATATGGCGTGGCGTTTTTCGGAGAGTTAATCCATTGAAAATGCCGCTGGCGCGCCTCGCCATGTGGATTATCGCCACTTCAATTCGATTGGCAAGAACATGCGCCAATAAGCATTAAAGCGGCGACGAGCTTTTTGAGCTACTCGGACGCGCCCTGGCTTCATGGCGGATACTGTGCGCGACGGGACGCCGCTCTCCCATTGGTCAATTTCTTGGCGTGGGCGTAGTTTCGTTTCGTCCTGTCTCTGACCCCCCGAGCGTGGTTGTAAATCGGCAGTGTGTTGGCGGTCGGCCACAGTGCTGAGAAATGCTCTGATAATCAGGTAAGAAATGCAGGGCTGGCGCCCGCGCCAGCACAAATTAAAAATGCGGGAGCTTTCGCCCCGGGGGCGCAATCATCGCCAATCAACTCCTTGCGCCGCTTCGGTTGGAGACGAATATGAAGCATCCAGACGACGCAGACCGCTACGCGACGATCCTCAAGGATCCGCGATCCTTTGTGGTTTCTCCGAACCTCGCGGACTATGAAGCCGTTCGCTCAGCTTTCAGCTGGGAACAGGCGCGCGCGGGGCTAAGCGGGTTACCGGGAGGCGGCGGACTAAACATCGCTTACGAAGCGGTTGATCGTCATGCGCGAGGGCCACGCGCGAGCCGGGTCGCCTTGCGCTGGATCGGCAAGGCGGGAGAGCGTCGCGACTACACTTACCGCGAGCTGGCCATATCGACCAATCGTTTCGCAAACGCCCTACAGTCCGTGGGCGTCAAAGCTGGCGACAGCGTCTTCATTCTACTTGGTCGCGTCCCAGAGCTTTACGTCGGCATGCTCGGCGCGCTGAAACTAAAATGCGTTGTTTCGCCGCTGTTCTCCGCTTTTGGGCCAGAACCGATCGCGACCCGCATGGAAATCGGCGACGCGCGTGTATTGGTCACCACCGAAGCGCTCTATAGACGCAAGGTCGAAGCGCTACGCGAGCGGCTGCCCAAGCTTGAATGCGTCATCCTCATCGACGCGGAAGAAGATGGTAAGCGAACGCGCTCCTGGCGCAAGCTGATGCAAGCGGCAGAGGAAATCTTCAATATCGCCCCGACCGACCCGCGGGAGACGGCGCTCTTGCATTTCACCAGCGGAACCACCGGCCGTCCCAAGGGCGTTATTCATGTGCACGAGGCCGTGGTGACCCATTATGCCACCGGGCGCTATGCGCTCGATCTGCATGACGGCGATCGCTTCTGGTGCACGGCGGACCCGGGTTGGGTCACCGGCACGAGCTATGGCGTCATCGCGCCGCTCACGCACGGCGTCACCAATATCGTCGTCGAGGCGGAATTTGACGCGCCGAGTTGGTATGGCGTGCTGGCGCAGGAACGAGTCACTGTGTGGTACACCGCGCCCACCGCCATCCGTATGATGATGAAGCTCGGCGCCGACGCCGTTAAGGATTACGATCTTTCCGCCCTGCGGTTCGCCGCCAGCGTCGGCGAACCGTTGAACGCGGAAGCGGTCGTATGGGGCATGGAAGCCTTTGGCCTGCCCTTCCACGACAATTGGTGGCAGACTGAAACGGGCGGCATCATGATCGCGAATTTCGCCTCCATGGACATCAAGCCAGGTTCGATGGGCCGGCCATTGCCAGGCGTCGAAGCGGAGATCGTCAGACGCAAAGCCGATGGCGGCGTCGAAACGCTCGGCGCCGGCGAAGAGGGCGAACTCGCTCTAAAAAGCGGCTGGCCGTCCATGATGCGCGGCTATCTTCATGAAGAGGCGCGCTACCGGAAATGTTTTGTCGGCGAATGGTATCTCACCGGCGACCTCGCGTGGTGCGACAGCGACGGCTACTTTTGGTTCGTCGGCCGGGCCGACGACGTGATCAAGTCGTCGGGGCATCTTATCGGCCCGTTCGAAGTCGAAAGCGCGCTGATGGAGCATCCCGCGGTGGCGGAAGCCGCCGTCATTGGCAAGCCGGATCCGATCGCCGGGGAGATCGTCAAAGCTTTCGTGGCGCTAAAGCTCGGCTTTGAGGCGGACGAACTCATGCGCAAGGACTTGCTCGGCCATGCGCGCAAAAGACTAGGCGCCGCCGTAGCGCCCAAGGAAATCGAGTTTCGCGGCAATCTTCCGAAAACGCGCAGCGGCAAGATCATGCGCCGCTTGCTCAAGGCGCGCGAACTCGGCCTGCCGGAGGGCGATCTTTCCACGCTGGAGAGCGATGAGCGATGACCAAGAAAGTTCATCTCGACCACGCCCATTTGCTTCATCTCCTGAAGGCGATGATCCGCATCCGCCATTTCGAGGCCAAATGTGTCGAGCTCTATCAGGCGCAAAAGATTCTCGGCTTTCTCCACCTCTATGACGGCGAGGAGGCGGTCTCGGTCGGCGTGATGGAAGCGCTGACTCCAGAGGACGCCATCATCGCCACTTATCGCGAGCACGGGCAGGCGCTCGCGCGCGGCGTCGATCCAAAATGCCTCATGGCGGAGATGATGGGAAAGCTCAATGGATGCTGCCGTGGACGCGGCGGCTCCATGCATTTTTTCGATCGTAAACGTCGCTTCTATGGCGGCAACGCCATTGTTGGCGGTGGCCTGCCGCTGGCGCTCGGCGTGGCGCTCGCCGACAAGATGCAGCGACGATCCGCCGTGACGGCCTGCTTCTTTGGCGAAGGAGCAGTGGACGAAGGCGAGTTCCACGAGACGCTCAACTTGGCCAAGCTCTGGCGGCTTCCGATTTTGTTCGTCTGCGAGAATAATCTTTACTCCATGGGCATGGCGGTCGAGCGCGCGGAGGCCGACATCGACTTCGTGCACAAGGCATCGGGCTACCGAGTCGCTGGCGAGAAGGTGGACGGCATGGACGTGGTCGCCGTCGAAAGCGCCGCGAGAAACGCCATTGACAGAATTCGCCGCGAAAACGACCCCTATTTTCTCGAGTGCCGAACCTATCGCTTTCGGGCGCATTCGATGTTCGACGCACAGCTCTATCGTTCGAAAGAAGAAGTGGAGGCCTGGCGCAAGAAAGGACCAATCCTCCGCTTTCAGACGTGGCTCGAAGCCAATCGCCTGATCAAGCCAGAGGAAATCGCGGCGATGGAGAAAGAGATCGACGTCGAGATCGCCGAGGCGGTAGCTTACGCCGAAGCGGGCGGTCTTGAACCGATTTCGGAACTTGAGCGCTTCGTTACGATGGACGAGGTTCCAGCGTGAACGCGCCCGAACCGACCCTTACCCCCAACCGCATGACCTATCGCGAGGCCAGCAAGCAAGCGCTTCGCGAGGCGCTGCTCTCCGATCCGCGCGTCTTTTTGATGGGGGAGGACATCGGCCGCTACGGCGGCTGCTATGCGGTGACGAAGGGGCTGTTGGAGGAGTTTGGCGAAGAACGCATTCGCGACACGCCGCTCTCCGAGAGCGCTTTCGTCGGCGCCGGCGTCGGCACCGCCATGGCGGGGATGCGGCCGATCGTCGAAATCATGACTGTGAACTTCAGCTTGTTGGCGCTCGATCAGATTCTCAACAACGCGGTCACCATTCCGCATATGTCGGGCGGCCAGTTCGCGATCCCCCTCGTCATTCGCATGGCCACCGGCGGCGGGCGACGTGTCGCCGCGCAGCATTCGCGCAGCCTCGAGGGCTGGTATGCCCATATCCCTGGACTGCGCGTCCTGACGCCGGCCACAGTCGAGGATGCGCGCTTCATGTTGAAGGGCGCGCTCGCCGACCCCAATCCCGTGATTATTTTCGAACATGTCATGCTCTACAATATGGAGGGCGATTTTCCATCGGACATGAAGGAGGTCGATATTGCGCGTGCGAAAGTGCGTCGCGCCGGACGAGACGTAAGTCTCATCACTTATGGCGGCAGCCTGTTCAAGGCATTGCAGGCGGCCGACGCGCTTTCGTCCGAAGGAATTGACGCTGAAGTCATCGACCTGCGAACGCTGAGGCCGCTCGATACGAAGACGATCATCGACTCCGTCGCAAGAACCAGACGCTGCATCATCATTGATGAAGGCTGGCGCAGCGGTTCGATTTCCGCCGAAGTGGGCATGCGCATCGCCGAGGAAGCTTTCTTTGAACTCGACGCGCCGTTGCGGCGCGTCTGTTCGCGCGAGGCGCCGATACCCTATGCAGCGCATCTTGAAGACGCATGCCTGCCACAAGCGGCTACGATCGTTGCCGTGGCCCGCGAACTTATCCGCCCGTCATGAATGATTTCAAAATGCCCGCGCTCGGCGCCGACATGGAAGCGGGCACGCTTGTCGAGTGGCTCGTGAAGCCGGGCGATCGCGTCAAGTCCGGCGACGTTATCGCGGTGGTCGAGACGCAAAAGGGTGCGATAGAAGTTGAGGTCTTTGCTGAGGGCGTCGTCTCCGACATTCTCATTCCAGTTGGCGAGCGCGTCCCGGTGGGGACCGTTCTTGCGCAGATCGACGGCGCGGGGGTCGCGCCGCTCCCTGTTGAACCTGCCATCGTCGCGCCGAAGCCAGCGCCGCAGGCGTTGGCGGAGGCGCCGCCAAAACCCACAGTTGCGCCGCAAGTTTCGCGGCGAAAGATTACGCCCGCAGCCCGGCGTCGTGCGGTGGCGTTAAGCCTCGATCTCGAGACGATCGTGAAGGGGACAGGCGTCGAAGGATCGATCCGGCTCGCTGATGTCGAAGCCGCCGCAAGCGTTGCAAGGCCCGCGCCGCCCTTAACCAGGAGAGGCCTCGACCTTTCTCAGATGCGCCAGGCGATCGCCGCCGCGATGAGCCGCTCGAAGCGAGAAATCCCGCACTACTATCTTGCGGAAACGGTGGACCTTCACCTCTCCTTGACTTGGCTCGAGGCCTTCAACGCCGACAGACCGCCCATCGAACGCATTCTGCCGGCCGTACTATTTCTCAAAGCGGCGGCGCTCGCCTTGCGTGAGCAGTCCAAGCTCAACGGCGCATACGAAAACGGCGTTTTCCTTCCCGCCGCCGGCATCCACGTCGGCTGGGCGATTGCGCTGCGTGGCGGCGGCCTGATCGCCCCCGCCATCCGCGACACGGACAAAAAGACGCTCGTCGAATTGATGGCCGCCATGCGTGACCTCGTCGAACGCGCTCGTCGCGGAAATCTTCGCAGCTCCGAACTCACTTCTCCCACGATCACCGTCACAAGCGTCGGCGATCGTGGCGCCGAGTCGGTGACCGGCGTGATCTATCCGCCTCAGGTCGCCATCGTCGGTTTCGGGCGCGTGGCGACGCGGCCCTGGGCGGTCGAGGGCCGCGTCGAGAGCCGCCCGCTCGTCACCGTCAGCCTCGCGGCGGATCACAGGGTCACTGACGGCCATATCGGCGGCTTGTATCTCGCCGCAGTCGCGCGTCTCTTGCAGGAGCCGGAAAAATTATGACCGACGCCGAAATTCGAGCGCTCATATTGGAGCTGATTTGCGACATCGCGCCAGAGCTCGATCCTGCGTCAGCGCGCGATCAGGACGACCTGCGCGAAATCTTCGATCTCGATTCAATGGATTTCGCCAATCTCATCGTGGCGATCCACGACCGCACAAAGATCGCCATTCCCGAGGCTGACTATAACAAGCTCTTCACCTTGGCCGGAGCGACCGCCTATGTGCGCGAGGCGCTCGCAAGTTCGGCGGCGCGAACCCGATAGAAATTTCTCGTCTCGGCAGGGAGAAGGAGGATGTATCGCTTTGTGAGTTTGTCGTCGCTGGCGCGTCTTCTGCGCGTGCGGAGCCTTGTTCAGGTACAGCGGGAGTCGGCCCTTAAGCGCCCAAAGAGCGAGTGGCCAAGCGTATTATTGATGTCGCCGACGAGCCAGTAGTGGCCTGAGCGGGGACCGTTCGATAAATACCGGCGACAGACCGCCTCAGCCTCTTGCGCGAGGCGGCGCGCCAATTCGGAGGCGACTGAACTCGACACTCGCTCTTATGGGCGCCCCAAATCTCTACCCCCAACACGTGGATCGCCGCGTCGGGGTTTCAGTGGTGGCGGAGGAGCGCTACCGCCTTTCCCCACAACACCCGAACATACGCTATCGTCTCCGATTGTGCGCTTGAAGAAAAAGTTGCTTCGAATAACCCCTCGCCCGTCGGCGCTGGGGGCCAGGCCGCATCGCAAGCAGGATCAAGCACCGCACCAGTCCGAAATTCGACGTCTCGATAGCACTGACGTCGCGCCCTCCGAGGCGGATACCGTCACGGCTCGACACCTCGGATAGCGCGTTTCTATATGGCTTACATCATCGCCGGGAAGTCTCTCCAGAGAGGACGGTATTGAGGAGCGTGGCGTATTCATCCAGCGTCCGAGCAAAGTCAAAGTCTTCCGCGCGACGCGAAGCGCGCTCGGCATAATGCGCTCGGGAGGCGGAGTCCGCCAGTTTGCGCATCGCCTCGGCCATAGCCGCCGAGTCTCGCATGGGCACGAGAATGCCATGCTCCGCCTCAGTGGCGCGCGTAATTTTCGGCGCAAGGTCTCCACGTAGAATTTCGGAAGGCCCAGAATCGCAATCCGTAACAGCCACGGGAATGCCGACCACCAACGCCTCGACCAGCGCGTTTGGAAATCCTTCCGCGTTGGAAGCGGACACATAGGCATATGCTCTTTTAAGGCATGCGTAGGGATTGTCGACATACCCCGGCAAATGCACCCGATCGCCAATGCCGCGCACAGCCGCAAGCCGGAGAAGAGCCTGGCGTTCAGGACCCTCGCCCAGTATGACGAGATCGCCCTCTACGTCTGACTGCGCGAAGGCGTCGATAAGCATCGCAAAATTCTTGTTTGGCGTCAGCCGCCCAATTGCAAGCCACGTCGTGGGCGGTAACACGATTGGCGCAGGCTCCATTGCGCGCGTCATGATGGAATCGCGCTGAATGGGATTGTAGATCACGGAAATCTTGCTGGCGGATACGCCATAGTTTTCGCGCAGGTCCCGCGCAACGCCATGGGACGTCGCCACGATGTGTTTAGCGAGAGGGTACAGCAGCCGCACGATCAGCTTGTTAATCGCCGCGCCTTGGCCGAGATGGCTTGATGTATGGACTCGCTCGCTCAGCACCACTGGCGCGCCAGTGAGCAATCCGGCGACGACCGCGACGCAGTTCGAGCGGGTCAAGAAACTGAATAGAAGATCCGGTCGCTCGCGCTGAACAAGGGCGACCAACTGTGTGACGCTTGCGACATAGCCTTGCCGGCAATCGAGTTGATGACGCTGGATTTCGACAGGGATTTTGTAAATTTCTGGAAGCCGATCAAGGAGCACAAGTTCGATATCCGCCGAAAGCTGATCCGAGAGCCTTTCTATCAGGGTTGCAAACACCCGCTCGGCGCCACCGCCTTCCAAGGAATTAATAACGAAGAACGCCCGCTTTCGCCGTGATTGAGTCAAGCGCTTCTCCTTTGCAGAAGCCTGAATCTCATAAAGTCGAACAGTCGAATGATATGCAGGGCGAGATAAGACGCGAATCCTTCACGCCAATAATACTTATCAAGAAAACTGTCCGGGATGGGCCGGCGGAAAGCGGCCTGCCGGGCGTATTGCCATGTCACAAGATTGCTGACGCGTCGCAGTTTACGTAAAGTCGCTTGTGGATGTCGCGTCTCTTTGATCATGCGCTCCGCAACCAGCACGACAGGGTGGAGAAATGGTTCGAAGCGCGACGATTCTTGCCCAACGACAGCTTTATTATAATGGGCAGAAGGGACAGACGAATAGGCGCCGCGCCCTCTCTGCATGACGCGAAGCCACGTAGCCTTGTCCTCGCCCCGCCGATATTCGCTCGGAAATCCGCCGATTGCGATCAGCTCGGCGCGCCGGATCAATGTTGCAGATGTCCACATTGGACAAGAACGTCGTCGCAGCCATAACGCCAGAAACGCGTCGAAATCAAAAACCTGGTCGCCTTGAATTTGCTTGCCGCATGCGTCCTGGCTGCGACGGCCATCTGGATAAACGATGCGCCAACTGCAGAAGGCGCAGGTTGATAAGGGGTCTCTTTCTATCAGTCTTGTCAGTGAAGCAAGATGCGTAGTTTCCCAGGTATCATCTGCGTCGAGTAGCGCAATCCAATCACTTTTTGCCTGCCAGATACCAAGATTGCGTGCGGCGGATGGGCCGCTTCGCGCCATCGCCGTTCTGATAATTTTGATCCGTGGATCATTCATGCTCTCCACAAGCATGGCGCCACCATCTGTTGAACCGTCGTCGACGACGAGTATCTCAGTTGGTTGGTAAGTCTGCCGTTGGACCGATTTAACGGTTTCGACGATGTGACTCGCCTTATTGTAGAGTGGAATTACAACTGAAACATCTGCCATCGTTGTCAGCCCAGTCCTTCCGCGGGAATGGTCATGACGCTTTGCAAGAAGCGTCGCGTTCCCTCCCGACCACTGATAAAGAGGCGATTAGCGGTTCACGCCCTTCCGACGCTCACATAGGCAAAGCCGCGTTTGCGCACGTCGGCGGGTCGATAGACGTTGCGCAGATCGACGATGATCGGCTGTTTCAGGAGAGCCTTCACCCGGTCGAGATCGAGCGCGCGAAAGGCGTCCCATTCGGTGACGATGGCGAGCGCGTCGGCGCCTTCTAATGCCGAATAGGCGTC
>VGDT01000027.1 GCA_016869595.1 Alphaproteobacteria bacterium
CACTCGAAGGGCGGCGCGACACAAGGGGCCTATCCGCTACATCCGGGCGAATCCGCGCAGGGCGGCGGCGCTTCCGATTATGCGCATAGCGCCCACCCGTCTCGCGGCGCCGACGCGGTTTATGCCACCCCGAAAGACCGGCGTCACGAACCCGCCGCGACGCGTCATCTCTTCGATCCCTATCGGGTCAAGCGCGACTTCCCGATCCTCAATCAAAGCGTCAACGGTCGACAACTTATCTGGCTCGACAACGCCGCGACGACGCAAAAGCCGCAGTCGGTGATCGACCGGCTCGCCTATTTCTACGAATATGAAAACTCCAATATTCATCGCGCCGCCCATACGCTCGCGGCGCGCGCGACCGACGCCTATGAGGAGGCGCGTGAGAAGGTCCGCCGCTTCCTGAAGGCGCCGAACGTCAAGGACATTATCTTCGTTCGCGGCGCTACGGAGGGCATCAATCTCGTCGCGCAGAGCTGGGGCCGACGCAATGTGCGTGAAGGCGACGAGATCGTCGTCTCGCATCTCGAACATCACGCCAACATCGTGCCGTGGCAGATGCTATGTTCCGAGAAAGGCGCGAAGCTGCGCGTTGCGCCCGTCGACGACCGCGGCGCGCTCATCCTCGATGAATATGAAAAGCTCTTGAATCCGAAGACGCGAATCGTCGCGATCTCGCAGGTCTCGAATGCGCTCGGCACGATTACGCCCGTAAGCGAGATCACCGCGGCGGCGCATCGCTATGGCGCCTGCGTCCTTGTCGATGGCGCGCAATCGGTTTCGCATATGCCGGTTGACGTGCAGTCGATCGGCTGCGACTTCTTCGTCTTCTCCGGCCACAAAGTGTTCGGCCCGACCGGCATCGGCGTCGTTTACGGCAAGGACGCCGTGCTCGAACATCTCGATCCGTGGCAGGGCGGCGGCAATATGATCGCCGACGTCACTTTCGAAAAGACGGCCTATCAGGGACCGCCGGAACGTTTCGAGGCCGGCACCGGCAATATCGCCGACGCTGTCGGTCTTGGCGCGGCGCTCGACTATGTCGAGCGCATTGGCATGGATGTGATCGCGCGCTACGAGCACGATCTTCTCGTCTATGCGACCGAAAAGATGAGGACCGTGCCGGGGCTGACCCTTATCGGCACGGCGCCGGAGAAAGCCTCGGCGCTCTCCTTCACGCTCGACGGACATGATTCGCAGGAGGTCGGCAAGGCGCTCGATCGCGAAGGGATCGCCGTTCGCGCCGGCCATCACTGCGCGCAGCCGATCCTTCGCCGCTTTGGTCTTGAAGCGACCGTGCGCCCGTCGCTCGCCTTCTACAACACTTGCGACGATGTAGACGCCCTGGTCGCGACGCTGCGCCAACTGCAGGCTGGAAATTCTCATCTGCGAAGATCCGCTGGCGGATGAGCTGATTTATAGGAACGGCGCGCGCTGGCTGTTGGGCTTAATCATCCTCAAGCCGTAAACAAGAAAAGTCGCGGTCTGAGAAGCCGTAACGCCAGTTCTTAAGATCGGAGAGATAGCCCCGCGGATAAGGAAACCGACAATCTCCGGCGTAGGGCGTCGGTTGAGCCCTTCCATACCAGCCAGGCCGGCCTCCATAATATCCAGGATACTGAGCAAACGCTGAACTTGCTGCGACGGCTGTCAGCGCCACGGCCAACGCGCCCGCAAGGAGATATTGCTTATTCGGTCGCATGGCTCGCCTCCCGTCGAGTCCTTTGATGCGAGAACAACCCCGGCGTCCTCGAGGATGTTCCGGCCCCCCGCGGCGAGCAGGGGCCGCTTCGTAACGCTGGCGCATCGCGCGAACACGTCTGGCGCCGCGCGCGCCGTAAGAAGGTCCATCCGCTGGCCCTTTCGGCGCAACTCGTGTAGGTCATGCCAAAAATTCGGGGAGCGGATGAGCCAGGAAGCGGAAGGCAAGAAGCGCGGCATGTTTTCGCGTCTTTTCGGCGGCGGCCCGAGCGAACCCGAGCCGGAAGCGGCGCCCCAGGCGGAGGAGGAAGGGCGTTCTTGGTGGTCGCGCCTGTCCGGCGGGCTGTCCCGAACCTCGCAAGCAATCACCCAGGGCGTCACGGACGTCTTCACCAAGCGTAAGCTCGACGCGCTAACCCTCGAAGAGCTTGAGGACGTGTTGCTGCGGGCCGACCTTGGCGTTGGCGCCGCGACCCGCATCACCGAGGCGGTCGGCAAGGCGCGCTACGAGCGCGACATTGACCCTGAGGAGGTGCGCGAAATCCTCGCGAACGAAGTCGAGCGCGTTCTGGAGCCGGTCGCCGAGCCGCTGATCGTGGATGAAAGCAAACGACCCTTCATTATCCTCGTTGTGGGCGTCAACGGCTCTGGCAAGACGACGACGATCGCCAAGCTCGCCGCAAAGTGGACCTGCGAGGGCAAGTCGGTGGTGCTTGCGGCAGGCGACACATTCCGCGCCGCCGCGGTCGAGCAGCTCAAGGTCTGGGGCGCGCGGCTCGGCGCCGAAGTCGTTTCAGGCGCGGAAGGGGCCGATGCGGCGGGACTCGCCTTCGACGCGATCAAGCGGGCGAAGGAGCAGGGCGCCGACATTCTGCTCATGGACACGGCAGGGCGGCTTCAGAATCGCGCCGAGCTGATGGCCGAGCTTGAAAAAATCGTTCGCGTGATGAAAAAAGCGGAAGCCGAGGCGCCGCACGCCGTGCTGCTCGTTCTGGACGCCACCGTCGGACAGAACGCGCTGCAGCAAGTGGATGTCTTCGAACGCGTCGCTGGCGTCACCGGGCTCGTGATGACCAAGCTCGACGGCACGGCGCGGGGCGGGATTCTCGTCGCCATCGCCGAGACTTACGGCCTGCCGATCCATTTTATCGGGGTTGGCGAAGGCGCCGAGGACCTGGAGCCATTTGCGGCGCGCGACTTTGCGCGGGCGATTGCGGGGCTTGACGAGACGTCAGAGGCGGAAAGCTAGAGACAGATGACTCAAGGAACGGCCATCGCGGCAAAAAGAAAGCTTAATCCCTGGCTGAAGCTCGCACTGGAATTAGGGCCGCTTCTGCTTTTCTTCGTCGTCAACTCCAAATACGGCATTTTCGCCGCGACCGGCGTTCTGATGGCCGGCGTCGTGCTTACCCTCGCCGTCTCCTGGGCGATCACGCGGCACCTGCCGGCGATGCCCGTCGTCACCGCCGTTCTGGTGCTGGTCTTCGGCTCGCTGACCTATTTTCTGCACGACGAAACCTTCATCAAGCTGAAGGTCACAATCCTTTATACGCTTTTCGGCGCAGGTCTGATCGGCGCGCTTTATTTCGGCAAGCTGCTGCTGCCGATCGTTTTCGACATGGCGATCCATATCGACGACGCCGGCTGGCGCAAGCTCACCTGGCGCTGGGGGCTTTTCTTTTTCGCGCTCGCCGGGCTCAACGAAATCCTGCGCCGCATTCTGACGACCGACGATTGGGTAAATTTCAAAGTCTTTGGCATATTGCCGCTGACGCTCATCTTCGCGCTGACCCAGGCGCCGCTGATCATGCGCCATGAAATCCGCCCCGAGGACGAAGATCCGGAAGCGCATTTTTAAGGTCCGGTGCCGCGCCGTCATTCGGCAAGGTTTTTCGCGCCCGCACGCTGTCAATTGTGCCTGGGTTGCAATCCACGCCCGTTCGGGCGAATAGAGTCACAGGCTTATCGGGGGCTGAGTCGAATCCTTGCCCAGTCTTATCCGTTTTTTGATCGTCGTCGCCGCCGTCGTCGCCATCGTCTATGGTGCCATGATTGCGCTCGTCTCCTATGTGACGCCGCAGCCGCGCCAGATGACCTATACGATACCTGCGCAGCGGCTGAATAAATGAAGTAGTCATCTCCGCCGCGCGGGCGGAATGACGTTGTGGAGTTGAGCGCATGAAAGCCGGCGCCGCCCGCCAGCTCGACGCTTTTCTCGACATGCTCGCCGCGGAGCGCGGCGCGGCGCGCAACACGCAGGACGCCTACCGGCGCGACCTTTCCGATTACATCGCCCATCTTTCCACGAGCGGCGGAGATCCCGGCGGCGCCACGACGGAAGATATTCGCGCCTATCTCGCGTCCTTGGAGCCGCGCGGCATGTCTGCGGCGACGGTGGCGCGGCGCATTTCGGCGATTCGTCAGTTCCACAAATTTCTCTATGTCGACGGGCGTCGCAGCGACGATCCGGCGGCGTCGCTCGACGGACCGCGGAGGCGGCGCAGCGCGCCGGGCGTGTTCTCCACGGCCGAAATCGATCGCCTGCTCGCTGTCGCGAGCGAGGGGCTCGATGACGAGAGCCGGCCAGCGCCCGATCGGCTCCGCGCGGCGCGTCTCTATGCGCTGCTCGAAACGCTCTACGCCACTGGCCTGCGCGTCTCCGAACTCGTTTCGCTGCCAAAAAGCGCCGCGCATGCGCGCGATCCCTTCCTCACCATCCGCGGCAAGGGCGGGCGCGAGCGCCTCACGCCGCTGACGGATCGCGCACGCCGCGCGCTTCTCGCCTATCGCAAGCTGCTAGAGGCGACGGCGCCGGGGCGGGCGGGCTCAGCCTTTCTCTTCCCTGCCGACAGCGACAGCGGCCATCTTACGCGCCAGGCCTTCGCCCGCGATCTCAAGGCGCTCGCGAGCGCCGCCGGGCTGCGTGCGGCCGACATGCACCCGCATGCGCTGCGTCACGCCTTTGCAAGCCATCTGCTGCAGAATGGCGCCGATCTGCGCGTGGTGCAGGAGCTTCTGGGTCACGCCGACATTTCGACGACGCAAATCTACACCCATGTGCTCGACGAGCGCATGCGGGCGATGGTGCGCGATCTGCATCCGCTGTCGGACTTGACCGAGAAATCGCGCTGAGCCCTTCGCATGCCTTTTTCTCATTGAATGTTGGGACGGGCGCAACGTAAGCTTTTCCGCGCATCAACGACCGAGGAGCCTGGCGATGGCGAAGAACGCGATGGACTTTCGACCGCAAGAAGAGAATGTCGCCTATATCGGCGCCGGCGTGACGCTCAAGGGCGAAATCTCGGCCTCCGATCTCATCATCGTCGACGGCGCGATCGAAGGCGACGTTTCCGCGCGCGTCATTCAGGTGGGGCAGGGCGGCGTCATCCGCGGCAATGTCAGCGCCACGGAAGCCGACGTCAGCGGCTGGATTTCCGATCATATCGAGATCAAGCAGTTGCTCGTCGTTCGCGCCAGTGGACGCGTCGAGGGGAAAGTCACCTATGGCGAGATTGAGCTCGAGAAGGGCGCCGTCATCGCCGGTGACGTGACGGCTCTTGAGGACTATCGCGCCGCGAAGCCCGTTCCAGCGGCGAAGGCGGGCGGCGCGCGCGCCGAACGCGTGGATGTCGCAGCCGCGCTGCCGAAACCTTCGACCTCGTCGATCGACCGCATCAATGAGGCGGTGCGCAGCGCCACAGGCGCCAAGGGCGCCAAGGGGGCTTTGTATCTCGCCGCTGGCGGCGAGGGAAAGCGCGTTCCGACGCGCGCGCTCATCGGCCGCAAAGCTTCGGCGGGCGCCTGAGAGCAGTTGCTCGGCAGGCGCCGGCGGTCTATAGAACGCTCCTTCCCGCTCCCTTCGTCTAGCGGTCTAGGACGTCGCCCTCTCACGGCGAAAACAGGGGTTCGAGTCCCCTAGGGAGCGCCAGCAAACGCGATACGAAACGCCGGAAGATCGGCTCCCACTTGCGCGAAGATTGTCGCGCGACCTCGCCGAATTCGCTGGAAGTTAAATACAGTGATCAGGAGAGCAGCGCGCACGCCGCCCGGCCAGATTCACGTCTCCTTTTCGCAGCGCTTCTACTGCGGGGCGGTGATAATGCCGACGCCGCGGTCAAGCGGCGTAGCGGTCGCCGCCAGCTCTTTGGCGCGTGCGTGTGCGATTAGACTGTGAATCACGAGATTAGCCGACGCATTGACGTTCCCCGACGCGCGCAGCGATTGCCACCAAAGGGCGGACACGCCGGCGACGTGCGGGCATGCCATGCTGGTGCCGCTCATCGTCATCAGGCCCCCGCCCGGCTGCGCCGAGAGAATGTCGACGCCCGGCGCAGCGATTTGAGCCGGGGTGTTCGAAAAGTGGGCCACATCGTACGTGCCATCGATGTTTTTCGTCAGCGCAGCCACCGAGACGACATCATTGGCTGCAGCCGGCAGAGAGGCTGCGACCGTGTATTGGGGCGAAAGCTTTCGTTCCCTGCGGGTTTGAATGCGGGCGGCGCATGGAACGCGAGCGCTGCGACCAACTTCGCCTCGGCGCCGCTTCTGATCAATGGCGCCGATAACGTTGCGTGGGCGGCGGCTATGGCGATCGCAGGCACGGGCAGCCTCTCGACGAATAACGCCGGTTTCATCGGAGGCGGACAGCTCGGTTATGATCTGCAGGTTAGCGATCGCCTTCTTGCGGGAATTGAGACTGACGTTCAAGGACTCGCCGGCGCCAACAACAATGCCGCCGCAGTGACGCTTTCGCCCACGCCATTGTCGTCGGCGGGGCTCAACCTCCTGACCAGCGTGGCGAGCGGCAAGTCGCTCGATTTTCTCGGCACTGTGCGTGCTCGGCTTGGCTATCTCGTAACGCCGACCCTGCTGGCTTACGCGACCGGCGGACTTGCTTATGGCCATGCGACGTCCACGACGAGTTTCTTCCAACACGTGCCCAATGATTTCCCCGGCTTCTTGCTGATCGGCGCCAGCCAGGGACGATTTTCGGACATGCGGCTCGGTTGGACGGCCGGCGGCGGATTGGAATGGATGTTCTGGCCGCAGTGGAGCGCCAAGATCGAATATCTGTTTTACGGTCTTGGCGTGGCCGCCTATCCAGTCGCAGTGACCACGGATTGGCAGGTTACGAATCTCTTGGTCGCCAGCGCCACTCAAGCGCGCGCGCGCTTCGACGGTCATATCGTTCGCGCTGGCGTCAACTACCACTTCAATTGGGGCGCCGCGCCAGTCGTTGCGAAATACTGAAGCTGGGCCAAAAAAAGCGCCCGGCCAGGTCGGTCGAGCGCAGTCCAAGGGGGAGAGGGAGCTCCTTACGGGTGGAAAACCCGGCGGGCTAAGAATTGTTCCAAAGCGTGCAACATTCGCCTGTGAACGCCGCGACCTAGATCGTCGAAAACCTCGAACCTTTCATTTTGTCGAGTCGTCGTTTCTCAAACTGCGCGTCGTCGTTTGATCCGGGCGCGCCTTTCCCGATAGAATTGCCTTTCTCCCGCGACTCCCCGTCTCCTTGACGAGACGGCTCCGTCTATGCCTTTTGGCCGCGATTAAGTCCGCGCCGGCCCGTTATTGCGCCAGGGAGACGTAAATCCATGAACATCCATGAATATCAGGCCAAGGCCGTTCTGCGCGAATTCGGCGCGCCTGTCGCCGATGGCGTCGCCGTTCTGCGCGCCGAGGACGCGCGCACGGCGGCCGGAAAGCTCCCTGGCCCGGTCTATGTGGTGAAGGCGCAGATCCACGCTGGCGGGCGCGGCAAGGGCAAGTTCAAGGAAGCGAGCGCTGGCGAGAAGGGCGGCGTGCGCATCGCCAAATCGATCGACGAGGCCGAAGCCTTCGCCAAAGAGATGCTCGGCGCGACGCTCGTGACGCTGCAGACCGGCGACGCCGGCAAGCAAGTCAATCGCCTCTACATCGAAGACGGCGCCGACATCGACAAGGAATTCTATCTCTCGATGCTGATCGACCGCTCGACGTCGCGCATCGCCTATGTGGTCTCGACCGAAGGCGGCATGGACATTGAGAAAGTGGCGCATGACACGCCCGAGAAGATCGTGACCTTTTCGGTCGATCCGGCGACGGGGCTGATGCCGCATCACGGCCGCCGAGTCGCCGCCGCGCTCAGCCTTACCGGCGATCTCGCCAAGCAGGCGGGAGAACTCACCGAAAAGCTCTACGCCGCCTTCGTCGCCAAGGACATGGAGCTTCTCGAAATCAATCCGCTGATCGTCACCAAGGACGGCAGACTGCGCTGCCTCGACGCCAAAGTGAGCTTCGAGAACAACGCCCTCTATCGCCACCCCGACATGGTCGATCTGCGCGACAAGAGCGAGGAGGACGAAAAGGAGATCGAGGCGTCGAAATACGACCTCGCTTACATCTCGCTCCCCGGCAATATCGGCTGCATGGTCAATGGCGCCGGCCTCGCCATGGCGACGATGGACATCATCAAGCTCTACGGCGAGTTTCCGGCGAACTTCCTCGACGTTGGCGGCGGCGCCACGACCGAGAAGGTGACCGCCGCGTTCAAGATCATTACCGCCGATCCGAACGTGAAGGGCATTCTCGTCAATATTTTCGGCGGCATCATGCGTTGCGACACCATCGCCGAAGGCGTGATCGCGGCGGTCAAGGAAGTTGGCCTCAAAGTGCCGCTCGTGGTGCGGCTTGAGGGCACCAATGTCGATCTCGGCAAGAAGATCATCAATGAGTCGGGCTTAAACGTCATTCCCGCTGACGATCTCGACGACGCGGCGCAGAAGATCGTCGGCGCGATCCGGGCTGCAGCGGCGTAATTTTAGGGAGCCGACAAGTTCGTCCTTCTCCCGTAAACGGGAGAAGGTGGCCCTCGCGTAAAGCGAGGGTCGGATGAGGGCGTAAATGCGCGACGACACCCCCATCGAAAGGTTCCTTCAAGCCCGCACGCTTCGTCGCGACTGCGAAAGCCGCGATTAAGTCCGCTTGATCAAGGCTCTCTCCTCCGCCTTGCTTCGGGGGCTCAAAAGGGCCATGTTTGGGCGCGACCTTGGTTTTTCGGCCGCTTTCCCTTTTGGGAGGCGGCTTATTCGCGCGATCGTCGCCTTTTAGGGAAGCGCCAGTGCCCAATTTAGCTCTTTTGCCTGCGTCCTCGGCTAGCCGCGCGAGGCGTGTTCTGGCGCGCTTGTCATGCGTTCTGCTTGCCGGAACCGGCGCCTTCGCGCTCTCTTGCGACAGCAGCCTCGCGGCGCGGGAAAATATTGTCGTCGCCAGACCGTTTGAAGTCGGCTCCAGCCTTTCAGGCAATTATCTCGCTGCGATCGTCGCCGGCGCGCAGCGCGACACATTCGCCGCGTCGACGTTCTTCCGTGAAGCGTTGCGCGACGATCCAAAGAACACCGATCTCACTGATCGCGCTTTCGTCGCCGCGCTCGCCAATGGCAATATGCCGGAGGCGATGGCGCTCACCGGCCGCGTGATCGCGCATGACCGCACCAATGGCCTCGCGCATCTGGCGCGCGGCGTCGACCAGATCAAGCAACGCAAATATGCCGCGGCCCGCGCCGAATTCACGAAGGGCGGCGGCGACCGCCGTCGTGACATCACTTCGACCCTGCTTACCGCTTGGAGCTACGCTGGCGCCAAGGACACACGCAAGGCGCTCGCGACGCTCGATACGCTCACTGACGACGCGTTTCTGGTGTTCCGCGACTACCACGCGGCGCTCATCGCCGAACTCGGCGGCGACAAGGCTGAGGCCGAGAAGCGCTTCAAGTCAGCCTATAGCGCAGAGAGAAACACGCTTCGGCTTGTCGACGCCTATGCACGTTTCCTGGCGACGCACGGACAGCGCGAGGAGGCGAAAAAACTCTACCTCGCCTTCGACGAGGTTGCGCCAAACCATCCGATCGTCCTCGCCGGCCTGGCCGCGCTCGACGAGGGCAAGCCGCTGCCGCCCTTCGTGCGTAGCGCCGAAGAAGGCGCTGGCGAAGTGCTTTACGGGCTTGGCGCCGTCGGCGGCCGCCAGGGCGACGAGCTCGCCTCGCTGATCTATCTACGCCTCTCGCTTTTCCTTGCGCCGGAGAATGCGCTCGCGATCGTCACGCTCGGCGACGTCTATGAGCGCATGAAGCAGGAAGAGACAGCGATCGATCTTTATCAAAGCGTGCCGAAAGACAGTCCGCTGCGCGTCAACGCCGACGTGCAGGCGGCGCTTCTTCTCGAGACTCTCGGCAAATCGAAAGAGGCGAGTGAGTCTCTTTCCGCCATCGTCGCCGCCAATCCGAAAAATCAGGAAGCCTTGACCGCGCTCGGCAATCTCCAGCGCTCGCGCAAGTCTTTCGCAGACGCCGCAGCGACCTATACGCGCGTGCTCGATCTGCACCCCAAGGCCGACAAGAGTCTGTGGCTGCTTTATTACTATCGCGGCATCGCCAATGAGCGGCGCAAGGACTGGCCGGCGGCCGAAGCCGATCTCAAGAAGGCCTTGGAGCTCAACCCCGACCAGCCGCTGGTGTTGAACTATCTCGGCTATTCATGGGTCGACAAAGGTTCGAACCTCGACGAAGCCTTCAAGATGCTGCGCCGCGCGGTCGATCTGCGCCAGCGCGACGGCTATGTCGTCGACAGTCTGGGCTGGGCCTATTACCGGCTCGGTCGCTATGACGACGCCGTGCGCGAATTGGAGAAGGCGATCGACTTGAAGCCGTCCGACCCGGTGATCAACGATCATCTCGGGGACGCCTATTGGCGCGTCGGCCGCAAGCTCGAAGCGCATTTCCAGTGGAACCATGCGCGCGATCTCAATCCTGACCCCGACGACCTGCCGAAGATCCTCGATAAGATCAAGAACGGCATGTCGGAGGCGCCGACGGTCGTGAGCGACAAGGCGGCGCGAAACGGGGGCTGATCAAGCCTTCTCGCCCGCCATCTCCAGCACGATGCGCCACTCTTCGTCGCTCACCGGCTGCACGGAAAGGCGCGAATTGTTGACCAGCACCATGTCCTTGAGGCGCGGCTCGGCTTTGATCTCACCAAGCGTCACCGGCTTTTTCAAAGCCTTCACGGCCTTCAAATCCACCATGCCGAATTTGCCGCTCTCGTCGGTGTGGTCGGGATAATAGGTCTTGATGATCTCGACGATTCCGACGACCGCCTTGTCCTCGTTCGAATGATAGAAGAAGCCTTTCTCGCCCTTCTTCATCGCCATGAGATTGAGTTTCGCCGAATGATTGCGCACGCCGTTCCAGAAGGTGCCTTTGGCGCCGGCTGCAACCTGCTGATCCCAGGACCAGCTCGACGGCTCGCTTTTCAATAGCCAGTGCGCCATTAGAGCTGCGCTCCCACCACGCGTTTCCAGGGTTTTAAGTCCACTGAGCCGAAGAGACCGGCGACGGCGTAAGGGTCTTCGGCGAGCAGCGCGCGCGCCGCCGCTTCGTTCTCGCAGTCGAGAATGAGCATCGAACCGACGGGCGTCTCACCCTGGAGAAAAGGGCCGCCGAGTTTCACGCGCGAAGCATGTTTTTCGAGAAAGGCGAGATGCGCTGCGCGGGTCGACATGCGCAGCTCGACGTGGTCGGGCTTGTCCAGGCAAAGGGCGACGAAGAGCACAAGCGGCCTCGGGTCAAAAAGTGAATGTGGAAGTTCTTCCAAAGCGCGCGCCGCTGGTCAACCGCGTGGCCACGATATTCGCAGTCTGGCGGAAGCCTTAAAGAAAACGGCGGTTATTTCAGGCGCGTTTTGCCGGCGCTTCAAATTCCTGCGCGGCCACACGGTCGCCGAATTCGATGATCGCTTCACGAAGCGAGGCGATTTCGGCGTCGCTCGCGGTGACCGGAACGACCGACAGCCCCTTGCCGCCGCTGACGCCGCGACGCAGATTGGCGCACTCCGCCCGCAGCGCCTCTACTGCGCCTTGCAGCATGGCGTTATCCGCGCGCGTCGATTCGAGCTTATTGGCGCTGTCGCTTACGGCGCGCAACGCGTCTTCCAATTGATCGGCGTCGCTCTCTTCGCGTTCTTGTACGGCCTGGAGCTGCGCGCGCGCCTGGTTGAGCTCGACGGAAAGCGTCTCGTCCAGCGCTCGGGTCGCGGCGAGTTCGCCTGAAACGTGAGCCAACTGATGTTCAAGCTCCGCCGCTCGTGCGCCCGATTGTTCGGCGCGCGCATAATCTTCGCGCAAAGCCTCCAGCGCGCGGTGCATATCGGCGTTATGCTTGTGCAATGCCGAGACGCGCGACTCATAGGCGGCGACGAGCCCGTCCAGCTGCGCCCGCGCCCTCTCGTCGAGCAGCGCCGTCTCCGATTGAATGAGGCGCAACTGCGAGACGCGGCTTTCGGCGCGATCGGTCATTTCCTGAAGCGCCGCCTCAGTCGAGCGAAGAAGCTCGGTGCGTGCGCTGAAAGCCCTTTCCGCTTCCCGGACACGCATATTCATATCGCGGTTTTCGGCTTCCGCGTTCTTGAGCTGCGTTTCGAGATCCACGATGCGCCCGACATGGCGGCCGATGGTCGCAAGGTCATTGGCGCGCACGCCCTGCGTCTCCTCCATCGCTTGTTCCAAGCGGCGCTCGCGGACGGCGAATTCAGCGCGTAGCAGATCACGCTCGGCGAAGACCTCTTCCATCGACATGGGCGCAAGCAATTGCAGCCGCCGCATCGAGAGTCGAAGCGCGCGCCGCCAGAAAGCGGGGAGGAACATCAAGGCGAAGAGCCCGGCGACGAGAAAGCCGAGCGCAAAATACATCGCTTGTTCGATCAAGACGTAGCAATCCTCGATTCGTCTCGGGGCGGACGGCGCGGCGGATTTTGCCACGTAAGCACGCCGAAGGCAAAGCGCGCCCTGGGATTCCTCGCAAGGGACGCAACTTCGTCCATTCGGATGACGACTTTGCGGCCGCCGCGTCGCAGAACACTGTTAATAACCCATTAAATCCCGTTGCGCGTGAAGCTCGCGGACCTGCTGGAGAGAGGCATATGGTTTTATTCGTTGGCGTTTCTTGCGACGGCGGCCGCTTGCGCGACGCGCGGCGATTCGCGGAGCTCAGCCAATGAGCGCCATGCGCTGCCCCGGCGTTCCGGCGCTTATTATCGGCGATGCGCGTAGGAGCAGGGCGCAAGACGCCAATGCGAAAGCCTTCGCCACCACGCTCGCGGCCGACGAAGGCTTTCTCGCCGGGCGCCCGCAGGGCGGGCCGGCCGCTCGCGCGCGATTCGCGCCGGCCTGCGTCGAAAATGACTGCGCGCATTGGGGCGTCAGCGGATGCGAGCTGCTGGGCCGCATCGCGCAGCTCCTCGCTGAGGCGAGCGCGCCGGTAAGGCCGACCCAAGCCTATGACTGCAGCATTCGACAGGACTGCCGCTGGCGCCGGCAGCGCGGCGATGACGCCTGCGGCATCTGCGGCTTCGTCGCGAGAGAGCCGCTCGACCCTTCTTCTGATCGGATCAGAACGGGTTCCAGGTCGATTCAGGCGTGAATTTCAGATAGCCGAGATTGAGACCGAGCCGCGCGCCAAGGCCGGAGCGCACCGGCATGACGACGACTTCTTCGTTGTTCAGCGCAGTGAAGCCGAATCCGCCGACGAGATAGGCCGAGCCATTGGCGCCTGAGAACCGCCGGTAGATGGCGTCGACCGCCGGCAGATTATAGACGAGCATCATCGTCCGATCGCCGTCGGCGCCGGCGTCGATGCCGATCGAGGGGCCTTGCCAAAAGACGCGCTGCTGGCCGGCGTTGCGCGTATACATTGTCCCCTGGCCGTAGCGGAGCCCGCCGACAAAAGCGCCGCTCGCCTCCTCGCCGAGAATGTATGCGTTCGGGCTGCCCCACTGGCGTGAAGCGCGTTCGACGCCTTCGGCAAGGCCACGGGAGATCGAGCCGAAAAAGCGGTGGCCGTTTTCGACGATTTCGCCGCTCGAATAAGTATCAGGCCGCTGAGCCGCGCGCGCGAAAGATTGAGGAGCCGCCCACGCGCAGGCCGAAGCGGCGGCGAGGCGAAACAGGTCGCGACGCGAGGCGGCGTTGAAAGAAGGTTTGCTCATGGCGACGAAACTCCGGAACCGACGTATTGGACGCAATGCGTCGGCGTCATCGATGGCCGACGCGCGGCGCAGTTGCGTCGCAAAGACGACGCGCAGCGTTGCTCACGTTAAAATCGCGCGCCGCAGTTAAGGAAGCGTTGCGTTTCCGTCGCGCCTGGATGCGTCCGCCCATGCGATGAACGGACCGTTGCGGTAGTCGACGTCTTTCTTGCCGTAGCGCAGCGGCGCACCACGCGGATCGAGCGTCGCGCCGCCGGCCGCGCGCAGCACGGCGTCGCCTGCCGCCGTGTCCCATTCCATGGTGGGCCCGAAACGCGGATAGACGTCCGCCTCTCCCCGGGCCAGCAAACAGAATTTGAGCGAGGAGCCGATCGGCGCGCTGCGCATAATCTGATGGCTGGAAAGGAACGACTTCGTCTCAGCGTCGAGATGCGATTTCGAAATCAGCGCGACCAGCCCATCCGCAGGACGGGGCCGCACGCGCAGCGGACGCCAATCCTGCGCGGGAGGCAGCGATCCGCCCGGGGCCGCCTCCGCCTCATAGCCCAGAGCGCCGGCAAACCAGACGCGTCCCTGCGCCGGCGCATAGACGGCGCCCGCTCTTGGCGCGCCTTTCTCGGCGAGGGCCACATTGATGGTGAAATCTGAGCTGCGGGCGAGAAACTCGCGCGTGCCGTCGATCGGATCGATCAACAAGAAGACGTCGTTGACGTCGAGCGTTTTGCCGCTGGCGACGCTTTCCTCAGCTAAAAAAGGCACGCCGGGCAGAGCGACTTCCAATTCGCGGAGCAAATAGGCCTCGACGCGTTCGTCCGCTTCCGTCACCGGCGATCTATCGCTCTTGAGCCGGGCTTCGATGTTTGGCCTGGCGAAGATCTCCATAGCAAGCGCGCCTGCCGCAACGGCGATCGTCGCGAACAGCCGGGCGAGGTTCTCGCTTTCGGCGGACACGCCCTTCGATCGAAAACCTTTCTCCGCCGTCATTACGCGATTTTCCTTAAGCTTTGTTTGCATTTTAAGCTGCGCGTCATTTGAAATCCGTGCGGCGCCGGCTAGTTTCGTTTAGTCTGAATGCAGTGATTCGCGCTGAGTCATTCCGCCGCATTCTACAGGAAGACTGAACCGAGCTTCCCGTGAGGACATCTCCGCCTTGCCCGCTTTGGATGGCGTCATGACCAAATTTTCGCTCGATCCCCTCGACCTTGCCGCGCTCCTCTCGTCGCGGGTCTGCCACGACGTGATCTCGCCAGTGGGCGCGATCGTAAACGGCCTCGAGGTCCTCGAAGAGGAGAATGACGCCGAGATGCGCGGCCATGCGCTGGCGCTGATCAAATCGAGCGCCAACGAAGCCTCGGCGCGACTGCAGTTCTGCCGGCTCGCCTTCGGCGCGGCCGGATCGAAGGGCGCGTCCATCGATACGGGCGACGCTGAACTGGTGACGCGGCAGCTTATCGCCGACGAGCGCACTCAGCTCCATTGGAGCGTCCCGCGCGTTTTGATGTCCAAGAACAAAGTGAAGCTGCTGCTGAACCTGTGCCTTCTCGCCGACGCCGCCATTCCGCGGGGCGGCGTAATTTCGGTCAGTTCGACGGGCGAGGAAGATACGGTGTCTTTTCGGATCGAGGCAAAAGGCGTCAATGCGCGCGTCGCGTCGAACGTTCCTTGTCTTCTCGAAGGCGAAACGGAAGAGGGCGCAATCGACGCCCGCGCCATACAGGCCTATTACGCGGGTCTCGTCGCTAAGTCTTGCGGCATGCGGGTCGTCGTTACGAGCGAGACCGAACTCGTGACGATCGACGCGGTTCCAATGCAAGCAGAGGCGGCCGCCGCAGTGAGCGCCGTCGCCTGAAAAGGCGACAGCCGGGAATCAGCTTTCTGTGACTCTGCGCTGAGGGCGACGCGGATTCTCCTTGCAGCTTGCGACCCTCGAAAATCAAAGCCTTCCGACACGTAAAAGCTACTTGCGAAAGTAAGGCGCGCTGAACTTGCGAAATGGTGACAAATATGTCACCATGCGTCTCGCATGCCGAACGCCAGAAAAATCTCATGGATCAAGGCGGCGCGTAAGGATTTCGAGGATTTTCCCGAGGATGTGCAAGGCGACATGCTCGATGCGCTGGCGATCGCGGCGGCGGGCGGAAAATCGGACAGGGCGAAGCCGTTCAAGGGCTTTGACGGCGGGGTGTTTGAAATCGCCTTGAAGCATCGCGGCAACGCCTTCCGCGCGATCTACGTTCTCAAGATTCATGAGGATATTTGGGTGATCCACGCCTTTCAGAAGAAATCAAAGTCAGGGATTAAAACCCCACAAATGGAGGTTGATCTTATTCGAGAGAGACTGAAGCGGCTGAAGGAGGCGCTGAAATGAGCGACGACGATTTTGAATTGGTTCAAGGCTCCGGCAACGTCTACCGGGATTTCGGACGGCCTGACGCTGGCCTTGCTCAGGCGCGCGCACTCATCGCCGCGAGGATCATTCAGACTCTCGACAAGCGGCGGATCTCCACGCGCGACGCGGAGAAACTTACGGGCGTTTCCCATTCCGAGTTCTCGCGCATTCGCAGCGCGAAGCTGGGACGCTTTACCCTTGACCGCCTGATCGCGATCCTCGGGAAGCTCGATGAGGAAGTCGAAGTCGACGTTTCCTTCAAGCCGAGCGGCCAACGCGCCGGTAATCCCTCAACGCTCGCCCCTGCTTCGTAAGGTTGGGCCACCATTAAGATATACGGCTACGCGGGTCTCGATCGGCGGCCCGCGCGGTTCAGGCGGTGATGCGCTCGTCGGCTTCGCTTGGCTCGCGCAGCACATAGCCGCGGCCCCAGACGGTCTCGATATAGTTGCGGCCTTCGCTGGCGTTGGCGAGTTTCTTGCGCAATTTGCAAATGAACACGTCGATGATCTTCAGTTCAGGCTCATCCATGCCGCCATAGAGATGGTTAAGGAACATCTCCTTCGTCAGCGTCGTGCCCTTGCGCAGCGAAAGCAGCTCCAGCATCTGATATTCCTTGCCGGTCAGATGCACGCGGGCGCCGCCGACTTCCACCGTCTTCTGGTCAAGATTGACGGTGAGGTCGCCGGTGATGATGACGGATTGGGCGTGGCCCTTCGAGCGGCGAACGATCGCGTGAATGCGCGCGACGAGTTCGTCTTTATGGAACGGCTTTGTCAGGTAATCATCGGCGCCGAAGCCGAGCCCCTTGACCTTGTCTTCGATGCCCGCGAGGCCCGAGAGGATGAGGATCGGGGTCTTCACCTTTGCGACGCGCAGCGTGCGCAGAACCTCATAGCCGGACATGTCGGGCAGATTGAGGTCGAGGAGAATAATGTCGTAGTCGTAGAGCTTGCCGAGATCGATGCCTTCTTCGCCGAGATCCGTCGTATAGACGTTGAAGTTCTCGGATTTGAGCATGAGCTCGATGCTTTGAGCCGTCGCGCTGTCGTCCTCGATCAATAAAACGCGCATGTTGGTTCCCCACCGAGCTCCATCGTCCGCGACCGGCCCGCGCGAAGGACGCGCGCCGACAGGCCGGCGAGTCCTCGCCCCAGCGACCTGACCGACCTTCCAGGGAAGGTAAGCGGGATTGGTTAATAAACCTTCACTTACGCCTCAAACGCGGCCCAAAGTCTTAATCCTGGGCGCCAAAGCAAGGCGGACGCATTACGCAACGTCTGGAAGGTACGGACGGCGACGCGAATCACGTCGTTACCAATCTATACGCCGTCGAGAGTCCAGTGGGCAAAGATAAAATTGGCCGCGAAAAGAAATGGCCGCGCGCGTCTCTCAGTCGTAATCCTCGCCCAATATGCGTCGCGATCCGGCCCATTGCGCGGCGCGAATGAGGCGTCGTTATCAGCATCCGTCCGATATGCGCTTGAGAGGGAAGGGGCCGTTCAACGCCGCGCCCGATTGCGGCGACCCAAAACGGCCGGCTGCAACATTGACTTGAACGCGCCCTTTCTCCTATATGCCTGCGATCGGCGCCGCTCCAAAAGGGGCGGCGAATGTTTTGGGACGACTCCGCGTCGTCGCTGGCGCCGAACCATTTTTTAGCCGTCTGCGGCGAGGCCGCCTGCGGCGACAGGCAAGACGAGAGCGGAAGCGGGCCAAAAAGGCCCTTTCGCCAGCGGAGAAGAACGGTGAAACGGACATTTCAGCCCAGCAAGATTGTGCGCAAGCGGCGTCATGGCTTTCGCGCCCGCATGGCCACGGTCGGCGGCCGCAACGTTATCGCCGCCCGGCGCGCACGCGGACGCAAGCGTCTCTCGGCCTAATCCGGCTTCTTAAGCGGACGAGGCGGATGGCTGCATGAAGGCGCAAGTCCCCGCCGCAGATGAGAACTCCCAGCGCCCGGAGATCCTCCGCCGTCGTGGAGATTTCGTGCGGGCGTCGCGCGGCGCGCGCGTCGCTTTGCCGGCATTTACGGTTCAGATGGCGCTGCGGGAGCAAACGGACCCCCACGCGCGGCCCCGTTTCGGCCTCACCGTCACACGGAAGGTCGCAGGGGCGGTGGAGCGCAACCGCATTCGCCGCAGGCTGCGCGAGGCCCTTCGGCTCGGCGGCGCCCTTGGCGCGAAGCCCGGTCGCGACTACGTCTTCGTCGCGCGGCGCGCGGCCCTCTCTGCGCCATTTCCCGAACTGCTCGCGCAGATGACCGAAGGACTCGCCCGATTGAACGATCGGGGCGCGGCAAGTTCAAGACGCAAACAGGAAGACGGGCTCACGCGGCCATGAACGAGAACACCAAAAATATGATCCTCGCCGCCGCAGTGTCGCTGATCTTCATCGGCCTGTGGGATTATTTCTACGCCTTCCCCGAGATGGACAAGCAGCGCCGGGCGCAATCGGAGCAGACGCGTCTCGCCAAGGTTCCGAAACTCGGCGCGCCCGAACAGAGGGCAGCGGCCGCGCCTCCCGCCAAGGTCGCGCCAAAGACCCGCGCCGAGGCGCTGGCGCTCAGCCCCCGGATCGCCATCGACACAAGGTCAATCTTCGGCTCGATCGCATTGAAAGGCGCGCGGATCGACGACGTCTCCTTGAAAAACTATCATGAGACGGTCGACCCTTCGAGCCCGATCATCACGCTGCTTTCGCCCGAAGACGGTCCGAGCCCCTATTACGCGGAGCTCGGCTATCTGACCGGCGAGACAGAGAATGCGCCCCTTCTGCCGACAACCGAGACGCTGTGGACGGCGGACGCCGACAAGCTCACGACGGCCACGCCGGTTACGCTTACTTGGGACAACGGCCAGGGCCTCGTCTTCAAGCGCGTCATCGCCGTCGACGACGAATATCTCTTCACCGTCAAGGACAGCGTCGAAAACAAGGCGGGCAAGCCGGTTACGCTTTACAACTACGCCCGCGTGAGCCGCGTCGGCCATCCGCCGTCCGCGGGCTACGCCGCGCTGCATGAAGGCTTCGTCGGCGTCGTCGGCGACGCCGGGCAGGAGGTCACCTACGACAAGATCGAGAAGGAGGACAATGCCGTCAAAACCTTCAAGGGCGTCGGCGGCTGGGTCGGACTGACCGACAAATACTGGGGCGCCGTGGTGGCTCCCGATCAGAATGCGCCGATAGAGGCGCGCTACGCCGCAATGGGCGGCGCGCTGAAAACCTATCAGGCGGATACGGTCAGCGACCCGAAGACGATCGCGCCCGAGGCGTCGTCGGAGGCGACGACCTATGTCTTCGCCGGCGCCAAGGTCGTCGACGTGCTCGACGCCTATAAGGCGAATCCGGGTCTGAAACGGTTCGATCTGCTGATCGACTGGGGCTGGTTCTACTTCATCACCCGCCCGATGTTCCGGCTGATCGACTTCCTCTACAAGCTCCTGGGCAACTTCGGCCTCGCCATTCTGGCGGTGACCGTGATCGTCAAGCTCGCCTTCCTGCCGCTCGCCAACAAGAGCTATCAGTCGATCGCGAAAATGAAGGCGATCCAGCCGAAGATCAAAGAGCTGAAGGAAAAATACGGCGACGACAAGCACAAGTTCAACATGGAGCAGATGGAGCTCTTCAAGCGGGAGAAGGTCAATCCCGCGAGCGGCTGTCTGCCGGTGATCGTGCAGATTCCGGTGTTCTTCTCGCTCTATAAGGTGCTGGTCGTGACGATCGAAATGCGTCACGCGCCCTTCTTCGGCTGGATCAGGGATCTGTCGGCGCCTGATCCGACCAATGTCTTCAATCTGTTTGGCCTGCTGCCCTTTGATCCCACGCATATCGCAATGTTCGGCCCTTACCTCGCGCTCGGCCTCTGGCCGCTGCTCATGGGCGTCTCGATGTGGCTGCAGATGAAGATGAATCCGGAGCCCGCAGACGAGATTCAGAAGACGATGTTCGCCTGGATGCCGGTGATCTTCACATTCACCATGGGCGGCTTCGCCTCCGGCCTGCTCATCTATTGGACTTGGAACAATCTCCTGTCCATCGTTCAGCAGGGCGTGATCATGAAGCGCGCCGGCGTGAAGTTCGAATTCTGGGACAATCTGCGCAAGACGTTTCAGCGCGCGTAGGGACGGCAGTCGGGTTTAGGCAGTCGGCAGTAGACAATCCGATTGCCGATTGCCGATTGCCGATTGCCGATCTCATGCAGGAAGCAGCAGAGACAGATTTTGCGGAGCAGGGCCGCCTTCTTTTCGCCGGTCCTTGTGACTTCATCTTTGCGAGCGCCAAGGCGAGCGATCTGCCGCCGCTCGGTCCGCCCGAGGTCGCCTTCGCCGGCCGCTCCAACGTCGGCAAATCTTCGCTCCTCAACGCCTTGACGAACCGCAAGACGCTTGCGCGCGTCTCGAACACGCCGGGGCGGACGCAGCAACTCAATTTCTTCGCGCTTGGCGGCGCGCCAGGCGCTGAGCGCCTGCGCCTCGTCGACATGCCCGGCTATGGCTACGCGGCCGTCGGCAAGGAAAAGGTCGCGAGCTGGTCGCAATTGATGCGCGATTATCTGAGGGGCAGGGCGAGCCTCGCCCGCGTTTTCGTGCTTATCGATGGACGCCGCGGCGTGAAGCCTTCCGACGAAGAAATGTTCGATCTCCTCGATCAGTCGGCCGTCTCCTATCAGGTCATTTTGACCAAGCGCGACGAGTTGAAGGCGGCGGAGCGCAACGAGGTCCTCGCCCGGATGACGAAGGCGCTCGAGAAGCGGCCTGCGGCGTTTCCGGAGATTATTTTCACCTCGGCGCACAGCGGCGAGGGAATCGCCGAGCTGCGCGGATCGATCGCAAAGCTGATCGCTGAACGAAACGCTTGAAAGCGACGGCCGCGGCGGGCTAGTTGGGTTGTGTTAACCCTCTCCCACAGGGAGAGGGTGGCCGTGAAGCGGCCGGGTGAGGGGCGCCTCGCCTTGGCCGGCGCGGCGTCATGCGTGACGAGATTTGATCCCCTCACCCCGGTCCTCCGGACCGACCCTCTCCCTTTGGGAGAGGGTAGCGCCCCGCGAGAACTCCATGAAAGACGCCGTCGACACCGCGCTCCAGCAAGCCCGCATTCTCATGCAGGCGCTGCCGCATATGCTGCGCTACGACGACACGATCGTCGTGGTGAAATACGGCGGCCACGCCATGGGCGACGACCAGGTCGCGAGAGATTTCTCCCGCGACATGGTGCTGCTCGAACAATCCGGGGTTAATCCTGTCGTCGTGCACGGCGGCGGCCCGCAGATCGGCGCGATGCTGAAGCGGCTCGGCGTCGAATCTCGCTTCTCCGATGGCCTGCGCATCACTGATGAAGAGACGATGGACGTCGTCGAAATGGTGCTCGCGGGCGCCATCAACAAGCAGATCGTCGGCTACATCAATTCGGAGGGCGGCCGCGCCATCGGCCTGACCGGCAAAGATGGTCGCATGGTCACCGCTAAAAAGCTCGAGCGTCCCGACGGCGTCGATCTCGGCTTTGTCGGCGAGCCCGACAAGGTCGACACCACCGTGCTCGATCAAGTGTTGGGCCGCGAGCTCATTCCGGTGCTGGCGCCCGTGGCGCAAGGTCCGGACGGCCAGAGCTATAATGTCAACGCTGACACATTCGCGGGCGCCATCGCTGGCGCGCTTCACGCCAAGCGCCTCATCTTTCTCACCGACGTGCCCGGCGTGCTGGACAAGGATAAGAACATCATCGAGGAGCTGAAGGTCGCCGATATCCCCGGGCTTATCGCCGAGGGCGTGATCACCGGCGGCATGATCCCCAAGGTCGAGACCTGTATGTACGCGATCGAGCGCGGCGTCGAGGGCGTCGTCATTCTCGATGGGAAACTGCCTCATGCCGTGCTGATCGAATTGCTCACCGACCACGGCGCAGGAACGCTTATCACAAGGTGACCGAACGGGCCCTCATCCGTCGCCACTTTGTGGCGACGCCTTCTCCCGCTTGCGGGAGAAGGGAGAACGGCGAGGCGTCGCAATTAGGTTGCTGTATCGAACGGCGCGCGCCTTCTCCCGCTTGCGGGAGAAGGTGGCCCTCGCGTAGCGAGGGTCGGATGAGGGCGCTTCGGTGAACCCCTTCATTCGCATTGGCGCGGATGCTTGCCACCTGCGCGTCATGGCCGGCCTTGTGCCGGCCATCCACGCCGAGAAGCGGCGCAAACATTATCGAGACGCTGCGCGATTCGGCTCGACGCTCCTTTCCGCTCGCAATGGCGCGGCGTGGATGGCCGCGACAAGCGCGGCCATGATGGGGAACGGCCAATGAACGTCTTCGTCCTCACTGGCGCTGGCATTTCGGCCGAAAGCGGCCTTGGCGTTTTTCGCGGACCGGGCGCCGCGCTGTGGAAGCGCTACGATCCAATGCAGCTCGCGACGCCCGAAGCTTTCGCACGCGATCCGGCGCTGGTGCACGACTTTTACAATGCGCGGCGGAACAATCTCATCGCCGCCTCGCCAAACGCCGCCCATGTCGCGCTGGCGCGGCTCGAAGCCGGCCTCGCCCAGCGTGGCGATGATTTAACTCTCGTGACGCAGAATATCGATGATCTGCATGAGCGCGCCGGCTCGACCGGCGTCATCCACATGCATGGCGAATTGCTGAAAGCCCGTTGCGCCTCATGCGGCGCGGTGCATGATTGTAGGGACGACCTCTCGACGAGCTCGCCGTGCGACTGCGCCGGCGCGCTGCGGCCGCATGTGGTCTGGTTCGGCGAGGCGCCGCTCTATATGGACGAGATTTATGCGGCGCTGGAGGCGGCTGATCTCTTCGTCGCCATTGGCACGTCGGGGGCAGTCTATCCGGCGGCGGGCTTCGTGCGCGAAGCGCGCGCCAAAGGTGTGCGCTGCTGCGAACTCAATCTCGAGCCTTCGGAAAATGCGGCCGAATTCGACGACAGACGCTACGGTCCCGCAAGCGAGATCGTGCCGTCATGGGTGGAGGAGATGTTGGGCTCGTGAATAGCCCCAAGCATCATTCCCGACGCGCGACGCGCGATCGGGAATCCAGAGAGCAACCACGACGATCACTGGCGCTGCTCTGGATTCCAGCGTTCGCGGGAATGATATGCGGCGATTGATGCGATGACGAAACTATCGCCAGATAAATCGCGCTTTGCCGAAATCGACACCTGGGTGTTCGATCTCGACAATACGCTTTATCCGCAGACCGCCGATCTCTGGCCGAAGATCGACGCCCGCATCACGCTCTTCATGATGCGGCTCTTCGGCCTCGACGCCATTTCGCTGCGCGCGCTGCAAAAGCATTACTACCGCCAATACGGCACGACGCTGCGCGGGCTAATGACCGAACATGGCGTCGACGCCGAGGCGTATCTTGCCTATGTGCACGACATCGACCGCTCGTCGCTTGCGCATAATCATTCGCTCGCGGAAGCCATCGCCGCGCTGCCCGGACGCAAGCTCATTCTCACCAATGGCTCGCGCCATCATGCGATCGAAACGGCGAAGCAGCTCGGCATCGATCATGTCTTCGAAGACATTTTCGACATCATCGCCGCGGATTTCATCGCCAAGCCCGATGAAGGCGCCTATATGCGCTTCTTCGACAAGCTGAAGATCAAGCCCAAGCGCGCCGCGATTTTCGAAGACATCGATCGCAATCTTGTCGTGCCGCATGCGCGCGGCATGACGACGGTGCTGGTGCTGCCGCCCCATGACGAAGGCCCCGAACGCGAAGCCTGGGAAATCGCCACCGGCGACGAGCCGCATGTGGATTTCGTGACCGATGATCTCGTGGGGTTTTTGGAGGGGTTGGCGGCGACGCCAAGTTCATGAGCCCCAAAGTGTCTTATGCGATCAAGGAAGGTCATCACGGTCGTCGCCGTCATGGCCGGCCTTGTGCCGGCCATCCACGATAGGACATTGCGCCATCGTTTTGCGGCGTCACCGCGTGGATGTCCGCGACAAGCGTGGGTAGACTGAGATCAAATTACCGGCGCTTCGCCGACCTTGCGCTAGAATCTTTTTGGATAGCGCCTGATCTCCCGACGCTCTTGCCGTGACAACCGCGCCGACCATCAGAGAGAGCAACTCGATCGCCTTCGCCGTCCGCTCCGCCTCGGCGCAGCGAAGGCCTGCGGCTATCCATGCGAGAAGGCGATCGACGCCGACTTCGAATTCAGCGCGGACCGACGCGCTCTCGCGCCCTGCGTCGGCGCCGAAAGCCGGAATAGGACAACCACGCGAAGGCTGATCGACATGCCGTTGTGAGAGATAGCCCGAAATATAGTCTTCAAGCGCGGCCGCGGCGCCTTTGCGGGCCGCCGCTTTCTCGAGCCCGTCGAGTATCTCCGCGAATGCAGCGCTTGTCGCTTCGGCTATGAGAGCCTCCTTAGAAGCGAAATGCCGATAAAACCCCCCGTGCGTCAGGCCCGCCGCCTGCATCACGTCAGCGACGCCGACTCCCAAAACTCCTCGTTCGCGGAGCATCGCGGAAGCGATCGCGATGATCTCTTTGTGATGGCGCTCCATCGTCTGTTTTGAGACGCGCATGCGGTTCCTACCGGAACGGGCTTGACAGATAAGATGATACATATAATCTTTATCTTTAGATGGCAATCATCATCTAATAATCGGGAGGTTCTGATGAGCATCGCAAATGAAGCGACTCAACTCGTCGCCGCGACAGATCCAAAACCTCTTGATCAGGATTGGCTGCGTGCGATTGCGCTGGAGGCGGGCGCCGACGATGTCGGCTTCGTGTCGGTGGATCGGGACGAGATCGCGACAGAACGCGAACATATCTTCAAAGCGCTTCCAGAAGCGCGCACGCTGATAAGCATTGTAACTCGTCTTAACGTCGACAGTTTGCGCAGCCCCCAGCGTTCGATCGGCAATCTTGAATTTCATCGCAATTACCATCACGTCAATGAAGTCGCCGCCGCCATCGTATGCGAATTGGCGCGACACAAAATTCGCGCGCTCAATCCTTCGGCCGCCTTTCCGATGGAGATGGATAATTATCCAGGACGCATCTGGGTAATCGCCCACAAGCCAGTCGCCATCGCGGCTGGACTCGGCCAGATGGGAATTCATCGCAACGTCATTCATCCTCAGTTCGGCAGCTTCATAAATATTTCCACCGTGCTTGTCGCCGCCGAAATTGCCTCGGAGAGCCAACCGATTGAGTTCAACCCGTGTTTTCAGTGCAAGCTATGCGTCGCCGCCTGCCCGGTCGGCGCGATCGCGCCTGATGGCTATTTCAATTTTTCGGCCTGCTTCACTCACAATTATCGGGAGTTCATGGGCGGGTTTACCGACTGGGTCGAAACGATCGCCGATAGTGGCGGCGCCAGGGCGTTGCGCCGAAAAGTGACTGACGCGGAGCAATCTTCGATGTGGCAGAGTCTTTCATTCGGCGCCAACTACAAGGCAGCCTATTGTCTGGCCGTCTGTCCCGCAGGGGCAGATCTGATCTCGACCTACACTGCCGACAAAAGCGCATATGTGAAAAATGTCGTAGAGCCGCTCAGCGGCAAGGAAGAACCGGTCTATGTGGTGTCAGGCTCCGACGCGGAGGATTACGCGCAAAGGCGTTTTCCGCATAAGCAGCTTCGGCGCGTCGGCGGCGGCTTGCGACCTCGCACCATCAAAGGCCTGCTGGAGGGAATGCCCCTGGTGTTTCAGCGCGGAAAGGCGAAAGCTCTCAATGCGAGCTTTCACTTTACGTTTACTGGACGCGAAGCGCGGAAAGCAACGATCTCCATTCGCGACAGCAAACTCACCATCATCGACGGTCATGTCGGGAAGGCCGAAATGTCGGTCACAGCGGACGCGACCGCGTGGCTAGAATTTCTTTACAAGGAGCGAAGTCTGCCACGAATGCTGCTAACGAGAAAACTTCGCATCAAAGGCCGCCCGACTCTGCTCCTCGCCTTCGGGAAATGCTTCGCGGTATGAATGCCACAGCGCGCTGCGAAGATCTTTTCCATGATGAACCCCCTCACCGATTAATTTGATGTGATAAGGATCAGCGGTCGTGGCATCAATATTTGCGCAGCGGCGCTTGGCTTGCCCGTCATGGCCGGGCTTGTCCCGGCCATCCACGCCAGGACATTGCGCTGATGCTGCAAGACGTGCGCATTGGCGCCGCGTGGATGCCCGGCTCAAGGCCGGGCATGACGCTGAAAGGTTGCGCAATGTATTTCTTGAGCATTGGAGTTAGAATCACGCGGTCCTTCTCGCTCGCAATCGCCCCTTGTTGACTCCCCTCGCCAGACCCCTACAACCGCGCGAGCCTTCCATCGCATCATTTTCGGGAATTTCATGCCGCACACGGGACTTGAGACGCTCATCACCGCCGCCTTCGAGGATCGCGCCAATATCACCGCCGAGACGCAAGGCGACATTCGCCGCGCCGTCGATGGCGCGCTACGTCTGCTCGACGCCGGCAAGCTGCGCGTCGCCGAAAAGATCGAAGGCAAGGAAGGCCCCGAAAGCTGGAAGGTCAATCAGTGGCTGAAGAAGGCCGTGCTGCTGTCTTTCCGCTTAAATGACATGGCGGTGATCGCAGGCGGTCCGGGCGGCGCGACCTGGTGGGACAAGGTTCCGTCCAAATTCGTCGGCTGGGGCGCTGGCGAACATACGGCTGCGGGCTTTCGCTCCGTGCCGGGCGCGATCGTGCGCCATTCGGCCTATGTCGCGCCCGGCGCGATACTGATGCCCTCTTTCGTCAATCTCGGCGCCTATGTCGATAGCGGCACGATGGTCGACACCTGGGTCACCGTCGGCTCCTGCGCGCAGATCGGCAAGAATGTGCATCTTTCCGGCGGCGTCGGAATCGGCGGCGTGCTGGAGCCTCTGCAGGCCAATCCCACCATCATCGAGGACGACTGTTTCATCGGCGCGCGTTCCGAGGTCGTCGAGGGCGTCGTCGTCGGCAAGGGCTCGGTGCTGTCCATGGGCGTCTTCATCGGCGCCTCGACCAAAATCATCGATCGCGCCACCGGCAAGATCCACATGGGCTATGTGCCGCCTTACTCAGTCGTCGTTTCCGGCAGCCTGCCGGGCAAGCCCTTGCCGAATGGCGAGCCCGGCCCGTCGCTCTATTGCGCGGTGATCGTCAAGACTGTCGACGCGCAGACGCGCAGCAAGACGGGCATCAACGAGCTTCTGAGGGATTGATGGACGCCGAGCGTCTGCGCTTTCTCTATCGAACCGAGGAGGGGCGCATTGATCGCGCGACCTGGCGGCGCGGCGCCGGCGCGCTTGTCGCGCTTCTTCTGCCGCTGACGCTGATCTGGTTCGCGCTTCAGCCTTACTCGGTCCATGATCTCGCGACGACGCCCTTCTTCGCGCCGATGACGATCCTCGCCTACGCCTATGTCATCTTTTACGCTTTCGTCGTCATGCTGACTGTCGTGAGCTTCATCAATCTTTCCGCCAAGCGCTTTCGCGACCGCGGCCTCGCGCCGCCGCTTGGCCTCGCGAGCATTGCGCCGCTCTTGGCGCTCGTCGCCGGCGCCGTGCATTTTTGGCAACCGCGCGCCGCTGAGGTCATGTCGCGCTGGTATGTCTGGGGCGCCGATGCGCTCTTCGTCGCCGCCGCCTTGTGGACCATTTATGAACTGGGCTGGCGGGAGGATGATGCCGCTGCGCGATAAGGAAGCGCGCCCTTTCCGATGCGAAAAACAGCCTTCCATTTGAGCACTGCCAGCTTACTTGACATGCCGGCGGCCCGGGCCGACTTTTCTCGCATGACAACGCCAATCCGAATTGACGCCCGCTGGGACGATGAAGCTCACGTCTGGATCGCGACGAGCGGCGACGCGCCGGGCCTGGTCGTCGAGGCGCCGTCCTGGCAGTCGATGATCGACGAAGTTCGCTCTGTCTTGCCCGACTTGCTAGAGCTTGATGCGAAGGGCGTGCGGGAAATTTCGCTCACTTTCAAGGCGGAGACGCATCTCGCGCTCGCCGCCGGCTGATGGCCGACTTCTATCCGAAGATCGTTGCGCTTCTCATTGCCGCCGGGTGCAGATTGGTGCGGCCCGGCAAGGGCAGCCACGAGATCTGGCATAGTCCGATCACGAACCGGAATTTTACATTGCCTCGGACAACGAAATCGCGCCATACCGCGAACGAGGTCTTGAAACAGGCCGGGCTGCCGAAAGCCTTCTAAGATGACCCAATCGCGCGCCGTCGCGCTCACCCGCGAACTCATCCGCTGTCCGTCAGTGACGCCGGCCGACGCCGGCGCGCTCGACGTTGTCGAAAAGGCGCTCAAAGGCTCAGGCTTCGAGACGCATCGAATCGTCTTCTCCGAGCCGGGCGCGGCAGATGTCGACAATCTCTTCGCCAAGATCGGCATGGGCGCGCCGCATCTTTCTTTCGCCGGCCATACGGACGTCGTGCCGCCGGGCGATGCCTCTCGCTGGCGCTTCGATCCCTTCTCGGCGGAAGTCTCGGACGGCCGCATCTACGGCCGCGGCGCCTCCGATATGAAGGGCGCCGTCGCCGCCTTCGTCGCGGCGGCGCTTCGCTACGTCGATCGGCATGGCGCGCCGAAGGGAACGCTCTCCCTTCTCATCACCGGCGATGAGGAAGGCGTTTCGATCAACGGCACGGTGAAGCTCCTCGAATGGGCGCGAAAGCGCGGCGAGCGTTTCGATCACTGCATCGTCGGCGAGCCGAGCAATGTTTCGACGCTCGGCGACATGATCAAGATCGGCCGGCGCGGTTCGCTCAACGGGCGCATTCGCGTCATCGGCAAGCAGGGCCATGTCGCCTATCCGCAGCGCGCCGAAAATCCGGCGCCGATCATCGCGCGCATCGTCGCCGCGCTCTCAGGCCACGAGCTCGACAAAGGCACCACGCATTTCGAGCGCTCCAATCTGGAATTTTCCACGATCGACATCGGCAATAGAGCGGTCAACGTCATCCCAGGCGAGGCGCGCGCCGAGTTCAACGTCCGCTTCAACGATGTGTGGACGCATGACTCGCTGAAAGAACGCATTCTAAAGGTGATCAAGCAGGCGGCGCCGGGCGCCAATGTCGAAGTCGAATTTCCCCCGTCGAACGCCGTGTCCTTCATCACCAAGCCCAGTCATTTCACCGAGCTTGTCGTCGAGGCCGTTCGGCAGGTGACGGGGCTGACGCCGGAACTCTCGACGACCGGCGGCACCTCCGACGCGCGCTTTATCGTCAATTATTGTCCGGTGCTGGAATTCGGCCTCACCAACGAAACGATCCACGCCGTCGATGAGAACGCGCGCATCGCCGATATCGACGGGCTTTGCGCCGTTTATGAGCGCGTCATCGAGCGCTATTTCGAGCAGTGACTCACGCCGTCATGCCCGCGCTTGTCGCGGGCATCCACGCGATGACGTGACGCACTGATTGAGAGCATTGCGGCGCGGCTTGACGTGGATGGCCGGCTCAAGGCCGGCCATGACGGCTTGGGAAGGGCAGTGCGTCGCTGGCCGGGAAGGGCGTTCTCCCCCTTGACGGGGAGGGTCGCGCCGAAGGCGCGGGGTGATGAATAAGCGCGCGTCACGGAGCGCTTCCACCGTCATGCCCGCGCTTGTCGTGGGCATCCACGCCGTGAAGCTGCGCGTTGCCTGGTAATAGGACCGAACGCCATGACGTGGATGGCCGGCTCAAGGCCGGCCATGACTTCGCGAAGCGAAGTCATCCCCGCGCGGCGAGCGGCACGACATTATGAAGCTGCGTATCCGCCGTCTCGAAGAAGCGGCGGAGATTACGCGCCGCCTGACGGATGCGCTGCTCGTTCTCGACAAGCGCGAGGCGCACAAAACCCTCGCCATGTTCGCCGAAGCCCTCGCCGGGCGCCACGGCGACGTCGGCCTTCTCAATCAGCAGCTTCGAAAATTCGAGCGTCGAGATATTGCGGAAGCGCTCGGGCGCCGGCGCCCAGACGAACATCGAGGCGCGCGGCGCCGGGATCGGCCAGCCCGCCTGCGCGAAGCTCTCGACCATCACGTCGCGTCGCCGCTTATAGATCGCGCGCATCTCGCGCACGCATTCGTCGGAGCCGTTCAGCGCCGCGGTCGCCGCGACCTGGACCGGCGTGAAGGCGCCGTAATCGAGATAGCTCTTCACCCGCGCCAGCGCCGACAAGAGCCGCTCATTGCCGACCGCAAAGCCGATGCGCCAGCCGGCCATCGAGAAGGTCTTCGACATCGAGGTGAATTCGACCGTCACATCCATCGCGCCCGGCACTTGCAGAACCGAGGGCGGCGGATTGTCGTCAAAATAGACTTCGGCATAGGCGAGGTCGGAGAGAATGAAAATCTCGTGCTTCTTCGCGAAGGCGACGAGGTCCTTGTAAAAATCGAGAGACGCGACCTCCGCCGTCGGATTGGACGGATAGCAGACGACGACCGCGATGGGCTTCGGGATCGAATGCAGGATCGCGCGTTCCAGCGCGCGGAAATAGTCGGGCGTCGGCGCCGAAGGCACCGAGCGGATGACGCCGCCGGCCATCAGAAAACCGAAGGCGTGGATCGGGTAGGTGGGGTTAGGCGCCAGCACCACGTCGCCCGGCGCGGTGATCGCCTGCGCCATATTGGCGAAGCCCTCCTTGGAGCCGAGCGTCGCGACGACCTGCGATTCGGGGTCGAGCGCCACGCCGAAGCGGCGCGCGTAATAGCCAGCTTGGGCGCGGCGCAGCCCGGCGATGCCTTTGGACGCGGAATAACGGTCGGTGCGCGGCTTGCCGGCGGTCTCGACGAGCTTTTCGATGACATGTTTGGGGGCGGGCAGGTCGGGATTGCCCATGCCGAGATCGATGATGTCGGCGCCAGCGGCCCGCGCCTTGGCCTTGAGGCGGTTCACCTGCTCGAAGACATAAGGGGGCAGACGCTTGATGCGATAGAAATCCGACATTTTAAGTCTTTGTTCCGGACGGCGCGAAGCAGGAGTTTAGCATCTCTCCCGGCGCGCGGGGAGGGCGCCAGGGAAGACCGGCGGGGCGGAGCCCGGTTTGGGCCGTGGCAGGGGCTTGGGCGCAAACCTCTCCCCGCGCGCGGGGAGAGGTCGAGCGTAGCGAGGGTGAGGGGCGGGGGGCATGTAGCGGAACGGTCCGAAGGCCCCGTGTCCACGCTGCGGTCAGCCTTTCGCCAAAAAACCCCCAAGCCCTTCACCAAGCCCCTCGCCTCGCCTCTCCCCGCAAGCGGGGAGAGGGGTCGGTCGCGCGACGCCCATTCTTGCGACCTGCGTTGCGAACGAAGGCGAGCGATCGTCAGCGCGCCTGACGATCGAGGGGTAAAGCCGGAGCCCTTGCCCCCTGCAAAGCTGGCTCTAAGTCCCTATTAGGCCTCTAACAATCAGAGGCGTAGTCGTGGAGGAGACCATGATATCCGCCAAGGAACACATGACAATGGCGACTGTCGGCGCGATCGTCGGCGCCGCATTGGGGGCTGGCATCGGCGGCGCGCTCTTTGGCCTGCCGGGCGCCATGGCCGCCGCGGTGCTGGGGGGCATTGGCGGCGCCTTCTTTGGGTCGTTTCTCTGATCAAAGAAGCGACGCCGTCGCGCTCATGAGACAATAAGCGCCGCGCGAATTCGAGCGCGGCGCTGGCACGAAACGAAGTCTATCGTACCTATAGTTCATTCGAATCGGTTATTGAACGCGCGGTCTTCTTCTACCTCACGCTTGCGTTCGTCACTAATGCGGGTTTCGAGGTCGGCTCTTGCCTCTGCCATCTGCGCCGCGAGAGCTGGCGCCTCGCCACCCAGTAGCTGGTCGAGGAGTTTTAGTCGTCCCTCCAGCTCGGTCGCGAGCGAACCGCTCCAGCTTGATGGATACAGGCGTCGGAGAATTTCCTTCAGGACATGGTTCGGATCGGGTGCTTGCTCGAGGAGCTTCCTCGTGAGCGGCATCCATTCGCGCGGTTCACGTTCCCCCTTAAACAACGTGGCCACAGCTGCTGCGAGGGGAAAGCGTGTAGCGGGATTGCCGCTACACCATGAAAGAAGAACATCGTCCGGTACTACATCAATGACGGGATGATGGAAATTCCTGAAGATGCGCTTACTCGCCTTGTGGGATTCAGCATCATCTGAAAACAGAACGTTTAGCGTTGGAATGGCTTGAACCTGTAAAAGTCCTTTCATGAATTCCCGAAACTTATAGGTGTCGATCTCGTACTTTGTGGCGGCAGCTAGAAATTTTTCGCAAAGTGACTGCGCCACCGGAATGCCTTCTGGCCCTGCGAGCGAAGCTGCAATGATAACGCCAAGCTCGTGGTCTTCGTCCGTGTTACGCTGAAATGCAAATTTGCCGAGCACGATCCGAGCAGCTTCGAGCACTTCGGGCAATGGCTCACGCTTCGCGGCAGCGTCCGAGTAAAATCGCAGCGAGATGATTTCGAGGCCGACGGCGAATCCTTCTGGCTTACTCACAATTGCGACGACCAAGTCGCGGAACTCGGTTCCCGCAAGCTCGTCGAGGACACGGCCATAAGCGAGACTGCGAAAGGCCTTGATTGGGGCCTTCTCAAGTTTAAGCGCCCGGTGCAACCGGGCTACTGCGCGTTCATTAACGGGGACATTTGCCTGCAGAATAGGAAACTGTTCGGCGAGAACTAGGTTTTCCAGTGTTTCGTCAAGGATTGTATCGGCGAGAGCCTCATCACGCTTTTGCAGCCCATTCAGAAAGCCTCCAAGAAGTTGAATGCCCGCCTTTTCACTTGATGCAAACTGCGCGACAATCGCATCCCACATCATGCGTGGACTCTCGGCCGCTTCGGCCAGCGCCATGCCGAATATCTCAAGCCTGCCATGGTTGTTCAACAGCTCAGGCAGCAGCGTCTTGAAGGTCTCATCATCTACTGCCACGTCGTGGCCGAGAGCCTGTATCGTCGCAGCCAAACGTGCAGTTTTCGCTTCATAGCGCGCGCCCCAGTCAGGATCGTCTACGTTCTTATCGTCATCAAAATCGTCGAGGTCGTAATTTTCTCTGCCGATGACAAGGCTGCGCACTTTGCTCGCAAGGTCTTTCGGCCGCAGGAACTCCTCCAGCACCATCAGGCGGTCGCGGAGTTCGGGCGTCATGCTCTTGCCGTCGAACGTGATTGTCTCACGCGTTGCGATCCAACCGTCGCGCCAGAATGACTTGGCAGCAATCTCACGAGCGACCTGGTCAAGCTCGTCCGCAAAGCCTGCCCTCCACAGGCCCCGGAACTCGCTAGCGATCGCTTTTCGTACGTCATCCGCCGCCGGGTAAGCCGACAGCGCGAATGATCTCGCCATCCTTAGTGTGGGTTCAAACCAAGCACGTACGTCTGCGTCGGTCTTCGGATAATAGCCATAGTTGCGCGAGTGAGCACCAAAGTCGAACTCATAGTGCGAGGAAAAGTGGTTCGTTTTCATGAGCGCTCGTAGCGCCTTGACTCCGAGGGAGCGCACACGTCCTTCAGCAGAGCCAAGTAGTCTTTCGACCTCCTTCGCGCGCACCTCAATCGGCGCATGCGTTCCAGACAGCATGATAAAAAAGAGCGACTCAACGACGCCTGCCGCCTCGTCCTCTCTGTAGCGGTCATCAGGAAGCGTCGCAAATTTCACCAGCAGGGCGATGGCACGCTCAAAGAATGCTGGTTCATAGGCGAGAGAGCGTAAGAGCCGAACGAAGTGAGTGCAGCGGCGCAGCGAGTCTTCATCTGCGCTGGACAAAGCGTTTTCCAACGCCGCTAGCACTGCCTCCGGCGCCGTGGGAGCGACGTTCGCAAACATCGCTCGGCCCAACTCGTTCAAGTTCGTCACGTCACTAAGCAGACCGCTTGGCGCTAGCCACCCCTTGACGATGGTTTTGGCGTCGCTGCTATCGTCAAGATAACCGAGGCGTCGCGAGAAAGAGCGAAGAACACGCTCGGAAGCATTATCGACGAGGACGGATTTTATTTTTGCGAGCGGAATGTTCTGAAGCGCCATCTTGGCAAGGCGATTCGCAATTGCATGCGGCAGCACCGCGCGCCATTGCGCGCGGGCTTGCACGAGATCACGCCGCTTAAGCTCTGCGACGCCGGCATAGACATCTTCCGCTGTCTTGCCAATGAGACTACCAAGAACGGGAAGTTCGGCATGATCTCCTGTAAGAGACTCTCCCTCGAACGAATAGATGAGAGAACAGGACTGTGCAATCGACAGCAGGGATGGGTCAGGATCGTGACGTTGCTGAAAAAGACGCTTGAAAAGTTCTTCTTCACTCAAGCCCGCTACCGTCTCGGCTTTCTCGATCTGTGAAGCAATGGCCAGCGCAACGCGTGCATTACCTCCGGAAAACTCTGCGATCGTCTGTGCATCAACTTGAGAAAGATTAGGATAGCGCCGTGCTACCAGTTTCTCGATTAGCGGAATTGAAGAAGTGTCCAGCGCGAAGACATCAGTGCCTTCAGGCTGGTCTTCGCGGATATCGTATTCAATGGTGATGACGCTGATAGTTGAGTCCGCTGCTCGCGCCACTTCCGAAAGCCTTCGGTGCAGCTCTGGCGTGCAATTGTCGACGACGAGGATCGCACGTGTGCGGTTTGCAATTAGGTCCGAAGCGAGACCGGCTGGTGGAGGGTTGGGCTCATCCGCCTCGTTTGTGTAGATTGCAAGCGAGGGATCCAGGGCGCCTTCACCGACCGCTGCATCGAACAACGCTTCGGCAAGCCTTGTTTTGCCGACGCCTGACAGACCGACAAGCCGCGCCACATTACCTGGCGAGCAGAGCACCTTGCGAATACGATTTATGCCCTCGACGGCGGAAACCCCTTCGCCCTCGTCTTCTGCACCCGTGCGAATGCGAGCTTGCTCATCTGTCAGATAGCTTGCGTCGACACCGGCAGGCGCAAGCGACCACGGGCCATAGGATTGCCAGCCAGGCACCGCCCTACCGATGCGCGCCCGCACCCACGGAATCAGACCGGCATGATCGCGAACCCACGTCGCAACGCGGTTTCGGTCATAGAAGTCGAGCGCCAATTTTGTTTCGGCGGGCGTGCCTTTGAGGGCCTCGGCCATCGCATTGCGCCGGTTTTTGAGCGCTGTTTCCGAGGTGGAGCTGCTTGAACTCACAATAATGTATGCGCCACCGGCGTCAGCAAGCTCGAGAAATATAGGCCGCAAGACACCGGTGGGCTTCGGCTTCATCTCATCGAGGATTTCCCCCCGCGGCATATCGGGTATCTTGACCTGATAGCCGGTTTGCGGTCTCGGGACGAAGCCGCTTATCGCCGTGCCGGCGGCGAGACTTACACGTACGTCGAGGCCTCCATCTTTTGCGTTTTGATCGCCTCCCCAGGTAACAGCGGAAGAGGGGAGGCCGTGTCTGCGCATCTCCGCCTCGCAGAGACGCCCAACCAATGTGCGCAAATCGTCGTCGCCCAAAGCGGCGATGTCGTTACCAGTAATTTCCAACATGACGCGAAGCTAAGCAGCCGTTTTTTGAGCGTCAATGGGGCAAAAATGTAGTTCTACGCCACCTCACTCGACCAGCGTTGCGAGCGAAAGGCGAGGGCGATCGCCTCGGCGCGGGCGTTCTGACGCGCCTCCGCTGAGCCGTTCTTCTTAACGTCGGCGCAGGCTTTAAGCGCAATCTCCAGCAACGCCGCCTTCGGATAGGACTGACCCTCGCGGCCGGCATGCGCGCAGAAATCGCAAGCGCAGACCATCATCAATTCGCGGAAGCGCTCAGGCGCATCAAAAGCCCCGAGCCGTTCGAGCATCAAAGCGACGGGGCCGGCGCGCATTTTCGTCACGCGATGCACGCGTTCGCATTCGGCAAGCGCCAACAGAGCGAGATCCTTGCATTCCGCCGGCGCGCCGAAGCGCGTACACATCTCTTCGACGCGCGGGCGCCCGCGCTCGACATGTTTGTAATGAACGGGGAGATGTTCGCGCGGCGAATCCGACTTGCCGACATTCATCGCGAGCAGCGCGAAACGCACGGGCAGGGAAGCGCCGCGTCTCGCCGCCGCGTCGAGCGTCTTCATCAGATGTTCGCCGAGATCGACCTCGGCCTCGCCGTCGGAAATATCCGGCACGCCGAAGAGCGCCGCGACTTCGGGGAGGATTTCAACGAGCGCCCCGCATCCGCGCAGAGTCTTGATCATCTTCGACGGCGCGGGGCTCATCAGCCCGCGAATAAGCTCCGGCCACATCTGCTTAGGCTCGGCGTCGACGAGATGGCCGGCCTCGACCTGTTCGAAGAGGAGATCGAGCGTGTCCTCGTCCGGGTCCGCCGCGCCTTCGGCGATCAACGCCGCCATGCGCAGAACGGCGAGGCCGGGATCGGTTTGTCCGAAGTCGGACAGGAATTCGGGTTCGGAAGCCATGGCGAAGGCGAAAACATGCAAAGGCCTTGCCGCGCGCGCCAGGAGAGACGCGGGACAAAATCCGCTCACAGGCGCTCCGCAGGGGAGGCGTCGTGAATGGACCGAAATTCTTTTTATGAGCAGATGAAAACGCCGGCTGAGTTCAGCCGGCGCCTGTCGTTAATCACCGGGCGCAATGTCAGGGTTGTAGCCAGGGGAGCGACCCCCGTAGCCGTAGTAGCCCAAGGCGTGCGGGGCAACCGGCACGCAAAGGCGGAAGGGACGCGAAGGCCCCGACTCCCACCAGCACCGTTCGAAGGGCGCGCCGGTGCTTTCCCAGGAAGCGAAGGGATAATAGGGGCTGGCCTGGGCGGCGCCGGCGAAAGAGCCAACGATGACGGCGGCCGACAGCAGCAGTTTGATTCTAGACATGCGGATATCTCCCCAACGTCTGAAATGACGTTAGAGAAATTATGTTCCGACACCGGATATTATCAAGAGTCTATGACGCTTAAATGACACCTATGACATGGATCGGAAATACGAAAATAATTCAAATCTTGCGATGAGATAGGGAATAGAGCCAGGATGAGCTGCGGCGAGGCCGCTCCGCGTCGACGAGGCGAAGCTGAGCTGGTGTGAGCTAGCGGGCGGCAGGCTTTACTGGCGCGTCGGGCGCGGCGACGCCCGCCGCCTTGCGCCGGTTTTCGGCCGCCGCCGCTTCGAGATCCGCGCCCATGGCGCGCAGATCGGCGGCGGTCTTGCGCTTCGGGTCTTTCTTGGGCTTCGGGTCGAAGGGGCGATAGTCCATGTGCTCGGGCCGCGACTCGCGCACAAAATCGGCGGCTTGCGGCGGCGTGGTCCGCAATCCGGTCGCGTCGAAAATCCGCCCGATAAATTCGCCGCCGCTCGAAGGTGCCTCTTGGGCGAGCGCCGCGCCGGCGGCGAGGCCGCAAATCAGAACAAGGGCGATGCGCGCGAGGATCATGGAAGCGAATAGGCCATGAAAATGCGGCGCCAGTAGGTCCGAGGCGGTTCAGGCAATTTGCGTGTAGACCGCGTCGATCCTGGCGCCATGGTTGAGTCCCCGGTGGATCGAAATGTCGAGCCCCTCTTCGCGCGCCTGCGCGCCGTGGCGGCCGAGCAGGCGCCGCGCCGCCGCGTCGCTCTCGACGAAGACAAAGCCCGTCGGTCCCCATGAGGTCTGTCCGCCCCCGGTCGCGCCATCGGCAAGAAGGCGGGCGATGGTCGCCTCGACCTTGCCGCTCGTGAAGCGGCGTCCGCCCTGCGCCGGCGCGAAATGGTCGCCGACGAGCTCCTGAATGCGCGTCACCGCCGCGCCGAAGGGCGCAAGATCGCCTTCGGCCAGCGCCGGCAGGATCTGCATCAGCACCAGCCGGCAGACTTCGCCGCTCGTCGTTGCATCAAAAGGCGGCAGTTCGGCGAAGGCGTCGCGCTCGTCGGCGCCATGGAGGCCGACATTCGCCGAATCGCTGACTAAGAGAACGCGCCAGGCGTCGGGAAACTCCGCGCGGGCGACGACGGGCGGCGTCATGGTATGCGGGCCGCGCCCGCCGTCGACCACGACGCCGCCCAGTTGAAACAGCCCGGCGCCCAATCCCGAACGCGCGCCGCGCGCCATCAGCGCCGCGTCGGCGGAGGGATCATGCGGCAGGTCCTCAAGCCGGCGCAGCGCGGCGCTGACCGCGAGCGCGAGCTGCGTGCCGGAGCCCAGGCCCGCATGCGCGGGGATGGCTTCTTGAACCGTCAGCCTGTGGCGGCGCGCAACGCCGAGCGCCTCCTGCGCGCGCTGAAGGAGAGCTGCGGCGCGCGCGCTTTCCGGACCTTCGACAAAATTTCTGTCGGCGTGCGTCAGAGTCAGCCGCGTCGCCGGCGCGTCGAGCGCCATGCCGACGCCGCCGAACTTGCGCCCTAAGCCGCCGTTCATGTCGAGAAAACCCAGATGCAGCCGCGCGCTTGCCGCGACGCTCACACTAGCCGGCATAGCGCCTCTTTGGTCCGACTGAAGACTTTGAGTCGGTTTAGGCTATAACGCATCTCGACGAAAGAATGTTGCGCCGCAGGGGGACCTTGCGCGCGGCGCAGGAGGGAGCCGGTCATGGCCAAGGAAGAGCGCGCCTATTCCGAAGACGAGATCGTCGGGCGGCTGAAGAGCGAACTGCCGCACTGGCGCTACGAGAACGGCTGGATCAGGCGCAAGTTCAAGACGCACAGCTGGAAGGGCACGTTGATGGTCATCAATACGGTTGGCCATCTTGCCGAGGCCGCCTGGCACCATCCCGACATCGCCGCATCCTACGCCTGGGTCGAGGTGAAGCTCATGACACATACGGCGAAGGGAGTTACGGACAAGGATTTCGAACTCGCCAAGAAGATCGAGGAGGTCGTCTCCTGGCGCCCGGGCAAGGCCGGCGGCGCGCTTGAAGGCACGCCCGAGACCGACCAGCGCTTCGCCTATTTGAAATACGACGACTGACGGAACGCGCGCTTGGCCCTCGATATCGAAGCGATCGCGACAGCGCGCGATCGCTTTCTTTCTCTGATCGGGACGCGTCCGGTCATCATGGGAATCGTCAACGTCACGCCGGACTCCTTTTCGGACGGCGGGCTGTTCGCGACGCGCGAGGCGGCGCTCGCGCAGGCGAAGAAGCTTGTCAGCGAGGGCGCCGACATCGTCGACGTCGGCGCCGAGTCGACCCGTCCCGGCCACACGCCGCTGACCGCCGACGAGGAATGGGCGCGCCTTGCGCCGCTGCTCGCCGCGCTCGTCAATGAGGCGGGCGCGCCGGTGTCGATCGACACCTATAAGGCCGAGACGGCGCGGCGCGCGCTCGCGCTCGGCGTCTGCCTGGTCAATGATGTGTGGGGTCTGCAGCGCGATCCCAAGATGGCGCCAACGATCGCGGAAGCCGGCGCCGCCGTCGTCATCATGCATAATCGCGAGACGGCGGCGCCTGAGATCGACATCGTCGCCGACATGAAGCGCTTCTTCGCGCGTTCTCTCGACATCGCCCGGCGCGCCGGCGTGCCGGAACGGCATATCCTGCTCGATCCCGGCATTGGCTTCGGCAAGAGCCGCGAACAGAATTATGAGGCGCTGCGCGCTATTCCAGAGCTGCTCGCGCTTGGCTTTCCTCTGCTGATCGGCGTCTCGCGCAAGTCGCTGTTTAAGGGACTTGGCGACGGCCTTCTCGAGGGACGGCTCGTCGGCACGCTCGCGGCCAATCTTCTTGCCGCGCGCGCGGGCGCGCAGGTTTTTCGCGTGCATGACGCAGCCGAGCATCGCGCCGCCTTCGACGTGTTGCGCGTGCTCGCAAGGCGTCCGGGAGAGTGAGCGGATGCGAGTCGGATTTGGGCTTGGCAGCAATCTCGGCGACAAGCCGCAAAACATTCGCGAAGCGTTGCGCCTCATCGAGACGCGCGGGCTCGCGCGGCTTGCGGCGGCGTCGCGAATCTATCGCACGCCGCCTTGGGGCGATCTCGACCAGGGCGATTTCGCCAACGCCTGCGCGATCGGCGACACAACGCTTACGCCGTACGAGCTGCTCGCCGCGGTCAAGAAGATTGAAGCCGACATGGGCCGGGCGCCGACGCGGCGCTGGGGGCCGCGGCTGATTGACGTGGATATCCTGTTTCTGGGCGACCACGCGATCGACGATCCCGAGCTGACTCTGCCGCATAAGGAGCTCTTCCGCCGCGGCTTTGTTCTCGCGCCGCTCGCCGAGATCGCGCCGGACCTCGTATTGGACGGGATCACCATGCGCGACGCGCTAGCCGCCGCCGATGTGACAGGCGTGCGTCCGTGGTCGGGCGAATAGAAGCCCACCCCTGATGGTTGCCACGCTTCGCAGCGCAGCAATAATCTGCGTCGGGAGGTCGGGAGCCGAGACGTGAGCAGCAATCCTCACGTAATATTAGCCAGATAGAGATAATTGTGCATTGCGCCACGCCTATGCTCAGAGCCTGCACTGGGTAGCATATTTCCTATTCACTAGGGTTGCATTGGCTATTCGATAGATTGTTTTGCTCTATACGGATGGGTATTGTGTGGAGAGGGGGTTATTGGAATTGTTGCGGCACGCTGAGCTGGGTCTGCGGTCTGCTTCTTTAGGGGGGCGGCTGGATGATTTTGGCTTAGGCGGCGACGTCGGTGTTCGTCCGATAACAACAAGCAGCCGGGTTCCGGGATTTTGGGGGGAAGGACTTCGCTTTCGGGCGGGGGATTTTCCTTAAAATTTTGGGAAGGCTGCGCGAGAGACAAGGGCGGGTTTGCGTGTTTTTAGCAAGAAGACGCGCTTTCGCTTTGCTTGAAGAAACGAGGACGAAGCGGCTCCGTTGTGGGAGGCGGAGCGATACCGGTCACGCGCAATTCCCTGGGAGCACATTTAGGAGGAGAAAGGTATGAGCTCGACGACTGACACAGCGGCCCGGGCTGCTGCTGGCGCGGAAGCTGTAGTAGACCTTAAGGGCATGTGGATCGGCCTGGCCGTTCTGAACGGGTTCTATCTGGTCGTT
>VGDT01000028.1 GCA_016869595.1 Alphaproteobacteria bacterium
TCAAATCCGTCGGGTAACGTTTGGTTTTTTTCTCAATGGCGGCCATCTTGGCGCGATTCGCTCGGGTCCACATCCCGAGCTTGAATCACGACCCTCACTCCGTCGCAACCATTCTCAAACGGTCACTCAGCGCTTCACGGCGCTCCAGGAGAGCGCAAGCGGCTCATCTTGGATCGTCGCGGCGCGCGGGTAGAAACGGACGCAGCGGTTGAGAGCTTCGAATAGTGGGTGTTGAAGAGAAACGCTCGCGTCTCGGTCTTCGAGTGTCGCGGCTTCGACGAGCGCGAGATTAACAGGAGAAGACCGCGCTGTACCTCCCCGTCAGGCGAGGAACGCGGTCTCAAGGCGCTATTGAACATGAGGCCAATTGAAGGACAAAGTCGTCACGAACCCATATTGCTGGGCGTGCCCTTTACCAATTGGGTGAAGTCGGACCATTGCTCGACGCGAAAGGCGCGTATATCGCGCACTGCGGATGGAAACCAAGGCAGATTCCGCAACGCCATTATAGCAGAGAAGAGTTTGGCCAAGTCTTCATTTTTACTGACGTAAAGGCTCCCTTGCACCCAGTCGAACTCGAACTTCGAAAGAGTGTCTCGGATGTCCGAATAAGCCTGTGCGACCCCTTTTGGATGATGAACTTGAGTTTCAGCTACCACCAAATCGAACGCAATGGCGAACATCAACGCTCCTTCGGATCATCGAGAATATCGCTAAACCTATAGTCTACGACTTCGCCGGACTCGATCACGCGAACACGCATCCAGCGATCGCCTACGCCTTCTTCCTCGCCAACGCCAACGATCTCATAAGCCGGACCAAATGGACCGAAGCGGCGAGAAGTCCCGATCAAAGCCTGCGGCTCGGGGACGAATGATGGAGCCCGATGTTGATTCATGGCCTCACTCTATCACGGTTACGCGTTGAAACACGTTTGTTAATGGTTTTTCGCTACCTCCGCCCCTCCCAGGCCCATGCCGCCACCACGGCGCCGACGAGCGCCAGCATCGCCCAGAGTCCCAATCCGAGCGGCGCGATTTCGACGCCGACCAGCGTCGAGGCGCCGGTCTGCCTGACGCCGATCCAGTCCGAGCCGCCGTAGCGGTTAGCGTCGCGCAATTCGACGACGCGCGGCATCGAGACGGTGTCGGCGCCGCCGGTCGAGAGTCGCCGCGCCGTTCCGCCTGTCGCCTCCATAAGCGGCTGCAGTTTCTCCGTCGTCGACGCGACTTCGCGGAACTCGCGCGGATTGGGCGGGCCGACATTGACGAGCGCCGTCAGCCCCTCGCTCTCGAAGCGCCACAGGCCCATCTCCTTGGCGTCGAAACGCGCGCGCCACAGTCCCGGCTCGCTTTGCGCGACCGCGATCTCGTCTCGCGCGCCCGACGGCGCCGTCGCCATCACCGGCGCGGGCCTCTCCTTCATCGTCTGACGTTCGACGCTCACCTCGCGGCCATGCGCCGAGGCGCGCAGCGCCTCCTCTTCGAGATCTGGCTCCTTCATCAGCCAATGCGCGAGGCGGCGCATCAGATCGACATGCGGACCGCCGCCCTCGAAGCCCCGCGCCCAGAGCCAGATCTGGTCGGAGAGCAGCAGCGCCACGCGGCCCTTACCCTCGTGAGAAAGCACCAGCAGCGGCTTGTCGCGCACGCCGGACATGATCGAGTCGCCCTTCAATACATTGGCGTCGACCTGTCGAAACCATTCGCCCCAATTCGGCGGCTCGGAATTGGCTCCCGCGAGACCCCGCGTCACCGGATGCTTTTCGCCATCCTTGCTGACGTGGGCGCGAAACGCTTGTTCGATAAGCGCGCCGTCGGGCCGGGCCGGGAGTATGTTTTCGAGCGGCGAGTAATAGAGGCCGCGCAGCGTCGCATAATCGGGACCGACCGCCGCGAGAAAGGCGCCGCCGTTCTCGACGTAATTGGCGATATTCTCGAAATAGATCGAGGGCAGAGTCGTCTGGCTTGAATAGCGATCGAAGATGATGAGATCGAATTCGTTGATCTTACGGCCGAAGAGATCGGCGGTCGGGAATGCGATCAGCGACAATTCGCTCGCCGGCGTAATGTCGAGCTTCTCCGGCGGCCGCAGAATGGTGAAATGCACCAGTTCGACATTGGCGTCGGCGCGCAGAAGATTCCGCCAGCTTCGCTCGCCGGGATGCGGCTCGCCCGACACAAGCAGCACCTTAAGACGATCGCGCACGCCTTCGATCGACAGAACGGCCTTGTTGTCGAGCGGCGTCAGTTCGCCAGGCGCCGACGGAATTTCGAGCTCGACGACATTTTGCCCGCCATGTTCGATGCGCACCGGAATGCTGACGATGTCGCCCGGCACAGGACTGAAGGTCGGCAGCGCCTCGCCGTCACGACGTACTGAAATTGGAATGCGGGCGCCGTCGCCGCCAAGATCGACGACGCGCGCGCGGATGATCTGATCCTTTCCGACGATGCCGAAGCGCGGCGCCTCGACAAGCTCGATGCGGCGGTCGCGCTCGCCGTGATGTCCCGTCACCAGCGCGTGCACAGGCGCCTTGAAGCCGAGCGCTTCGGCTTTGGCGGGAATATCGTGAACGACGCCGTCGGTGAGAAGAATCGCGCCGCCGACGCGCTCCGGCGGAACGCCCTTTAACGCCTCGGCGAGCGCGCCGAAGAGCTTGGTGCCGTCATTGCCGGAAGCGTCGTTCGTGACGGTGATCGTGCGCGTTTCGACGTCGCCGAATTTAGCGAGCGCAGAATCGAGCGCCTTGCGCGCCTCTTCCGTCTGCGCGTTTCTCGCGCCGAAATTCTGACTGTCGCTTTTGTCGATGACGACAGCGACGACGCTCTTTTGCGGATCGCGCTTCTCGCGCACAAGCGACGGATCGGCGAGCGCCGCTACCAGCAATGAGAAAGCAATTGCCCGGATCGCCGCTCCCCGTTGGCGTTTCGCCGCCATCAGCGCCAGCGCGCCGGCGCCAAGAACAGCGAGGACGATCAGCGCCGACACTGGGATGAGCGGCGAAAAAGCGAGCGTGAGGTCGCTCATGTCGTCGTGCTCCAAACGTCTCGACGAATGCCCAGGCCCCTCACCTCACCTCTCCCCGCTTTCGCGGGGAGAGGGGTCATCAGCGGCTCGCCTTCCCCTGTATGCGTTTCGCGATGCGTTAGCCGCCTCCTCTCCCCGCTCGCGGGGAGAGGTAAGGTGAGGGGCATGGGTGAGTTCGCGTCGCGCTTATCGCTGCTCACTGGCCCAGCCTTTCCAGCAAGTCGCGCACATGCACCTGATCGGACTTATAGTTTCCGGTCAGCGTATACATGACGAGGTTGATGCCGCCACGCAGCGCCAATTCGCGCTGACGCGCGCCGCCAGGCGTCAAGGGAAACAGCGGCTGGCCGCGCTTGTCCTGCGCCCAGGCGCCGGCAAGGTCGTTCGAGGTGATGACGATCGCCGAGACGCTGTCCGTCGCACGTACTGGACGCGCGGCCTGATCTTTGGGCTCAGGCGGCAGCGCCTCGACCCAGGTCTCGCCATTGGCGTAACGGCCGACGAATCCGTCGAGCAGGTAGAAAGTCTTGGTGATGACGTGGTCGCGCGGCGTCACTTCGAGCGGCGGAATGTCGAGGCCTTTGGTGAGATCGCGCAGCCATTGGGTCTCCGGCGTCGGCGCGCCGCCGATGCGCTGCGCGAGCGCGTCGCGCGTATCGAAAACCACCGTGCCGCCCTGTTTCATATAGGCGGCGACTTTTGCAACCGTCTTGGTCGACGGCTGCGGCGCGTTCGCGACGATTGGCCAATAGAGCATGGGATAGAAGGCGAGTTCATCCTTCGCCGGATCGACGCCCACTGGATCTCCAGGCGAAAACGACGTGCGCATGTTCAGCGCCTGAGTGAGCGCTTCAAGTCCCAGTCGCGATGTTTCATCGATATGGGCGTCGCCCGAGACGACATAGGCGAGCCGCGTCGTCAGCGCGACGTCCTTGTCGCGCTGAGTGGCTGCAGATTTCGGCGCGGACTCGGCGCGCGTTTCATCGGTCGCCGCCGATATGCAGAGCAGCGCCAGGAGCGCGGCGGTCGCGGCGCCAAAGGGACGCAAGCGCAACTTGCCGGCAAGCGCCATGGCGATCAATGCATCCGCGATAAAAGCGACGAGAGCGAAGACCAGCAGCGGCCCGCGCAAATCGAGCTGAGCGCCGGAGCGCAACGCGGTCGCGCTCAGCCCGGCGCCTGCGAAATCGAAAGCGCTGATTTCGTCGGTGGGACGCAAGGTCTGCACGGCGACGAACGCCTCTCCCGCTCCGTAAAGTCCCGGCGGATGTTCGGCGCTCGCTGGACCCTCAAAGCCCGGCGGAATGCTCTGCGCCGTCGGACCGGGCGCGCCGAGCGCGCCAAATCCGTCGAGAACGCGCATCGGCGCCAAAGCCGACTGCTCGGCCACCATATTGGATTGTTCGCCGCCTGAGGGCGTCGACTCCCCCGCCATGGCGCTGATCCGTTTCAGCATCTCGACGAACAGCCCCGAGATCGGCAGATTCGACCAATTGGCGTCGGCGTTAACGTGGAACAGCACAATCAGTCCCTTGCCGCGCCGCTCTGCGGTCACGAGCGGCGTGCCGTCGGAAAGACGCGCCCAGGTCTTATCCGCAAGTCCCGGATCGGGTTCAGCGAGAACCTGCCGCTGCACCGTGACGTCCTTCGAAGCGGGCAAGCCGAAGAACGGACTCGTGGCGTCGAATTCGGCCAAAGACTTCGGCTCCTCCCGGGACATGGCGCCGCCAAGCACGCGGCCATTCCTGCGCAGGCGCACCGGCAGCAAATCATCGTCGGCGTTGGCGAGACGCGGCCCTGCAAAGCGCACAAGCGTCCCGCCCTCTTCGACGAAGCGCGACAAAGCGTCGAAAGTTTCGCCGGGCGCGATGCCGACATCGGCGAGCGCGATGATGTTGGGATTCTCGGCGAGCAGCGCCTGCACAGGATCGACAACGCCCGGACGCGCCATTCTGATCTGCGCGAAGGGCGCCAGCGCCTTTTCGAGATAGTAGAGCGGCGAGAGCAGCGGCTGCGCCTGATCGGCGCTTTCCCCGCCGACAAGCGCGACGCGCTTCACTTTCGAGCGCGCGTCGAGCAGCGCGACCGAGCCAGCGGAGTTCTCGCCTTCGATGCGCAGATGACTCACCTCATTGCGCAGTTCGACCGGCAGTTCGATTTTCGCGCTAACGCGCGGGGCGCCGTTGAAATTTGCCGTTGTGCGGCCGATCGTCCGGCCTTTGGCGTCGAGGGCGTCGATGACCGCTGACGCGTCATCGCCGGTTCGCAGCACGTCGACGCTGAGCGCAGCGGCGTCGTTTGTCGGCGCGGCAAGCGCACGCGGCGCGTGATCTTCGACATAGACCTCAACGCCGCTTGCGCCGGCCTCTTTCAGCGCCCGGGCGAAGCCAGCGGCATCGCCCTGCGCGACCCCATCGCTGATCCAGATAATACGCGCGCTCGGATGCGCGCGGGCGAAGGCTGTAGCCTGTTCGCCGATGGCTTTGCGATCAGGCAGAAACGGCTTGGGCCGCGCCGAGCGCAATTTCTCCATCGCGCGCCCCCCGTCGCCGGGGACCGGAGCGGCCGTCTCGGATGCGAGAGCGACAGCGACCGGGCCGCCGGCGCGTGCGGCCGACTCGATGATCGACGCCGCTCCCGCAACGCGTCGCTCCCATGTCGGCGCCGCCGCCCAGCCGTCGTCGATCACGATCAGCATGGGAGCGGAGGACGCGACGACGCCGCTTGGCGCAAAGACAGGCCCCGCCATCGCCAAGATCAATGCAGCGGCGAGCGCGAGCCGCAGCGCCATCAGCCACCAGGGGGTTTTTGCGGGCGTTTCTTCGTCGGGCTTAAGTTCACGCAGGATTTTCGTCGGCGGAAAGACGATCTCGCGCGGACGCGGCGGCGTCACCCGCAACAGCCAATAGATAAGCGGAAGGCCGATGAGCCCGACGAGCGCGAGCGGCGCGGCGAATGAAAACATCAGCGCCGCTCCTCGAAACCGAGCCCGTCCGTTCCGAGCAGTCCCATGGCGAGGGCCAGCGCAGCTTCCGCGGCCGGCCTGTCGGTGCGATGTTGCAGGAAGATAAAGCCGACATGTTGCGCGGCGCGCCGAATGGCGTCGCGATGCGCCTCGAACCGCCGCGCATAGGATGCGCGTAAGCTGCCGGCGTCGCCTGCGTGAAAGGCGGGGCCGCCATCAGTGTCGAGAAATGTCGTTTCGCCAGAGAACGGCAGCGTCTCTTCGCTGGGGTCGGTCACCATCAGGATCGCGCCAGAGGCGCCGGCGTCGGCAAAGCGCCGCAGTCGCGCCGCGAGCGCCTCCGGTTCAATCAGAAAATCGGAGATCAGCACGACTCGGGCGCGGGGGCGCATTGGAGCTTGCGGCGGAAGATCGTCGCGCGCCGCCTCCATCGCGTTTTCAGCCAGAGCGCGCGCCAGCCGGTCGATAACATCGCGGGCTGACACGGGCGCGGTAAGGCCAAGCGCCGCCGCCCGCTCGCCGCCGCGAACCAGCACGTCAGCCAGCGCAAGCCCCAACGTCACCGCGCGAGACAGCTTGTCGTCGGACGCGAGGGACGAGCTAAAGGCCATGGAGGGCGAACAATCCATCCATAGGAAATAGTCGTGCGCCGCCTCCCATTCACGCTCGCGCACATAGAGCTGATCGCCGCGCGCCGAGCGGCGCCAGTCGATGCGATACGCCGCCTCGCCAGAGGCGAATGGCCGATACTGCCAAAAAGTTTCGCCGACGCCCGCGCGCTTGCGCCCGTGAACGCCATAGGCGAGGCTCGCCGCGATCTCTCGGGCGCGGGCTACAAGCCTCGGCATTCGGCTCGCAAGATCGGCGGCCGCAGCGCCGTCAGCGGGCTTGCGCCGCGCAGGATCGTAGGCGCGCGTCGTGACGTCAGCAAACATCGTCAGCCTTTTCGGTCATGGCGCGGCGCCTTTCGCGGGTGACGGCGAACAAGACGCAAAACGCGTCACCCGATCCGCGCTACGAGCGTTTCGATCACGTCAGAAACTGTCATTTCGCGGCGCGCGGCGAAATTGAGCGCCATGCGATGGCGCAGCACTGGCGCGGCGAGTTTCGCCACATCGTCGATCGACGGCGCGAGCCGGCCGGTGACGAGCGCCCTGGCGCGTGTCGCCAGCATCAGCGCCTGCGCGGCGCGCGGCCCCGGCCCCCAGGCGACATGCGGCGCTATCTCTGCATCGCCCTCGTCGGGGCGCGCGGCGCGAACGAGATCGAGAATCGCGTCGACGACCTTTTCGCCGATCGGAAGCCGGCGTACGAGCCGCTGCGTCGCCATCAGCTCTTCGGCGTCGAGCGCCTGGCTCGCTTCGGCCATCGTCTCGCCTGTCGTTTCCAGCAGCACACGCCGTTCGCTGGCGCGATCGGGATAATGCACGTCGATCTGCATCAGAAAGCGGTCGAGCTGCGCTTCGGGCAGCGGATAGGTGCCCTCCTGCTCCAAGGGGTTCTGCGTCGCGAGGACATGGAAAGGCCGCGGCAAGTCATGCCGCTTTCCGGCGACGCTGACGTGGTGCTCCTGCATCGCCTGCAGAAGCGCCGATTGCGTGCGCGGCGATGCGCGGTTGATCTCATCGGCCATGAGAAGCTGGGTGAAGATCGGACCCTTGATGAAGCGGAACGAACGCGAACGGTCCGCAGCTTCTTCGAGCACTTCAGAGCCAAGAATATCGGCCGGCAGCAAATCCGGCGTGAACTGCACGCGCTGCTCGGCGAGGCCAAGCACGCGGCCGAGCGTCTCAACAAGCTTGGTTTTGGCGAGTCCTGGCACGCCCACGAGTAGTCCATGGCCGCCAGCCAGTATCGTCACCAGCGCCTGCTCGACGACCTCGTCCTGACCAAAAATGACGGCGCCGATGGCGGCGCGCGCCCGCCCAATATGGTCCAGCGCGCGTTCGGCGGATTGAACGACAGCTGATTCAAGCGAGGTCGTCTTCGTGTCGAGTGAGGTCATTTCAACTCTGCTCAGGCAGCCAGTCTATGGGGAGGATCGCTCGATGGGCGGAGCTGCCGAGTTCCGTCGCAAGTCGATCCAAAGCCGGCGCGATTGGCTTCGCATGGATTTTCAAAGCGAAGCGGCGGACTTATGGCACCGCAATCTTGATCTGTCCCTCGCGGCAATTCAAGCGCAACCGGCGCGGTGGCGCGCCATCTTACGCCGAAACCGGCGTCAGCACGTGACAGTTTGTTCATGCGATTCGCATTAAACCGGCATCTGGCCGACGCCATGTATACTCCAGTGAAAAGCACTCACCCCGAAAGGCGTTCCCGCCCATGTGGCGCGCAATTGTCGAAACCGCCCTGCTCTTTCTCACGCCTTTCGTCGCCTATGCGATTTTCCATTTGTTACAACGGCGTTGGCCCTTCGTGCGCGAACTCTGGCATGGCAGGATCGTGTCGCTTTTGACGATCGCGGGCCTGCTCGTCGCCATCGTCGGCGTGGTCACGATGGGTCTCACACGGCTCAACCAGGGCGCTTACGTTCCGGCCCATGTCGAAAACGGAAAATTGACGCCGGGCCGCTTCGAATGAACGCTGCGCAGAGACTGCTTGACGATCTGCGGCTCGCGACGCTGTTTGCGGCCCTTGCCAATACGGGCGCCGAGACTCGAGTCGTCGGCGGCGCCGTGCGCGACGCGCTGCTCGGTTTCCCGCCTCACGAGATCGACCTCGCGACGACGGCACTGCCCGAAGACGTCTTAAAGGTTGCGCGCAATGCTGGCCTCAAAGGCGTGCCCACGGGCATTGAGCACGGCACGGTGACGATCGTCGTCGCCGGAACGCCTTTTGAAGTCACGACGTTGCGCGAGGACATCGAAACTGACGGCCGCTTCGCCAAGGTACGTTTCGGCGGCGATTTCGAGCAGGACGCTAAGCGGCGCGATTTCACCATTAATGCGCTGTCGCTCTCTCCCGACGGAGAGATTCACGATTACACCGGCGGCCTCGCTGATATCGAGGCGCGGCGCATCCGCTTCATCGGCGACGCCGCCACGCGCATTCGCGAAGACTATTTGCGAGTCCTGCGCTTCTTTCGCTTCAACGCCTCTCACGGCGAGGGGCCGTTCGACCGCGAAGGCCTGCATGAATCGATCGTCGCGCGGGAAAATCTTTCGCGCCTGTCGCGCGAGCGTATACGCGCCGAACTGATGAAACTGCTGCTCGCGCGCCGGGCGCCAGAAATTCTGCGCGCCATGTCTCACGCCGGCGTCATCGAAGTGATTCTCGGCATCGGTTATCCATCGCGCCTGCAGCGTCTTGCTGAGCGCGAGGCGGCTATGGGCAAGCCGCCCGACGCCGTGTTGCGGCTTGCGGCTTTTTCGGTGCTGACGGTCGAAGACGCCGAGCGGCTGCGCGACCGCCTGAGGCTCTCGAACGACGAATTCGCGCGGCTCGCCGCGGCGGCGCGAACGCTCGCGCCTCTGCATGGACGCGACGCCCCGCCGCCGGCGTCGCATCTGCGGGAGATTCTGTTCTTATGCGGCGCGCGCGCGGCCGCCGACGCGCTGGCGCTGGCGCATGCGGAAAGCGCCGCAGTGGCGGATGATGCGGATTGGCTCGAAGCCGCGCGCTATTTGGAAGAGACGCCGACGCCCACCTTCCCCATCAAGGGCGCGGACCTCATCGCCCGCGGCGTCGCGCCGGGCAAGGCTTTGGGCGAGGCGCTCAAGACGCTGCAAGCTGAGTGGATAAGAGCGGGCTTTCCGCGCGATCCCGCGGTCGTTCAGCAACTTGTCGAAGACGCCGTGGCGAACAGCGCTGGGGAGGCGCGCTAGCGCTCGTCCGTTTAACCGCCTTCGGCTTTTGCGAGCCTTTCGAAAACCCCAAGAACCAGAGCGCGTTTATCGAAATTGAACACCTCGGTTTCTCTGGCGGCGTCTCGAATCTCGTCCCAGGCGCTGGCGTAGCCGGCGAGTTTGATGGGCGACGCGCCCGCGCCCGCAAGCGCGCGCACGCGCGAATCAAGATGACGCTGCGTGGCGCGCATGAAAGTTTCATAGGCAGCTTCATTGTCGCGGCCGGTAAGCTTGTCGGCGAGCATATGGGCGCCGAGCCAGTCGATCTGCGGCAGCCGATCGAAAAGCTTTCGCACGGCCGCGTCGAAGGCGACGCCGTCGTCTCCGAGCAGCCGCAGCGCCTCCCGCACCGAGCCTTCCGCGCGAGCGGCGGCGACGATGACATCAGACTCGTGCGCCTCTGACCATGGCGGACCGAGATTCTTGACCGCCGCGATCGCATCTTCCGGCGATAGCGGCCCGAGCATGAGCTTCCGGCAGCGCGAGCGAATCGTCGGCATAATACGGCCCGGCTGATGGGCGACGAGCAGGAACAGCGAGCGTTCGGGCGGCTCCTCAATAAGCTTCAGGAGCGCGTTGGCGCTGGCGCGATTGAGATCGTCGGCGCAGTCGACGATGGCGATCCGCCACCCGCCCGTTCCTGACGCCTGGTGGAAAGCCTGAATGACCTTGCGCACGTCTTCGATGCGAATCTCGGTGAAATGCTTTTTGGTCTTCTCGTTCCAGGCGCGCCGCAGCAGAAAAATATCGGCAAGCGCCATTGAAGCGATCCTGCGCGCCGCTGGATGGTCTTCGGGAACCGCCAGACTTTCAGCCGACTGAACGGACGCCGCGCTCGGTTCGGGATGGGCGAGGAGAAACCGCGCGAGGCGCCAGGCGAGCGTCGCCTTGCCGACGCCTTCCGGGCCGCCGATAATCCAGGCCTGCGCCATCTTGTTGCGGCGATAGGCGTCGAGGAGTTCGCGCTCGGCCTCGACATGACCGAAAAGCGCGAGCGTCTCCCTGGGATGCGGGGCGTCGTCGTAGCGGTCGCTTTCGGGGTTCGCTTCGTCGCGGCTCATTGCGCGGCTTGCGCGGCGTGCGCAAGGAAACGATCGTGAACAAAAGCGCGCACCGCTCGGGCGACGTCATCGACGGACCGGGCGGCGTCAATTACGCAGCAGCGTTCCGGTTCGCTTTCGGCGATGTCGAGAAACGCCTGCCGAAGCTCCTCGTGAAAGTCCGGCTTCTCGCTTTCGAAGCGGTCGATTTCGTCCCCTCCGTCCCTCCGTGACGCCGCCCGGGCCAGCCCTTCATGTGCCGGCAGGTCGAGCACGATGGTCAGATCCGGCCGCGTCTCGCCCACCGCCGCCTGTTCGAGCAGCGCCAGAGTCTTGGCGTCCACGCCGCCGCGCGCGCCCTGATAGGCGCGGGTGGAATCGGCGAAGCGGTCGCAAAGCACCCATGCGCCGCGGTTCAAGGCAGGCGCGATGAGAGACTCGACGTGATCGGCGCGCGCCGCGGAAAACAGCGCCGCCTCGGCAAGAGGGCCAAGCGGCGCGGCGCGTCCCGAAAGCAGGAAATTGCGCAGCCCTTCCGCTTTTGGCGTGCCGCCGGGCTCGCGCGTCGTCACCACTTCGAAGCCGCATTCGCGCAAATGCTCGGCGAGCCGCGCAAGCTGGGTGGATTTGCCAACGCCCTCGCCGCCCTCGAAGGTGATGAAGCGGCCTTTTTCGGGCGTCGTTTGAAAGGTCATTTCTTGCCGGAGAGTTTCTGGTGAATGGCTGCGGCGGCTGACTCATAAATGGCGTCGAAAGCGCGCCGCGGAAGCGATCCCTGCTCGACCGATTCGCCGGTCTGCAGCGGCTGTTCGAGCACCACGGCGTTTCCGCGCTTCACCTCAAGATGGCCCACGGTCGCCCCGGCTTCGACCGGCGCCAGCAACGGACCTTCGTAGACGATTTTGCCCATGAGCCTCTCATTGGCGCCGCGGGGCAGAAGCACTTTGATGTCTTCCTTGGCGGTCAGCTCCACCGAACCCTGCGTGCCGCCGTAGACCTGCGCCGGCCCGATGGGCTCTCCGGCTTTGAACAACTCCTTCTCCTCAAAGTTCCGGAATCCCCATTGCAGCAGTTTGCGCGCCTCTTCGGCCCGCTCCTTCGCGCTCTTTGCGCCGTAAATGGCGACAATCAGGCGTCTGCCGTCCTGGGTGGCGGAGCCCACCATTCCATAACCGCTGTCCTTGTCGATATTGCCGGTCTTCAGCCCGTCGGCGCCGATGCTCATTGTGAGCAGCGGATTGCGATTCTGCTGGCGAATCTTGTTCCAGGTGAACTCTTTCTCGCCGAAATAGGGATAGTATTGAGGGTAGGTCTTGATGACATGCGCCGCGAGCTTAGCCATCTCCCGCGCCGTCACCTTTTGATCAGGGCCATCCATTCCCCAGGGATTGCCGAATCGCGATTTGACCAGGCCAAGCTCGGCCGCGCGCTTATTCATCCGCGTGACGAAGGATTCTTCCGCGCCCGCCAGTCCTTCCGCGAGCGTGATCGCAGCGTCGTTGCCGGATTGGATCACGAGTCCCCGGACAAGGTCCTCGACGCGCACGCGGCTATTGAGCGCGAGGAACATCGCCGACCCGCCCGCCGGCGCCCCGCCATTGCGCCAGGCGTGTTCCGAGACTGTGAACTCGTCGTCGAGCTTCAATTTTCCTTCAGCCAGAGCCTGAAAAATCAGTTCCGCCGTAAGAATTTTGACAGTCGACGCCGGCTTGGCGAAGTCGTCAGCATTTTTCTCGAACAGAACGGTGTTCGTGCCGGCGTCGATCAGAATCGCGCTGGGAGCGCTCGTCTGAAAATTCTGGGCGCGGGCGGACGCCGCGCCGAACCCCCCGAACGCAAGCAGGATGAGGACGGACCATCGCACGGGAAACTTCGACAAGGGCGCGCTTCCCCTATTGACGCCGCAGTGCGGCAGGCGCGGAGAAGATGGCGCGCGACGCCGAAAATTGCAATCGGCGACTTAGAGCGCTTCCCGATCACATGGAACCATGTGATCGATAAGGAATCGCTCAAAATCAAAACGTTGGAGCAGGTTCTCATCGAAAAAGCCTGTCAACTTTTTCGGAACCTGCTCTAGGCGGGCGTCAGTTCGTTTTGAGAGAGTTCAGCGCCTGCCGAAGGGGTCGAGCCGAAGCTTGACGATCGACAAAATGCGCGGGGCGCATCGGCGGCAGCGGCGCGACAGCTTCCCTAGCCGTCCGGGCCGAAGCAGTTGGCTTTTCGTCGACGCCGGCTTCTTCGCGCGTTGGAGGCAGCGGCGCATCGGTCTCGCGCTCTGCATAAGCCAGCGCCTGATAGTCTGACGCGCCTTCGTAAGCAGCGCGTGACCAGATCTCCGAAGGCGGCGTCGGCGCGTCATCGCGCGCCATTCGCGCCGGCTCGTCATTTGCCGCCATCATCACAGGCGCCGGTTCATCAAGCCGCGCGGGAAGTCCGTCATCGCGCAGCGTCGCAAGCAGTTTTTCGTCGTTGTCGCCGGCAAGATCGGCGGGGCCAATCCATTCGACTTTGACTTGCGCGGTGCCGTGCCTGTGGAAATCGAGCGCATGCGCCACGCGTTGCGAGACGTCCATCACGCGTCCGCCGTGATAGGGGCCGCGATCATTCACGCGCACGACGATAGAATGGTCATTGCGCAAATTGGTCACGCGCGCATAGCTCGGGAGTGGCATCGTAGGATGGGCGGCGGAAATTGAGGCCCGGTCGAATATCTCGCCGTTAGCGGTGCGGCGACCATGGAAATCCGAGCCGTACCAGGACGCCGTTCCAATCGCCGAATAGGGCTTTTCACTTGGGTAGTAGGTTCGTCCGGCGATCTTATAGGGCTTGCCGACCATGTAGGCGCCGCCGCCTTTCGGCACCTCTTCTCCCTCCGCAATGACTCGTGGACTGGGGCGGACGCCATAGCGCGGGTCGATCTGGCCGAGACCGGCCATTCGATGCGAGCCGCTCGAGGAACAGCCCGCAAGCGCGCCGAGACAGACGAGTGGAAGGAGTTTGCCGAGAGCTTTTGAGGGAAAAATGCGCGTGCGCCGCGTTTCAACGATGTTTTTGGACACGACAGATCGCATCGAGACGGTCCTCGTCATCGCTCCCTAACCCGGCCAATCCGCAATGAAACTGCAACGGAATGTCGGCGGAGTTTCTTGGCGATGTATGAAGTTGTCGTTAAACGCGGGTTACGCTTGCGCCAGCAGGCGTCGCGATTGGGACCAAAATGCGACAGTCGAGCGCTAAAATGGCCTTGCGCAGCCAGATCGAAAAAGAGTGTGGCTCGGGCGCCACACCGTGGTCATTGAATCCGGGCGGCATCCACAATGCGCGTTTCGACGCGCTCAACGCCGCGAAAGACATTGCAGGCGAGTCTCGCCGCGACGTGAAGCTGCGCGCCATCGCCTCTGAGCAGCGCCTCGCCGAGCGGCGAATGCGCGGCGCGGAAGGCAATTGCATCGACCAACGCGCCATCGCGCGAACGCAAACGCGCGCGCACATGATCGGCGCCGACGATCTGAGCAAATGCGACCTGCTGCTCCGGGAGAGCAAATACCGGTTCCGGATTGCCCTGTCCGAAGGGCCCTGCCCGCTCGACCCGTCGCAAAAGGTCGAGACACACGCCTCTGCCCGCCAGCGTAGCGTCCAGGAACAGCGCATCCTCGAGTCGGGCGGTCTCGACCGCCGCTTCGAGCGCCTCGTTGAGAAAGGCGCGAAAGTCGTCGAGCCGATCGCGCGCTAAAGTCACGCCGGCCGCCATGGCGTGTCCGCCGCCTTTGACCGCAAAGCCACGATCAACGGCGCGACGCACCGCCGCGCCAAGATCGACGCCACTTAAACTTCTACCTGAGCCAGTTCCATTTGTTCCATTAAAAGCAATAACAAATGACGGTATATTAAAGCGCTCCTTTAAGCATGATGCGATCAGCCCAACGACGCCCGGATGCCAATCCTGGCCTTCAACGATGAGGCATGACAAACGGTTCGAGCTCGCCAATTGCGATTCGGCCTGGGCGATCGCCTGCTCCAACGTCGTCCTCTCGACGATCTGTCGCTCGCTGTTCAATCGATCAAGCTCGGATGCGATGCGGCGCGCTTCCGCATTGTCGGCGAGGGTCAGCAGACGCGCGCCGAGTCCGGCGTCGCCGATCCGACCCCCGGCGTTGATTCGCGGGCCGAGCGCGAAGCCAAGATCACGGGCGCGCGGCCGGCCGTCCAATCGAGCGACGTCGATCAGCGCGGCGAGTCCCGGACGCGATCGCGCCGCCATCACCATCAGACCCTTGGCGACAAGCGCCCTATTGAGCCGCGCGAGCGGCGCGACATCGGCAACTGTCGCCAGAGCGACGAGATCAAGCGCGGCGAGAAGATCGGGTTCCGGTCGATCGTCTCTCCACCAGCCGCTCGCCCGCAGCGCACGGGAAAGTCCGATGAGGGCGAGAAAAACGACGCCCGCAGCGCAGAGCGTCCCCTGCCCCGAAAGATCATCGAGCCGATTGGGATTGACGACGAGCGCGTCGGGCAAAACCTCTGGCGCTTGATGATGGTCGAGAACGATCACATCGAGGCCGAGAGCGCGTGCTATGGCGAATGCCTCGTGACTTGTGGTTCCGCAATCTACGGTGACCAATAGAGTTGCGCCGCGCGCCGCAAGATCGCGGATCGCCTCGACGTTTGGGCCATAGCCTTCGACGATCCGGTCCGGAATATGGAGCAAGGGCTCCGGCGCGCCGGCCGCGCGCCAAAAGTCGACGAGCAGCGCCGAGGAGCAGGCGCCATCGACGTCATAGTCGCCGAAAATCGCGATCTGTTCGCCCTTTTCGATCGCATGCGCAAGCCGATCCGTCGCGGCGTCCATATCGCGCAAGGACGAGGGGTCCGGGAGGAGGTCGCGCAGCTTGGGATCAAGATAGTCCGCCGCATCAGCGACGGTGACGCCGCGCCCGGCGATCACGCGCGCGAGAAAATCATCGATCCCATGCGTTTGGGTCAGCGCAAGCGCCTGCGCCTCGCCCTTCGCGTCGAGTCGCCCACGCCAACGTCGGCCGAGCACCGAGCGCTCGACCCCCAGAAAGGCCGGAAAGATCGAATCAGACATCGCTGCCTCAAAGCCAGTGGCTAAGCCCCGCTGACCCGGGAGGCAAGTTTGGCGACGCAGTTGGGGAGGAACAGTCGCGGGCAAAATAAGCTTGTAATCTCAATTGTCTGCCAAATTTGGTTGACATCGCTCTCCATCGGCTGCGTTATATCCTCATAGAATGTTTTCTATCCAATCCGTTTTGATGAGGCGTTGGGCGCGCCAAAGTCTGTAGATTTTTCGACGACTTACCAATTCACGAGCGCCTTCGCCGAACTACGTGAAAAAGAATTGAGCGGAGACCTTTATGGAGACCAAAAAGCTCGAGACGGGCGCCGCGCCTCAGAAACTCGGCGAGTATCTCTCAAGAACGCGCGAGAAAGCGCCGATGCACGCCGGTCATGGCGCTGGCGGCGCTCAGTCGGTGCGCAAGGACGACTATCGCGGCCATGAGATAGAAATCGTCACCACCTACAAAATCCTGGTCGACGGAAAGAAAATTCGCGCGCCGCTCGGCGTCGACGCAGCCGGCAAGGTTCATTGTCATTCATTGCCGAACTACCAGACGGCTTCGGCGGTGGACATGGTGCGGGCGCTTATCGACGGCTTTCCCGAGGAGTTCGAACCTAAGCCCGCCCGGCGCAAGAGCCGGCCGGCGTCTCGTCGAAAGAGCAGGTCCGCCGCGAAGAAAGGTTCAAAGCACGAGCATTGATGTTTTCAGGAGAGAGACGATGGCCGTCGTCCGAAAAAAAATTTCGCAAAACGCAGATGTACGGGATCAATACATTCAAAGCGTCCAATTACTAAAAAAAGAGGCGTCTGGCCGAAAAACCAATGAATTCGGCATTCCAGGCGCGGCGCGCTCAGTCAGCACCTACGATCTTTTCGTCATCTGGCATGTCACCGCCATGATGCTGGAGACGCCGCCGGGAAATCCGGCGGGAAGAAACTCGGCGCATCGAGGACCCGTCTTCGCGCCATGGCATCGCGTGATGCTGATGCTCTTCGAACAGAACCTGCAGCGCGTCCTGAACGATGCAAACTTCGGCCTTCCCTATTGGGACTGGGCCGAAGACGGCGATCTGCCGCAGCAGCAGCAGAGCGCTGCGGCAATTTGGGGCGCTGACTGCATGGGCGGACAGGGCAATCCGGTGACCACCGGCCCCTTCGCCTTCAGCCAAAGCGATCCTTCCGCCTTCAGAGTGCGCATCTCCACGAATATCTCCGGAGAGTTGCGATCGGTGAACCGCGGCCTCCGACGCGCCTTTGGCGTCAGCGCCGACGCGCTGCCGAGAACGGCGCATGTGACGAATGCGCTCGCGCTATCGCCCTATGACTCGCCCGACTGGGACGCCGATACGAACAGTTTCCGCAATCGCATCGAAGGATGGATGAACGACGATGGAGTCTCCGCGACCTGGCTGCATAATCTGGTGCACGTCTGGGTCGGCGGAGAGATGTTGCTTGGCTCCTCTCCCAACGATCCTGTTTTCTTTCTCAATCATTGCAACATCGATCGCCTCTGGGAGAGCTGGATGACGCGAAATGGGCGCGTCTACGTTCCTGATATGACAGCGGACGCCGATCTCAAGGGTCACCGCATCGACGACCCGATCAGCTCTCCGCTGGGGCGCAACGCCACGCCGCGCGAGATGCTCGATGTGAGCGCCATTTACGAATATGACGCGCTCCTATGAGCGCCAAAGCCTTTTGATTTTCTATCAACTTCGGATCGGCAATGGCGCTCAAATCCGCTCATATCATTTTCGTGCATGATTTCTTCGGCTGGGGACCTAGAGAGTTCGGACTTCCCTATTGGGGCGACGCTCTCGACCAGATCGGCGAACCATTCTTGGTTCATGAAGCCAAAGTAGGTCCGGTCAGTTCCTTTCACGATCGCGCCTGCGAGCTTTTCGCGCAGATCGGCGGCGGAAAGGTCGATTATGGCGAGCGGCACAGCAGCGAAGCGCGCCATGCCCGATATTCACGGGAATATGCCAGCCCTTTTGCGCCCGACTGGTCGGAAGAGAAGCCGGTGATCCTCGTCGGCCACGGCGCCGGGGCCCAGACCGCGATGCAGTTGCAAGCTCTGCTCGCCCAGGATTTCTGGGAGCGCGGAACGAGCGCGGACTGGATCGAGGGCGTCGTTTGCGTCGCCGGCGCCATCAACGGGTCGCTGCTTCCCTATGGCATTGGATGCGACCGCGAAGATGGACGGCTCAAGCGCAGGCCGAGTCGGCTTATCGCTGAGTCATTCAATTTCCTCGGAATGGCCGCGGGCGTACCGAGCGCCATGCGCAGGCCATTTGATCTTCATCTCGATCAATGGACGGACGGCGAAGAAGACGAGAGAGAGGCGATGGCGCGTCTTGACGCTGGCGCCTTCGTCGCCGGCGAGGACAATCTCGCCTTCGACATGACGCTTCAGGGCTGCCGAAACGCCAACGCCCGGTTCAGATCGCATCCGGCGACGTACTATCTGTCGCTCGTCACGAACGCCACTCATGCGCGCCCTTCGGGCTTTTTCGGCAAGACCTGGCGACCCGACCCGACGATCCACCCCATTCTTTGGCAGCCGGCGCTCTATCAGGCGCAAGAAGCCAATTTCGCCAAGGCGCCGATCGTCGGTTGGGGCGGCGGCTGCCTTGCGCTGCCGAAATGGCGGCCCAATGACGGCGCCGTCAGCGTTGTTTCTCAGCGCTATCCGTTTACGGCGCGGGAAGAGCCTGTGGGAGGCGAAGGCGTCTTCAAACGCCAAAGACTCAAGCCGGGACGCTGGTATTACGAATATCTCGACAGAGCGATCGGTCAGCGCTTCGATCACTTTGACGCGGTCATCGGCGCACAACTCAAACCCTGGGTCCCGGGCCTACGCGACGCGCATAAGGAGATTTATCTGCGGCTCGGCGAGACTCTGCGCAGCCTCTAACGCCCACTTGCGACCCGCTCAGTGCAGTCCAGTGATGCCATGCGTGCGGAGCGCGTCGATCACGCCGCTGAAGACCAGGGACACGCCCATCGCCGAAACGAAGAAGCCGACGATTCGGGTCGCCGCATCTATTCCGAGCGGTCCGAGCGTCGTCGTCAGTCGCGTGGCGAAGATGAGACACGCATAGGTCGCGGCCACGGCGAGAACAATTGCAGCGAGGATCGAGCCGAACGCCAACGCCTCATGGGATGAGCGCTCGACGACCGCCATCATCCCGAGCACGGTCGCGATCGCGCCGGGTCCGATCATCAAAGGCATCGCGAGCGGCATGAAAGCGATATTGCCGTTGGATCCGGCGCAGCCGAGAGACCCGTCTCCGTTCGATGACGGCAGAAAGAGTTCGAAGCCAATCCGCATCAACACGATGCCGCCGGCGATACGCACCATGTTCAGCGAGACGCCGAATATTTTTAGGATCACCGCGCCGAAGAACAAAAAGAAGAGTATGAGCAGCAACGCGTAAAGACAGGCCCTGAACGCTACCCGACGTCGCTCCTGGTCGCTTTTATCGCGCTGAAGCAACAGAAAGATCGGCAGCACCTCGAAGGGATTGATGATCGCCAGCAGCGTGGTGAAGGTCGAGAAAAAGAGCGTCAGCTCGGTTCTGAAGACGCCGGCGCCGATGTCCGCAATGAGACCGTTGATCGTCATTAGACCTCTTCGCGTTCCAATTTCTGGCTTCTGGCGTGGCGGCGCGCTCCTGACGCAGCGCGACCCTATTGCGGCGACTGCCGCCTCTCAACTTTCTTTCGCGCGCATATCGCTGATTTTCTGGACATTCGCACGGAATGAACGGCGGCCCTAAAATCAGCCCATGACCGACGCGATTCAGCTCACCCATCTCTGCGGCGATTGCGCCAAGATTTTGACCTTGGGCGCTGAGCTGGCGGCATGGCGGGCCAGCGGGGTCGACATGATCTGGGCGAAAGACCCGAAAGTTTGGGACCAGACCGCGCCCGTGCTGTTTCCCGTCGTCGGCTGGACGCGAGACGGCCGCGTGCGCATCGACGGCCGAACCTATCCCCTCGCCCTTCACGGCTTCGCTAGGAGAAAGCGGTTCGACGTCGCCGAGCGGCGTGACGATTATCTGCGGCTCGCCCTCGTCGACGACGACGAGACCCGTGCGCTCTATCCCTTCGCCTTCCGGTTTGAAGTGGAATTTCGGCTCCACGCCGGCGCGCTCGAAAACAGTCTCATTGTCGCGAATATCGACTCCCGGCCGCTTCCCTACGCCTGCGGGCTGCATCCGGCATTTCGCTGGCCGCTCGCCGGCTCCAGCTCGCCGCACGCGATTATTTTCGAAAAGGAGGAGCGCCCTGAAGTCCCGATCATCGGACCGGGCGGACTTTTTTCGAAGCCAATTCGGAAAACGCCGCTTGCCGGCCGGCGGCTGCCGCTTGAACCGGAGATGTTCACGCGCGACGCGCTCTGCTTCTTAAATATCGCAAGCCATAGCCTCGTCTTCGACAATGGCGAAGGCGCGCGTCTTGCGGTGACGCTCGAAGATTTCCCCCATATCGGCTTTTGGACGCTGCCGCCCGCGCATTATCTGTGCATAGAGCCGTGGACCGGTCACGGCGATCCAGAAGACTTCTACGGCGATCTTTACCAAAAGCCCTCGATGCGGATCCTTGCGCCCGGCGAGCGAGCACGGCATGGCGCGATTTTCGCCTTTGAGAGAGAGGCGTCGGTCGGCTAGGAACGATCCGCCATTTGTCGGGAATCATGAATGACCGTCGCCTCCAGCGTCATCGAAGCCATCGGACGCACGCCCCTCATCGAATTGCGCGCAGCCTCGAAGGCGACCGGCTGCCGCATCCTCGGCAAGGCCGAATTCATGAACCCCGGCGGCTCCGTTAAGGACCGCGCCGCGCTCTCCATCGTCGAGGACGCGTGCGCCAAGGGATTGTTGAAGCCCGGCGGCGTGATCGTCGAAGGCACTGCCGGCAACACCGGCATCGGCCTCGCGCTCGTCGCAAACGCGCTTGGCTTTCGCACCGTGATCGTCATCCCCGACACGCAGAGCCAGGAAAAGAAGGACATGCTGCGGCTGCAAGGCGCGCAGCTCGTCGAAGTGCCGGCGGTCCCCTACGCGAACCCCAACAATTATGTGAAGCTTTCCGGGCGGCTTGCCGAGCGCCTCGCCAAGGAGGAGCCGAACGGCGCCGTCTGGGCGAATCAATTCGACAATGTCGCGAACCGCATCGCCCATCTCACCACGACTGGCCCCGAGATTTATGAGGAGCTCGACGGCGCGGTGGACGCCTTCATTTGCGCCTGCGGCACGGGCGGCACGCTCGCCGGCGTCGGCATGGCGCTCAAGGAGAGAAACCCGGAAGTGAAGATCGGGCTCGCCGATCCCTTCGGCGCGGCGCTCTACTCTTATTACACGACCGGCGAGTTGAAGGCCGAAGGCTCATCGATCACCGAGGGAATCGGCCAGGGCCGCATCACCGCCAACCTTGAGGACGCGCCGGTCGACGTCGCCTACCGCATACCGGACGACGAAGCCGTCCGCATCGTCTTTGATCTCGCCGAACAGGAAGGACTGTTGCTCGGCGGCTCCTCAGGGATCAACGTAGCGGGGGCTATCCGCCTCGCGCGGGATATGGGTCCGGGCAATACGATTGTGACCGTACTGTGCGACGGCGGCGCGAGATACGCTTCCAAGCTCTTCAACGCCGATTTCCTGCGCAGCCAAAACCTGCCGACGCCGCCCTGGCTTGAGCGCGCAGTCGGGATCGATCCGGGCTTCGTTTAGCCTTCCACCGTTTCCGCAGGCGCCGTCGCGGCGCGTTCAGCTTCGCGCTGCGCAACGAAATTCTCGCGCCGCACGAAGAGCGCCGTTTGTAGCTCCTTTTCCCCGATCAGCTTGGCGAATTCGCGATAAAAGAAAAACGGGATCAGCGCGGCGAAAGTGACGAGCCCGACAGAAAGCAGCGTGCGCAGATTATATAGATTAACGCCTTCATGGTCGGCGTGGGCCGGCCAAAAATGCTCGAGCAGCGCCTGCTCGATCATGTCCATGTCGATCAGCAGCACGCCGAAGAGAAACGATTTGGCCAGGATCGGCACGATCAGCGGCATTTTGTCGAAGACGCGCCAGACTCCAAATTTGTTGGCGACAAAAAGCACCTTGGCGAAAGCAAGCGCCTTCGCCACAGCGAAGCCCTGATGCTGCACGATATGCGCCTGCGACAGGACGATCGACTTGTGAATGCCGAACACGGCGAGCAGGAACCAAACATAGAGGAATACCGGAAGAAAGGCCTTAACCTCCTCCTCGGCTTTTTCTTTAAGGCCCTTTGTCGCTTCGACGCTCATCTCGCACCTATGCGGCCCGCGTCGGCAACTTTAACCGCGCGACTCCGCCTTGGCTATTGCAGCGGCGCGCGCCAGATCTTCCGGCCTGTTGACGTTGAAGAAGGGATCGTAAGGCTCGATCGGCCAGTCAACGACGACATTCGAAAAACGGCTGATGAAGGCCGACACTTTGCGCTCGCCTTCCTCAATGAGCGCGCGCCGCAGGTCTTCGCGCAGCGCGACCGGCCACAGCGCCACCGCATGATGGCTTCGCCCATCGGACGCGGCGACGGCGATATCGGCGCCCGCGCGGCTTCGCGCAGTTTCGAGCCGAGACAGGAGATCGGCCGGCAGGAATGGCGTGTCGCCTGGCGCGCTCAGCACATGCGCCGCGCCTCGGTTCGCAGCAAAGTCCATACCGGCGAGAACGCCGGCGAGCGGTCCCGCAAAATCCTCGATGCCGTCAGCGACAACCGGCAGCCCGAAACTGGAAAAGCGCGCAGGATCGCCATTGGCGTTGATCGCGAGAAACCCGCACTGCGGCTTCAAGCGATCGATGACATGCTGAAGGATGGGACGGCCTTCGATCTCGACGAGCGGCTTGTCGCCCCCTCCCATCCGCCGCGCCAGTCCGCCGGCGAGGATAATGCCGATGCAGTCGTTGCGCGGTCCGGGTTCGCTTATCACAACTTCTCTCGAAGGGTTGACTCAGTTAGCGACGCGTTTTTTAGAGCTTTGCCAAATCAATACGATCGCTGGTTAGAATTCGTAAACCTTACTGGTTCGACGCAAGACGCGCGGCGCAAGCAAATCGGGGCAAAATAAGGACACAACTATGGTATTGAGGGTTCAACGCATGATGCGCAAAGTCTCCCGGAGGCGGCATCTCCCTAAAATTTAGTTTATTTTCCATTGCTTATGAAGGCTGTTCGTTTAGGCAATTCTTAAAGCGGCGGCTTTATAAGAATCGCTACTATGTGGCTGTTTGAGTAGCGAGTGAGTGAGATGACCGAGACGCTCCGTCCCCGTGTCAAATATGTGATCGGGCCCGATGGCAGTCCGCTGACCATTGCGGATCTCCCTCCGGCCTCTACCAAGCGCTGGGTCATTCGGCGCAAGGCTGAAGTCGTCGCCGCCGTGCGTGGCGGCCTCCTCTCGCTCGATGAAGCCTGCAGCCGCTATACGCTGACGGTCGACGAATTTTTGAGCTGGCAGATGTCAATCGACCAACATGGTCTTGCCGGGCTACGCACCACACGTCTCCAGCAGTACCGGATGTAACAGGGCAACACGCTGAAGGATCTGGCGCCGGCCGGAAAGGGCCGGCGTTTTATTTTACGGCTGCTCTCCAACCCCGCGCCAGCGCTCGACGAGTTTCTTGCGTTCGAAAAGAGCGACGACGACAAGCGCGATCAGCAGCGGGATGATGAGATAGAAGAGCCTCCAAACGAGCAGCGCAGCCAGAACTTTCAGCCGCGGCACATCCGGCATAATCTTGATGAACAGAAGCTCGAAGATTCCGAGCCCGCCCGGCGCGTGGGAGACCAGGGCCGCCGAGAAGGACAAGAGAAACGCGCCGAGCACGACGAGATAGCCGGGGTTTCCCTGCTCCGGCAGCGCGAAATAAATGATGCCGGCAGCGCCGATGAGCTCCAGAGGCGCCGCGAAGAGCTGGCGCAGCATGATGCCGGGGCGCGGATAAAGTATCTCGAAACGACCGAATAGGTGGATCGCGCGAAAATGCATGAGCGAGCCGATAATATAGAGAACGACGAAGCTCAGGCACGCCAGACCGACGCCAAGCGCAGTGTGCGGGTTGGTGAGGACATCCGGCAGGAAGCCTGACAGGCGCTGCATCAGCGCGGGATCATACGTCAGCAAGAGACCGGCGAGCAGCACGTTGCCGAAGCCAAACGTATAGGAGCAGAGGACAACGAGCGTCGCTACTTGCGCCGCTGTCAGGCCCTTCGTGGAATAGGCGCGGTAACGCACCATGGCGCCGGAAAAGACGCTTGCTCCGATGTTGTGCGACAGGGCGTAGGTCGTAAATGAGCAAACCGAAATAAACAGCCAGTTGATGTGTTTGACGCCCAGATGCAGCAGCGCGATGCGGTCGTACCAGGCGAGCGCCGCATAGGCGACAAGCGTCGACACGCCTGCGAGCAAATAGTGGCTCGTCGGGATGGCCCTCAGATTGGCCCAAACCTCGGCGCCGACCGATTCTCCTCTAAATTCGCGATAGAGAAGAAAGAAAGAGGCGACAACCGCGATGAGGCCCACCGTCGGCCAAAAATATTCCAGCAGTTTTCTCATGCGGCCTGTCGCGTTAGATTTCACCGTCGATCATCGAACCGGCCGCAGCTGGCTCATTCTCCCTCGCATGGAGGACCCGCCGCCCGCAAGCCCGGCTCATGGCCGCCCCAATAATTTGCGCATGCGGCAAATCGATGGAGGCTGGAATGCAGTTGCTCTCACGGGTTAAGGGCTTGATCCTGACGCCGCAGTCCGAATGGGCGAAGATTTCGGAAGAGGACACGTCCGTCCTCGAACTCTACCGCGGTTACGTCGCGATATTGGCGCTGCTTCCGCCTTTTGCGAGCTTTTTTGGCTCCTGGCTCTTTGGCGTTTCGTATGGCGGCTCGGGCGTCATGCATCCGACGTTCTCCGGCGGGCTCTATCGCGCTTTCGTTCAATATCTGCTCAGCCTGCCAGCGTTCTTTATCGTCGCCTTCGTCATTTCGGCCATCGCGCCGCATTTCGAAGGAAAGACCGACGACCGGCGCGCTCTGCTGCTCACCGCCTATTCCTACACGCCGGTCTGGCTCGCTTCGGTCTTTGGTTTAATTCCCGGTCTTCGCTGGCTCGACGTGCTAGGCTTCTATGGAATCTATGTTTTTTCCGTCGGCCTGCCGACCATGATGCGCGTGCCGAAGGAAAATCTCGACGTCTTCACCCTCGCAACTCTATTTCTGGTCGTCGGAACCGTGGCGCTCCACGGCTGGGTCGTGCATCTGATCGCGCCGCAGCAGTTGTTCTAACGCCAGCGCTCGGCGGCGGAATCGTCTTCGGATTTCGCTGAAATCCAGTCGCCCGGCGCGCCTCCAGCGCGCCGCTCCTTTTTCCAGAAGGGCGCGCGGGTCTTGAGATAGTCCATCAAGAATTCCGCGGCGGCGAAAGCGTCGGCGCGATGGCGCGCCGCTGTGAGCACGAGCACGATCTGCTCCCCAGGCCGAATTTGGCCGAAGCGATGAATGACGGTCAGTCCCTGCAGAGGCCAACGTTCGAGGGCCTCGACGGCCACGCGAGAGATCTCGGCCTCAGCCATTCCCGGATAATGTTCGAGCTCCAGCGCCTCGAGCGCGCCGTCTTCATCGCGGCAGAGGCCTACGAAGCTAACGAGCGCGCCGATGTCTCGCCGACCTTGCGTCAGCAGCGCCTGTTCGTGGGCGACGTCGAAGTCGTCAGCCTGCACGCGCACCGACGGCGCCGGCTGAGGCGTCATGTCAGCCGCCCGTCATGGGTGGGAAAAAGGCGACTTCGCGCGCGGCCCCGATCGGCGCGTCCGGCGCCGCATGCCTCTTATCGACCGCTGCGCGGATCGTCGCCGGATTGGCGAAAGCCGCCGCATAGCCATCGCCGCGCCGAGACAACCATTCGATCAGTTGACGCACGGTAACGACTTCGCCAGGCGGCGCGATTTCTTCTTCCGAAAGGCCGATGCGCTCGCGCACCCGGGCGAAGTAGAGCGCTTTCATGGCGCGTCGTCTTCCCCAAAATGGCCCCATGCCGACTGGAGATAGTCGAAACCGGTGTAGAGAGTCAGAATCGCGGCGGCCCATAAGAGCGTCGCGCCGATCTTGACCGTGCCGGGTAGGACGACCTCGCCCGCTGGTCCGGCGATCAGGAAGCTCAGCGCCACGAGTTGGGCCGCAGTTTTCCACTTGGCGATCGCGGAAACGGGTAGCCGCACCTTGAGTTCGGCCAAGTGCTCACGCAGACCCGACACAAGAATTTCGCGGCAAAGGATGATGATCGCCGCCCACATCGTCCAGCCGGCGAGAGTCTGGTCAGCGACGAGCGCCATAAGGGTCGTCGCGACGAGCAGCTTATCGGCGATAGGATCGAGCATGCGACCGAGCGGCGAGTGCTGCTGCCAGATCCTCGCAAAATAGCCGTCGAGAAAATCCGTCAGGGCGGCGGCGATGAACACGCCGAGGGCCGCCCACCGCGCCCAATGCTCGGTAAAGCTCAAAAGCAGGCCCGCCACCACCGGAACGGCGACGACGCGGCCATAGGTCAGCAGATTGGGCAGCGCCAGCGCTTGCGACCGACGCTTGGCGGTGACAGCCGTTTCGGACATACGCCAAGGGAATATGTTCCCGGCGGCCAATGTCAATAGAAAGGGCGGCTCTGTTACTGCAGCGGCTCCCGCTTCGCGGCGTCACTCGCGGTCGAGTGCGAAAGCTCCCGGCCCCGCCGCCGCAAAAAACAGAAAAACAAAGCAGTAGAGCGCCGCAAGCTCGCCTTTGTTGAGGAATGGCCAGAAATCCTGACCGGCGTGGAAAAAGAAATAAGCGACCGCCATTTGGCCTGCGAGGATGAAGGCGACAGGCCGGGTGAAGAGGCCGATCAGAATCAGCAATCCGCCGACGAGTTCGAGCACGCCGGCCGCTCCTAGGAGCGAGAACAATTTCAAACCATCGAACATCGCAACATGGGGGACGCCGAAGAGCTTTGCCAAACCGTGCTGCATGAAAAGCAGAGCCGCTACGATGCGAAGGAGGCCTTGCGCGTGAGGGGCGAAGCGCTGGGGAATAATTCGCAGAGTCATAGGGTTGGCCTCCTAAAGAATGCTGGCGATCTCCTCGAAAGCGAGCCGCGGGCCGCGCGGATAGAGCTTTGCAGGATCACCATATCCAATGTTGATCAAAAAATTCGATTTTATCCTGGCTCCTTGGAAGAATTCAGCGTCGACCTTGGCCCTGTCAAAGCCGCTCATCGGTCCGCAATCGAGACCCACCGCGCGAAGCGCGACAAGAAGATAGGCGCCCTGCAGCGAGCCATTGCGGAAGGCCGTCTCTTCGATCAACGGCTCATTGCCGATGAACCAGGAGCGGGCGTCCGTCGCCGGATAAAGGTGCGGGAGACTTTCAGGAAAATCGAGATCATAGCCGACGATCGCGGTCGCGGGCGCGGCCATGGTCTTTGGGCGATTGGAGTCGGACATGGCCGGCGCAAGCCGGGCCTTTGCTTCCGGCGAGCGCACGAAGATGACGCGCATCGGCGAGCAATTGGCGCTTGTCGGCCCCCATTTGGCGTAGTCGACCGCAAGTTCGAGCAGGCTGTCCGGCACGTCCTTGGGAAGCCATCCGTTGTGTGTCCGGGCTCCCGTAAAGATCTGCTCAAGCGCCTCGGGCGCAATTGGACCTGCGGCCTGCCTGTCGGTCGTCATCACTCTCCCCCGGAAGCGGTTAGATGTCGCGCCCCTCGACTTCGAGGCGCAGGCGTTCCTCGCTCTTGCGAAGCGAATCCTGCTGGGGCGAGATCGCCAGCGACTTCTTATAGGCTGCAAGCGCGCCTTTCTTGTCGCCGGACTTTTCCTTTAGAGCGCCAAGCGCGGCAAAAGCGTCGAAGCGTTTTGGCTCGAGCGTCGCCGCAGTCTCGAGGTCTGCGGTGGCGCCGCCATCATCGCCTTGCTCAGCCCGCACTTTCGCGCGCTGGACGTAACCTTCGGACCACTGCGGTGAGAGCGCGACGATGTAGTCGAGAAGATTCAGAGCGATAGTTGGCGCTCCAGCCGCATCCGCCGCAAGAGCGCGCGCGGCAAGCAGATTCATCGTGTCCGACTCAGAGTGCGACCAGCGGCTGACGATCGCAGCCGAGAGGCCTTTCGCTTCGCGCTCGTCTTCCGCCTGTTCCAGGCGCAGATAAAGCCGCGCCATTTCTTCGGCGCGCCGCTCGGCGGGGTCCTTAGGCAGCGGAGGCGCCGCCGCCCGAGAGCGCTGTTCAGAATCGAAATCGCCCCCGCCCTGCCCGGGAGGCAGGCTGCGCATCCCGGGCGGCAAGGGAATTCTTCCAATCCCCGGAATGAAGAGGAAATCGCCGCCATCTCCAAATGATTCGATCGACGGCGCCCCCGACTCGTCCGCGAGCGCCAGGCTAGCGGGCAAGGCTGACAAAAAGGCGACGATCGTCAGTGGAAGAAGCGGCCGCGTTCGCATTGCCGCTAACATAGCGCGATTAAACAGAAACAGCCACAGCCGGGCGCCTGGCCAACGTATTAGATTAACCTTTTGTCAGCCAAAACTCGACGCGAGTCCCGCGAATTCATCCTGCATTCAGGCGAGGCGCCCGAATTCTTTCTGCACCAGTTAGGACTGTTAGGAACCAACCGCGCTTATCGCGCCAACAACGTTGCAGCCCGCGTTTTAATTCGCGGAGCTCCTGGAGCTGGGATCGATGATGGATACGATACGCCGTCTGTTGCAAGAGAACGGCCGTCTGCACACGCCGGTGGAACAGTTGTCGGATATGGATGACCTTTACAGTGCGGGACTGACGCCTTTCGCCGCCATTCGCACGATGCTCGCGCTCGAAGAAGTCTTCGACATAGAATTTCCGGTCGGAATGCTGCGCCGGCAAAGCTTCGCGTCGATCAACGCCGTTTGTGATTGCGTCAACCAACTGGTGACGTCGGCCCAACGCCGCGCTGCTTAGCTAGTTAAAGCCGCGCGGGGATTACGCGCCTTAAAGGGCGCTGCGGGTCAGCGCCGCCCATGGTTGCAGCGATGTCCTCGCTGCGCTAGTCGTCCTGAAGAAAAGCTCGAACGCCGAGCCTTGCGACGACGAGAATTCAATGCCTCCCTATCGTTCACGCACGACGACCCACGGCCGCAACATGGCAGGCGCGCGCGGCCTGTGGCGTGCGACCGGCATGAAGGAGGAGGATTTCGGCAAGCCGATCATCGCTGTCGCCAATTCCTTCACCCAGTTTGTCCCGGGCCATGTGCATTTGAAGGATCTCGGCCAGCTTGTCGCCGCCGAGATTGAAAAGGCGGGCGGCGTCGCGAAAGAGTTCAACACCATCGCGATCGATGACGGAATCGCCATGGGCCACGACGGGATGCTCTATTCCCTGCCCTCGCGCGATCTCATCGCCGACAGCGTCGAATATATGGTCAACGCGCATTGCGCCGACGCGCTGGTCTGCATCTCGAATTGCGACAAGATCACGCCGGGCATGTTGATGGCGGCGCTGCGCCTCAACATTCCAACAGTCTTCGTTTCCGGCGGTCCGATGGAAGCCGGCAAGGTCGTGCTTGCCGGCAAGGAGCATGCGCTCGATTTGGTCGATGCGATCATCGCCGGCGCCGACGATACGGTCAGCGAAGCGGACGTCGCCACGATCGAGCGCTCCGCTTGCCCGACCTGTGGATCATGCTCGGGCATGTTCACCGCGAATAGCATGAACTGTCTGACTGAGGCGCTTGGTCTGTCGCTACCCGGCAACGGATCGACGCTCGCAACGCATGCCGATCGTCGCCGGCTCTTTGTCGAAGCCGGCCATCTCATCGTCGATCTCGCGCGTCGCTGCTATGAGCAGGACGACGAAAGCGTGTTGCCGCGTTCGATTGCGACCTTTGAAGCGTTCGAGAACGCCATCACGCTCGACATCGCCATGGGCGGCTCCACCAATACTGTGCTGCATCTTCTCGCGGCGGCGCATGAAGCGGAGGTTGATTTCACCATGGCCGATATCGATCGGCTGTCGCGGCGCGTGCCGGTGCTGTGCAAGGTTGCGCCGTCTGCGCCCGACGTTCATCTCGAAGACGTGCATCGCGCGGGCGGCGTCATCGCCATTCTAGGCGAACTGCTGCGCGCGGGGCTTTTGCATGGAGATCTTCCGACAGTCCACAGCCCGTCAATCAGCGACGCGGTCGACAAGTGGGACATTGCGGTAACGCATAGCGAGACCGCGCGCACGTTCTTCCGCGCCGCGCCCGGCGGCGTGCCGACGCAAGTCGCGTTCAGCCAGGACCGCCGATACAAAGAGCTCGACACCGATCGCGAAAAAGGCGCGATACGCGATGTGGCGCACGCCTTTTCCAAGGATGGCGGGCTCGCCGTGCTCACCGGCAATCTCGCGCTCGACGGCTGCATCGTGAAGACGGCCGGAGTCGACGAGTCGATCCTGAAATTCGCCGGCCCTGCTAAGGTCTATGAGAGCCAGGACGCCGCGGTTTCGGGAATTCTTACGGGCGACGTAAAGGCTGGCGACGTCGTCGTCATCCGTTACGAAGGTCCACGCGGCGGACCCGGCATGCAGGAGATGCTCTATCCGACGAGCTATCTGAAGTCGAAAGGGCTCGGCAAGGCGTGCGCGCTGGTGACGGATGGAAGATTTTCCGGCGGCACGGCCGGACTATCCATCGGCCACGTATCTCCCGAGGCGGCGGAAGGCGGCGCAATCGCTTTGGTAAGAGACGGCGACCGCATCGAAATCAACATCCCATCGCGCACGATCACGCTCGCGGTTGGCGAGAACGAACTCGCGGCGCGCCGCGCCGAACAGTCCGCCAAGGGCTTCGTCCCCGCCAAACCTCGGTCGCGTAAAATCTCAACGGCGCTGCGCGCCTACGCCTCGATGACGACGAGCGCGGCGAAGGGCGCGGTCCGACAGGTCTCTTGACCTTTCGCAATTCTCGCGTGCGTCGTAGACTAACCCGCGCATTCTTCCCGTCGCCGGAACAAAATGTCTCCGTCACGCAAATTCTTCGCTTCCGGACTGTTTGGCATCGCTTTGGGCTTCGCGATGCTTGCGCTTGTCGCTTATGTGGCCGTGCACGCCGAATTTCAGCGCCGAGCGGCAGGCGCCTGGATGCGCCACACGCTCCAGGTTCAAAGCGACCTCTATCAGTTTTACGGTCTGCTCCAGGGCGCAGAGAGCGGCCAACGCGGGTTTATGATCACTCGCGATGAGCGCTATCTAGAGCCATGCCTTGAAGCTGCGGGCAAACTCTCCGGCGTTCTCGACCAGCTCTCGGAATTGGTGAGGGACAATCCGGAGCAACTTCAAGCCGTCGCCGAGATGCGGCCGCTGCTTGGCGAAAGGCTCGAGATTATTAATGAGGCAATCGCCGATACGCGCGCCGACCAACTCGATAAGGCTGCCCAGACGATAAAATCCGGACGCGGAAAAGCGCTGATGGATCGGCTCCAAGCCATAATCGGCGCGATGATCGAGACTGAGAAAAGTTTGCTTGAGTCGCGCGAGCGCGAGCTCAACGCCGCGGGCGGCCAGTTCGACGCGGCCATATGGGCGGTCGGAGCAATTATCCTCGTCCTCGGGATATTCTCGCTTCTCAATGCGCAAAAACAGATGACGGCGCTGCAAACGTCACGCGACTCGCTGAAGGTCGCCTATGATCAGCTGATCTCCGAAACCACGCGTCGCGAAGCGCTCGAGTCCCAGTTGCGGCAATCGCAGAAGCTCGAAGCGATTGGCCACCTGACTGGAGGCATCGCGCATGACTTCAACAATATGCTTGGCGTCATCGTCTCGAGCCTTCATCTGTTGCGCCGAAAGCTTGCGGGCTCTGACGGCGAATACGTCAAACTGATCGACTCGGCGATGGACGGCGCAGATCGCGCCGCCGCTATGGTGCGCAGGCTCCTGGCCTTCTCGCGACGCCAGCCTTTGTCTCCGCGGCCGCTTGACGCCAATAAGTTCGTCGCCAGCGTTTCCGACATGGTGCGCCGAGCGCTTGGCGAAAAGATTGAGCTCGAAACCGTCCTTGCCGGCGGGCTCTGGACAACGAAAATCGATCAACACGAATTGGAAAGCGCAATCGTCAACCTTGCAGTTAATGCGCGGGACGCGATGCCTAACGGCGGCAAGCTGACGATCGAAACGGCCAATTGCTATCTTGACGACGCCTACGCCGCCGAAAACCAAGACCTGAAGCCGGGTCAATATGTGATGATCGCCGTCACCGACACTGGTCAGGGCATGTCGTCGGAGGTCATCTCGCAGGCCTTCGATCCGTTCTTTACGACGAAGCCTTCCGGCAAGGGCACAGGACTCGGCCTCTCGCAGGTTCATGGCTTCGTCAAACAGTCGGGCGGCCACGTCAAAATCTATTCCGAATCCGGACGCGGAACATGCATCAAACTCTATCTTCCGCGCTTCAATCTTGTGGATGCGCCGCCGGCCGCAATATCCGCGACGGCGCCAAAGCCGCTCGATCTTCCGCTTGGAACCCCAGAAGAAGTCGTGCTCCTCGTCGAGGACGACGACACGGCGCGCCGTGTCACGGCGCAAGGCGTGCGAGAATTGGGATACACAGTTTTGGAGGCCGAGAACGGGCGCGCGGCGATCGATATTATTCGCCAACGCGCCGATATCGCCTTGCTGCTTACCGACGTCGTTATGCCGGACATGGACGGCGCCCGTCTCGCGCGCGAGGCGGTCTTTCGCCGGCATAATCTGCGTGTGCTGTTCATCACCGGATATACGCGCAACGCCATCGTGCACAACGGCGTTCTCGACCCGGGCGTCAAGTTGCTGACGAAGCCCTTCACTTTGGCGCAGCTCGCCGTCAAGGTGCGAGAGATCTTGAACGGGAAGTAGCAGAACGCGATTCTGCGTGTTTCGGAGTCAGTCTTCAGCTTTGAGCGGACGCGTCAAAAGCGCTTCGATGGCGCCGTCGACGCTGAGCCGCGCGGAGAGAATGGCGTCGACAGCCTCAGCGATCGGCAGTTCGACGTCATGCGCACGCGCCATTTCCACCAGCACGCGCGCCGTAAAGGCGCCCTCCGCAAGCTTGCCGTGCGTCGCGTCTTTCGCCGCCTCGCCCCGACCCAGCGCTTCGCCGAGCGCAAAATTGCGCGACTGCGCAGAACTGCAAGTGAGGACGAGGTCGCCCAATCCGGAAAGGCCCATCAAGGTCTCCTGACGCGCGCCGAGCGCGCGTCCAAGCCGCATCAGCTCGGCAAATCCGCGCGCGATGAGCGCCGCCTGGGCGCTGGCGCCAAGCCCGCGGCCGTGGCTCATCCCTGCGGCGATGGCCAGGACGTTTTTCGCGGAGCCGCCGATCTCGACGCCGCGCACATCGGTAGAGCGATAAAGTCGGAACGTCTTCGTCGAAAGCTCCTCGCAGAGGCTCCGAGCCAGCGTCTCGTCATGCGCCGCAAGAGTGACCGCCGTCGGAAGACCCCGGCATACATCCACCGCGAAACTCGGACCCGAAAGCACAGCAACGCTGGCCTGAGGCAGTTCGTCACTCGCGACTTCGCTTAAAAACTTGCGGCGGTCGCGTTCAATGCCCTTGGCGCAAATCACGAAGGCGGCGCCGTCGCGCATATAGGGCCGCGCGGCCCGCGCCGTCATGCGGATCGCTTGTGCGGGCGTAACAGCGAGAACGATGTCCGCTTCGCGCAAAACCGAGATGTCGCTCGTCGGCGCGACTGCGGCGGCGAGCGCCAGCCCCGGCAGTCGGCGCTTGTTCTCGCGGTCGCGCGCGAGCGTTTCGGCGGTCTTCGGATCGTGCGCCCATAGCGGTACGCGCGCGCGGCCCTGAGCGGCGACATTGGCGAGCGCAACGCCCCATGCGCCCGCTCCGAGAACTGCGACCGCCGCTCGCGTCATCTTAAGCCGACCGGCTGATTGTCGGGGCGCGACCAAAGCCTCTCGAACGCATCGCGAAATCGCGCCGCCGCTTGCGGGCTTTCGATCACGATCAGATCATTGTCCTGATAGACTTCGCCGGAGATGCTGAAATTCGCCGAGCCGCTGCGCAACACGCGTCCGTCCACCTGATAGGATTTGAGATGCATCAGATCGCGCGAACGGCCTTTGCGGCGCACCTCGATGTTCGGCGCGTCGGCAATCTCCTCGATCGCTGAAGCGCCGCGTCCCCTGTCTTCGCCGTCGAGATAGATGCGCACTTTGGCGCCGCGCATGGCCGCGCGGCCGAGCGCGCTCATGAGAGACCGGTCGGTCAAAACATAGGCGGCCATGTCGATCGAGTGGCGCGCCTCGCCAATGAGTCGCGCGTCGACCGAGCCGAAATCTTCGCCCGGCCCGTAGAGCACGCGCACGCCAGCGAAGGTCGGCTCTTCTGCAAGGAGTCCGGCGGGCTGGGACGTCGGCGCGAGCGCCATGGCCCCGAGCGCTGTTAGGAAAAGCAATCGCATCGATCCGCGCCTCAGGCCTTGCCGTGATGCGATTTGCTCGGCGCGGCGTCGAGCGGCCAGCGCGGCCGGGGCGCGAAGTCGAGTTCGTCGGTCAATCCGCGCTTCAAGCGCTCGAGACCCGCCCAGGCGATGATCGCGCCATTATCGGCGCAGAGCGCCGCGGGCGGCGAAACAAACCGCAGTCCGCTTTCGGCGCAAAGCCGCATGAGCGCGCGACGAATGGCGCCATTGGCGGCGACGCCGCCGCCGATGACCAGGCCATGCGGCGCTCGCCCCTCGGTTTTGGCGAACATGCGAACGCCGGAGCGCACGCGGTCCACGATGACGTCAACAATCGCCGCCTGAAATGAAGCGGCGAGATCTCTTACGTCTTTTTCGTTCGGCGTTTGAAGCTTCAGTATTTCCTGACGCACAGCCGTCTTGAGGCCCGACAGCGAAAAGTCGGCCCCTTCCCGGCCGAGCATCGGGCGCGGAAGATCGAAACGATGCGGGTCGCCCTCAAGCGCCAGCTTCTCGATTTCCGGACCGCCCGGATAGGGAAGCTCCAACATCTTGGCGACCTTGTCGAAGGCTTCGCCCGCGGCGTCGTCGACGGTGGAGCCCAGTCGTCGATAGGCGCCGACGTCTTTAACCGCGACGAGCTGTGTGTGTCCGCCGGAAATGAGGAGCGCTAGAAAGGGAAAGTCCAGATGATCCGTCAGTCGCGCCGTCAGCGCATGGGCTTCGAGGTGATTGACGGCGATAAAGGGTTTGTTGAGCGCGAGCGCCATGGCCTTGCCTGCCGTGAGCCCGACGAGAACGCCGCCGATAAGTCCGGGGCCAGCCGCCGCCGCGATCGCATCGAGCTCCTTCGCTTCCGTCTGGGCGCGCTCCAGCGCGCGTCGGATCAGCCGGTCAAGCACGTCGATATGAGCGCGCGCGGCGATCTCCGGCACGACTCCGCCATAGGCCGCATGACGGGCGATTTGGCTCAACACCTCGTTTGAGAGGATTTCTCCACCTTCGCCGCCAAGCCGTTCCGTTACGACAGCGGCCGCTGTTTCATCGCAAGTGGTTTCGATGCCTAAAACGCGCATACCGCTCCTTTGGCGCAAGGTTTTGTGTCGCTAGTTTTTTCATCTGGCCCACCGAGCTTATACTGCTATGCGAAGACAAGGTTATAAAATTGTTATTGGCTAACAGCTTAAAGCAATAATTCATCCGTTTGGGGGAGGCGACTAAGCGTCAAACGCAACGCTAAAGATAGCTCGATTAAATTTTTTAGAATTGCTGCGCCTCCCCCTTGACACGGTCTCGGCGAATACAAGTTGGGACAGCAGATCGTTGCTTCCCAAACGGCAGCTATATCTTGAGCTGAGTATTAAACTGGCTAAGGCGAAGAGGTAATTAGCGTCCCGGTTGAGGTTGCCCGCGGTCTAAACTGTATGGAGGTGAAAATGGCGTCGAACAAGATTAAAGCCATAGCGTTAACGTCTGGAATTGCGATAGCCGCCATGATCGGCTCTACAACTCTGGCGGAAGCGCGTTATTGCCGGGCTCATTATGGGTGGCATAGGCACTGCTACACCAGCGCCTGCAGGCCGACCTACTACGGCTATTATCGTCCGGCCTATTGGGGCTATCGCAGCACTTGCTGGCGTCCGAGGTGTGGCTGGTACGGCTCAGGCTGGTACGGCGCGAATTGGCCGGGCTACTATGGCTATGGCGGCCCGGGCTACTGGGGATATGGCGGAGCGGCGCTTGGTGCAGGCGCGGGCCTGCTTGGCGCAGGACTGCTCGGCATATTCTGATCAATTTAGCAGTCCGCGGGCCATTGCGTTCGCTCGCGGAGCTAAAAAGGGGCGTCCGCTCTCACCAGCGGACGCTCGCTTTTTGAGTAACTTGTTAGAGGGCTCGTTCCGCTTGCCCTTGGCGCGTTCCCGCCTATAGTCGCGCGCGACAAAGCGCCGGCGGACAATGACATCTTCCCCTTCCCTCCGTATTGGAACGCGCGGCAGTCCGCTCGCGCTCGCGCAGACCAATATGGTCCGTGAAGCCCTGATGCGCGCGCACGCGGGAAGCGAAACGGATTTCCCAATCGAGATCATCCGCACGACGGGCGACCAGATACAGGACCGGCCGCTATCCGAATCGGGCGGCAAAGGGCTTTTCACCAAAGAACTCGATGCCGCGCTCATCGCGGGCGCAATCGACCTCGCCGTGCATTCTTCGAAGGACCTGCCGACCCATTTGCCGAGCGAAATCGTCATCGCCGGCTATCTGCCGCGAGAGGACGCGCGGGACGCCTGGATATCGCGCGGTGGGCTTACGCTCGACGACCTTCCTGCCGGCGCTGTCGTTGGAACCGCCTCTCTGCGCCGAGCTGCGCAGGTCAAGCGGCGGCGGCCCGACCTCAAGACGACGCTGCTTCGCGGCAATGTCGAGACGCGACTGAACAAAGTCGAAAATGGAGAGATCGACGCAACCCTTCTTGCACTCGCGGGATTGAAGCGGCTGGGGCTCGCCGACCGCGCGACGGCGCTGCTTTCCTTGGAGGACTTTCCTCCCGCTTGTGGACAGGGCGCGATCGGGATCACGCGCCGCGCCGGAGACAATGCGACGCGCGACATGCTGGCGCCGCTGTTCGATGAAGCGACCGGCTTTGCGCTCGCCGCCGAACGCGCTTTTCTTGCGGCGCTTGACGGCTCCTGCCGTACCCCGATCGCCGGCCATGCGCAGATTCACGGCGCCGAACTTTCCTTTATCGGCGAGGTGCTGAAAGCCGACGGCGCCGAAGCCTATGTCGTGCGCCGGCGCGGGCGCGCGATCGACGCGGCGCTGATCGGCGCCGACGCAGGCAAGGAAATCCTGCTGCGCCTGCCGCATGGCGTCGCGGGGCTTATGTGAAGCCTGTCCTGGTGCTGCGCGCGGTCGAAGACGCCACGCGCACAGCAGAGAAACTCCGCGCGTTGGGCATAACGTCCGTGCTGTCGCCCGTGTTGGAAATCGTTCCGACCGCCGCAAAAATTCCGCAAGGAAAATATGACGCGGCGCTCGTTTCGAGCGCCAAGGGCGTTGAACTGTCCGACGACGACGCGGAAGCGCTCAAGACTTTGCCCTTTCACGCCATCGGCGCGAAAACGGCGGAGGCGGCGCGCGCGCGCGGCTGGCGCCCTGATATCGTCGCCGGAAGCGCCGAAGCGATCCTGCCGCTGCTGCTGGCGCGCTATCCGCGGCGCGCGCGCTTCCTATATCTCGCAGGATGCGATCGCCAGTCGACGCTGGAGGCTGGGCTATGCGCCTCCGGCCATGAGATTACAGCGGTCGAGGTTTATGAAGCCCGCGCGGTTCAGGCGCTTTCGCCCGAGGCCGTCGCCGCCCTCGCGGCAAACAGGATCGACGCCGCCCTGCACTATTCTCGACGCAGCGCCGAAATTTTTCTGACGCTCGCGCGAGCCCTGGGAATTATCGAACAGCTTCGAATCGTCTCACATTTCGCCTTGTCAGAAGAGGTTGCGAAACCGCTCTTGCGCGAGGGTTTTGTCAATGTAAGCGTCGCCGAACGGCCGGACGAAGAGCATTTATTGGCGTTGCTCGCGAAACGCGAGCATTGAGCGTTACATAGCAACGCAATGACAAAAGCAAAATATGGAGACGACCGATGTTTCGATCAACGCTCGCTTCAATCCTGCTTTTGATCGCGGCCGCGACAGCCGCTCCTTCCTTGGCCCATGCGGAGAACCTTGTCGCGCGTTGCGCAAAAGTCGGCGACGACGACAAGACGAAGCCCATTCCCGCAACGCTCGTTCCAAAAGCGCGCGAACTCTTCGGCTTTTCGCCGCAGACGCCAAACGCCATTATTCGCAAGGGCACGAGCTATCGCTGCATGGGCGGCAAGGCCTGGCTCTGCAACGTCGGCGCGAATCTCGTCTGCGGCAAGGCGAACGCGGCGCAGAGCCTGCCCGGCGCAACGGCGTTCTGCAAGGATAATCCCGGCTCGGACGTGGTCCCGATGGCGGCTACGGGCCATGACACGATCTTCGAATGGAAATGCGTCGGGCCGAATGCGCAGATCGTGCGCCAAGTCGTCACCGTCGACTCTCGCGGCTTCATCGCCGAGAATTGGAAGCCGCTCGATTAATTCTCACCGCTCGCCGAAGCGCGCGTAAAGCTCCTTCGACAGCTCTTTGAGCGCATCATCGGCTTTCGACCCGCCGATATTCGTCGTCATCACCATGGCGAGGTCGGATTTAGGCTGCAGCAGAAGATAGGCGACGTTCATTTCGTTCGAGCCGCCATGAAAGAGGAAAGGCTCGCGCGCGAAAGGCAATTGCACCGTGACCCAGCCGAAGCCATAGCCGCCGAAGGAAGGCGTCCCCGGCGCGGCGTCCGGCTTCGGCGGCATGTCGATGACTTTCGTATGGAGCTTGCGCAGCGTCTCCTTCGAGACCAGCGCCGGCCCTCTCTTGCCCTCTGCCGCATTCCATGAGGCCCATTTGGCGAGATCGAGGATGGAGAGATGAACCGTCCCCGCCGGGCCCATGATCTCGGGATTGTCGCCATTGGGCCCCGCCAGCATCGGCTTCGGGCCTTCGGGCAGCGGAATATGGCCGAGCGGCGCGTCGATCCGCCCGAGGCTCGATTGCGGGCCGAAGCCTGCGCTATTCAAGCCCAGCGGATCGAAGATGCGCGTCGCGAC
>VGDT01000029.1 GCA_016869595.1 Alphaproteobacteria bacterium
CCGCAGCCCGTCGCGACATCCCGCCCTCGATCAACGCAATCGCACGCTCACGCAGATCAAAGGAATAGCCGCGAGACATGCTGCGCCTCCCAAATCAGAGCCATTACGCAGACTCCCGCATTCAAAGTCCGATGGGAATCCCAAAATCACTCCGATTCACATCAACTGGGGAGCGCTCTAGTTTTCCCTTTGACATGCCCGCTCTCGTCTCTCGTCGCGGAGGTTTGCGCCTCTGCGACCTATCTCCATCCACGCCGCGAGAGTCAGTGAACCGAAATAGCAAGATATTGTCTATAGAGTTTATAGATAAACTTATGAATCGAGCGGAACCGTTGCGTTAATGTCACAGTTTGTCAGGATTGAGCGCTCAGGCCGCGACGCGCGGCGCCGGACGCTATCCGCCTTCTATTTCTGCAAAGCCAAGAAGAGGCGCGGGTATCGCAAAAGGACTTTGCCGTCCGGCTGTCGCGGATAGGCCTGCGCGAGCCTCTCTCTGTACCGCGCAAGAAATTCGACGCGCTCATTTGCGTCTAGCAAATCGAGAAATGGACGAAGTCCTGATCCTTCGAACCATTCGACCACCCCATCAGGGCCGTCGAGCGGGTGAACATAGACCGTCTGCCAAATATCGATCGTGCTGCAGAGCGGCGCGAGCAGATTGTAATATTCCTCAAGCGGACCGAGCACCATGATCGACTTGGCGACCGGCAGCAGACGAGGCGCCCAGGGCCCTTCCGCCGCGACCATGCGCATGGCCGCGTGCGAAAGCTCATGCGTATTGTTCGGCATTTGAACCGCGAGGCGTCCGCCGGGCCTCAAATAGCTCAACAGCCTCGTCATCAACCCGCGGTGGTCAGGCAGGAAATGCAGCGCCGCATTGGCGAAGATGAGATCAGCGGGCTCCGACGGGCGCCAATTCGCGATATCCTCTTTAATAAAAGTCGCGGTCGGCGTGCACGCGCGAGCCACCGACAGCATATTGTCGGACTTGTCGATTCCAACGATCTCGGCGCCGGGAAAGCTCATTGCGAGAAGCTGCGTGCTGTTTCCGGGACCGCATCCGAGATCGAACACTCGTCGCGTGTCGCAATAAGGCGTGCGCGCAAGCAGATCGCGGGCGGCGCGCGTGCGCTCCGCTTCGAATTTCAGATAGAGAGCCGAGTTCCAGTCGTTTGGCGCGCTGCTTGCCTCGATCCTTTTAGCCAGCGCCCGGCTCAAATTCCATCTCCGGCGTCGACATATTCGCCATTCTCGTCGGCCGGAAAGATGCGGGCTTTCGCCAGCGAAAGCGGGACGCGCCCGCCGAGCGAAGCCGAACGTTCGAGCGGCGAGTCGATTTCGAGCGTTTGATCATAGCCGTCGATGGCGATCGTGGCGCGAACGCCAGCCGGCGTTCGCCGCAGACTTTCAACGCGACCTTCCAGATCGCCATTTCCTTCAGCCGCGACGGCGATGTCCGCCGGTCGGAAAAAGACCCTTGCGGGTCCGCTGCGCAAGCCGTGCGTGTCGATGTGCAATTCGCGGCCGCCGAACCTCACATGGCCGTCTGCGATGGTGACCGGCAAGGCGACTGCTTCTCCGACGAAAGAAATGACGAAAGGCGAAGCTGGACGATCGTAGAGCTCTTCAGGCGTCCCAATCTGCTCAATGCGGCCTTCATTGAGCACGACGACTCGATCTGCAAGCTCCATCGCCTCGTCTTGATCATGCGTAACGAAAACAGTGGTCAATCCCGTTTGCTTATGAATGTCACGCAGCCAGCGGCGCAAATCCTTGCGCACGCGCGCGTCAAGCGCCCCGAACGGCTCGTCTAACAGCAGCACGCGCGGCTCGATCGCAAGCGCGCGCGCGAGCGCGACGCGCTGGCGCTGGCCGCCGGAGAGCTGCGCAGGATAGCGGCCGCCAAGCCCGTCGAGCTGCACAAATTGCAATAGTTCCGCGACGCGCGCCTTGATCGCCGCCCGAGACGGACGCGTGCGTCTGGGACGAACTCTCAGACCGTAGGCGATATTGTCGGCGACAGTCATATGCTTGAAGAGCGCATAGTTCTGAAAGACCATTCCCACATGACGGTCCTGCACCGGCAAATTGGTCGCGTTTTCGCCGTCAAAGAGGACTCGGCCACGATCCGGAGAATTTAGGCCCGCAATCACGCGCAGCAGCGTCGTCTTGCCAGATCCCGAGGGCCCGAGCAGGGCGACGAGTTCGCCCGGTTGAATGTCGAGGCTGACATCGCGCAACGCCGGAAAGGCGCCAAAGTCCTGCTCCACTCCCTCGATGCGGATCGAAGCGCCGCGCTTACTCGTCTCAGTGTCGGCGCGCGCGTCCGGCGAGCGCGTCAGCGTGACGCCATTCGAGGAATGTCTTGAGCCCGAGTGTGACGAGCGCCAAGCCTGCAAGAAGAACCGCGAGAGCGAAAGCGGCGACATTGTTGTACTCATTGTAGAGTATCTCCACCTGAAGCGGAATTGTGTTGGTCAGGCCGCGAATGTGGCCGGAAACGACGGAAACGGCGCCAAATTCGCCCATGGCGCGGGCGTTGCAGAGCAGCACCCCGTAAAGCAGGCCCCACTTAATGTTGGGTAGCGTCACGGTGAGAAAAGTCTTGAAGCCCGAGGCGCCGAGCGTGAGCGCCGCTTCCTCCTCGACCTTGCCCTGTTCCTGCATCAACGGAATGAGTTCGCGGGCAACAAAAGGAAAAGTGACGAAGATCGTCGCCAGAACGATGCCGGGCACGGCGAAGATGATCTGCACGCCATGCGCAGCGAGCCATGGGCCAAAGAGCCCCTGACCGCCGAATACGAGCACATAGACGAGGCCCGCGACGACCGGCGATACAGAGAAGGGCAGATCGATCAGCGTAACGAGAATGCTTTTGCCCGGAAAGGAAAACTTGGCGATCGACCATGACGCCGCGAGGCCAAACACGAGATTTGCCGGGACTGCGAGCGCCGCGACCAGAAGCGTCAGACGAATGGCGGCGAGCGCATCTGGATCGTCGAATGCGGCAAGAAAGGGCGCAATCCCTTTGCTGAAGGCTTCGACGAAGACGATTGCAAGCGGCGCGAGAAGGAAGAGAGCGAGAAATAGCACCGCCGTCACAATGAGCGCGTAGCGCGCGAGAGGCGAGTCTTGGGTGACCGGCCGAAATTTGGCGCCACGATCGTCTGCGGGAGCGATAGCGATCTCAAACATGGCCGAACCTCCTCCGGCTCCATGCCTGGACCAGATTGATCAGTAGCAGCGCGGCGAAGGAAATCACCAACATGATCGTCGCAATGCCGGTCGCGCCAGCGACGTCATATTGTTCAAGCTTCACGACGATGAGCAGAGGCGCAATCTCAGACACATAGGCGATATTGCCGGCGATGAAGATCACCGAGCCATACTCGCCAATGGATCTGGCAAAGGCCAGGGCGAATCCGGTTAGCAACGCCGGCGCCAAGGGCGGCAGCATCACGCGCAAGACAGTTTGTAGTCGGCCCGCTCCGAGAGTGGCGGAGGCCTCCTCCAGCTCCACTTCAAGCTCGGAAACGATAGGCTGCACCGTGCGCACGACGAAAGGCAAGCCGATAAAGACGAGCGCGACGAGAATGCCCCAGCGGGTGAAGGCGATCTTGATATCGTAATCTGCGAAGGGCGCGCCGAACCAACCATTGGGCGAATAGAGCGCCGCAAGCGAAATGCCGGCGACGGCGGTCGGCAGCGCGAAGGGCAGATCGACGAATGCGTCGAGCAGTCGACGGCCTGCAAAATCATATCGCGTGAGGACCCAAGCGACGATGAGGCCGAAGAAAAGATCGATGACCGCCGCCGCGAAGGAGATGAAGAATGTTGTTCGCAACGCTGCGGCGACGCGCGGCTCCGAGGCGATCGCATAGAGCCCGGACAGTCCTAATTCCGACGACCACCAGATGAGCGTGGCGAGTGGAAAGAGGACGATCAGGCCAAGATAGATCAGCGTATAGCCGAAGGTCAGGCCGAAGCCTGGAATGACGCTCGGCGCCGTGAAGCGCCGAGCGTTTTTGCCGACAAGAATCGGGGAGGTCACCTTGTCAGCTCTTGTTTCTGGATTTCGTCAAAAATGCCGCCGTCGGCGAAATGCTTCTTTTGCGCGGCCGCCCAGCCTCCAAACGTTTTGTCCACAGTGATGAAATCAATTTTGGCGAATTTCTTTATATCGTCCTTCGCCGCATACTCCGGATGAACGGGGCGATAGAAATTGCGCGCGATGATCGCCTGCGCCGGCGGCGAATAGAGGAAGTCGAGATAGGCTTCCGCAAGTTGCCTGTTGCCCTTCGCGTCGGCGTTGGCGTCGACGACGGCGACCGGCGGCTCCGCCAGAATGGATTGGGGCGGCGTAACGATCTCAAATTTGTCAGCGCCGAATTCCTTGAGCGCAAGGAAGGCTTCGTTCTCCCATGCGAGGAGCACGTCGCCGATGCCGCGCTGGGCGAAGGTGATCGTCGAGCCTCGCGCGCCCGTGTCCAGCACCGGCGCATTCTTATAGATCGCCTTCACGAAGTCCTTGGTCTTCGCTTCGTCGCCGTTGAATTTTTTCAGCCCGTAGCCCCAGGCCGCGAGATAATTCCAGCGCGCGCCGCCTGATGTCTTGGGATTGGGGGTGATCACGGCGACGCCGGGTTTCGCCAGATCGTCCCAATCCTTGATGGCTTTCGGATTGCCCTTGCGGACGAGAAACACGATCGTCGACGTGTAGGGCGAGGAATTATTGGGCCTGCGCTTCTGCCAATCGGGGGGAATTTTCCCGCTCTTGGTGACGATCGCGTCAATGTCGGCAGCGAGCGCCAGCGTCACGACATCGGCATTTAGCCCTTCGATCACCGCGCGCGCCTGTGCGCCTGACCCGCCATGCGACGCCTGAATTTCGACCGTTTCGCCAGTCTTGGCCTTCCAGTCGGCCACGAAGGCCGGGTTGATCGCCTTATAGAGCTCGCGCGTGGGATCGTAGGAGACATTTAGGAATGTCTGGCCCGCCTGAGAATGCGCGCTAGCCAGCATCATTAGCGCAACCAAGCCCCCCAAAATCCCCAGGCCAAGACGCTTCTGCAAATTCTCACTCATGTTGGCTTCTCCATTAGTCTATAAAATCGGTAGCATGAGTATACTGTTTTGGCAAACGGATTGGAACAGTCCCGTTGGACGCCGGCTGTTCAGCGGATTTTTGGCCTTTGGAAGAGCGAGAGGAGAAGTTACCAGCGCAGCACTGCGCCGCCCCAAGTCATCCCCGCGCCAATCGCCATCATGGCGATGACGTCGCCCTTTTTCAGCCTGCCGGCGCGATTCGCCTCATCGAGCGTGATCGGCATGGAGGCGCTCGACGTATTTCCGTAGCGGTCGATGTTGATCCAGCATTTCTCAAAAGGCACGCCAAGATTCTGCATCGCGGATTCGATGATCCGCTTATTAGCCTGATGAGCGATGACGTGGTTGATGTCGGCTGCGGTCAAACCAGCGGCTTTTAGAGTCTCGCCAACCACTTCGGGCAACAGCCGGGTCGCGACCTTATAGACTTCGCGGCCACGCATTTTGATCTTGCCGGACTTCTCTTCGAGCATTTCGGCAGAGGGCGGGCGGCGGCTCCCGCCCCCGTAGATGCCGAGAATGCCCGTCATCGAACCGTCTGTGCGCAGGCTCGCGGCAAGCACGCCGCGCCCTTCCTCTTCGCTGGCGCCAAGCAAAATCGCCCCCGCAGCGTCGCCGAACAGCACGCAAGTTTCGCGATTGGTCCAGTCGACGAAGCGACTTAACGTCTCGGCGCCGATGACGAGCGCGCGTTTCACCTTACCGCTTCTGATGAACTGGTCAGCGATGGACAGGCCATAGAGGGAACCAGCGCAGGCGGCGCCGATGTCAAAGGCGAAGGCGTTCCTCGCGCCAAGCTGCGCCTGGACAAAGGAAGCACAGGACGGCGTCGGCGTGTCGCCAGTCACCGTGCAAACGACGAGCATGTCCACGTCATTCGGCTTCACGCCAGCGAATTCCAGCGCCTCGCGCGCCGCGGCGGCAGCTAAATCGGATGTCGCCTGATCATCCGCAGCTACTCGGCGCTCCTTGATGCCAGTGCGGCTAACGATCCACTCGTCGTTCGTCTTGACGATTTTCTCAAGGTCGGCGTTGGAGAGGACACGCTGCGGCGCATATGAGCCTGTTCCGAGAACTATGGAATTCGTCAAGATAAGGCGCTTCCTTCTGAGACGGCGTCGCTGAAGCTCGCTGGCGAAGCGCTATTCATTAAGAGCGGCTCAGGCCAAGCGCAAATTTTCTTTTTGGTCAACCGCGAACGCCCTGCATCGTGGCCGACTTATTGGCTTTTTTTGGCCGACGCCGACGCGTCTCAGAAAGGACACCGTGAACCCTTTCTTAAAGCGCGCACCACTAGACCATTGAGGGGGCCATCGGAGTTGCGTTCATGATCCACGCCATCGTCTTTGCAGCCGTCGCGCTTTTCGCTCTTCTCGGCGCTCTGACCGCCTAACGTCGAGCCCGCGATTGCAAAGACGGCCCCTGCATGGCAATGGGCGCCATGCAGGATCAACAAAGGCCGGCGAACGCGGCCTCGCGCATCTCCTTCGTCTCTCTCGGTTGTCCTAAGGCGCTCGTCGACAGCGAACGGATCGTCACACGTCTGCGCGCCGAGGGCTACGAGCTGTCGCGTAGCCACGCCGGGGCGGACGTCGTCATTGTCAACACTTGCGGTTTTCTCGATAGCGCCAAGGCGGAGTCGCTTGAAGCAATCGGCGCCGCGCTCAACGAAAACGGCAAGGTGATCGTCACCGGCTGCATGGGCGCCGAGCCCGAAGCAGTCTTGGAGCGCTTCCCGCAAGTGCTGGCCATCACTGGCCCGCAGCAATATGAAAGCGTCGTTGAGGCAGTGCATCGCGCCGCCGCTCCGGCGCATGACCCCTTTCTCGACCTTCTTCCCGAACAGGGCGTGAAGCTCACGCCGCGCCATTACGCCTATCTGAAAATCTCCGAGGGCTGCGACAATAGCTGCTCTTTTTGCATCATTCCGCATCTGCGCGGACCGCTCGTCTCGCGGCCTGCGGCGGATGTGCTGCGAGAAGCGGAAAAGCTTGCGCGCGCCGGCGTCAAGGAGCTGCTCGTCATTTCGCAAGACACGAGCGCCTACGGCCGCGACATTCGCTACGCCGATAGCATGTTCGGCGATCGTAGCGTGCGTGCGCGCTTTCTCGATCTTGCGCGGGAACTCGGCGAACTCCGCCTCTGGGTGCGCCTGCACTATGTCTATCCCTATCCCCATGTCGACGAAGTCGTGCCTTTGATGGCGGAAGGGAAAATCCTTCCCTATCTCGACATTCCGTTTCAGCACGCCGCGCCAAACGTGCTGAAGGCCATGAAGCGCCCGGCGAATGAAGAGAAGACGCTGGAGCGCATTCGCGCCTGGCGCGAAGCATGTCCTGATCTTGCGTTGCGTTCGACCTTCATCGTCGGCTTCCCCGGCGAGACTGAGGCGGATTTCGACTATCTGCTGGATTGGCTGGACGAAGCCGAGATCGACCGCGCCGGCGCCTTCAAATATGAGCCTGTCGCCGGCGCGCCGGCCGAGGCGCTTGGCCTGCCCGCCGTCCCGGACGAAGTAAAGGAGACGCGCTGGCGACGCTTCATGGAGAAGCAGCAGGCGATCAGCGCGCGGCTGATGAAACGCAAAGTGGGCAAGCGCCTTTCGGTCATCATCGACGAGCCGGGCGGCGGACCAACGGGGGCGCTCGCCAAAGGCCGCACCAAGGCGGATGCCCCGCAGATCGACGGCGCGGCCTTTGTCGCATCGCGGCGCCCCTTGCGCGCGGGCGACATCGTCGCGGTAAAAGTCGAACGCTCTGAGGCCTATGACGTCTATGGCGCGGCAGCCTAGAGCAGCCCTATATTGGGCCCAAGGATAATATCTGGAGAGAAGCGCCATGACCGAAGAACCGGAAGAGAAGGGCACGCCGCAAGAAAGCCCGCCGCCCAAAACTGAAGATGCGCCGACGCAGCCGCATGTGCCGCAGTTCGTCATTCCGCGCAGCCTTTATATCGCGACCGCGCTCATCGTCGTCGGCTCCTTCGCGATCACGCTCTTCGTGCGTAATCCCTATACGCAGTCCGTCTCGGAGGGCGGTGGCTTCTATGAGCGCAGCACGGACAATTCGGCGCTGATGTGGGTCGCGATCTTCATCGGCATCCCGGCGAGCTTCTGGGCCTATAAGCGCTGGATATTGCCGTTGTTCGAGCGCAAGTAGCGAAAACGTTTTCCGCCAAAGCGGACGCCGGTTCGGCGTAGAAAATGCGTTAACTCAAGCAGCTGGAGAGCGTTCATGAACGGGCTCCGGCACGCAACTCGGTCGACGAGCGCTCGAGTCTCGGTCCGTGCAAATAGACGATCGCTGGCGGCGGCGTCGCGGCGAGCATTGCAGCGTCACTCTCGGAAAGCCTTGCTTGCCTGAAATAGATCGCCGCCTTGGCGTTCGTCGCCTTGAGCGTTGCGCCGGGCCGGTCGATCACGGCGATCGGGGTTGTCTGCGCAATCTCTTTCCATCGTCGCCAGAGATGGAATTGCAAGAGATTGTCGGCGCCCATGATCCAGACGAAACGCACGCCCGGACAATGCGCGTGCAGGAATTCGAGCGTGTCGCAAGTGAAGCGCGCGCCGATTTCAGCCTCGAATCCGGTGAAGGCGACCCGCGGATCGCGGACGATCTCTTTCGCCGCCGCTATCCGCGCGTCAATTGATGGCAGTTCGCTTGCATCCTTGAGCGGATTGCCGGGCGAGATGACCCACCAGAGCCGATCGAGCTTCAGTCGCGTCAACGCAAGACGCGAGACGAGCGCGTGGCCATCATGCGGCGGATTGAAAGAACCGCCGAAAAGGCCGATGCGCATTCCGGGCGCGCGAGGCGGCAGCAAGGGGATCATTCCCTCTCCCGCTTGCGGGAGAGGGTGGCTCGACGAAGTCGAGCCGGGTGAGGGCCCTCATCCGTCGCGCCGTCGCGCGACACCTTCTCCCACAAGCGGGAGAAGGAACACTTCAAAACGTTGCGTGACAAGCCATCCAAGAGGCCCCTCACCCCCGCACCTGGCCGTCGCCATGGACGCGATATTTGAACGACGTCAGCTGCTCGACGCCGACTGGTCCGCGCGCATGCATTCGGCCGGTCGCGATGCCGATCTCGGCGCCGAAGCCGAATTCGCCGCCGTCGGCGAATTGCGTCGAGGCGTTGTGCAGCACGATCGCCGAGTCGACCTCGTTCATGAAGCGCCGCGCTGCGTTCTCATCACGGGTGATGATGCAATCGGTGTGATGCGAGCCATAGGTCTCGATGTGCTCGATCGCGCCTTCCAGCCCATCGACGACCCTCGCCGCGATGATGGCGTCGAGATATTCGGCGCGCCAGTCGTCTTCGCTGGCCGGCTTGACCCGCGCGTCGGCGGCTTGGGTCGCTGCATCGCCACGCACTTCGCAGCCTGAGTCGATCAGCATCGAAACGAGCGGCTGAAGATGCGTCGCCGCGCAGTCCTTGTCGACAAGCAGCGTCTCCGCCGCGCCGCAAATGCCGGTGCGTCGCATCTTGGCGTTGAGCAGCACGCGCTTCGCCATTTCGAGGTCGGCGTCCTTATGCACGAAGACATGCACAATGCCTTCGAGATGCGCGAAGACGGGAACGCGCGCCTCATGCTGCACGCGCGCGACGAGATTCTTGCCGCCGCGCGGCACGATCACGTCGATATTGCCGTCGAGGCCCGCGAGCATGGCGCCCACAGCGGCGCGATCCGACGTCGCGACAAGCGAGATCGCCGCCTCGGGAAGGCCAGCCGCCTTAAGCCCCGCGACAAGACAGGCGTGGATCGCGATCGACGAGCGCAGGCTCTCCGAGCCGCCGCGCAGGATCACGGCGTTGCCGGCCTTGAGACACAGACCGCCCGCGTCAGCTGTGACGTTGGGCCGGCTTTCATAAATCACGCCGATGACGCCGAGCGGCGTCGAAACGCGCTCGATCTTCAGGCCGTTCGGCCGCCCAAAACTCGCCAGAACGCGGCCGACGGGATCGGGCAACTCTGCGATCTCCTCGAGTCCGCGAGCAATTGCTTCGACGCGCGCGGGATCGAGCGTCAGCCGATCAAGGAACGACGACGACGTTCCGCGCGCCTTGGCGTCGGCGACGTCGAGCGCATTGGCGGCGAGTATGGCGCCGCTTTGGCGGCCAATTTCGGCGGCCGCTTGCCGCAGCGCGGTGTTCTTGACGTCGGGCGAGGCGAGCGCCACGGCTCGCGCCGCCGCGCGTGCGGCGCGCCCGAGCGTGGCAAGCGAGTCGCCCAGCGTCGCGTCCGCTGTCGGCGCCTCGTTACGTAATGCCTGCGTCATAGCTGCATTGCCTCAAAAGCTTGAGTCTCGCTATCACGGCGTCGCCTGCAAGGAAAGCCACGGTCTTGCAGGGCCTTGCGCGATATGGAAGAACGGCGCTCATGTCCGCCCTTCAAGATAATCCCTTCACCGGGCCGATCGGCGCCGAATATGAGGTGCTGCGGCTATTGTGTCCAAACGCCGCCGCGCTCGCAAAAATGATCGGGGCGCGGGTGGCTGATTGGCGTTCCGACGCCGGGCCGATCGAAGGCTTCGAGATTGGCTGCGGAACCGGGATCAGCACGCTGGCGGCGCTTTCGGCGCGCCACGACCTCAAGCTCACCGCGGTCGACAGCGCCGGCGAGATGCTGGATCAGGCGCGCGTCAATCTCGCTGATTATGTATCAGCCGGCCGCGTCAAGTTCATCGAAGCCGATGCGCTCGCCGCGCTACGCGCTCTGCCCAATGCGGGCATAGATGTCGTCATTTCAAATTATGCGATCCATAATTTTGCCGACGACTACCGCAAAGCCGCAATCGCTGAGATTTTTCGCGCTTTGAGGCCTGGCGGTATTTTCGTCAACGGCGACCGCTACGCGATGGACGATTCCGCCGCGCATCTTGCCGACACCCAAGCCACAGTGCGGCGATGGTTCAAGATTTTGACGGAGAAAAAGCGAGTCGATCTGCTCGAGGGCTGGGTCGTGCATCTACTCAGCGATGAGTCTCCCCTGCATATCATGTATTTCGAGCCGTCGATCGAGCAGTTGCGCGCAGCTGGTTTCGCGCCGGTCGCGGTCGAATTTCGTGAAGGCGTCGACACGCTGGTCACAGCGGTGAAGCCAAGCGCTTGATCCGCCATATCAGATCGAAACGATCATGCGTTATTCCCCCCAATAAGAGGCGCGCCACCCTCTCCCAATGGGAGAGGGTGGCTGCGGAGCAGCCAGGTGAGGGGTTGTCGTGCTGCGCGTTTAACGCCGGCAAGACTCCCGAGATTCTTTCCCCTCACCCCGGACCTCCTATCCTACCCTCTCCCCCTGGGAGAGGGTTAGCCGCGCGCAAGCTCGATATCTTACGCAAAGCGGCTCTCACTTTTGCCGATCATGCGCTATAGCGCGCCATGGACCTCGCGCTTCTTGCTCTTTTCGCCTCTCTCGTCACCGCCGTTTGCCAGTCGGTTACCGATCTCGGCACTAAGGCGGCGACGCGGACGGCGGACGATCGCGCCATTCTCGCTGCGCAATGGTGCGCGGGCGCGGTCCTGCTGACCGTAGCCTGTTTCGTCCTCTATCCGGGCCTGCTTAGCGCGCCGCGCGAAACGCTTGCGTCGCTGACGAAGCCTGAATTCTGGTCTCTTCTCGCCTGGTCAGGCGCGCTCAACGTCGTCGCCTATGCGTTTTACATCCGCGCGTTCCGGCTATCCGACGCTTCGCTGGTCGCGCCGCTTGTGCTGCTTACGCCGGTGCTGATGCTCTTCACCTCGCCGATCATGACAGGCGAGCACGCGCCGCCGATGGGCGTCTTCGGCGTTCTGTTCACCGTGCTGGGCGTCGGATTGCTCGACGCCGACCAAACAAACGGACGCCGCTTCAACTTCCATGTCTTTGCACGCGACAAAGGCGCGCGGTTCATGATCGGCGTCGCGGTGATCTGGAGCGTCACCGCCAATATCGACAAGCTCGGCGTCAGGGCGTCGACGCCGCTCATCTGGATAACGGCGGTGACGATCGTCATCTCGCTATGCGCCCTGCTCTATTGGTTCGCCGGGCGACGCGCGGCGCCAAGTCTATTTGCGTTGCGCTACGCAGTCGGCGCGGGTTCGGCGATGGCCTTCGGCAACACTTTGCAGATGTGGGCGCTCACCGTGCTGTTCACCCCCTATGTCATCGCCATTAAGCGACTGTCGGCGCTTTTCACCGTGCTCGCCAGCGGCCATGTGCTGAAGGAAGAATCGAGCGGCAGGCTATTGGGCGCGGCGGTGATGCTGCTCGGCGCGGTGATGATCGCCTTGGCAAGGGGGTGAGTCGCGAGCCGTCGTGGCCGGGCTTGTCCCGGCCATCCACGCCGGGACGTTACGCCAGCTTCGCAAGATGGGCGGCGGCCCCGCGACGTGGATGCCCGGCACAAGGCCGGGCATGACGGCCGAAAGCCGGGAACAGCCTCCTACTCCTCCATTTTCAGCGCGGCGATAAAGGCTTCCTGAGGAATCTCGACGCGACCGAATTGCCGCATCTTCTTCTTGCCCTCTTTCTGCTTCTCGAGGAGCTTGCGCTTGCGGGTCACGTCGCCGCCATAACATTTCGCGGTGACGTCCTTGCGGAAGGCGCGCACCGTTTCGCGCGCGATGATCTTGCCCCCTAACGCCGCCTGAATCGGCACCTGGAACATATGCGGCGGGATGAGCTCCTTTAATTTCTCGCACATCTGCCGCCCGCGTCCCTCGGCGCGCGAGCGATGCACCAGCATTGAGAGCGCGTCCACGGGCTCCGCGTTGACCAAAATGCTCATCTTTACGAGATCGCCGGCGCGATAGTCGGTGAGCTGATAGTCGAATGATGCATAGCCCTTCGAGATCGACTTCAGCCGATCATAGAAATCGAACACCACTTCGTTGAGCGGCAGATCGTAGACTGCCATGGCGCGCTTGCCGACATAGTTGAGATCGACCTGCACGCCGCGCCGATCCTGACAGAGCTTTAAGACCGAGCCGAGAAATTCGTCCGGCGTCAGGATCGTCGCCCTGATCCAGGGCTCCTTGATCTCCTCGATCTTCACCACATCCGGCATATCGGCGGGGTTATGTAGCTCTATCTCGTCGCCGTTCGTCAGCGTGATCTTGTAGATGACCGACGGCGCCGTCGCGATGAGATCAAGATCAAATTCGCGCTGCAGCCGCTCCTGAATGATTTCGAGATGCAGCAAACCCAAAAAACCGCAGCGGAAGCCAAAGCCGAGCGCGGCCGATGTCTCCATTTCGTAGGAGAAGCTCGCGTCGTTTAAGCGCAGCTTGCCAATCGCCGCGCGCAAATCTTCGAAATCGGCCGCGTCCACTGGGAAGAGCCCGCAAAAAACCACGGGTTGCGCCGGCTTGAAGCCCGGCAGCGGCTCGGCGGTGGGCTTCTTGTCGTCGGTGATCGTGTCGCCGACGCGCGTATCCGCGACCTGTTTGATTTGCGCGGTGATGAAGCCGACTTCGCCGGGACCGAGCGCCGCGACATCCTGCATCTTTGGGCGAAAGACGCCGATTTTATCCACTTCATAATGGGCGTCGGTCGCCATCATCTTAATCTTCTGGCCCTTCTTCAGGGTCCCATCGAAGATGCGCACCAGCACGACGACGCCCAAATAGGCGTCGTACCAGCTGTCGACGAGCAGCGCCTTCAAAGGCGCCTTCTCGTCGCCGGAAGGCGGCGGCAGGCGCGTGACGATCGCCTCGAGCACGTCGGGGATGCCGAGGCCGGTCTTGGCGGAAATGAGCACGGCGTCCGAGGCGTCGAGCCCAATCACCTCCTCGATCTGCTCTTTGATTCGATCGGGCTCCGCGGCGGGCAGATCGATCTTGTTCAGGACGGGGACGATCTCGTGGCCAGCGTCGATCGCCTGATAGACATTGGCGAGCGTCTGCGCTTCGACCCCCTGCGAGGCGTCGACGACAAGGAGCGACCCTTCGCAAGCCTTCAGAGACCGGGAAACCTCATAGGCGAAGTCGACATGGCCTGGCGTGTCCATCAGATTGAGGACGTAATCCTTGCCATCCTTGGCCTTGTAGTTGAGGCGAACCGTCTGCGCCTTGATGGTGATGCCGCGCTCGCGCTCGATATCCATCGAATCGAGCACCTGCTCGACCATCTCGCGCGCGGCGAGCGTCCCGGTCTCCTGAATAAGCCTGTCGGCGAGCGTCGATTTGCCGTGGTCGATATGCGCGACAATCGAGAAATTGCGGATGTTTTCGATCTTGTGGGCGGTCATGGGCGCGGGGATAGCAGCGCCCGCCGGGGAAAGAAAGAGCGAGTCAGGTCGCCCTAGCGCCCCTTGACGCCGGGACCTAGGGCCACGCGCCGAAGCCTGAGACTATTTCTTCGCCAGCCGAGCCTCGAGCTCCGCCTTGCCCTTGTGAAAAAGCTCGATGGCCCTCGGCGTGGCCCAGCGAATGAATGCGTCCGTCGCCTTGATGGCGAAGCAGCCGATCTGAGTCACGATGGCGATCGTCTTATCGAACCAAGGCAAAGCCGGGCTGTCGGCGGGAATCTTGGCCCGCGTCCAAGCGACGCCCTCCTTGGTTTTTTGCTGAACCAGGTTCCACAGCACGATAGCGGGATCGGATGAGGGCGCCGTAGCGATCACGTGGCGTAGTCGCGTAATCTCCGCCGCAGCTTCATCGGCGCGGCGATTGGCGGCGTCAACCTGCCGAGACGCCTCTAGCGTCTTATTCGTGGCCTCGGCCTTCTCGGCCACAAGGCCGTCGCGCTCGGCGGTCATCGCCGCAAGACTGTCTCGAAGGTCGTCGCGCTCCTTAGCGTAAGCGTTCGCCTTGGCCACGATCTCGGATTTTTCAAAAATCTGCCGGTCGCGCTCCATGCGAATCGCTTTGAGCTGCTCCTGCAGATTGTTCAACTCGGCGCGGGAAACCGTATCTTCAGACGAAGTTTCTTCGGACATGGGCCATCTCCTTTTTTAGGAGAGAGTGACGACGCGCGAGCAAGTCGCGCTGGGGAACGAAAATTGGCCTCGGTGGCGGTTCGGCCTCTAAATCGCGCGCCAAGCTAAACCATGTTTAGAGTCAATTTTTTGATTCGGCAAAAAAGATCGGCCGTGCCGCAGCTTATTGCACACCCCACCTTCGTGGATTGCGGCCTAGCGAGCCCGAGTGGTCGCCGATTGGAGCCGCTGCGCCGCCGAGAGGCAGTCGCGGGGCGCGGACATGCATTTTTCGCGCGCGGCGCCGGCAAGCGCATCCCCGCCCGCACGGACCATCGAAACGGCTGAAGCCGCGGCGCGCATGGCCGCCCTGTTCGCAGCGTTCGGCGTATGTTCGGACCGCCACTGCAGCAGGACTAAGACGAGAAAAATGCAGATTGCGCATTTGGCAAGAAAAACCAAGCGCCTCTCCATGACGGCGGCAGTTTGCTGAAGTGATGTCGCGAGGGGGTTGAGCCTTCGTAAACGCGCATCGATTTCCCATGAAAGCCGCATCAATAAACTACAAACCATATGGAGGACTCTGCCCAGTAAGGGCATCGCTTTAGCGGCTGTTTAAGACCGACCTGCTACCCATCCAGACGATGTGGAGCGTGTCTTGCGTAGTTTCACCGATAGTTTCGAGTTTTGGACCGATGCCGCGTTGCAAAGGAGCATCGCCAGTCGACCGGCGGGGAAAGACCGTCATCGCGCGTTCATCCTCGGGCGGCTGGTCGTCACCGCCTGTATCCTGATATCAGCGCCGCTGTTTCTGTTCTTCCACGGGGCGCCGACAATCGCTGAGACGGTAATCTTCTTTCTCGCGCAGATTCCGCTAATTTTCTTGATCGTGCTGTCGCGCACTGGAGCGCTGCGCATCGAGTTCGACTCCCCTGCCGCCGCTCGCGTGGAAGCAAAACGCGCGACAATCGGCGACGTGCGGCTACTCGCCAATGTCAGCCACGAACTGCGCACGCCGCTCAACGCCATTATCGGCTTTTCGCAAATGCTCGCGAACGAGGGAATCGCGCCATGCGAACCCGCCAAACAGCGGGAATATGCGTCCATCATCAGCGCCTCGGGGCGCCACCTTCTCGAGGTCATCGACTCGATTTTAGACGCTTCCAAGATCGAGGCCGGCGCCATGCAAATCGAGCTGGAGCCCTTTCCTCTGCAGTCCCTCGCTGATCAATGCTGCGACATGATGCAGTTGATGGCCGACCAGTCTGGCGTGACGCTCTCGCGCGAATACGCCAGCGCGCTTGGTGAAATTGTCGCCGATAAACGCGCCTTAAAGCAGATCCTCATTAACCTGCTCTCTAACGCGGTGAAGTTCACGCCTCCAGCGGGAACGGTGAGGCTGCTGCTTCGGCTGGAAGGAAATCAGGCCGTCATCACCGTCGCGGATACTGGAGTCGGCATCGCGCCAAACGATCTCGAGCGGCTTGGTGACCCTTTCTTCCGGGCGCGCGCGCCATTTGATCGCGGACAGGAAGGAACGGGCCTTGGTCTTTCCGTCATACGGGGGCTTGTCGGGCTGCACGGCGGTTCGATCACGATTGAAAGCGGCCTGCAGTCCGGCACGGCGGTCACCGTTCGCTTGCCCCGAGACTGCGGTCAGCGCAGCGGCGCGACCGGCGGCATGGCGAAAATCCAAACGATCGCGCGAACCGGCGCGCCGCCAAACACGGTCGCCGCAGGGCGCGCCGAACCAGCAAGGGTGAAGAAAATTGCGTGACGCCTCGCTTTACGCCTCTCGTTTTCAGGCTTCGCCTATCGATCGCGCGCCGCCTCGCAACGGACGGCGCGTTGGACGTCGCTCATTCTTCGGGCGAATCTTCGGCGCGAACCGGATAGGCGTGACGCTCATCCTCGGCATTGCCGCCGTGGCGGCAATCGGCGTGCCCATGAACGCGCTGTTTTTCCAAGACGGAAGACATCCGGCGCCGCTCTTTTCCAGTCAGCCTTCGCCGGCGGTCATAACGGCGCCGACTCCGCCGCCGCGGCCTGCCGTCATCGAAGCTGCGCGCACAGAGCGAGACTCGAGCCAGCGCGCCGCCTCCGACGCGATCGCCGAGAAAATCGAAAAGGCGGACGTCGCCAAGAGCGGGCCAGCTAAACCAGATACGCCGCGCACGATGGATAAGAAGCGGGACGCCATCAGCTCTCTGATCCTTGGCGAGGCGCCTCCGCGCGCGGCAAGCGCGCACAAGAATGAAAAGGCGCCAGCCGCCGATAATAATTCGACTATCGACGGTAAGGTGCTTTTTGCGCAGCGCGCCCTGCTGAAGCTCGGTTACGTTGTACGCGCTGATGGCATGCTTAGCAGCGCCACGCGCCAGGCCCTCGAAAAGTTCGAGCGGGATATCGGCCTGCCAGCCAAAGGCCAAATCACGCCGAAACTGCTGCGGCAGCTTGCGGCGCGCTCCAGCCTGCCGCTCCCCTGATCGGGCGTTCGACAATCCCGCTGCTCAAGCGCTAGTTTGAACCTCATGCGCCTAAGGTCTGACATATTCGTCTCCGCGCTGATCCGTCGCGCGGAGACGCAAGGCGCAGTCGCCATGCTGCGCCGTCGCGGCGCGGCCGAAGCCGGCGCAATCTTTCTAAAGCTTGATCGGCTTGACGGGCGCGCCGCGGTCTATGGTCCTGCGCCGCAAAGCGAAGAGCCGCCCGAGGGAGTCGATCGTCTGTTCGCGAAGGTTCATGCAGGGGACTGGCTCGATCCAGCGGAGGCCGAGCAAAGGCTCAAGCGCGAGATCATGTTCGACCCGGATCTTTGGATCGTCGAAATTGAGGATCGCGAGGGTCGTATCTTTGTCGACCTTACCGCGTAGCGATCAGGCGGACTGATCGAGTTTGCGCGATGGCCGCGCCACGGGTTGGGGCGCCGCCGCGCGCCGCCACGTTGGCGCGCCAGCCTCTTCTCGCGTTGCGCGGCGCGAATTCTCGCGCTCCGATCGCGCCGCCCCGGTCACTGCGTTAACGATACGCGCCGCCGCGCGCTGCGGCGTCGAACGCGTCAATCCGACAAGCGAGCGTGCAATCGTGGCGCTGCGCTGTGGTTCAGCCCAAAGAATGCGCGCCGCCGGCTCCAACGGAATGCCGATCGCGTTGAGCGCCAGAGCTAAGACCTCGCCAAGACGGTCGGCGACGATGGCGCGAGCGCGATCCTTTCGGCATTCGAGCGCCTCAGAAAGGAGTGCGGCCATCGCGCGGCGATCATGGCGCTGCGCCGCTCCTTCTAGTTTCGCGACGAAATCGGCGTTAGCGCGACAAGGCGCTTCAGTCGCGCCGTTCGCCAATATTTGGCGACAAGCGTGGAGCACGATGGCCCTGCGCTCGAGCCGATTCGCAGCGAGGAACAGCGGTTCCGGATCAAGATCGAGGTCGTCGCGATCGAGCAGCATGCGCGCAAGCGTCAGATCATCTCGCGCCGCCATGACGAGCGCACGCCGCGACGCCGTGTCTAAATGCGCCGAAAGATTGCCAGCGAGGGCGCGAAGCACCTCGACTTCGCTGCGGGAGGCAAGCGCCGTCATCGTCTCGCGATCGAGATCGCGTCGGCGGGCGATTGCCGCCGCGAATGGCGCCGGACCCCGCTCGGCAGTGGCCATCATGTCACGCTGCCGGAAAATGGGCGTGAATTGAAAGGCAAGAGCCGCAGCGACGCCGCCCTTGTCGAAAAGACGCGCAAAAATCGACGAAGGCGTTTCGGGATGAAAGCAGAGGGGCAGCGCCACGCGAGCGACTGTTTCGGAATCGATGTTGTCGATGAGGCCGAGCGCGAGCGGCTCAAACTGACGAATGTCGGCCGTCGGATGCATCGAACGTTCGACAAACTGATCGACGACCGCTCGAAGCAGCGAAGCATCCACGCTCCGACGCCGTTCCTTACCGCCGCCCATCGCAACACCACTCGAACCCTACGCAACCTGCAGAAAATTTAGCATCGGGTCATTGACGGAACATTAACCCTCGCCAACTCCTAATCGTCTTCATATGCTGATTCATCGTCGTTAGGAGCTTGGGGAGGGATCGTCATGGGGAAGGTCATCGCCTTCCGGCCGCGCCCAAGAGCGGCGCCGAGACCCAGCGGTGCGCTGCAACGTGACGCCGAGATCCTGTTCTTTCTCGGCGTGCGCTATCTGCGGATCGACGACGCCGTAGCCAGTCAAATTACGAAGTCCGAACCAGAATATTGCGGCACGCCGCCCGGCGGCGGCAAGCGCAAGCGCCGGGTCCGCGCGTGATTCAGTCGGCGAGAACGAGCGCCCAATAGACTTTATATTTCGCGCCAGGCGCATAGGCCGTGGCGATGCCCATCCGCCTTACGCGCTTATCCAGCATACGCGCATTATGCGGAGCGGAATCTCGCCACCCCGAAAATGCTTCAGCCAGGGTGCGATAGCCGGCGGAAACATTCTCCACGGCCGCCGGGGTTTGAACCCCCGCGCCGACCAGCCGATCGCCAAGTTCGCCACGCGCCGCAAGGTTCCCGCTTTGCGCCATGTCTCGCGCCTGCGCCTCCGCGACGCGCTGCAACCCGTCGTCGAGCGCCAAAGCGCCGAGGCCGCTATTGCGCCGATAAAGCGAGATCATGTCGCGCGCTGTAGCAGGGTCGACGCGCGCGCCGGCTGTCGCCAGAGAACGATACATCGCCGGCTCCGACCCTACCGCTGGGCTCGCCGGCTCCTGCGCGGCGTTGCAGCCGGCAAGCGCGCCGATCGTAAGGAGACCGGCGAAACGAGAAAGTTGCGGCAAGAGCATCACGCGCATCTCGCTCCCCATTCTTTGAGAAACAGTGAACGCGAAGAGATTTACTTTACCGGCGCATCTTCCGAGGACGCGGCGTTCTCTTCGGGGATGTCGGATTTTTCAGGCTCCTCGCCTTCGCTCCTGACGCCCGGCAGATTGGCCTCAATCGCAAGGGCGCTCGCGACAGCGGCCGCCGCAAGCTTGTCGAGCTCAGGTATGTGGACAATCGTCGGCGGCGCCGCAGCGGCGAGACCAATGGTGATTCCGGCCTCACCAAGGCGCTGATAGAGATCAAAGTGCAGATCGCTGCGCACGCGCGCCGACTGCTCGACATCCTCGACATAGCACCACAACTCGAATTTGAAGGCGTTCGCCTCCATGCCGAGGAACATCACCTGTGGAGCAGGAATCCGTAAAACGCCTTCCTGCGCGCGCGCCGCCGCCAAAAGAATGTCGCGCATCCTTTCCGGATCGACGCCGGCATGGGGCGCGATGGCGATTTTTATGCGGCCGACCTTATCGCCACGAAGCCAATTCTTCACGACGCCGGCGACGAGATTGGAGTTCGGCACGATCATCGTCGCGCGGTCGAAGGTTTCGATCTCGGTGGAGCGAACATTGATGCGTTTGACATAGCCCTGCTCATCGCCGACCACCACCCAGTCGCCGACTCGAATGGCGCGCTCCCAAAGCAGAATGAGTCCTGAGACAAAATTGTTGACGATCGACTGCAGGCCAAAGCCAATGCCGACAGAAAGGGCGCCGGCGACGATCGCGAGCTTCTCGAAACCGAGCCCCACATAGGAGAGGGCGAGCGCCGCCGCGAGAATGAATCCGACATAGCCGAGCGTCGCGCTGATCGAATTGCGCAAACCGAGATCAAGACGCGTCAGCGGCAGAAAACGTGTGTCAACCCAGCGACGAAGTCCTTGAGTTGCGGCGAGCCCGGCGGCAAAGACCAGTACGGCTACGAGCGCGCTCGAAGGCGAGATGGTGACGTCGCCAATCTTGAAGGAAATGAAGGCCGAGCGGATATTCGCGAGAAAATCGCCGGACTCGTAGCCGAGCGGCGCCATCGCCACCAAAGCCGCCGTCACGAAACAGAGCAGCGTAACAATGCCGGAAAGCAGCACGGCGAGCGGCGCAAGTTGCTCGCGGCGCATGCCGAATCCGCTGATCACATTGCGGCCAAGAAAACTCGTCGGCGCAAACGCCGCCTCTATGCCGCCGCGCAGAAGCGTCACGACGACGTAGAGGATGGCCAGCGCCGCCGCAGTCCACCCGATTTGCAGAATGACGAAATTGGCGAAAGTGACGTAGCCGGCGCCACATGCCGCCACTAAGGCTATGACCACGACGGCGCCAAAGAAACGCGCGGCGCTCATCCAGTCGCGTCCTTCGACGGTCGCGACGGCGCCGCCCTCTTCAACTTCGGCGCGGCGCGGCAGGTTGAAGAGCACAATGGAGATGAGCGCGACGACAATCATCACGCCCATGCCGCGCGTGACGATAACGAGAGACAGACCAGCCTGAGTCGCTTCTTCGAGTTGCTCCACGAAGCGCGCCGCAGAAAGAGTCAGCGCCGCGAGCGCGGTCAGTCCCGTCAGAAGCCCAGCGAGCCGATCGCCCGGATCGATCAATCGCCAGTTCGGATGCGACGGGGCGAAAACCGCGCGCGCGATAGCGTAGGCGAAGGCGATCCTCGCCACGCCTTCGACAACGCGTCGCCAGATCGGCTCCAACGTCGAATCGACAATGTCGAAGGCGTCAAAGGCTAAGCTCAATGCGCCGACCGCAGCAACTGGCGCGGCTGCGAGGACGATCGCGGTCCATCCGGCGGCGGCCGCCTTGCGCAAAGGCGTCGGCGTGGCGTCCCCGTCAAGACGCCTTGCGACACGCCACGCCATGAACAGCGCCAAAGCGACGCCAGCTGCGATCAGGAAAAGCACGGCAAAAAACTGCGCGCGCTTGCCGCTATTGACGCGATCGACGACATTCCCGGCGCGGTCGGAAAGAAAGCTCGCTGAATCGCTAACAAGGCCGGGAACGCTTTCAAGCGCGGCGCGCCACAGCGAAGGCGTGAACAGGCCGCTCGTGCGCAAAAAAAGATTTTTCGCGAAAAGTCCGCGCTGGCGCGCAACAATCGTCACCGAGATTTGCCGCGCTTCGAGTAGCATCGCGCGCGCACGTTTGAGCGTCGCGTCAGTCGCATCGAAAAGGCGACGCTGGTCTTCAAGCTCGGCGTTAGCGCTGACGCGAGCCGCCCCATCCGGCGACTCGGTTTCGCTCGGCGTCGCCTCCGGCGCAGGCGCCGGCGAACCTTTTGGCGGCGGCTTCTCGACGCTGTTCTTTACAGGGGGCTTCGGCGCGGGCTTTGTCTCCGCGGGCTTCTCCGGCGCTTTCGGAGCCTCCTGCGGTTTCGCCGCGACGGGCGCAAGCTCCTTCAATCGGGCATCAATCGCTGCAAGACGCGGCGTTAGCTTTTCGATCGTCTCTTCCAGCTGGTGCGGCAAGGGGTCGATGCGCGTGCGCAGACTGCGCAATGCTGCGTCGGAAAGCTCCGGCTGCTCCAGCGCCTTTTGCACCTCGTCGAGCGTGTCGCGCGCGCGATCGAGACGCGCGTTGAACTGCTCGATCGAATCCGGCGCTTCGTCGGCGCGCGCTCCGAAAACGGCAAGCGTCGCAATCAATATGGCGATCAGGAGCGTCAGTTTGCGCACATGCGTTCCTTAGGTAGAGCGAGCCGACAACGTCGGTTCGGGCGCACGAACGAGAGTCAGTCTTTCAGCGGCTCGATATCGTCGCGGTAGGACCTTTTCTGGCCATTCCGATCGACGATGATCCATCCTCCCTGCCCGTCCGGCTCGGCGGCGCCTTCAGCGACGCGCGCCTTGCCGAAGCCGCCGGGAATATCGAGCACATAGGCCGGCAGCGCGAGGCTGGTCATCCGGCGCGACAGCTCCGCGTAGATTCGTCTGCCCGCCGCAAGGCTGAGCCGAAAATGCGCGGTCCCCGGCGCGAGATCTGGATGGTGCAGATAATAAGGCCTGACCCCTAGGCTTGCCAAATCGCGCATCAGCCGCTCCAGGACATCGACGCTGTCATTGACGCCTTTGAGCAGAACGGTCTGCGACAGAAGGATCGCGCCTGACTCGTGCAGGCGAGCGATCGCCTCGCGGGCGGACTCGGTCAATTCGCGCGCGTGATTGACATGTAGGGCGACGAACAGCCTCTTGCCGCTTTCACGAAACGCCGCGAGCCGATCCGACGTGACTAGATCCGGCGCGACGGTCGGCGCACGCGTGTGAACGCGCAACAACCGCACGTGCGGGATCTCAGCAAGACGGCGCGACACGGCTTCCAATCGACGCGCCGACAGCATTAAAGGATCGCCGCCGGTGAGGATCACTTCAAAAATCTGCTGTCGCGTCGCAATGTAATCGAGCGCCGCTCTGACGTGATGCTCCTGCAGCAGCTCGCCCTTACCGCGACCGACCGTCTCGCGGCGAAAACAGAAACGGCAATAGACCGGACAAACCGAGAGGAGTTTTAAGAGCACGCGGTCCGGATAGCGATGCACGAGCCCCGGCAGCGGCGAATGCGCATCGTCGCCGATCGGATCGGCGCGTTCCTGCGGCGTGCTATGGGATTCGCGGGGGTTGGGAATAAACTGGCGCGCAATCGGATCATTCGGATCGTCGCGGTCGATCAGCGCCGCAATTTCCGGCGTGAGGGCGATGCTGTAGCGCTTGGCGACATTTTGGAGGCTTGGCGCGTCGGCTTCCGCGATGAGGCCAGCGTCAACGAGATCGTCGAGAGAAATAAGCGTTTGCGACGGTCCGCGAGTCTGCGCAGTTGAGCCTTGATCCAGCGGCGACGTTTCCTCCGCAGCGCGATCGCCCTCTCTCCCGCCAAGCGGGGGAGAGTTGGAGAGGGGGCGATGCAATTTCTGCTCGACTCGAATTTAAGCCCCCTCCCTTACCTTCCCCCGCTTCGCGGGAGAGGGGGACATCCGGCGGTCCGCAAATCCGTCAACGCGGTCAGTTTTGCTTCGCTCCGCGCGCGGCGCGTTTCGCCAGCGTGCGCAGCCGCAAGGCGTTGAGCTTGATGAAGCCTTCGGCGTCGCGCTGGTCGTAAGTTCCGCCCTCCTCGAATGTGACGAGGTCCTGATCGTAAAGCGACCACGGGCTTTCCCGGCCGACAAGCGTCGCCGAGCCCTTGTAGAGCTTGATGCGCACGCGGCCCGTGACATGCTCCTGGCTCTTGTCGATCGCGGCCTGCAGCATCTCGCGCTCCGGCGAAAACCAGAGGCCATTATAGATCAGTTCGGCGTAGCGCGGCATCAGCTCGTCTTTGAGATGCGCGGCGCCGCGATCGAGCGTGAGGCTCTCAATGCCGCGATGCGCAACAAGAAGGATGGAGCCGCCCGGCGTCTCATACATGCCGCGAGACTTCATGCCGACGAAGCGGTTTTCGACAAGATCGAGTCGTCCGATTCCGTGCAGACGTCCGAGATCGTTGAGCTTGGCGAGCAGCGCCGCCGGCGAGAGCTTGACGCCATCAACAGCGACCGCATCGCCCTTCTCGAAGTCGATCGTGACATATTGCGCCTCATCCGGCGCATCCTCAGGATTGCCCGTGCGCGAATAAACGTAATCCGGCGTCTCCTGGTTAGGGTCTTCGAGCACCTTTCCTTCCGAAGACGTGTGCAGAAGATTGGCGTCGGTGGAGAACGGCGCTTCGCCGCGCTTGTCCTTGGCGATCGGTATCTGGTTCTTTTCCGCAAAGGCGATGAGATCGGACCGCGACGCGAATTCCCATTCGCGCCAGGGCGCGATCACGTTGATCTCCGGCTCCAGCGCGTAATAGGCGAGCTCGTAGCGAACCTGGTCGTTGCCCTTGCCGGTCGAGCCGTGAGAAACGGCGTCCGCGCCCATTTTGCGTGCGATCTCGATCTGCTTTTTGGCGATAAGCGGACGCGCGATCGACGTGCCGAGAAGATAAAGCCCCTCATATTGGGCGTTGGCGCGAAACATCGGGAAGACATAATCGCGCACGAATTCTTCGCGCAGATCTTCAATGAAGATGTTTTCGGGCTTCACGCCCAGAAGCAGCGCCTTCTCGCGCGCGGGTTCGAGCTCCTCGCCCTGTCCGAGATCGGCGGTGAAGGTGATGACTTCCGCGTCATAGGTCGTCTGCAGCCACTTCAGGATGATGGAAGTGTCGAGCCCTCCGGAATAGGCGAGGACGACGCGTTTGATTTCTTTTTTCGGGCGGTTCATTTTGGCTCTGGCTCGGCGGGAGGCGATTGCGCGCGGACTATAGGCGCCGCGCGCGTGAGCGCAAGGCGGCCTGGTCCGCGCCTCGGCGCAAGGAGAAAATGCGTGCAGCGAACATGCGCCCTGGCCGGAGTCCTTTCTCTTATCGCCCTGTCGGGCGTCAGCGCCCAAAACGATGCGCGGGTTTGGACGCTTGGCGGACTGGAGGAAAAGGACGCCGACAGCATCTATCTCGGCTATGGGGTCCCGGAGAGCGACGATAGTCTCGGAAGCTTCACCTGCGCGCCGGGGAGCGGCGTCGTTAAAATCTGGGTCGCCGAAACGAGCGACAAGCTCAAAGCCGGAGACAAGGCGACGGCGGTCCTCTCTGTCGGCCAAAAAACGGCGAAGGTCACCGGTAAGCTCGTCCCGAATGAGGAAGCGGGCGTGCCGAGCTTCGAAGGGTCCCTTCAGGCGAAAGAACCGATCTTTGCTGCGATGACGAACGGGGAAACGCTCAATATCTCCATCGGCGGGGCGCAGCGCACGGCGCCCCTCGCCGACGCGGCGGATAAATTCAAGAAATTCGCCGCAGCCTGCGCCAAGCGCTAGAGCCTCGTCTTTTGCGCCGGAGCCCCCTAAATTGGCGCAATGAGCAGCCGCACCACGAAAAGCCCCTCGCGGCCCAAAATCGCCGGTCTCACGCCGGCGCGCCGACGAGCGCTCGACATTCTCACGGAGGCGAACCGGCCGGTCGGCGCTTATGAGATGATCGATCTCATGGCGGACGAAGAAGGCAAGCGTCCTGCGCCCGTGTCCGTCTACCGCGCGCTCGGCTATCTTATGGACAACGGCCTCGCGCATCGGCTTGCGTCAAAAAACGCCTATATCGTCTGCGGACATGCGCATGAGGCCGAGGAGCCCGTCGTTTTCATCATTTGCGAACAATGCGGCGAGGTCAAAGAAGCGACGTCACCAGGCTTTGCGCGCGAACTTTCCGCTCTTATCGGGGCCGCGAAATTCAGCGCCCGGACGCGCGTCGTGGAAATTGCCGGGCGGTGCGCTCGGTGCGAAGGCAAATAGCGATGCGCGGCGCCGCGCGCTGGCTCGCGCCGCTCTTCTTTCTCGTTGCATCGCTGGCTTTCGCGGCGGTGAACTATCCGCCGCTCACCGGCCGAGTGGTCGATCTAGCCAATATCATTCCGCTCGCGACGAAAGCTACGATCGAGACAAAGCTCAAGGATCTCGAGGACAAATCAGGTATCCAGCTTGTCGTGGCGTCTGTCGATTCGCTCGACGGCTTGGACGTCGAAACCTACGCCAACGGCCTGTTTCGCTTTTGGAAGCTTGGAGAGGCGAAAAAGAACAACGGCGTTCTTTTCCTTGTCGCGCCGAACGAGCGCAAGATGCGCATCGAGGTCGGCTACGGCTTAGAGGGAACTCTCACCGACGCGCTGTCGAAGATCATTCTGACGAGCGCGGTGGCGCCAAGATTCAAAGCGAGAGACTATGGCGCTGGCATAGAGCGCGGCGTCGAAGGCATCATCGAGGTGCTCTCCGGCGATTCCGCCGAATGGACGAAACGCGCGCGGGGCCCGCAGTCCACGAGTTTCGACGAGCTTTCACCGCTCATCTTTTTTGCGCTGTTTCTGTTCATCGTCGTTTGGATGGCGCGTAGCGCACGCGGCCAGCGGCGTGCTTACCGACGCTACCGACGAGGCGGGCCGATGATCGTGTTGCCCCCCAGCGGCGGCTTCTGGGACAACGACTCGTGGGGCGGTTCGAGCGGCGCCGGCGGTTGGAGCGATGGCGGCGGATTCTCTGGCGGCGGCGGCTCGTCGGGTGGCGGCGGCGCTTCGGGAGATTGGTGATGCAGCTGACCGCGCAAGACTATGAGCGCATCGCCGAGACAATCCGCCGCGCCGAGGAAACAACGTCCGGCGAGATCGTCTGTGTGCTGGCGAGCCGCTCTTCCGATTACGCATTTGTGCCGCCGCTTTGGGGCGCCTTCGTCGCGCTGGCGTCGCCCTGGCCCATGCTGCTTTTTACCGACCTCTCGACTCGCGAAATCTTCGCGGCCCAAATCGCGATCTTTATCGTTGCGACGCTCTTTGTCTCATGGGCTCCCGTGCGCTTTTTGTTGACGCCGCGCGCCGTCATGCGCGCCCGTGCCGAGCGCGAAGCAATTGAGCAATTTTTCTCGCGCGGCGTCGCCGGCACCAAATCGCGAACGGGCGTGCTCATATTCGTCTCATTCGCCGAACGCTATGCGCGTATCGTCGCCGACGACGCGGTCGCAGCGAAGATCGCAAACGAGCAATGGCAAGTCGCGCTCAATCAACTGCTTGAAGAAATCCGGCACGAAAGAGTGGCGGACGGCTTCGTCGCGGCGATCGAGGAGTGCGCGCGCCTCTTGGCGCGGCATGCGCCGCCCGGCGCGAGCGGCGACGAACTGCCCGACAAGATCTACGTGATGTAGTTGTGTTCGCGCGCGACCTCCCGCCAGCCAATGTCGCGGCGGCAAAAGCCGCCGGGCCAGTCGATAAGATCGACCGCCGCGTATGCGCGCGCCTGCGCCTCGGCGACGCTTTCGCCCAAAGCCGTGACGTTGAGCACGCGGCCGCCGGCGGCAAGGAGTTTTCCCCCTTCCTCGCGCGTGCCGGCGTGGGTGATCGTGACCCCCTCGACAGCCGCGGCGCTTTCCACGTTGCGGATTTCCGAGCCCGTCATCGGCGTCCCCGGATAATTTTTCGCCGCGAGAACGACCGTCAGCGCGGTAAGCGGCAAGAACCGCGGCCGATCCTGCGGTAAATCGCCTCGCGCGGCGGCAAGCATCAACTTGAGAAGATCGTCCTCAAGACGGGGGAGAATGACCTGCGCCTCGGGATCGCCGAAGCGGCAATTATATTCGATGAGCTTTGGCCCATCCCTTGTGAGCATCAGTCCCGCGTAGAGCACGCCCTTGAATGGCGCGCCCCTTTCGCGCATGGCGCGCATCGTCGGCTCGATGATTTCGCTGATAACGAGCGCTTCTATTTCCGGCGTCACAACCGAAGCCGGCGAATAGGCTCCCATGCCGCCCGTGTTCGGCCCGGTGTCGCCGTCGCCGACGCGCTTATGATCCTGCGCCATGGCGAAAGGCAGCGCGCGAACCCCGTCGCAGATCGCAAAGAATGACGCCTCTTCCCCCTCGAGACATTCCTCGATGACGACCTCTGCGCCCGAGAGGCCGAAGGCGCCGGCGAACATCGCCTGCGCGGCGCTCTCCGCCTCCGCAAGCGTCTGCGCGACGACGACGCCTTTGCCGGCGGCGAGCCCGTCGGCCTTAACGACAATCGGCGCGCCATGCTCGCGTAAATAATGCAACGCCGGTTCGAGCGCGCGAAAACGCGCATAGGTCGCGGTCGGAATACGATAGTCGCGACACAAATCCTTGGTGAAGCCCTTCGAGCCTTCAAGCTGAGCCGCCGCCCGCGTTGGGCCAAAGGCGAGAACGCCATGCTTCTCCAACTCGTCGACGAGCCCGCCGATCAGCGGCTGCTCTGGCCCGATGACGACGAGCGCAATTCCGGCCTCTCGACAAAAGTCGATCACGGCGGAGTGGTCGGCGACATCGAGATCGACATTATTTCCAATGCGCGCCGTTCCCGGATTGCCAGGCGCGATATAGAGCCGCTTAAGCAGCGGGCTTTTTTTCAGCGCGATGGCGATCGCATGCTCACGTCCGCCCGATCCGATCAAAAGAACATTCATGGCCGCTGCGCTCGCCCGATTGCCTCGTTTGCGCTTTTAAGGCGCGCTGACGTCAAAAGGCAATTCGCTTGGAAATGCTAGGCTTGCCCCCCTCATATGCGCCGCTAGCTAGCGCACGGGGGGCAAGCGGCTGGAGTGTCCCACATGTCCATCACTCGAGATATCGCATCGCATGAAAATGCGGTCGCATATGGCGGTTTGATCGACGCCATCGGCGGCGTCGCCACTATCGTTCTCGTCATTTGCGGTTTAGTTGGAATTTCGCCGGCCATGATGGTCGCAATTGCGACAATCGTCTTCGGCGTCGCCCTATTGATTCAGGGCGGAGCAATGCTGTCGGATTATGCGCAGGTCGTATTTCCCGGCGGCGTTCGAACCGCTACCCCAGAGCAGATGGGCGGCAATAGCCTCGCGCTCGTCTTTCTCGTCGGCGCAGGCGGTATCGTGCTTGGCGTTCTGTCGCTCCTTGGAATCAAGCCAGACGTCCTGTCGCCGGTCGCGGTTATTGGCTTCGGCACAGCTCTGCTTCTAAGCAGCAACGCTGTTTGGCGCCTCTACGTGCTTCGCCGCGCCTCCGCAAGTATGGAGGTAGCCTCGGTTGGGCAGTCGCAACACTTTGGAGCCGAGATGCTGGCGAGCGAAATGGCGTCGGGATCCGCCGGCATTCAGGCCCTTGCCGGACTGGCGGCGATCGTCCTCGGCATTCTGGCGCTTGCCGGCAATACCGCCGATCTGACGCTGAACCTGGTCGCGCTGCTTGCCCTCGGCGCAACGCTCGTGCTCACGGGCAGCACCCTTAGCGCTACGGTGCTGAGCTTTATGCGCACGACCTGAGCGCAGCCGCTCTCGGAAAAAACCCCCGGCCGCCCGCCGGGGGTATTTTTCTGCCCAGCCGGTCCGAACGGCTTCCCTCGCCGCGTGAAAATGCTCTAAAGACAGCGCCAATCTCATCCATTGCGAGGCGATATGGCGCGCCAGTTCATCTATCACATGCAAGGCCTGACCAAGACCTACCCCGGCGGCAAGAAGGTCTTGGAAAATATCAATCTCTCGTTTTATCCCGACGCCAAGATCGGCGTGCTCGGCGTCAATGGCGCGGGCAAATCGACTCTGCTGCGCATCATGGCCGGCATCGACAAGGAGTATACCGGCGAAGGCTTCGTCGCAGAGGGCGCGCGCGTCGGCTATCTCCCTCAGGAGCCTCACCTCGACCCTGCGCTTGACGTGCGCGACAACGTCATGCTGGGCGTCGCCGAAAAGAAGGCGATTCTCGACCGCTACAACGATCTCGCCATGAATTATTCGGACGAGACCGCCGACGAGATGACCAGACTGCAGGACGAGATCGAGGCCAAGGGCCTGTGGGACTTGGACAGTCAGGTCGATCAGGCGATGGACGCGCTCGGCTGTCCGCCCGACGACGCGGACGTGACAAAGCTCTCAGGCGGCGAGCGGCGTCGCGTCGCTCTGTGCAAGCTGCTGCTGGAGCAGCCGGAAATGCTGCTGCTCGACGAGCCGACGAACCATCTCGACGCCGAAACGGTGAACTGGCTCGAGGGACATCTGCGCCAATATCCGGGCGCAATCCTCATCGTCACCCACGACCGCTACTTCCTCGACAATGTCACGGGCTGGATTCTCGAACTCGATCGCGGCCGCGGCATTCCCTATGAGGGCAATTATACGAGCTGGCTGAAGCAGAAGCAGAAGCGCCTCGCGCAGGAATCCTCGGAAGACAAGGCGCGCCAGCGCGCGCTCGAAGCCGAGAGCGAGTGGATCGCCGCTTCGCCGAAGGCGCGTCAGGCGAAAAGCAAGGCGCGCATTCAGCGCTATGAGGAGCTCGTCGCCAAGCAGAACGACAAGGCGCCGACAACCGCGCAGATTGTCATCCCGGTGGCCGAACGTCTCGGCGACAACGTCATCGAGTTCGACCATCTGTCGAAAGGCTTCGGCGATACGCTGCTGATCGACGATCTCTCCTTCAAGCTGCCGCCCGGCGGCATCGTCGGCGTGATCGGCCCGAACGGCGCCGGCAAGACGACGCTCTTTCGTATGATCACCGGGCAGGAGAAGCCAGACAACGGAGCGATCGAGATTGGCGACAGCGTGCAGCTTGGCTACGTCGACCAGTCGCGCGACGCGCTTCACGCTAATAAGACGGTCTGGGAGGAAATCTCCGACGGCAATGAGGTGATCTATCTCGGCAAGCGCGAGATCAACTCGCGCGCCTATTGCTCGGCCTTCAACTTCAAGGGCGCCGATCAGCAGAAGAAGGTCGGGCAGCTTTCAGGCGGCGAACGCAACCGCGTGCATCTCGCCAAGATGCTCAAGAGCGGCGCCAATGTGCTGCTGCTCGACGAGCCAACGAACGATCTCGACGTCGAGACGCTGCGCGCGCTCGAAGAAGCGCTTGTCGATTTCGCCGGCTGCGCGGTTATCATCTCGCACGATCGCTTTTTCCTCGATCGCATCGCCACGCATATTCTCGCCTATGAAGGCGACAGCCATGTCGAATGGTTCGAGGGCAATTTCGCCGATTACGAAGAGGATAAGAAGCGGCGCTTGGGAGTCGACAGCGTCATTCCGCACCGGCTGAAGTATAAGAAATTCACGCGGTGACGGTCGGGTTGTCTGGGCTGTGGAGCGAATTCTGGATCGGGCGTCTCTCACACGGCCCGCTTTATTGAGGCGCTAGCACCGCTATCTCCGGAAAATAACTTCGATATCTCCCCGCGTCACGCGTCAGAAGCGGAACGCCCAGTGTTTCCGCTTGCGCGCCGATGAAGAAATCAGCCAAGACATTCGTCTTCGAGCCGCCCTGGCGCCGGTAATCCCGAAACGCGCGCCCCGCGCGCCAAAGCGCTTGTCGCGACATCGCGGAATGTTCAACCGCGAGTGCGTCAAGAAAATCGGAGCAGTCCGCCTCGCTCGCAAAACCCGCCGACAGTTCGGCAAAGACCGCATCGACGATCAAAATTGCGCCGAGCGCCATCCTACGTTCGAACGCCAGGCGCGACGCTTCAAACCAATCCGGATTGCGCGTTAGTAAGTCGATGAAAATATTCGTGTCGACAAGCGTCAATCGTCGCCTCGTAAGAGACGCATCCACTCGTCAGTCGTCATTTCGAATTTTACGCCTTTGCGGTCCAACGCGGCCAGCGCCCGCTCGATCTTGTTCCTCGCCGCCTTCACCGCGGCGGCGTCCAACTGTAGCGCCTCGTCGCGCTCCACCACCACCCCGCCCTCTGGCCTTGCGCGCACAGTGACGCGATCGCCGGGGCGAATGCCCGCCGCTTCGCGCACGGCCTTTGGCAGGGTGACCTGGCCTTTTACTGTGACTTTTGTGCTCATGCCGCCAATTGGTAATACCAATCGGAGAGAAGTAATACCCACTCGCCGCGGCGTCAATTTGCGGACGAGGGGTTCAATCCTCCGTCCGCCCGAACGCTTTCCGCAGCTCGTCTTTCGCCCGCTCGAGCACCTTCCGGCGCTCCTCGGACAAATCCTTGCCGGCCCTATTGATGTAGAACGTCAGCATCGACATGGCGGAGCGATATGGCTCCGACTTGCGACGCTCGCTCCCCTCGGCCGACCGCTTTAACGAGCGGGCGATCTTAGCGGGATCGTCCCATGTGAATACCCCCGCATCGAGATCGAGCGCGTGGCTGTGGCGCGTGACCTCGCCCGACCAGTAGTTGGTTGCGGTCTTTGAGCCTTTCGCCGCCTGGCCGCTCTTCGACTGCTTTTGCGCCATCGCCTGCCTCATTCACGATAGTGGCAGGTAGTCGGCCACCCCCAGAAATCAACGTCGCCAAAGCGTGGCCGCCACGAATTCGCCATTTGGGCATGGCGCATTCACGGGCTGGGCTGTGGGCGGCCAGTGAGGGATTTTTTAAGATGAGATTATTCCGCGGGACCGCGGCCCTTGCCGTTTTCGGGACCCTGGCGCTCGCAGGCTGCGCGCCGCAGGAGTCGCCTGTCGCTGCGGCCCCCGCCGCCTATGACGAGGCCGCCCAGGAGACCCAGCTTTCGGGCCAGGATGCGCTCCATGCGCGGATCGCCCATTACGCCCGCATCTACGACATTCCCGAATCGCTCATCCACCGCTCGATCCGCCGCGAGAGCAATTACAATCCCAACGCCAGGCACGGGCCCTATTGGGGGCTGATGCAGATCCGTCACGACACGGCGCGGCACATGGGCTACGACGGCCCGGCAAGCGGTCTTCTCGACGCTGACACCAATCTCGCCTTTGCGGTGCCTTATCTCGCCAACGCCTATAAGGTGAGCGGCGGCAATGAAACGCGGGCGATCAAGCTTTACGCCGGCGGCTATTACTATGAAGCCAAACGCAAGCGCATGCTTGATCAGCTGGTGACGTCAGCGTCAGCCACGCAGTAACTTCCAAAAATTATTGGTTCTTCGGCATGAAGGTGCTGCGCACCCGTCCACCCTGCGCCGCGCCGCCTTGCACGGTCGCCATGCCGGTCGTCACGTCATAGACGAGCTTGTCGCCCTTAACGATATTCTCGCCCTGAGTCAGGGTTACATTGCCTATGAGATAGACCTTGTTTTCGCTCTTCTCGTAGCTGCCCCGATCGCCCGTCCCGATCTGATCCTTTGAGACGAGCGTCACCGGTCCTTCAACGTCGATGTGTTTGACGCGATCGTTGGTCGTCGCGGCCGCCTGATCGCCTTTTCCCTCTAAAAAGATGATGAGGCGCGTCGCCTTGAGCGTCGAAGGTCCATTGGTGACGATCACGCTGCCGGAGTAGATGAGCTTCTGCTCCTTCTCGAAATAGTCGAGCTTTCCCGCGTCGATGTTGACCGGGTCCTTGGCCGTTGCGCCCGGCAAGATGCCGCCGGAGCGCCCCTGGGCGTTTGCCGGCGCCGCCGCGACGAGCGCAGCGAAAAGAAAAAGGACGAAGTGGAGCATTTAGCCCTTGGTCGCGGCGCCCGAAGAAGGCGCGGGCGCGTCGCCCTGGCCGTATAGCACCGAATGCACGCCGCCTTCGAAGGTCGCGCGCCGCTCATTTTGCGAGAATTCCACCGACTGCGCCACGATCTCGCCTCCCTCGATCTTCAACAGCACGGGCTTGTTCGAGGTCATCACGCTGGCCTTGAAATCCATGACGGCCGACTCGAGCCGCATGTCGAAACTCTTCTCATTGCGGATGTTAACGCCGCCGCTCATGTCGGCGTGATCGGCCTTTCGATTGTAAACGCCCTTCTCGGCCGTGAGCACGATCGAACTGTCGTGAGTATTCTCGACCCTAACTTCGAGCCGCTCCAATTCGAAGATATCAGGCTTCGTCAAGTCCTGCATGCCGACCGCCCCACGCACCTCATAAGGACGACCGTCCTTGCGGTAGCCGACGAGTTTCGGGCTTTCAATGACGATGTGGGAGCCCTTGAGCGCGACGCGCGCCACGCTTACGACCGGCAGAAAGCGCACCGAACTGATGAGCAGGCCGAGTGCGACGATGCCGATGACGCCGCCCGCCCCCCACAGAATCCAGCGGCGCAGGCGAGCGACCCGCGCCGTATGGCGCAACGCCTCAGGAAAAGCGGTTTGTCGCGGCGCGGCAAACGCGCCGATGCGGTCGCGGGCGTTGGGCGTCGGGAAAGCGTCGGTCATGGCGTGATCATGAGGCGCAGAGGTGGCGAATTCGAGGCGGCGTAACCGCCTTATTCATGGGCGAAAATGTCCGTATCCGGCCAGCCAGCGAGGTCGAGGCGCGCGCGTGTGGGCAGAAACTCAAAACAGGCCTGCGCCAGCTCGGCGCGGCCCTCGCGGGCGAGCATGGCGTCGAGCCTTTCCTTCAGCTGGTGCAAATAGAGAACGTCCGAGGCCGCATAGGCCTGCTGCGCGTCGGAAAGCATTGGCGCGCCCCAGTCGGACGACTGCTGCTGCTTTGAGATCTCGACGCCCAGGAGCTCGCGCACGAGGTCCTTGAGGCCATGCCGGTCGGTATAGGTTCGGACGAGTCTGGAAGCGATTTTGGTGCAATAGACCGGCGCCGGAACGAAGCCGAAGGTCTTGGCCAATATGGCGATATCGAAACGCGCGAAGTGGAAGAGCTTGAGAACGGCGGGGTCGGCAAGAAGCCGTTCGAGATTGGGCGCCCGGGTCTGACCCTTGGCGAACTGAACAAGCTCGGCGTTCCCGTCGCCGAAAGAGAGCTGTGCCAGGCACAGCCGGTCGCGATGCGGATTGAGGCCCAAGGTCTCTGTGTCGATCGCGACAATGGGGCCAGCGCCGATCCCCTCGGGGAGATCGCCCTGGTGCAAGCGGATGGTCATGCGGCTCGAATCGTTCGATGTGGAGTGAGTAGTCTATCGCAAAATGCGCAAAGCTTGTCGAAGCGGTCGCGTCGCGCGCCGGTCTCGCTCCGAAGCAGAGCTGGACTATGTAAGCGTTGCAGGCTTTTCGGTTCGAGGGGTTAACCGCATGCGCTATCTTCTTGCTTTAATCCTCTTCTGCGCGGTCGCTGCGCCACCCGTCTCCGCCGCATCCTCAAAGACCGGCGCTAAGTCTGTTTCGGCGTCAAAGTCGGAGCCTGGGACCAAAAGCGGCAAACGCAGCCGGCAGGCCGATCCCAAGGGACTAGGCGGCATCCATCCTTTGGTCGGAAGCGGCGACTATTAGCCGCAAGCGTAGCCATTTGGCCGCAATCCGTCGCTGGCGATCCGGAACGCCCGTGACGTAAAGCTCTCTTGTCAGACGCCCGCCAAATCTTCACTCTATTGCGATGCAAAAGTCGCGGGATGGCGAGAGAACGCCGGTGATCGATCTGCCCAACGGCATTAACGGCGTCGAGCGCCGCTTCAATGCGATGGTCATCGAACTGGCCATCCGCCTGTTCGCAATCGGCGCGCTGCTCTACTGGACCTTCATCATCATCCTGCCTTTCGCAGCGATCATTCTTTGGAGCGTCGTGCTTGCCGTGGCGCTCTATCCGATTTTCCGCGTGCTGGCCGAAATGTTAGGCGGTCGGCCAATCACCGCCGCCGTATTGATGACGATCGCTGGCCTCGTGCTGATCATTGGTCCGGTCACCTGGATGGCGGTCGGCGCGATCGATCCCATCAAGTCGGTCATGGCGGGAATCGAGACAGGCGATATCGCCGTGCCGCCGCCGCCCGCGTCAATCAAGGAATGGCCGTTTGTCGGCGAGCAGCTCTATTCCTTCTGGCTGCTCGCCTCGACCAATCTACGCAGCGCCTTCACGCAAATTCTACCGCAACTGAAGCCCGCCGGAGAATTCTTGCTCGACATGGCGAAGAGCGCCGGCGCCGGCACGCTCAAATTCCTCGTCTCCGTCCTGCTGATGGGCTTTATTCTTGCCGCCGCCCCGCAAATGCTGGCGGGGGCACGCGCCCTGTCGCGGCGCATCGATCCATCGAGCGGCGAGAAATTTGTCGATCTCGCCGGCGCGACGATCAACGCCGTTTCGCGCGGCGTCATGGGCCTGTCGCTGATGCAGGCCGTTGTCGGCGGCGCCGGCATGTATCTCGCCGATGTGCCGGGCGCGAGCCTGCTGACCATCGCCATCCTCGTGCTCGGCATCATCCAGATCGGCCCGCTGCTTATCGTCGCGCCCGTCATCTTCTGGGCCTGGACGACGCTGGCGACGGGCCCGGCCCTGGCGCTGACGGTCTGCATGCTCACCGTCAACTACATGGACAATGTGCTGAAGCCCTTCATCTTCGCGCATGGGCTGTCGACGCCGATACCGGTGATTTTCGTCGGCGTGATCGGCGGCGTGCTCGCCCATGGGGTGGCCGGCCTGTTCGCGGGGCCGGTCGTTCTCGCCGTCGTCTGGGAGCTGACCAAGGCCTGGATCGCCGACGACCTCAAGACCGTCACCGAAAACGCGGTCGAGCCGGATTTCGACGTAGAGACGTCGCCGGACCTACCGCCCGCGCAGGGCGTTAAGAACCTTTAGGCTAGCCCGGCCATTGCGCTCGAGGCCGGCGCGCGACTGAAAATCGGCGATCGCCTCTTTGGTCTTGGCGACACAGCTTCAGCAGAGCACCAGAAAAGCAATAAGGAAATTTTCGTGGCGAAAGCTTGTCCAACAAAGCGGCCGCCCCTTGCCGGCGGTGCAATCCTGAGATAGCGTTTTTAGAGTCCGTTTGAGAATGTCGTTCAATGAGCGATCCTTCGCAAGATGAGGCCGCCCATTGCGACGTGGATCATGGCTTTTGAGACGTCGATGCGCTTTTCATAGTCTCGCACGAGGCGCCGCCAGCG
>VGDT01000030.1 GCA_016869595.1 Alphaproteobacteria bacterium
ACTTCAGCCAGCTCGAATCTTGCCGATGCCGCGAGGGCAGCATAGTCTTTCAACCAACGACGCCCGCTGCTCGCTTTTCAACAGCGAGCGGGACATCCCCGGAGGTTCATGCAGCATGATGTTGATCATGCTTCTAACGGCTTTCTCGACACCCTACGCAGTTCAAGATTCCCGCAACGAATATGTCCTCTCGAAACCTTATAAGCTGCCATAGCTACCTAAAAAATCTGCTATCTTATCAAGTGAGTTATCAGTTAATGGAATTATGTTATCGCGATCATCATTGAGAGCAGACCCAAGAGGAATAAATGGATCGCGTGCGCATCGAACTGCGAGAATTGATCTAAGCCACGCTTTGCCTCGCCGTGAATTGGTCCACTGATCGGCACCAACCAACGCGGCGAATTGATCTACGTAGCTAGATATTGTCCTGTCCGCGTTGCGAGCAGCTTCAACAAAAACACACTCCAAATTCCCGTGAACCTTATTTAACGGGAGCATCATGATAGCAATGGTTGGTCGACCTGATGATCGCTCCAACTCGCTCTCCGGAACTTGGAAGCCAGCCCTAGTCGCTTGGTCTCTAATATTGTTGAAATTAGTATCCGGGGCTTCATCGTTATCGGCAACTAATATTATATGCGCAATATTATTAAAGCTACGATTTAGTCTAGTGGCTCTTAATGCCATTTCAAATTTCGTTATGCCACCTCCACTGTCATTTTTATCATTTGTTGTTCTTACATGAAATCTTGGCAGATTTCGCTTTTCAATAAAATTAGCGAAGAACGACTTATCTTTCGCACCTTCACAGATAAGTAGTCTTGTTAGATTGAATCGTGAATTATCACGCATATCTACCTAACCTCTTCTCCATACTCTATCCCTGCCTTAAAATCCTCCCCAGAGAATTGTTTAACGGTTGCTTCACTACCATCCTTCTCAGTCCTCCATAATGAGATATCTTTAGTATCGTTGCCCGCAGCCTCCACCAATGCAGTCAAACATTCTTTGCTATGAGTAGAAACGAACATCTGACCATCGAACTCCCTAATAGACGTAATTATTGATCTCCACAATTCTCCGAGATGGCGATAGTAAATGCCATTTTCTATTTCATCGACCAAAACTACTGATTTCTTTCGACTCGCAATAGCAAGCATTATTCCTGTTATTCTATTTATACCGCTGGAGATGTTTGGCAATGGTAGCTTTCTCTTAGATCCTCGTATCGAAGCAAATATGATTGGAGCACCTGCATGTACCTCGACGTTTAGATTTTCGATCCAGTCATATTCATTGGAAAAAATTCGTATGAATGTTTCTTGTTTATTTGCCTTGCTTAGCTCAGAGAAGCGAGATGCATTCTCGATCGAGCCAACGGTTTGATTCGCGGAAAAAAAGAAAAAATCTGGCATATCCTCCCCGGTTTCGGGCAGATTTAGCCCCGACTGGCTAATTTTTGGAGTAACAATATGAGAATTTTTGTTGTGGTCAGTCCACGTGAACACAACTGGTGCAGCAGCAACCTGTCCGAGTAGCTCCTGCCCCGATTCCAAGGGTAGCTCAGTACCACCCGAACCCCTGCTTATTTCTAGTGATCTACTATCCCTACCGTCACCGGACATTACCAAAGATATCTTTTGGGTCATGTCATTGTTGTAGAAAAAATCCCCCCAAAGGGCCTCCTCAATTCGCCGCATCGAACCGCCCAAAGTGCTGTCAATCCCCCGGAGTTGCCGAAGGCGAACTGCGACCTCTGAACCAGTTGCCAGCGGAAGAAAGATAGATTCAAGAATCGCGGTCTTTCCGCTTCCATTATCACCAACGATAACATTTAAGCGTGAGCATCCATCAACTTTCAGGTGGCGGTAGCATCTGAAATTGCGGACATCCATTGAATGGATCATCACATAACCATCGGTTTTCAAGCTTCCTGTTCTTTACCTTGCTCGCGATCACTTGCAAGCACAACGTCAGCCCCGAGGTGGTCGAACAAAAAAAGAACTTGGCAAAAAGAACAAATCGTGCACACTGGAGTTCAGGGTCAAGCGCGCCGTCCCCCTTCTTGCCTTAGCGCGTTTGGCCCTGCGTCCCCTCGCAGCCGCCGTTGCCTGCGCCTACGTAACCATGTCAGAAGGAATTTTCAGCCGTGAGCCAAGCCAACCTCCGCCTCGTGGAAGGGACTTCCGTGGACAAGACCAAGGCGCTCGACGCCGCTCTGTCGCAGATCGAGCGCGCCTTCGGCAAAGGCTCGATCATGCGGCTCGGCAAGAATCAGAAGGCCGTCGAGATCGAGACGATCTCCACAGGCTCGCTCGGCCTCGACATCGCGCTTGGCGTCGGCGGCCTGCCGCGCGGCCGCGTGGTTGAAATCTACGGGCCGGAATCCTCCGGCAAGACGACCCTCACTTTGCACGTCATCGCCGAGGCGCAGAAAGCGGGCGGCGTCTGCGCCTTTGTCGACGCCGAACATGCGCTCGATCCCGTCTACGCCCGCAAGCTCGGCGTCAATCTTGACGAATTATTAATTTCGCAGCCGGACACCGGCGAGCAGGCGCTCGAAATCACCGACACGCTGGTGCGCTCCGGCGCCGTCGACGTGCTCGTCGTCGATTCGGTCGCGGCGCTGACGCCGCGCGCCGAGATCGAAGGCGAGATGGGCGAGGTGCAGCCGGGCCTGCAGGCGCGGCTGATGAGTCAGGCGCTGCGCAAGCTCACCGCGTCGATCGCGCGCTCCAACACGCTCGTCATCTTCATCAATCAGATCCGCATGAAGATCGGCGTGATGTACGGCTCGCCGGAAACGACGACGGGCGGCAATGCGCTGAAATTCTATGCTTCGGTGCGGCTCGACATCCGCCGCATCGGCGCGATCAAGGAGCGCGACGAGACGATCGGCAATCAGACCCGCGTCAAAGTGGTCAAGAACAAGATCGCGCCGCCGTTCAAACAGGTCGAATTCGACATCATGTATGGCGAGGGCGTCTCAAAATTCGGCGAATTGATCGACCTCGGCGTCAAGGCGGGAGTCGTTGAAAAATCTGGCGCCTGGTTCTCTTACGACAGCCAGAGGCTCGGCCAGGGCCGCGAGAACGCCAAGACTTATTTGAAGCAGCATCCCGAGGCGGCTCAGCGCATCGAGCAGGCGATCCGCGAAAACGCCGGACTGATCGCCGAGCGCATTCTCGAAGCGGCGCAGGAAGACCAAGAATAATCTCCGCCTGGTTGCCCACGGGGACGTTGACCACAAACCTTAGCGAGCTTGGCGACAGGAGGCGGAAGGGGCCCCGTTCGGGCGAGCCCCCGCCATTGCCGTTTACCCCTGAAACTGTCATATCGCGATGACGAAGCGCGCGAAGGCGGAGCCTGCCGCGGCCTTCGCAGCAACGTCGGAGCGTCGCCAGTTTCATTGAAACGAAAAGCCGCTCCAGGTTATTGTTTTAAACGCGTCTCCCGCGTCAGTGCGCCGCCGCTTTGGCGAAAAGGGACGCATCTACGAGCCGTGACCGCATGAGTGGCGTCAACCAGATCCGAACCGCTTTCCTCGATTTTTTCGCCCACAATGGGCACGAGAAAGTCGCGTCGTCCTCGCTCGTGCCGCACAACGACCCGACGTTGATGTTCACCAACGCCGGCATGGTGCAATTCAAGAATGTCTTCACCGGCGTCGAAAAGCGCGCCTATGCGCGCGCCGCCTCCGCCCAAAAATGCATGCGCGCCGGCGGCAAGCACAACGACCTCGACAATGTCGGCTACACCGCCCGACATCTCACCTTTTTCGAGATGCTCGGCAATTTCTCCTTCGGCGATTACTTCAAGGAAGGCGCGATCGAACTCGCCTGGACTCTGGTCACGCGCGAATTGGGCCTGCCGCGCGACCGCCTGCTCGTCACCGTCTATCATGACGACGATGAGGCTTACGATCTGTGGAAGAAGATCGCGGGCTTTTCGGACGATCGCATCATCCGCATCGCCAGCGGCGACAATTTCTGGAGCATGGGCGACATCGGCCCGTGCGGGCCGTGCTCGGAAATCTTCTATGACCAGGGCGAGAGCGTCGCGGGCGGACCCCCGGGCAGTCCGGACGAGGATGGCGACCGTTTCCTGGAATTCTGGAACCTCGTCTTCATGCAATATGAGCAGGTGGCGCCCGGCGAACGCGCGCCGCTGCCGCGCCCCTCGATCGACACTGGCATGGGGTTGGAGCGCATCGCCGCACTGCAACAAGGCGTCCATTCGGTTTTCGATATTGATCTCTTCCGCGGGCTGACCAGCGCGGTCGCTGATTTCACCAGCGCGCCGGTTGACGGCCCGCAGGGCGCGAGCCATCGCGTGATCGCCGATCATCTGCGTGCCTCCGCCTTCCTCGTCGCTGACGGCGTGACGCCTTCGAACGAGGGCCGCGGCTATGTGCTGCGCAGGATCATGCGCCGCGCTATGCGCCACGCACAGCTTCTCGGCGCCAAAGAGCCACTGATGTGGAAGCTCTCGCCGACGCTCGTCGCCGAGATGGGCCAGGCCTATCCGGAGCTCGTGCGCGCGCAGGCGCTCATCGCCGATACGCTGCTTTCCGAAGAGACGCGCTTTCGCGCGACGCTCGCGCGCGGCCTCGCGATCCTCGACGAGGAGACGGCGGCGCTCGGCCAGGGCGCGAAGCTTTCCGGCGAAACGGCGTTCAAGCTCTACGACACTTACGGCTTTCCATTCGACCTCACGGAAGACGCGCTGCGTCCGCGCGGCATCGGCGTCGACAAGGACGGCTTCAACGCCGCGATGGAGCGCCAGCGCGCGGAAGCGCGCAAGGCATGGACAGGCTCCGGCGAGACGGCGACAGAAGCGCTGTGGTTTGCGCTGAAGGAGCGCCTCGGCGCGACCGAATTTCTCGGCTACGAGACCGAGAGAAGCGAGGGCGTCGTCACCGCCATCCTTCATGACGGCGCCGAAGCCTTCTCGCTGAAAAAAGGCGCGCGCGGCGCGGTGATCCTCAATCAGACGCCCTTCTATGGCGAATCGGGCGGACAGGTCGGCGACGTCGGCGTGATGCGCGCGCGCGGCGTGCGCTTTAGCGTCGAGAACACGCTCAAGAAGCTCGGCGACCTCATCGTGCACGAAGGCGTCGTCGAAGAGGGCGAGATCACCCCCGGCGTCGCGCTCGAACTCGACGTCGATCATGAGCGGCGCAGACAGGCGCGCGCCAATCATTCGGCGACGCATATTCTGCATGAGGCGCTGCGCCAGGTGCTCGGCGAGCACGTCGCGCAGAAGGGGTCGCTCGTCGCGCCGGATCGCCTGCGCTTCGACTTCACCCATCCGAAGCCGCTGACCGACGAAGAGCTGGCGCGCGTCGAGACGCTCGCCAATGAGATCGTTCAGGATAACGCGCCAGTCGAAACGCGCGTGATGGCCCAGGACGACGCTATTCACTCAGGCGCGCGCGCGCTCTTTGGCGAGAAATACGGCGACGAAGTGCGCGTCGTTTCGATGGGTCCGCTGAGCCCCGGCGCCGCGCATCCCTTCTCCGTCGAACTTTGCGGCGGCACGCATGTCGCCCGCACCGGCGACATCGGCCTCATCGCCATTGTCGGCGAAGGCGCGGTCGCGTCCGGGGTGCGCCGCATCGAGGCGCGCACCGCCGAAGGCGCGCGCAGCCAGCTTGTGTCGCAGTCGCGCGCGCTGCGCGACATGGCGGCGCTGATGCGCACGCCTGTCGAAGATGCACCGACTCGGCTTGCGGCTCTGCTCGATGAGCGCAAGGGGCTCGAACGCGAACTCGCCGAAGCCAAGCGCAAACTCGCGATGGGCGGCGGCGCTGTCGACGGCGCCGCCGAGAAGCCGCGCGACATTGGCGGCGTGAAGCTCCTCGCGCGAGCCGTCGAAGGCATAGAGGCGAAAGACTTGAAGTCGATGGTCGACGACGCGAAGAAGGCCATCGGGTCGGGCGTGGTCGCGATCGCCAGCGCCTCGCCCGACGGCAAGGCCGGCATCGTCGTCGGCGTCACCGACGATCTCACCGAAAAATATAGCGCCGTGGATTTCGTCCGCGTCGCCAGCGTCAAGCTCGGCGGCAAGGGCGGCGGCGGCCGGCCCGACCTCGCGCAGGCGGGCGGCCCAAACGCGGCCGCCATCGACCAAGCGCTCGCCTCCGTCGAGGACGCGCTGCGCGGAAAAGCGGCCGCGTCATGAGCGAGCCGGACCGGCGACACGGTCTGGCTTTGTTGCGGCGGCGCGTCCACGTCATTCTGGACGGCGGAAGCCATGACCACGTCGCGCGCATCGTTCATCGCGCGCTGATCGGACTCGTCCTGCTGTCCGTTGTTTCGGTGATTTTCGAATCCGTGCCCGAATACGGCGACCGTTATTCGGTTCTCTTCGACGCCATCGAATATGTCGCGGTCGCCGCCTTCACGCTCGAATATATATTGCGCGTCTGGTGCGCGCCCGAACATGCGCTTTACGCACACCGCTCGCCGACGGCCGCCCGCATCGCCTTCATCAAGTCGGGCTGGGCGCTGGTCGATCTCGCCGCCTTCCTGCCCTTCTATTTTTCTTTCTACTTTTCATCGGATCTGCGCATCTTCTTGATGCTGCGCCTGCTGCGCTTTTTCAAATTCGCGCGCTATTCGCCTGGCATCCGCACATTGCTCGCAGTGATCGAGGCCGAGCGAAAGGCGCTCCTTGCCTGGCTGATCATTCTGTTCGGCGCGGTGCTGTTCTATTCGACCGCCATGCATCTCGCCGAACATGAAGCGCAACCCGAAAAATTCGGGACTATTCCCGACGCCATGTGGTGGGCGATCGAGACAGTGACGACCGTCGGCTATGGCGAAGTGATTCCGCTGACGCTCGCGGGCAAACTCATCGCCTCCTTCGCCATGGTCACGGGCTTTCTGCTGCTGGCCCTGCCGGTCGGCATTCTGGCTACCGCCTTCGCCGAAGAAATCCACCGGCGTGAATTCGTCGTCACCTGGACGATGGTCGCGAGCGTGCCGCTGTTTCGCGCCCTTAATGCGTCGGCGATCGCCGAAATCATGCGCTACCTTCGAGCGCAGTCCATCCCGCGCGGGGCATTGATCGTGCGCAAGGGCGATCCCGCCCATTCGATGTATTTCATCGCCGAGGGCGAAGTCGAAGTCGAACTGCCGCATGAGAACGTCAGGCTCGGCGAAGGGCAGTTTTTCGGCGAGATGGCCGTGCTGCAAAAAACGTCGCGCTCCGCCGACGTGCGGGCGACCGCGCCAACGAAACTCCTCGTCCTCGACGCCTATGATCTACAGACGCTGACGAACCGCAATCCGGAAGTTGGTAACTCGATACGCGAGGTTGCGCAATCGCGATCCGAACTCGCGCCGGCCGAGCGGCACGGCGACATCATCGAAGCTGAACTCGAAGAGCCGGCGGCGCCGGAAGAAATCAGCGAAGCATAGATCACGCTGCATATTGCACAATCGCTCAGCCGTCATGGCCGGGCTTGTCCCGGCCGTCCACGTCGAGAGAATGGGTAGGCGTTGAGAGGTACGCTGCGGCGCCGCGTGGATGCTCGCGACAAGCGCGGGCATGACGCGGAGAGGAAGCGGCTGGCGCCGAAGAGACTTGGCGTGGCTAGCGGGATCAAACGCGAGATTTGGTCGTCCTTGCCCGATCGCGCAGCCGTCATGGCCGGGCTTGTCCCGGCCATCCACGCCGAGAGGTTGCGCAAATATTGGGAGACTCGCGTGGCGGCGCCGCGTGGATGCCCAGTTTTTTCGCGCGCGCTCTATTTAGCCGACGATCGCCGCGCGCAATTCCTGAAGCTGAGCGAGCTTGTCAGACGCCGCGAGGCGCTCTTCGTCTGACTTGGCGTCAGCGATATCTTCGCGCGCGTTCTGGATGTCGGCGTCGACCTTCGCGAGATCGATTTCGCCAAGCGGAATCGCCTGTTCGGCGAGAATGGTGAAGCCTGACCCGTTCACGTCAGCGAAGCCGCCGCGTACAAAGAGCTTTTCAACCTTGCCGTCGCCGGAGACCGTCACCACGCCGGCCTTTAAGGTCGTCATCACCGGCGCATGGTCCTTGAGCACGGTGAACTGGCCGTCGGCGCCGGGCGCGACGACAGATTCGACTTCGCCGGAGAAGAGATGCTTCTCGGGAGAAACGAGTTCGAAGTGGAATGCGGCCATGTCCGGCTCCAGCGAAGTCTTTATTCGATTGCGCCGTCTCTCGGCGCGTCATGGCCGGGCATGACCCGGCCATCCATGCAAACGATCAACCGACGGCCGGAACAAATCCGGCCACCATGACACCTAGGCGGCCGCCTTACGCCGCTTCCTTGGCGAGCTTAGCGGCTTTTTCGACCGCCTCTTCGATCGAGCCGACCATGTAGAAGGCGGCCTCAGGAAGATGATCGTATTCGCCTTCGACGAGGCCCTTGAAGCCCTTGATCGTGTCGGCGAGCGCGACGAGCTTTCCGGGCGAACCCGTGAACACTTCCGCGACATGGAAGGGCTGCGACAGGAAGCGCTCGATCTTGCGGGCGCGCGCGACGACGAGCTTGTCCTCTTCCGAGAGCTCGTCCATGCCGAGGATGGCGATGATGTCCTGCAGCGACTTATAGCGCTGCAGCGTCGACTGCACCTTTCGCGCCACGTCATAGTGCTCTTCGCCGACGATCGCCGGGGAGAGCATGCGCGAAGTCGAGTCGAGCGGATCGACCGCCGGATAAATGCCCTTCTCAGCGATCGAACGCGACAGCACGGTCGTGGCGTCGAGATGCGCGAAGGAGGTCGCCGGCGCCGGGTCGGTCAAGTCGTCGGCGGGAACGTAAATCGCCTGCACCGAGGTGATCGAGCCCTTGGTCGTCGTGGTGATGCGCTCCTGCAGCGCGCCCATGTCGGTCGCGAGCGTCGGCTGATAACCGACCGCGGAGGGAATGCGGCCCAAGAGCGCCGACACTTCCGAACCCGCCTGGGTGAAGCGGAAGATGTTGTCGACGAAGAACAGCACGTCCATGCCGCGATCGCGGAAATCCTCGGCGACCGTGAGGCCAGAGAGCGCGACGCGCATGCGCGCGCCCGGCGGCTCGTTCATCTGGCCGTAGACCAGCGCGCATTTCGAACCTTCGCCGCCGCCCTTCTTGTTGACGCCGCCCTCGATCATTTCGTGATAGAGGTCGTTGCCCTCGCGGGTGCGCTCGCCGACGCCGGCGAATACGGAATAACCGCCATGCGCCTTGGCGATGTTGTTGATGAGCTCCATGATCAGCACGGTCTTGCCGACGCCCGCGCCGCCGAAGAGGCCGATCTTGCCGCCCTTGGCGTAAGGCGCCAGCAGATCGACCACCTTGATGCCGGTTTCGAGAATCTGCGCTTCCGTCGCCTGTTCGGAATAAGAAGGCGCCGGCTGATGGATGGCGCGGGTCTTCCCGGTGTTGAGCGGCCCGGCTTCGTCGACCGGCTCGCCGATGACGTTGATGATGCGGCCAAGCGTTTCGTCGCCGACAGGAACCGAAATCGGCGCGCCGGTGTCGGTGACTTCCTGACCGCGCACCAGGCCTTCGGACGAGTCCATGGCGATGGTGCGCACGGAGTTTTCGCCAAGATGCTGCGCGACTTCGAGAACGAGGCGGTTGCCTTGGTTCGTTGTCTCGAGCGCGTTCAAAATCTGAGGCAGATGCCCGTCGAACTGCACATCGACGACGGCGCCGATGACTTGGGTGATGCGCCCCGTGGGCTTGTTGGCGGCCATGTTTCGTCCTCGTCCTAAATGCGTCAGAGCGCCTCGGCGCCCGAGATGATTTCGATAAGCTCTTTGGTGATCATCGCCTGCCGCGACCTGTTGTAGAGGGTCGTCTGCTTGCGGATCATTTCGCCGGCGTTGCGCGTGGCGTTGTCCATCGCGCTCATGCGCGCGCCCTGCTCGGAGGCGGCGTTTTCCAGCAGCGCGCGAAACACCTGCACCGAAATGTTGCGCGGCAGCAGCGTCGACAGGATTTCGTCCTGGCCCGGCTCATATTCGTAGGAAGCCTGCGGACCCTCGACGGCGGGCGCGTTTTCATTCGATGGAATCTGCGCCGGGATGATCTGCTGCGCGGTGGGAATTTGCGCGATCACCGATCTGAAGCGCGAGAAGAACAGCGTCGCGACATCGAAACCGCCCTCTTCGAACATGCGGATGATCTTCTTGCCGATCTCATCCGCGTTATCGAAGCCGATCTGCTTGACGCCGCGCAGCTCAATCAACTCGATGATGTTGCGCTCATACTGCCGGCGGAGCTGCTCAAATCCCTTCTTGCCGACGCAGAGGATCTTGACGGTCTTGCCCTGATCCTGAAGCCGCGCGATGTGCTCGCGCGCGAGACGCACGATCGAGGAATTGAAGGCGCCGCAAAGGCCGCGCTCGGCGGTGGCGACGATCAGAAGATGCGTGTCGTCGTTGCCGTTGCCGGCGAGCAGCGGCGGCCCGCCAGCCGTCACGCCGGAGGCGAGATTGGCGAGCACCGACTCCATGCGTTCGGCATAGGGGCGCGCCGCTTCCGCCGCCGACTGGGCGCGCCGCAACTTAGCGGCGGCGACCATCTGCATGGCCTTGGTGATCTTCTGCGTCGCCTTGACGGAGGAGATGCGGTTTCGAAGATCCTTCAGCGAGGGCATATCGTTTTTGCCTGTCTCAGTTTCGATTCCCTCTCCCCGCTTGCGGGGAGAGGGCTAGGGTGAGGGGCCGGGGCGCGCAGCGCGAACGTCCCCAAGCCCCTCACCCCGACCCTCTCCCCATTTCATGAGGAGAGGGAGAAGCGTTACGCGAAAGACTTCGCGAAGCTCTCGACGACGTTCTTGAGTTTCGCGGCCGTCTCGTCGGTCAGATCCTTCGTCGTGCGGATGCTCTCCAGAATGTCGCTGTGCTGCGAACGCAGCACGGCAAGCAAGCCGTCCTCGAAGGCGCGCACGCGATTGACCGGCAATGGATCGAGATAGCCGTTGACGCCGGCGTAAATCACGCAGGTCTGCTCTTCCATTTTCAACGGCGAGAACTGCGGCTGCTTCAAAAGTTCGGTCAGCCGCGCGCCCCGATTGAGCAGGCGCTGCGTCACCGCGTCGAGGTCCGAGCCGAATTGCGCGAAGGCCGCCATTTCGCGGTACTGGGCGAGCTCGCCCTTGATCTTGCCGGCGACCTTCTTCGTCGCCTTGGTCTGCGCCGACGAGCCGACGCGCGAAACCGACAGGCCGACGTTCACCGCAGGACGGATGCCCTGATAGAAGAGATCGGTCTCAAGGAAGATCTGGCCGTCGGTGATCGAAATGACGTTCGTCGGAATATAGGCCGACACGTCGTTCGCCTGCGTCTCGATGACCGGGAGCGCGGTCAGCGACCCGGCGCCGCGATCGTCGGAAAGCTTCGCCGCGCGCTCGAGCAGGCGCGAATGGAGATAGAAGACGTCGCCCGGATAAGCTTCGCGGCCCGGCGGACGGCGCAGCAGCAGCGACATCTGGCGGTAGGCGACGGCCTGCTTCGAAAGGTCGTCATAGATGATGACGGCGTGCATGCCGTTATCGCGGAAATATTCGCCCATCGCGCAGCCCGAGAAGGGCGCGAGGAACTGCATCGGCGCGGGATCGGAGGCGGTGGCGGCGACCACGATCGAATAGTCGAGCGCGCCGCGCTCTTCGAGCACCTTGACGAATTGCGCCACGGTCGAGCGCTTCTGACCGATGGCGACATAGACGCAGTAGAGCTTCGCCTTCTCGTCGTCGCCGTCATTCAGAGACTTCTGATTGAGGATCGTGTCGAGCGCGATCGCGGTCTTGCCGGTCTGGCGGTCGCCGATGATGAGTTCGCGCTGGCCGCGGCCGATCGGGATCAGCGCGTCGACGGCCTTCAGTCCCGTCGCCATCGGCTCATGCACCGATTTGCGCGGAATGATGCCCGGCGCCTTGACGTCGACGCGCGCGCGGGTCGCGGTCTTGATCGGCCCCTTGCCGTCGATCGGATTGCCGAGCGCGTCGACGACGCGGCCCAGAAGCTCCTTGCCAACCGGCACGTCGACGATGGCGCCGGTGCGCTTGACCGTCTGGCCTTCCTTAATGTCGCGGTCGGAGCCGAAAATAACGATGCCGACATTGTCGGTTTCGAGATTGAGCGCCATGCCGCGCACGCCATTCTCGAATTCGACCGTCTCGCCGGCCTGCACATTGTCGAGTCCATAGACGCGCGCGATGCCGTCGCCGACCGAGAGAACCTGGCCGACCTCGGTGACCTCGGCCTCGGCGCCAAAGTTGGCGATCTCATTCTTGAGGATCGCGGAAATTTCTGCGGCGCGGATATCCATCAGCCGACCTCTTTCATGCGTGTGCGGATTGAGTTGAGCTTGGTGCGAACGGAAGCGTCGACCATGCGCGAACCGAGTTTGACGATTAAGCCGCCGATGATCGACGGATCTGTCTTGACGTTGAGATCGACGGTCTTGCCGCCGGTCACTCCAGCGAGCGCCTCGCGCAGCGCCGTCTCATGATCGGGCTTCAGCGGGCCCGCGACCGTGATGTCGGCGCGCACCAGACCCTTCGCCTTGTCGTTGAGACTGCGATAGGCGGCGATCATGTTTGAGATGACGAAGAGACGGCGCTTTGAGGCGACGAGCCGGATGAAATTCGCGGCGATGCCGGAAATCCGCGCCTTGTCGAGAACGGCGTCGAGCGCCTTGATCTGCTCTTGCGCGGAGAACACCGGGCTTCTCACCAGACGCTTCAAATCGTCGCTGCCGTCGATGAGAGCCTGAAACCTGTCGAGAGCGGCGGCGACGTCATCGGCGGCGCGCTTCTCAGTCGCCAAATCATAAAGGGCGGAGGCGTAGCGACCTGCAACGCCCGACAAGGAATCTCCGTCTTGAGCCACCTGGTTCGCTCGTAATCTACGTCGTTGACGTCGTCAGCAGTGCAAAATTGCACGGTCGCGACGATAAGCGGTTAGCCTCAAACGACGGATGCTGTAGGAAAAGGAACGAGGGCGGCTGCGCCCCAGTTCCAAGGCGAGCGTCCCCTAACACAGGCGTTTTGGGGGCGCAACCCTGTCACATTGCCGCGATTTTCGGCGCCGGCGCTCGCCGGTCAAGCAATGCCTGCGTAAACAGCCAAGCAAGGAGACTTCATTCATGACCAAAGCGGTTGTCGGAATAATCGGCGGCTCAGGCGTTTATCATCTGCCGGGCCTGACCAACATTCGCCACGAGCGCGTGACGACGCCCTGGGGCGAGCCTTCCGACGAACTTTGCTTCGGCGAGCTTGGCGGCACGAAAGCGGTCTTTTTGCCGCGGCACGGGCGCGGTCATCGCATCTCGCCATCGACGATCAACTACCGCGCCAATATCGACGCGATGAAACGCGCCGGCGTCACCGATCTGATTTCGGTCTCAGCCTGCGGCTCGTTCAAATCCGAGTTGTTTCCCGGTCTCTTCGTGCTCGTCGATCAATTCGTCGATCGTACCTTTGCACGGCAATCGTCGTTCTTTGGCGACGGCTGCGTCGCCCATGTGTCGATGGCGCATCCGATCGCGCCTTTGCTGTCCGCGCGCATTAGCGCGGCGGCGAAAGCCGAGAACATCGAGCATGTCGCCGGCGGAACTTATGTCTGCATGGAGGGTCCGCAGTTTTCGTCCTACGCCGAATCGCTCACCTATAAGGGCGCCGGCTATGACGTGATCGGCATGACGGCGATGCCGGAGGCGAAGCTCGCGCGCGAAGCCGAAATTTCCTACGCCACCGTCGCCATGGTGACGGATTTCGATTGCTGGCATCCAGAGCACGACAATGTCGACGTCGCCGCGGTGATCGCAATCGTTCAGAAGAATTCAGCGACCGTCGCGCGGCTGCTCGCGCGTGTCCTGGCTGACTTTCCGCTCGAACATGAGCCCTGCCCGATCGGCTCGGACCGCGCGCTCGACAACGCCATTCTCACCGCGCCCGACGCGCGCGATCCACAATTGTTGAAGAAGCTCGACGCGGTGATGAAGCGGGTGAATGGGGGATGAGGGGGCGCGAAGCGTTCACATGGGCTGATCGCCGAAGCTGACCGGCCATCGACGTGGGTGTTCGCGGCGCTTGCCGACCGCAGCGCGACCAACCCGACCTCGCGCGGCGGTTCAATGTTTGGCGGAGCACGATTTCGAGGTTTGTCCCGGTTAAGGGGAACACAAGCGCTTGCATGAGCGCCACCAGCCTAAACGTAGCTGCGCGACATTTATTTTGATGGAGAGCTTTGCATGGATGATGCGAATTCGGGTGCTGGAAAACAAATGCCCAAGGGAGCCTCGGGGGGCCGCGCAATTCGCGCTGTATTGAATGCCGCGTCTGGGGCAATCCCTTTAGTAGGCGGTATTCTATCTGCCGGCGCGGGCGCGTGGTCAGAACACGAACAAGAGAAGATCAACAATTTTTTCGAGCATTGGTTGAAGATGCTTCAGGAGGAAATGGCTGAAAAAGCTCAAACAATCTTGGAAATCATGGCTCGATTGGACATGAATGATGAGAAGACTGCAGAACGGGTAGCTAGCCCTGAATATCAGTCGTTAGTTCGTAAGGCATTCCGAGATTGGGCAGGTGCTGAAAGCGAAGAAAAGCGCAAAGCTGTTCGTAACATTCTTGTACATGCCGCTGACGCCAGTTTGACTAGTGATGATGTGGTTCGGTTATTTTTGCAGTGGATTTCAACCTATAGTGAGCTTCATTTTAAGGTGATACGATCAATCTACAATGATGCAGGTGTCACACGCGCTCGCATCTGGGAAAAGGTTGGTAAAGAGGAGGTGCGCGAAGATTCTGCCGAAGCCGACCTTTTCAAGCTGCTTATTCGCGACCTCAGTACCGGCGGCATCATCCGCCAACATCGAGAGAAAGACTACGCCGGAAATTTCCTCAGAAAGCCTGCACAAAGAAGTCGAAAGAACGTGCCGGTTTCAAACGTGATGGAATCCGCCTTCGAGGACACGAAGGGTTACGAGCTAACAGAACTCGGCCAGCAATTCGTCCACTATGCGATGACGGATTTGCCCATTCGGATTCAGTTTAGGCCAGAGACTTCTAGTGCGGATGCAACGTGAGAACAGGCAAAAGTAGAGCCTTTGCAGTGGAGCCTCGAGAGCCAGTCATTTCTAAGTTGGGTTCGTTTATCTTTATTCACGCCTCCCTGTTACGCGCTCGTTGCGCGCACAGGGCGATCAACGAAGACCGGGCGTTTGCGAATCCCTCCCCCTTACGGGGAGGGTGGCCCCGCGAAGCGGGGTCGGGTGGGTAAACTCAGATCGAGAGGCGCGATGAACCCCCACCCGGCGGTCTTCGACCGCCGACCTCCCCGCAAGGGGGAGGTATTTCGCGCGAACCGCTCAAGATCGTTGTGTCTGGTTGCTCGGTTGAGCGCCCCTCCCCATTTGCGCCCTGCCCCGCCATGCGTGTATCTCTCTCACGCCCTGGCGGTTTCGCCATGACCCTCCACACGCGGCTACTTCGCCGCCGATCCGAAGGCCGCATTCATGCCGCTCGCCGACGCCATTCGCACCATTCCGGATTATCCCAAGAAGGGAATCCTCTTTCGCGACATCACCACGCTGCTCGGCGACGCCAAGGCGTTTCGCAAGGCGGTCGACGAACTCGTGCAGCCCTGGGCCGGAACGAAAATCGACAAGGTCGCCGGCATGGAGGCGCGCGGCTTCATTCTCGGCGGCGCCGTGGCCCATCAGCTCTCCGCCGGCTTCATCCCGATCCGCAAGAAGGGCAAGCTGCCGCATCGCGTCGTCTCGGTCGCCTATGAGCTCGAATATGGCGTCGACGAAATGGAGATGCATGAAGACGCCGTCAGCGCCGGCGAGCGCGTGATCCTCGTCGACGATCTCATCGCCACCGGCGGCACCGCCGAGGGCGCGGTGAAGCTCTTGCGCCAGGCGGGCGCAGACGTCGTCGCCGCCTGTTTCGTGATCGACCTTCCCGACCTTGCCGGCGTGAAGCGGCTCGAGGCGCTCGGCGTGCCGGTGCGCACGCTCGTCGCCTTCGAAGGCCACTAATCCGCCTTTTTTCATGTCTTTGCTCAGTCCAGGCTCGACCAGAGCGCGCCGCGAAAAAGTGGAATCCGGTTTTTCGCAGAGCGCGCGCTCTCAATTTTTGAGATCGATCGCGTCATCTGCATTTAGGCGATTTTGCCCAAATGCAGCGTGATCTTAAGAGAGGCTGTACAGGCGCATGACGCCGCGACAGACCCAATTGGCGCTGGCGGCGCTCGCTGTCGCGGCGCTGGCCGGCGGGTTCGTGGCCCTCCGCTACATGCCTGATTCCGAGAACCTATCCGCCGTCCGCAGCAATACCTTGCGCGCGTCCTGGAGCGGCGCGCTGGCGCCCGGACTGCGGGTGGCCATGCGCGTGCAGCGCGGCGCCTTTCCCCCTGCGCCGCCCGCCGAGCCGGCGCCCGTGGCTTCCGCGGGAGCGGCGCTGCAGGCATTGCCTCAACTCGCCGCGCTGCCTACGGGCGGCGGCGTCGAAGGATCGATCTCCTTCCCGCAAGCTGAGCCGTCGCCCGCGCCGCCCGAGCGGGCCACGCCCTTGCCCCCATCGAGACCGGGCGATCTTGCCGATCTTGCGGCGCGCTCCGCTGAGACGGCTGCGACCGCCGAGCAGACACAAACTTCGGCGAGAGCCGCGCTAGAGGCCACGCCGGCCGGGCCGACCGAAGCGGCGCCGCCCACTCAGCTTGCGCGCGCCGTCGAGCCGGCGCTACGGCCAGCGCCAGATGACGCCTTTCAGCAGGAAGCGCCCATGCGCTTTGGCATGGGGGATCAGGTTTTCGTCCGGATCTTCAAGCAGGAAGGCCAGCTCGAACTCTGGCTTAGGAAAGGCGGCAGCCGCTTCTCGCTCTATAAAACCTTCCCGATCTGCAAATGGTCGGGCAGGCTTGGGCCCAAGGTCAAGGAAGCCGACTACCAGTCGCCGGAAGGTTTCTACAGCGTCTCGGCGAAGCAGCTTCATCCCAATTCGAATTACCACCGCGCCTTCAACGTCGGCTATCCGAACGCCTTCGACCGGCAAAATGGCCGCACCGGCGGTCTCGTCATGGTCCATGGCGCGTGCAAATCGGTCGGCTGTTTCGCCATGACCGATCACGGCATCGAGGAAATCTACGCCTTCGTCGAGGCGGCGCTGCGCGCCGGCCAGCGCGAAGTGCAGGTGCATATTTTCCCCTTCCGCATGACCGAGCAGACGATTGCGCGCGAAACCGGAGCAAGCTGGCTGGCCTACGTCGGCGTCCACGGCGGCTATGAGCAATGGAGCGCGTTCTGGCGCAATCTGAAGGAAGGCTACGACCTGTTCGAGCAGACGGGCGAGCCGCCGGCAGCCTTCGCCTGCGGCGATCACTACGCCTTCGGCGCGGGCGACGCCTCCTGTCGGCGCATCGCAGGCTGGTGATTTTGCGAGCTTAAGCCGAGGCCGTTCAGCTTGGTTTAAGCCACGCTAAGTCAAGATCGCAGAGCAATCAGCGCCGGGGGGCGCAATCAAGGAAGCGCCCATGCGCCTCATGACCTTATCTATTGTCGGCGCCGTCTGCGCGACCGCCATGTTCGCTTCGCCTTCAGCAAAATCGGCCAATGTGCCGCTCTGCCTCGCGATCGCGCAAAACTACAATAATTGCGTCCGGCAGCACCAACGCGGTCCCCACGGACCCGGCTACGGCTATCCGGGCGGCGGCTATGGGGATGATGAGGGGTACGGCGGCTTCCGCGGCCGCGGCTATGGCCAGGATTATGGCGGCTACGACGACCGTGACGGTGGTGGTTATGGGCCCGGATACGGCGGTCACGGCGGCTATGGCGGCTATGGCGGCGGTTATCGTCGCCATGGCCGCGGCCGCGCCGAGGCGGCATGCGCCGTCTGGTTCGTCCAGATGCAGGCCAGCGGCTGCTTTAACTAACGGCGAAGAGAGGACGTGACTTTCGGTTGCGTCACGCCACCCAAGCGACGCTTACCTATAGGGTTTCGGACAGGCGCCGTCAGACTTTTTCCCGACCTTCGCGGCCTGACGCGTGCAGTCATTTCCGTAAGTCTTGTCGTCGCAGCCGCAAACGGGACGATACTCTTTCGTGCACTTATCCGGAATCTGGACGCACTTGCCGGCGATGTCGGCCCCACGGCATTGGCCCGGCTCTGGGTCGCACCACAAACCTTTGTCGCATGGAATGCCGGCGATGCCTCCGCACATCTCGCCGACCTTGGCCGCCGAGGCAGGCGCTGAAATCAAGGCTGAGAGCGCCAGGGCGAACATGAATCTCCAAAGCATCTTTGTCATATCGAAGTCCTCCCAAAATTACGTTGACGTAGCTCTGCCCGGGCGCGTTCCGCCTGAGCGATGACCTAATAGGACCACGCCGTCGCACGCCGCCAAAACTGCGAGCGCGGCTTCACTTGACCGCTAGTGGCGGCGAGGCTTGCACGGGCCTTCGTGCTTCTTGCATGGGCCATCGTGTTTTTTATTGACCATGGCGGCGCGACGCGCGCAGTCATTGCCGTAAGTGCGGCCGTTACATCCGCAAACCGGCTTGTAAATGAGGTGGCAAAATTTGGGCTTGCGCACGCAATGGCCGAATGCGTCGGCGACGTGGCAAGCGCCGGGGCGCATCTCGCACCAAAGGCCGTGGGCGCAGGGTAAGCCCGCGATGCCGCCGCACTTGGCGCCGACCCCGCCGGCGGCGGCCGCCGGCGATTGCGTCGCCACGAAAAGCACAAATAGCAAGGGAGAGAAGAGCGCGCAGAGGCGCAAGCCAAGGCGTAAGTACATATCGGTGCTCCATAAAATGGTTCAGCAACGGCGGGATAACGCTCGCGGACGGCGAGCGTTCCACACCGCGCCGAAAAGGCTTTGCCGATCATGAATTTGCGGGAGCTGGCAGGCGCGAACGCCAATTTCGCGGTCGACGCCTATCGAATGGCAACAGTCGCGCCAAGAAGGGCGGGGCAGCATCACTCGAATTTTCGAAACTCATGAATTTCGAGAGGCGAGAGCGCTTCGGTCGCCGCAGTTCCAGTGCATGAAGCGGACCGCTTTACCGGTCGCAGAAGCGCACTAATTCGATTAGGCCGCTCTTACGAATTTATGTACCAAAGCACTGCGCCACGACCGAATGCAGTGAAGGCGTTGTATGAACACGAATCTGGGTTGCTGCTATTGATGGTATCGAAAATCGATGACAGACAACAACCTGCCGCACAAAAAGACTGAACTTCCTTGGTATTCTTATCAGGCGAAGTTTTTAGAGCTTTCTTATATGCGGGGACTGGATGAGAAGGCGCTGGATGAAGAGCACTCCGCTTCGGAGATAATTCATACCATTATCTCTAATCTGTTTCTTCTGAATTCTGGGGGAATTGCTGCAATTCCAGCAATTAGTGGTTTCTTTGGTGAGAAATATTTCTTTGGACACGACATGGTTGAACTTTTTTGGCGTCCAGGAATATCTTTTGTTTTAGGGGAGGTCCTAGTGTTGCTTTGCGCCTTTATCGCATACCTTAACCATCTCTATTTTGCCGGTTTTGTGCGCGCGTCCTATGAGTCTGAATTAGCCAGAATAAATAATACGCTTCCTTCGTATGAATCGAACCAAAGTCTCGTCGATATAGTAGTTGGTCGTTCGGGGGGATACATGAATTATTATAATAGGCTCCTAAAACTCTCTTTTTGGACGGCCGTGATTTGCGGGTTTTTTTCGATGTTCGCATTCATTGCCGGCTGCTACTTTTTAACTGGAACTGTCAGCAGCATAAGAGAGCTTTGAACAATTGCTGAGCTCCCCATGATTGGTTTTTTTGCGCGACGCAATGCTCACGTGACGTTTGATCGTCGGCATCTCGACAAAATTGCGCTTTCGAGGGCCGCGCGAGTCGGACTCTGATGGAACCTCGTGCGAAGGTTTGAAATTGGCGCGAAGCGCCCATCCCGCCTGCCAGCCAAAAGTCTCCGTTTTCACCCAAAGCTGAAATTCAAACTGAGCTGCTGCCCAATCGTCGCGCATATTGACAGTCGCCGTATATGAAGGGTAGATGAAAGCCGCTTCGGCGCGGCGGTTTCGCCGCGTTTTTCGTTTGCGCCTTGGCGCGCGACCGAAGCGGAATAAACCAACTGCAAAGAAGCCGGCCGGCTGAAACGCCAGAGCCGGGACGAACACAGGACAAAAAGATGTTCGCAGTCATCAAAACAGGCGGCAAGCAATATAGCGTCGCCGCAGGAGACGTGATCACCGTCATGGCGCTCGACGGCGCGCCGGGCGACGCGGTCACCTTCGACGAAGTGCTCATGCTTGGCGGCGACAGCCCCAAGATTGGCGCGCCGACCATCGCAGGCGCTAAGGTTTCGGGCGAGATCGCCGAACAGACCCGCAGCGCGAAGTCGATCGCCTTCAAGAAGCGCCGTCGGCAGAATTCAAAGCGCAAGCGCGGTCATCGGCAGGACCTGACGCTTGTGAGAATCACAGCGATCGAGAGCTGACCGCTCTCTCGCGATACAGGAACAAAGCGGCCTAAGCGCCGCACAGGACAATCGGAGCGAATCCATGGCTCACAAGAAGGCAGGCGGCTCGTCGCGCAACGGCCGCGATTCGGACGGCCGGCGCCTCGGCGTCAAGAAATTCGGCGGGGAATCCGTCGTCGGCGGCAATATCATCGTGCGCCAGCGCGGCACCAAATGGCATCCAGGCCGCAATGTCGGCATGGGCAAGGACCACACGCTTTTTGCGCTGGTCGAGGGCGTTGTCGAATTTAAATCCAGCGGCGGACGTTCTAGCGTATCGGTAACGCCGACGCCGGCCGCAGAGTAAGGCGGTAGGGACGACCCTCCGCCGACCAACCGGCGGATTACGGTCGTCTCGACCCGCTTCTGGCGATCCAGGCGGGAAACGTTCCAGGCGAGATGTCCGGAAAAGCCGTAACGGGCCGATAGGAGAACGCTCTCCTTAACGGCTTTAGGCCAAAATTTCCGAATATCGCTTGGAGCATTGAATGTTTCCCGAAATCACGCACGACGATGTTTTCCGGCTCGAAACCGAGCGATTGTGGCTTCGCTGGCCGCGCGCGGCGGACGCCGACGAGATTCGCCGGCATGTCGCCGATCCAGACGTCGCGCTGATGACCGCGAGCATCCCCCACCCCTATGAGCCGCACGACGCCGACGCCTTCATCAAATCGGCGCGCGAGGAGAACGCCGCCGGCGGCGGTCTCCATCTCGTCGTCACCCCGAAGAATAGTCCGAACGAGCCCATTGGCCTCGTGAGCCTGCACGGGGCCGACCGTCGCGGCGCGGCGACGCTGGGCTTTTGGCTCGGCAAGCCTCATTGGGGGCATGGTTATACGACCGAAGCGGCGCGGGCGCTGATCGACCTCGCCTTCGGAATCACGTCGCTGGACCGGATCGTCTCCTCCGCGCGGCCGGACAATCCGTCTTCATTGCACGTCCATGAAAAACTCGGCTTTCGACATATCGGGCGCGGCGCGCTGCCGGCGCCGGCGCGCGGCGGCGAAGTGGAAGTGGAGCTGTTCGAATTGAAACGCGGCGAAGCCCATACGCTATTCGGCGCGCGCCGACCGCGCTTTTCCTCGTCATGAGCGGACTATGAAATTCCTCGATCAAGCGCGCGTTTATGTGCGCTCCGGCGACGGCGGCGCCGGATGCGTTTCCTTCCGCCGTGAGAAATTCATTGAATTCGGCGGCCCGGACGGCGGCGACGGCGGACGCGGCGGCGACGTCGTCGCCGAATGCGTCGAGGGGCTGAACACGCTGATCGATTATCGCTATCAGCAGCATTTCAAGGCTAAGACCGGCGGACACGGCATGGGCAAGAACCGCGCCGGCGGACGCGGCGCCGACGCCGTGCTGAAAGCGCCGGTCGGCACGCAGATTTTCGAAGAGGACGAGGAGACGCTCATCGCCGATCTGACGGAAGTCGGCCAGCGCGTCGTCATTTGCAAAGGCGGCAACGGCGGCTTCGGCAACGCCCATTTCACGACATCGACCAATCGCGCTCCCCGGCGCGCCAATCCGGGCCAGCCGGGCGAAGAGCGCACCATCGTATTGCGGCTGAAGCTCATCGCCGACGCCGGGCTGATCGGCCTGCCGAACGCCGGCAAGTCGACATTCCTCGCCACGGTGAGTGCGGCGAAGCCCAAGATCGCCGACTATCCCTTCACGACGCTTCATCCCGGACTGGGCGTTGTGCGCAGCGACGACAGGGAATTCGTGCTTGCCGACATCCCCGGTCTGATTGAGGGCGCGCATGAGGGCCACGGCCTAGGCGACCGCTTTCTGGGCCATATCGAGCGCTGCCGGGCGCTGCTGCATCTCATCGACGCGACCGGCGAACACGCCGGCAAGGATTACAAGATCGTCCGAGGCGAACTCGCCGCTTATGGCGCTGGTCTTTCCGAAAAACCTGAAATCGTTGCGCTTTCGAAGATCGATGCCGTTGATGCGGATCACCTTAAAAAGCAGCGGGAACGGTTGAAGCGGGCGGTCTCGTCGGCCGGGCCTGAGAGTGGACGCCAAACGGGGCCCATGCTCATTTCGTCGGCGAGCGGAGCCGGCGTGAAGGAAGCCCTTCGCGCGTTGTATGAGACTATCGAGGCGCAAAAGACGCTCGAGCGCGCCCCCGAAGAAGCGCGGCCGTGGAGCCCGTGACAGCGCGCCGCCATTGACCTTAACAGGATCAGTGCATAGCTTTGACTGACTATGGGCGCGCGCGGCGAAGTCAAGACATGGCAGTGCGGATCGACGGCAGTCACCCTGCTCGTCGCCTATCTGCTTGTTTTGCAAGGCTTCGCAATTGGCGTCTCGTTCAGCGGGCGCACTTCGGGCCTCTTCGCCAACGCGATCTGCTTTAGCAAGGCTTCTGGACCGCTCTCCGGCGATCCCGCGACCCCGGCGCGCCCGGCGCGGCACGGCGACGTCTGCTGCGTCGTGCATTGCGCCGGCCTTGGCGGGGCGACGGCGGCCTCGGCCTTCGTTGGCGAAACGCCTCCGTCGGCGTCCTATGCGACGATCAACCTCGCCTTTGACGATGAATCCCTAAGTCCTGAAGCGGCGACCCCGCCGCTCGGCTCCCGCGCGCCTCCCGTCCTGATCTGACGCTTTGCCGCAATTGCGGCGTCACGCCCCGAGACGTCGGCAAGCCGACGCCGGGAGGTTCAGATCAGCGTATCCGTCGTTTGTCAGCGTGCGTCGTAAAGCGAGCACGCGCCGTTCAGTCCTCAGACTGGCGGCTGCGACGAGCCATCGGACCGCCAGCGACTTGGGACCATGGAACAGAAAACTCATTTGGCGCCCCGCCTCGCTAAGAGGACGCGCCGCGCCGCATCAGGAGAGCGGCGCTGCTCCCATAAGGGGAAGCTCGCCGCCGTAAGCGAAGGGGGCATCCGCATTGCGCCCGAAGCGATCGCCGACCCTGCGCCGAGCCGCGGGCGGGTAGAAGTCGTCGAGACCTATTTCGACCACGACGGGCGACCCATGAAGCGCAAGAGCCTGGGCGCTGCCCGGGTGGCGCGCTTCTATGACGCCAACGGCAATAAGGTAGAAGAGGCCTATTTCAACGCCGAAGGGAAACCGATCGTCCGCAAGGACCTTGGCGCGGCGCGCATCTCCTGGCGTTATGACGACAGCGGCAATCAGGTCGAGGCCGCCCTGTTCGGCGCCGATGGCGCGCCTTTGCCCCGCAAGCGGCGCAGCGCCAAAGGGGCGTTCGACAGCGCCTGAAGCCCCGAGACGGGTTATTTGACGCGCGCGATCAAAAAGCCGTCCCAACCCTTGGCGCCGACGGTTTGCACCGCCGTCGCCTCGACCCGCCGTTCGGCGGCGACCATTTCGAACAACGCGCGCGCCCCAAGCGCGCCGCCGTCGGTCTTGGCAAAGTCGGCGACCGCGCCCTCTCGCACGACATTGTCGACGACGATGAGCGCGCCGGGCCGCGACAGCTTCAGCGCATAAGCGAAATAGGCGGCGTTGTTGGGCTTGTCGGCGTCGATGAAGGCGAGATCGAAGCGCCCCGCCCGCTCTGATTCAAGCAGCGGCAACATTTCGAGCGCGGGCCCGACACGCAGATCGACGCGCTCGCTCATGCCTTCGCGCGCAATATTGGCGCGCGCAACCTCAGCGTGCCGCGGATCGACTTCGAAGGTGACGACCTTGCCGCTTTCGCCCACCGCCCGCGCCAGCCAGATCGTCGAATAGCCGCCAAGCGTGCCGATTTCGAGAATGCGCTTGGCGCCAATGGCGCTTGCGAGCAGATGCAGCAATTTGCCTTGCGGCGGCGATACATCGATCGCCGGAAGATTTTCGCGCGCATTTGCGGCGAGCGTTTCTTCCTGCGCCTCGTCCTTTGAGATCAGCGCCGCAGCAATATAGTCGTCAACGCGACGCCAGTCTTCTTCCGCCATGTGGCGCTTGCCTTTCTCTAAATAATTGACGCCGGCTTAATCGAATTTATTTGACATTGCGCAGCGTTTCACGCGTTGTCACCCTTCTCGCGCTTTGAACGCGAGAAGCCGAAGGGCTGGATTGGCCGCATTCACGAGCCTCAGTCGGCGCTGCGGCGGATAATGCCGCCCATCGTTAACTGTGGGAGCATCAAGAATGATCAAGATTGCTTTGACGACGACCGCGATCGGTTTGGCGATGTGCGTCGCCGCCGCCGCCGAGACCACGAAGTGGAACGCAACCGAAACCAACGCCGTCGGCATCAAGAGCGCGTCGGGGACCTGGACTCTCAATAACGACGGCGGCAAGCTTTCGGGATCCGCCAATATGCAGTTCGATAGCGGCAAGACGCTCGATTACAAGCTCGATGGGACGGCTGAAGGCGAGGTGTATACGATCAAGCTCGTCGATCGCACCGACGATAAGAAAAATTGCGTTTGGACCGGCAAACCCGCCGCCACCGCCAGCGGACGCGTGCTGAATGGCGATGTCAAATGCGACAATTCCAAATTCTCGATTCGCGTCGGCCTTCAATAAGCGCCGACTGCAAAAAGGAAACGCCGGCCTCAGGCCGGCGTTTTGTTTTGATGGCGTAGCTGATCGCGATGTTGAAGAACGCGAAAAAAACTACGCCTCCATCGCCTCCAGCTCCGCAATCAATCCTTCGATCATTTCGAGGCCGATGTTCCAGAAAGCGGGGTCTCGCGCATCGAGCCCGAACGGCTTGAGCAATTCGTCGTATGGCTTAGCGCCGCCTGCTTCAAGCAAGGCGAAATAGCGCTCGGCGAATCCTTCATGCGCCTTCTGATAAACGCCATACAGCGAATTCACCAGGCAATCGCCGAATGCGTAGGCATAGACGTAGAACGGCGAATGGATGAAATGCGGGATATATGCCCAAAAGGTCTCATATCCCGGACCCAGGCGGATGGAAGGCCCTAGGCTTTCGCCTTGCACGCTCATCCATAATTCACAGATCTGATCTACTGTCAGCTCGCCTTCACGGCGCGCGTTATGCACCTTTCGCTCAAAGGCGTAGAACGCCATCTGCCGCACGACGGTGTTGAGCATGTCCTCAACTTTTGAGGCCAGCATCGCACGCTTTTGCGCCTTGTCAGACGCTTGCGCGATGAGCGCGCGAAAGGTGAGCATTTCGCCGAAGACTGACGCGGTTTCTGCGAGAGTCAGCGGCGTCGGGGCCATCAAGGCCCCCTGCCCGGCCGCAAGCACCTGATGCACGCCATGGCCGAGTTCATGCGCCAGCGTCATCACGTCGCGCGTCTTTCCCTGAAAATTCAGCAGCACATAGGGATGCGCGGAAGGCACCGTGGGATGCGAGAAGGCGCCCGGCGCCTTGCCGGGGCGCACCGGCGCGTCGATCCAGTTTTTGTCAAAGAAACGCCCGGCGATCTCCGCCATGCGCGGCGCGAATCCATTGTAGGCCTCGAGCACGATGTCGCGCGCCTCGGGCCAGGAATAGCGCTTGGCGGGCGTCGCCGGCAGCGGCGCGCTGCGATCCCAATAGTCGAGCGCGTCCTTGCCGAACCATTTCGCCTTGAGCTTGTAATAGCGATGCGACAAGCGCGGATGCGCGGTCTCCACCGCCTGTGCGAGCGCTTCGACGACCTCTCGTTCGACGCGATTGGAGAGATGGCGTGAATCGGCGACGTCCTGGAATCCACGCCAGCGATCCGAGATTTCCTTGTCCTTCGCCAAAGTATTGGTGATGAGCGAGAAGGTGCGCAGATTGTTTTTCAGCGTCGCGCCGATCGCCTGCGCCGCTTCGCGACGCGTCTCTTCGCGCGGATCCTGCATGAGATTGAGAACGGGCTCGATCGCAAGCTCTTCGTCCCCGACTTTGAAGCGCAGCGAAGCGATGGTTTCGTCGAAAAGGCGGTTCCAGGCGGCCGCGCCAGAAATGTATTTCTCGTGGAACAGCTCTTCGAGCTTATCCTCGAGTTCGTACGGCTTTTCCTTGCGGATGTCTTCGAGCCACGGCTTCCAACGCGCGAGCGGTTCCTTGCTGGCCGCGGCCATCAGGGTAGCGTCGTCCAGCCGATTGAGTTCCAGCTGAAAGAAAAGTAGCTGAGCCGAGGCGTTGGTGACTTTCTCCTGCACGTCGCCGTAGAATTTGGCTCGCGCGGAATCGGTCGTGTCGCCGCTATAGAGCAGGCCGGCGAAGGACATGAGCCGGCCGAGCAAGTCCTGCAGCGCCTCATATCGCTTAACCGCTTCGCCAAGCTCAGCGCTGGCGTTTGCGCCTTCCGCAAGCGACTGAAGCCGGCCGCGATAGTCCTTGCCGAATTGCGCGACATCTTGCGCCGCCTTGGCAAGATCGGCGGCGACCTGCGGAGAATTGGGTCCAGGATAGAGATCGGCGAGATTCCATTCCGGCAACCGTTCGCCTGCTTGAGCGGGCGCAACGGTTTCGGCGATCGAATGGAATGTCGAATGGGCGCTGAGCATGGCGGGGAACCACAATATGGGCGGCTCCAGCAAGCGGAGGCGCGAGGATCGGGACAAGCCTAATATGGCAAGAGGCCAAAGGGGATCAACCTGCGGCAAGGGTCGGCGCCCGGGCGCGTTGCGGCTATAACAATGTGGCAGCGAGAGAATCAGCTGAGGTGCGCGATGGCGGGAGAGACCGATTTTCTCAGTTCGCTCACGTCGCGTTACGCCACGGCGCGCGGCCTCTTTACGCGCGTCTCAACTTTCCTCAACAAGGCGACCTTCAAGATCAAGCGCGGCTCGCCGAACGAGACGATCGACGAGATCGCAAGACGGTTCAAGACCGACGACTATGATCGTCTGACGCTGAAGGAGCTTGCCGAGACCAGGAAAGGCGCGGCTTTCATCGACGAGAAAGCACAAGACATAAACCGCGCGAGCTTTCATCGCTCCGCCTTCGCGCTTAATGCGTTTACGCATCTCTTTTTCGTCGACCTCGCCGCGCAACTGTCCTTCTCCTTGCTCACGCTCAAATTCGCCTTTGCGCTGGCCAATGTCCTTCTCGCCCTGCTCGCGCATTCCTCCGTGCGTCAGAGCTATCGCGCGCTGCTCGCGGGACCGAATGCGCTTCCGCCCAAACGGCGACTCTGGGGCATGTTTACAAATCCCGCCTATAACCGCGCGGTGAAGAAGAACTCGCGCAGCTATGCGCAGAGCGCCTGGGAAGAAAAATCGCTGTTTCGTCCGGCCTATTTTATCAATGCCGCTGTGATCTTTCTCGGCGCGCAATTCATCATTCCGCCGGATCGGCTGATCTTTCCCTTCAGCTTCATCGTCGGGAAAATATCCGCACTGTTCACGACGCTGGTCATGGCGTTCGACCTCTGGCGCGGGATTCGCGCCGGCGACGCGGCGCGAATCGCGCGCGAAAGGGAAGTTTCGGTCTATCGCGATCTCGACATCTGAATCGAACAGCTATCGGCCGCGCAGCCGCGCCAGAACTTCTTTCGTCGCAAAGCCGTCGGCCGGCTGTATGCCTTCGCTCAATTGAAAGGCATGGATGGCGTTGCGGCTTGCGCGGCCGAGCTTGCCGTCGAATGTTCCGCGATAGAAGCCGCGCTCGGTCAAGAGTTGCTGCATCGCCTTGACGTCCGCGGTCGACAGCGGCGCGACCTTCGGCCAGGGCTTAAGCGGAATGTCGCGTCCGGCGATGCGGTCGGCGAGCAGCGCGACGGACATCGCATAGGCGTCGGACGTGTTGTATTGGCGGATGACTTCGAAATTGTCGGTGATGAGAAAGGCCGGGCCGTTTGCGCCCGCCGGCAGATAAAGGCTGGCGGCGCCGGCCGCCGGAAGCGCGCCGCCATCGGCGCGCGTGACGCCGAGCTGCCGCCAGCGGGCGAAGTCGAGATCAAACGCCGCATAGTCGAAACCCTCGGGCAGCCGAACTTCGACGACGGCCGGCAACCCAGCGACCCATCCGGATTTCGCCAGGAAGTTGGCGATCGAGGCGACGGCGTCGGCGCGCGAGCGCCAGATGTCCGGCGCGCCGCCGTTCTCGTCGCTTTCCGCATATTTGAGATAGGCGGAGGGCATAAATTGCGGCTGCCCCATCGCGCCTGCCCAAGAGCCGCGCAATTGCGCGCGCGTCGCATAGCCCTTTTCGAGCATCACCAGCGCAGCGACGAATTCCTCGACGAAGGTCTCGGCGCGATGGCCCTGCCAGGCGAGCGTCGCCAGCACGCGCAGCGCGTCGGCGCCGCCGGCCGCCGTTCCGAAATTGCTTTCGACGCCCAGAATGGCGACGATGATCTCGCCCGGAACGCCGCGCCGCGCCTGGGCGCGGCCGAGCGGTCCCGCCAGCTCGGCGGCGACAGCGCGGCCTCGAGCGACGCGACTATTCGTCACAGCCCCGGCGAGATAGGCGGGGATCGAGACGATGAATTCAGCCTGGGCGCGGGGCTTTGCGAGAACCGAAGGGTCCGGCTCAAGCCCCGCTATCGCGGCGTCGAAAGTCTCGCGCGAGACGCCCGCCGCTTGAGCCGAAGGCCACAGCCCCTGCAAAAACGCCTCGAACGTATCGGCTTTGGCGCGAACCTTGGCAAGCAAAACGACGCTGAGCGCGCAGGCAGAAGCGCTAAGAATTCGGCGCCGAGCGATCGGCGCGCTAAGTATTGGCGCAAGGCGCCTTGTCATGAGCCAATCCTTTGCTGCTTCTTTGGAAATATTACACCTTCCGCCATTTCGTTTGACAGGGGCATGGCGCTGCCTTCTACTGAAAAAAGCTATTACAGGAATAGGGAGCGAGTGATGCTCGCCTGTCGCGAAGAATGACTCATCAACCTTCGACTACCAGTTTCGACCGTTCGATCAAACTGCGCGATCAATCCCCAGAGAGCGCGACGAAGGTCTCGGACCTCAAAGCGCGGCTGCGCGGCGCGGGTCTGCGTCCAACCGTTCAGCGACTCGCTCTGAGCCGGCTGCTGTACGGCAACGGCGACCGGCATGTGAGCGCCGAAGCTCTGCACGCAGAAGCGCGCGAAGCCGGTCTGACAATGTCGCTCTCCACGGTCTACAACACGCTCAATCAATTCGCCGAAGCGGGTCTGTTGCGCGAAATCGCCGTGCAGGGACCCCGCACCTACTTCCATACGCGCACCTCGCCGCATCATCATTTCATGGATGAGGCGACGGGCCGCATGTTCGACGCGGCCGATGGCTCAGTCGAGTTTGCGCGACTGCCGGCGCCGCCGGAAGGGATGGAAGTCGTCGGCTGCGACGTGATCATCCGCATTCGCCCGAAGAGAGGGTGAGCGACGGACCGCCGCAAGACGGGCGATGGCGTTTTCTGCGCGGCGCATGGCTCGCCTATGCGATAGCGACTGTCGCTCTCTCGATCGCCGTTCTCGCGATCTATGTCACAGCCTACGACGATTACGATCTGTCGGAGCGCTTGCACGCCACAGGACGCTTCACGCGCCAAGCGATGCGCGCGGTCTCATTTCCGCTTGGAGCGCCGACCGGATGGCTCCTCAATCCTCCGCTCGAAAAGAGCTTCGGCTGCGGCGACGAAAACGAGCCCTGCGCAGTGTTCGTCGCCTGGAACACGCATTTCGCCGCGCTGCTGGCGCAGATCGTTCTGCTGCGCTGGCTCATTGCACGACGGTGATTAGACGCGCAACTCACTTCGCTTGCGCGTCGCGCCACTGCTTCACGACGGCGAGCGCATTCTGAATATGCTTCGTCGCGCCGGAATCCTCGACGACCGAAAGAATCTTGCCGTCTGGCGCGATGACATAAGAGATGCGGTTGGCGAACATCGCGCCGGCGACCGGAACCTTGAAGGCCGCGTCATAGGCGTTGATGACCTTGAAGTCGGGATCGGCGCCGACGGGAAATTTATCCCTGCACTCTGTCGATGAGAATTCGCGCTGCGTGGCGATCTTGTCGCTCGATACGCCGATGACGCTCGCGCCCATGGCTGCGAACTGCTCCATGGCTTCGGCGAATTCATGCGCCTCGACGGTGCAGACGCTCGTGAACGACTTCGGATAGAAATAGAGAACGACCGGACCTTTTTTGAGCGCCTGGCTAAGCGAGAAGGAGAAATCCTTGCCGCCTTGCGCCGCCCAAAGAGTGAAGTCCGGCGCGACGTCGCCTGGCTTGAGAGCGGCGAGCGCGGCGCTCGAAACAAGCGTCAATAAGGCGGCGGCGATGGCTCCGATGGCTCTCACAACGATCTCCTAACCAGTCGGGATTCCTTCACAAGGAAATGATAGCGCTTGGCTTCCCGGCCAAGCCGGCGAAAGCCTCTGCTATGTTTGCAGTGCAGCATTATCCTAAATATGATCAGAATCCATCGAACGCCCGGCTTAAAGGAAGCTGATGACGACCCACGCCAATATTGCGCAATCCAACCAGCCGCGCGCAGAGCAGACATCCTCAGCTCCGCTCAAATCCAGCGCTATCCATAGCTTTCCGCCGCTGGCGTCGAAAGCCTTCGTCGAGGCTTGGCCGAGCGCCTTTCTTGCCGTGGAACGCGCCACCGACAGCGATTCCTACGGCTCCGCCGCGCTAAGCGACGTGATCGACCGCTCGCTTCACGCGAGCGTCGCCCATCTGACCGGCGGCCTTTCACCCGCTTCAATGGCGGGCGCCTATTGGGACTGGGCTGTGCATCTTGCATCGTCGCCCGGAAAACAGATGCTGCTCGCCGAAAAGGCGATGCGCAAAACTTGGCGCTTCGCCAATTACGCCTGGCGCTGCTCTTTGCAGCCGAACGCCGCGCCCTGCATCGAGCCGCTGCCGCAGGACAAGAGATTTTCCGGCGAAGCATGGCGGCGATGGCCCTACGCCCTGCTCTACCAAGCCTTTCTGCTCAATCAGCAGTGGTGGCACAACGCCACGACGGGCATCGGCGGCGTCACCAAGCAGCATGAGAATGCGGTTGAGTTCTCCTCGCGGCAATTGCTCGACATGTTCTCGCCGTCGAACTTTCTGCTGACCAATCCTGAGGCGTTGCAACGAACGCTGGAGACCGGCGGCGTCAATCTCGTCTACGGCCTGCAGAATTTTCTCGAAGACATGGAGCGCCGCGCTGGCGGCAAGCGGCCTGTGGGCGTCGAAGCCTTCGTCCCTGGCAAGAATGTCGCGATAACGCCAGGGAAAGTGATCTATCGAAATCGCTTAATCGAGCTCATCCAATATGCGCCGTCGACGGAAAAGGTGCGGCCCGAGCCGGTGCTCATCACGCCGGCCTGGATCATGAAATATTACATCCTCGATCTGTCGGCGCATAATTCGCTCGTTAGGTATCTGACTGAGCAAGGCTTCACAGTGTTTATGATCTCTTGGCGCAATCCGGGCGCCAAAGATCGCGATCTCACCATGGAGGCCTATCGCAGGCTCGGCGTCATGGCCGCGCTTGACGTGATCTCCAGCCTCATGCCCGACCGAAAGATTCACGCGACAGGCTATTGCCTGGGCGGGACGCTGCTCGCGATCGCCGCTGCGGCCATGGCGCGAGACAATGATGAACGTTTGAAGAGCCTGACGCTTCTCGCCGCTCAAACCGATTTCACCGAGGCGGGAGAACTGACGCTCTTCGTCAACGAGAGCCAGCTCGACTTCCTCGAAGATCTGATGTGGGAGCACGGCTTTCTGGATTCAAAGGAGATGGCCGGCGCGTTCCAGCTTCTGCGCTCCAACGATCTTGTCTGGTCCTATGCGCTCAAATCCTATCTCATGGGCGAGCGCGAGCCGATGACGGACATGATGGCCTGGAACGCCGACGCGACACGCATGCCCTATAAGATGCACTCCGAATATCTCCGGATGCTCTTCCTCAACAATGATCTTGCCGAGGGCCGGCTTCACGCCAACGGGGGCGCCGTCGCGCTCAACGACATACGCGCGCCGATCTTCGCCGTCGGCACAGAGCGCGATCATGTCGCGCCCTGGCGCTCGGTCTACAAGATTCACTTGCTCGCCGACGTCGAAATCACCTTCCTGCTGACGAGCGGCGGCCATAACGTTGGCATCGTCTCCGAACCTGCTAAGAAGCGCGGCGGCTACCGCTTCACAAGCAGAGTGGATGGCGAACATTACGCCGATCCCGAAGAGTGGATGAAAATCGCTTCAGTCAAGGAAGGATCGTGGTGGCCGGAATGGAGCGCCTGGCTCGCCGCCCATTCTGGCTCGCCGGTTGCGCCGCCCGTAATGGGCCAAGCGCTCTGCGACGCGCCGGGAACCTATGTGCTGCAGAGCTGAGGCGCTCCTCTTGCGCGACTCACGTGCGCTTTCCCTAGAGCCGTCCGTTGCTCTGACGCGTCATCCCCGACGCACATAAGCGCGCGTCGGGGATGACATCCGCGCAAGTTCGCCTCAAACATGTATCGCCCGGCCGAAGGCGGCAAGCACGCTCTCATGCATCGTTTCCGACAGCGTCGGATGCGGGAAGATCGTGCGGATCAGCTCTTCTTCGGTCGTCTCGAGATTCATCGCGATGACGAAGCCCTGAATCAGTTCAGTCGCTTCGACCCCAAAAATATGCGCGCCAAGCAGTCGCCCGCTCTTCGCGTCGAAGATCGTCTTCACGAGGCCTTCGAGCTCGCCAAGAGCAATCGCCTTGCCATTGGCGAGATAGGGAAAGCGGCCGATCTTGACGTCGATCTTCTGCTCTTTCGCCTTCGCCTCGGTCAGTCCGACCGACGCGACCTGCGGATGACAATAGGTGCAACCCGGCACGCGCGATCTATCGAGCGCATGGGCGTTCAATCCGGCGATCGCCTCGACGCAGGACACGCCCTCATGCTCCGCTTTATGCGCGAGCATCGGACCGCCGGCGACGTCGCCGATCGCGTAAATTCCTTCGACACTGGTGCGCCCCAAGCCGTCGATCTTGATGACGCCGCGCTCGAGGGCGACGCCGAGCGCCTCTAGCCCGAGATTTTCCACATTGGCGACGACGCCGATCGCCGAAAGCGCGCGTTCGACTTCGAGCGTCTGAGTCTCGCCGTCCGCGCCTTTCAGCGTGACGAGGATGCCGTCGGCCTTTTTCTCGACGCCTGTGACTGTCGTCGCGACGCGAATGTCGATTCCCTGCTTCTTGAACGATCGATGCGCCAGCGCCGCGATCTCTTCGTCTTCGCTCGGGAGAATATGCGGCAGCGCTTCGACGAGAATGACCTCGACGCCAAACGCCCGATAGAACGACGCGAATTCGACGCCGATCGCGCCAGCGCCGACGATGAGGAGCGACTTCGGAAATCGCTCCGGCTTCATCGCCTCGAAATAAGTCCAGACGAGTCGTCCATCAGGCTCAAGGCCCGGCAGAACGCGTGGGCGCGCGCCCGTCGCGATGATAATGTGTTTCGCATTATAGACTCCTTCGCCGAGCGTTGTTTTCGGCGCCGGCAATTGCGGCAGCATCGGCGGCTTCGTCGGCGCGCCGACCCGGACCTCGCCCTTTGCTGCGATCGTCGCCTCGCCCCAAATCACGTCGACCTTGTTCTTCTTGAGAAGAAAGGCGACGCCGCCATTGAGCCGCGTCGCCGCTTCGCGCGAATGCGCGACGATGCGCGCGACGTCGGCGCTCAAGGCGCCTTCGGAAACGCCAAACTTCTCGCCTTCCTTGGCGAGGCGATAGACCTCGGCTGAACGCAGCAGCGCCTTCGTCGGGATGCAGCCCCAGTTCAAACAAATGCCGCCGAGATGTTCGCGCTCGACGACGGCGGTCTTCAGCCCCAATTGCGCGGCGCGGATCGCGGCGACATAGCCGCCGGGCCCGCCGCCAATGACGATAAGATCATATGTGTCAGCCATGCTTCGTCCTAGCTTGCCGAGTGGGCCAAAATTTGCGGCGTCGCAAAAGCATATATTGTTTAAGCGATTGCAGTCACGTGACCATAAGGGGGCTTTCAATGAGCGCCCGTTTTGCACCGACAACCGCCTCGTTGCGTTCGCTTTTCTCTAAGATCCTGGCTGGTCTACGCCGGGGAGCTCGCTTCATCTGGCGCACCTTAATAAATATCGTGCGCCTTTTGCTCCTGGCCTTTCTAGCGGTCCTTTTAACCGCTTGGGCCGTGTCCACGCCAAAGGATAAAGCCTATCGCGTTCTTGATCCCGCGTCGGCCGATTGCAACATGCAGGTCGACGAACGGGGAAACTATAGCTCCCCCGCATGGAACATTCTTGCTGTCTACGGCAACGACGAAAACGTTGCGGCGGAAGAAGACGACGCTGGTCATTGGGACAAGCGATTTCAATGCGCGATACAGCGTCACGAAATCCCTTATTCTGGCGCCGATGACAATAATCGTTCGCCGCTGAGCTACACGCTGGCTTTTCTGGAATTCAAGGAAGATGGAGAGCCTTACGAGCTGAACAAGGACGCTCATCAGCTGTTCACAATGAGCGAATTGACGGATCGCGTGAGCTATATCGACCGCAGTCAATGGAAGCCGATCACGCAGCTTGAGGCTTTAGGCGCACATCTTAGATCGGTTCAAAGAGGCGCCCACACAGATGAATTTGGGAATGTCGTCAATCACAGCAATTATGTCATCGCTTTCATTCATGGCTGGCGAAACGACGCATCAATCGGAAACGGCAATGTCACCGATCTTCGCGCTTATGCGGCGCATGTCGCGCGATTCCTTCGCGATCGCTGCAACGCTGGCGAGCGCGAACATTGCGGGCGCGAGGTAACGGCGGTTTACATCGGATGGCGAGGCGCACGTCTGAACGAGAAGAGCCTCCATCTTCCCTTTATCGTCCTCGGAAATACTGTCGGCGCGTTCTTAGATGGCGACGCTTCGACTTGTTCAAATGGCGTTCTGCCGAGCGACAAGCCTCTGTGCTGGAAGAACTGGATCAATTCCTGGGGAGATACGCTCGCTTCTGGCGTGGCGACGCTGACCTTGTTCGACCGCAAACCGGTCAGCGAATATATCGCGCCGCACGCCCTCATGGCGCTCAGGAAAGTCGAGCAGGTCCTTAATAAACAGCCGGGCACGAAGGCCGAGCAGCGCGCCAATCCAAATAAGATGATCGTGATAGGCCACAGCCTCGGCGGCAACATGCTGGCCACGGCTTTGAAAGACTCTCTGATCAAAGCCGTCCGCAACCATCCAGGCGACAACGCCTATTTTTATCCGCCGCTCGGCGATCTGGTGGCGCTGATTAACCCGGCCGCCGA
>VGDT01000031.1 GCA_016869595.1 Alphaproteobacteria bacterium
GGCGCTCGCAAAGCGCATGGCGAACGCCGTCCCATCGAACGAGCATCTTGCTCAAACCGCGAAAGCCGCATAGCATTCAGGCCAGCAACGCCGATTTCCGCTTTTCAACATCAAGCGGGACATCCCCGGTGCGACCTCCCGCCACACCTTCGCAAAGCCGGTCTTTGTGATGGCGCTTGCCGCGCGGCGAAACGTCGAACTGCCCTGGAGCCTTAGAAGAATATGAAAAAATTCGAAGGCGCCAATTCATCGCACCTTAGCCTCTGTGTTGCGCAACTGCAACAAGGACAAGAATTTACGCGATAGCTTCCTATCTCCCTCCCGATCGGGGGGAAATGGTGAAAAGCGTAAGGGGTTAAGTTACGCCAAAGATTATCTACGGCGGGATATCAACTTTGGCGGCAATAAAGACAGCACGGAAGGACGCAAGGAAGAATCGGCTTCGCGCCTTTTTTGCCGTGACGGTCTTCGTCCTGTCGGCCTTGATTCAGGCTTATGTCGCGCCGCATGCAGCTTTAGCGGCGACGCAGGAGCTCTGTGTCGCAAGCCACTCGGTCTCAGACGAAACGGCTCCGAGCCGCGCGTCGGCGCTCGGATGGCACTCCCATTGCGGGGCCTGCCAGATTGCGACCCCGCCGCTCATTTCCGAAAAACCGCCGCTTTCCCGCGTCCAACCATCGCCGATTGCGCTCGTTTATATCGACGCGTGGGTTTTCGAACCTCGCGAACGGCGCCGTCCCGGCGAAATGCGCTCGCGCGCGCCTCCAATTCTCTCCTGACGAAACAAGAACCCGCACTGTTTCAACCCGCGCCTGCGGGTCAGGAGATCTACTTCTATGCCCCCTACCACTCTACTGCGCAGCGCTAGCGCCTGCGCGCTGATTCTCGCGTCCCTCGCAACCGCGAATGCGCAAGTCTCTCTTCCCCAAATCGTCGTCGGCGCGCAGCGCGCCGCGCCAGCGACCGCGCCTTTGGAACAGGCGGGCGACGCCGCCGTGGTTTCGCAACAGGAGATCGTCGAGCAGAAGCCGGACGTATCTGATACGGCGAAACTTCTCGAACGCCAACCCGGCGTCAGCGTTCAGACCGGCGGCGGCGTTTCGGGTCTTCCCGCGATCCGCGGCCTCGCCGACGATCGCCTGAAAATTGTGGTTGGCGGCGTTCAGACGACGTCCACCTGCGCCAATCACATGAATTCGCCCTTGAGCTACACCGACCCCAACACGATCGGACGGGTCGAAGTCGTCACCGCGGTGTCGCCGGTGAGCAAGGGCGGCGATTCGATCGGCGGGTCGATTCTGGTCGCCCCCATATCGCCGGTGTTCGTGAGCCCACCTCCTCCGGCAGTCGGCCCGGCCGGCGCGCCGGTGTCGCCGATTGTCGCGGCGAGCCCCTACGGGCCTGTTCCTTATCTGCCGCTGCCGGTTCCAGGCACGTTGCGTTTTGGCCCGAATGGCGAGGTGCTGGCGACAGGATCGGTTTCAGCGTTCTTCCGCGGCAACAACAACGGCGTCGGCGTTTCCGCGAACATCAACATGGCCAATGACCATTGGAGCCTTCTCTACAACGGCTCGTGGCAGCGGGCGACTGACTATCACGCCGGCGGCAATGGCGACAAAGTTCTCTCCACGAGCTTCATCTCCGAGAACCACGCCGCCACGCTCGGCTACCAGAACGAGGGGCACCTCTTCACGTTCCGCGGCGCCTATCAAAACATCCCCTATCAGGGCTTTCCGAACCAGCGGATGGATATGATTCGCAATCGCTCCTATACGCTGGATGCGAACTACAAAGGCGCCTATTCCTGGGGCATAGTCGAGGCGCGCGCCTATTGGCATCAGGTCTTCCATAAAATGGGATTCCTGGAAGACCGCTTCTATTTAAACCACCCCATGATCGCGCTTGGGCGTGATTTCGGCTACTCGGTCAAGACCGAAATTCCTTATAGTGAGCAGGATCTCTTCCGCATCGGCAATGAGTTCCACGGTTTTCGGCTACAGGACTACTGGCCATCCGATCTCACCGGCTTCCCTCCTATAAGCGCTATGACGCGGCCGTTTGCTCAGATCAACATTAACGGGGGTCAACGCAATCGCGTTGGAACCTATGCGGAGTGGGAGCGTCGCTGGACTCCGCAATGGTCGAGCCTCATTGGCGTGCGCAATGACGTTGTTTGGATGGATACCGGTCCCGGCCGCAGCTACACGCCTTTCGCATTTGCCAATCCAAACGTCATTGCGGTCAATCTGTTCAACGCACAAAACCGCGCCCGGACCGATGTCAACTTCGACATGACGGCTCTGGCGCGTTACGAACCTGACCCCGGCAACCTTTACGAATTCGGCTATTCACGAAAGACGCGCTCGCCCAACCTCTATGAGCGCTACGCTTGGCCGGTGTTCAGTCCCTTTACAGCGATGTTCAACTGGTTCGGCGACGGCAACGGCTACACCGGCAACCTCAATCTGAAGCCGGAAGTCGCCCACAATGTCGCGCTCACCGCCGCCTGGCGCGACATGTCGGGCGCCAACAATTGGGAGGCGCGGATTTCGCCCTTCTACACCTATGTCGAGAACTTCATCGACGGGGCCAGAACCGGCGGGACCTTCAATTCATTCCCCGTGGCGAACTCCTATATTTTCCAGATCCTGCAGTTCCGCAATTTCAAGGCGGAGCTCTACGGAGTTGACGGCACGGGCAGAGTGAAGCTGCATGAGTCGCCGGAATACGGGAGGCTCCAGGCGGTCGGCGTCGTCAGTTTTGTCTATGGACGCAATCTCGACATCGGCAATCCACAGTTCTGTCTGCCCGGCAACGGCTTCTGTTCCGTCGCGTCCTTCTTAATCAAGAAGGGCGACGGCCTATGGAACCTGATGCCGGCCAATGCGCGCATTGCGCTCGAACACCAGATTGGCGGATTAAGCATGGCCGCCGAAACGCAGCTTGTCGCACCCAAGGACCATGTGTCCGCCAACAAAGGCGAGTTCACGACGCCCGCATACGCGCTGCTCAATCTGCGCGCCGCCTATGAGTGGAGCAACATGAGAATCGACCTCGGCGTCGACAACCTCACGAACGCGCTCTATTCGCTGCCGCTTGGCGGATTCGACCTATCGAACTATTCGTACAACGCTGTCCTTTTCGGGCGCAATGCGGGACTTGCGAGCGTTCGCCAGGTGCCCGGCATGGGCCGCAACTTTTACGCCGGCCTGACCGTGAAGTTCTAATGAGTACGCGACATCTTGGAGAGAGGCGGCGTTGGGCCGCCTCTCTTCTCTCACGCTGTCTTTTCCCCACGCTTGATGCACCGAGTTTGCGTTATCGCGGGCTCTCCGTTCGCAGCGGCAGCGTTGGCGCGTCCCGAGATCATCGGCTTTCGCGGGACGCTCGGAACTCTGATACTAGGAACGCATGAATCACCGCATTCGGCTCGTCGCTGGCGTCGCGCTCATCGTTTTCGGCTTCGCCCTGCTCGGCTGGGCGATTTACGCCGGGCTCAATCCAACCGTTCCGTTTGAAACGCGGCTCGCACCGCTCTCGACGGAAGCTGCGAAAGATATCGAGGTTTTCGAGCTTGGCGCCGATCGGCTCCAGCAGATTGAAGTGTCTGCGAAGGACGAGCGTCGTCCTCTTGCGACCGGCATTGTCGCACGCGACGACTCGGGCCGATTGACGCCGCTCGTCTGGCGCAATCAGGTCACGGAGGCGATCCTCTTCTCTGATGCTTCCACAGAAGATGCGATGAAGGTGCTCGCCGCGATCCGCGAACATATTCCGCGAGACGCCGTCGTTCTCGCCTGGTGGGATTTTTCGCGCGCGATCCGTCTTGTCGCCGGGCGCGCCGCGCCGCTCGACGATGCGCAGGCGCGTGGACTTCTGCTGCCGGCCACATGGTCGGCTGCGGCGGCGTCCGAACGCGCGCGCTGGGGCGCAGGCGTCCCTGCTTCGTCGGTCGAGGTCTTCACGCGCTTCATCGACGCGCTGCTCGATCCGGACGAAGCGCGCGCGAGCGAATCTTTAAAGAAGCTCGCCGATAACAAGCCCGCCTATCTCGCGGTCCGAATCTCCGACGTCTGGAAGCTCGCCGCCGCGCAGCCGCAACAGCTCTCCATCGCCTATAAGGATTTCGCCGCGACCGGCGTTTCACACGGCCTCATCAAATCGGCGCAGCAATGGCTGCGCGACGAAAAGATCGAAGGCGGCTTCGCCGTGGAGCCGATGGGCGGCGCGACTCGCCTGCATTATTTCCAGCGCAAGAGCGACGGCGACAGGCTGATCGCGCGGCTGCTGCCGTTCTCCACCTCCCTGCCCACGCCGCCGACGCGGCTTTCGCTCGTCTATCAACACAAGGGCTGGTGGATTTATCGGCTGAATGATTGAGCTGCTGGCGTCAAAGGCCATTCGCCGGCCAAGCTTTGCTTAACCCTTACCGCTTGTTAACCGGCCCTCACTATGGTTTGTTGTGCGGCGCACCGCGGCCCAACAAATGGCGAAATTGCGGGCGATAGACCGGGCGTCGCAGCCAAAGCCGTCGCAGAGCGCCTGCCGACTCAAGGACAAATCATGAATCCAGCCGAGATCGCCGCGAGCTCTCTCGCCGCTCCCGCCGCCGACATCACGATCTGGAGCATGTTCTGGGGCGCGCATATCGTCGTCAAAGCCGTCATGCTCGGATTGCTCGCCGCGTCGGTGTGGTGCTGGGCGATCATCATCGACAAGACGCTGCTCTTCGCGCGCATGCGTCGCGCCATGGACCGTTTCGAGGAAAATTTCTGGTCGGGCAATTCGCTCGAGGAGCTTTACGGCAAGCTCTCTGAGCGGCCGCAAACCGGCACGGCGACGCTCTTCGTCGCGGCCATGCGAGAATGGAAACGCTCCTTTCAGTCCGGCGCCAGCGCCTCTTTCATGGGCCTGCAGGCGCGCATCGAGAAAGTGCTCGACGTCTCCATCGCGCGCGAAGTGGAGAAGCTTGAATCCAATCTGCTCGTGCTTGCGACGGTAGCGTCGGCTGGCCCCTTCGTCGGCCTGTTCGGCACGGTGTGGGGCATCATGACCTCGTTCCGCTCGATCGCGGCCTCTAAGAACACCTCGCTCGCCGTCGTCGCGCCCGGCATCGCCGAGGCCTTGCTCGCCACTGCGATCGGTCTCTTCGCCGCCATTCCCGCGCTCATCGCCTACAACAAGATGCAGGGCGACGTCGCCAAGGCGCAGGCGCGGATGGAGAGCTTCGCCGACGAGTTCTCAGCGATCCTGTCGCGTCAGATCGACCAGCACGCGGCGTCGTCCAACCGCGATCGCGCGGCGTAAGGAGCGGTCATGGGCGCTTCCCTCTCGGCCCCGGGACGCAAGGGCGGCAGGCGACGGCGCGGCGTGCCGCGCTACGGCGCCATGGCGGAAATCAACATGACGCCGTTCATCGACGTCATGCTGGTGCTGCTCATCATCTTCATGGTGGCGGCGCCTCTCCTCGCCACCGGCGTCGCCGTCGATCTGCCGCAAACAAAAGCCGGCGCGCTCAATATCGATCAAAAGCCGGTCTCAATCGCCATCGACGAGAAGGGACAGGTGTTCCTGATGGATCAGCCGGTCGAGACGACGCAATTGCTCGACAGGCTGAAGGAAGCGACCAAGCAGGGATTCGACGAACGCATTTATGTCCGGGGCTCCAAGGCGGTAAATTACGGCCGTGTCGCCGAGGTGATGTCGCTTGTCACGACAGCCGGCTATAAGAAAGTCGCTCTGGTGACGGAGCAGGAGAAAAAGTGAGCTGAGCGGAAATGAAAATTTCGCGCTCCGAGCCTGGCTTTCCACTCTCCTCGGCAATCCATGCCGGATTGCTCCTGGCCGCGCTCGTCTTCTTTTCCGACGCCAAGAAGTTCGACGATGCGGTCGAGATGTTTCCCGTTGAGGTCGTCAGCGACAGCGACCTGACGCAAATCATGAAGGGCGAGAAGACCGCCCGCGAGATCAAGCCGACGCCGCGCATCGACAAGGTCGCTCCCGAAACAGAGACGAAGCCCGAGCCTCCGCTCGCGGAAGCGAAGAAGGACATCGCCACGCCGCCCCCAAGCGCGCGTCCGCTGCCGGAGCCGAGCGCTGATGAGGCGCCGCCGACACCGCCAAAGCGCGTCGCCGCTCTGCCGCCAAAGCCGGAGCCGCCGCCAAAGCCCGAAGAGAAACAACCCGAGCCGAAACCGGCTGCAAAGCTTAAAGCCGCGGCGCCGGAACCAGAGAAGAAAGAACCAGAGCCGGACGAAGCTGAGGTGGTGAAACCCAAGCCGCCGACGCGGCCCAAGCCCGACAATACGGCGAAGGAAGCCGCTGCTCAGGAAAAGCCGAAAGAGCGGCTGAAGGTCGACGAGGTGGCGAAACTCCTCGAAAGCAAGAAGCAACAAGAGAAGCCCGAGCGCGAAAAATCCATCGGGGAACTGGCCGAAAAAGCGATCAAGGAGTCAAAGCCAAAGTCGGGCGACGAAAGCGCGCCGAAATCGAAATTCGACGCTGCAAGCATCGAAAAATTGTTGAGCCGCGAAACGCCGCAGCGAAGGGCCGCGACCGGGGCAACGACCCAGACCGCCGCGCTCGGCGCGCCGACGGGATCAGCCGCGAAAATGTCGGCCTCGATGGAGGCGCGCATCGCCGCCTATATCCACGATCACTATTATCCGTGCTGGGCGTCGGGCCTGTCACTCGGCGCGCAGACCTATACGCCGATCGTCGAGTTCCATCTTTCGCGCGAAGGCGAACTCGAAGGCCGTCCGAAACTGCTAAACGCCTCGGTGAGCGCGACCGAACACGCTCGCGGCGAACAGGCGGTGCAGGCGGTGCGCCGTTGCAGCCCGATGCGCATTCCGCCCGAGTTCATGCCCTATTACGAAGAGGCGCTGCACGAAGTCACGATCCGCTTCCAGGACGCGAATTAGTGATCGCCCTCGTCCACAGTAAAGAGGTCTGCCCCCTCCCCAACCCTCCCCCGCTCTCGCGGGAGAGGGAGCCAATCCCGCGCTTCATCAGCTTTGCGCAAAAGCCGACCATTAGCGTCCCCTCTCCCGCGACGCGGGGGAGGGACAGGGAGGGGGGTAAAAGCGACTCACTCAACAACTCCGTCCATCGTCGCAAAGCGTTACGGTTTTTTCACGCCGATGCTTGAAAGATTTCGCCCATGACCGCCCAATTCACACGCCGCGCCGCCGCCGGCCTAATCGCCGGCGCTGCGCTCGCTCCGTTTCTTCCCGCGTCTTTGGCGCGCGCCGGACGCATCATCGATCTCAAGGGCGGCGGCTTTCAGCCGATCAATATCGCCGTCGCGCCCTTTGTCGGCGACGACGCTGCGGGCGCCGTGACGTCGGTGACGCTCAATAATTTTAAGCGCTCGGTGTTCTTAAATCCGATCGAGCCCGGCGCCCTGCCGGCGAACGCCGCGCCGGCGGACGCCGCGCCCCATCTTGCCGCCTTCAAGGCGGTGAACGCGCAATTCGTTCTGACCGGCCGTTCGCAACGCGCCGGCGACGGCAGGCTCAAGACGGAGTTCCGACTCTTCGACGTGACGACGGGCGAGCAGGTCGCCGGACAGCAATATGTGACCGACGCCGCCAATATGCGGCGGGTCGCGCATCTCCTCTCGGACGCCGTTTTCACCCGCATCACCGGCGAGAAGGGCTTTTTCGACACGCGCGTCGTCTTCGTCGATGAAACCGGCTCCAAGGACAGGCGCCGCAAGCGCCTCGCCATGATGGATCAGGACGGCGCCAATGTGCGCTATCTGACGCGCGGCGACGAACTCGTCGTCACGCCGCGATTTTCGCCCAACTCGCTCGACGTCACCTACATGTCCTTTGGCGCCGACGGCGATCCCAAAGTTCTGTTGATGAATATCGAGAACAGCCAACGCGAAGTCGTCGGCAATTTTCCGGGCATGACCTTCTCGCCGCGATTTTCGCCCGACGGGCAGAAGATCATCATGTCGCTGTCGCAGGGTTCGACGACGAATCTTTATACGATGGATTTGCGTTCGCGCGCGACGACGCGTCTGACCGACACCGCCGCCATCGACACGGCGCCCTCCTACGCGCCGGACGGCTCGCGCATCGTCTTTGAGAGCGATCGCGGCGGCTCGCAGCAGATTTACGTGATGGGCGCGCATGGCGGCGACGCGAAGCGCATCTCCTTCGGCGGCGGCCGCTATTCGACGCCGGTCTGGTCGCCCAAAGGCGATTACATCGCCTTCACCAAGCAGAACGGCGGCAATTTCGCGATCGGCGTGATGAAGACCGACGGCTCGGGCGAACGCATTCTCACCGAGGGCTTTCACAATGAAGGCCCGACCTGGGCGCCGAACGGTCTCTTCCTGATGTTCTTTCGCGACTCTAGCGGCGGCGGCGGACCGAAAATCTACATGGTCGACGTCTTCGGGCGCTCGGAGACTCAAGTGCCGACGCCAAGCTTTGCAAGCGATCCCGCTTGGGGCCCTCTGCAGGATTGAGCAAGGCCAAACGAAAGCCAGGGGGAAGCGTTGGACGTTGACCAAATCATTTTGGACCTCAAGAAATATGAGACGGCCTTCGCAGACATCCTTTCTCGTTTTCATCATAGCCGGGAGGGGATTCACATAGGCGATGGCGACGATCCGCTGTTTCGGCAGTACGTGCATGAACTTGTAGATTTGTTCAACGATATGCTTGGCCCAAACACTTATTCCGTCCAGATCGCAAAAGAGGCGAACGAAGGAGTTTCAAATTTCTATGGAACGCCATCGTATAAGTCTGTCGAGAACATCGGGTCGGTGCTACGCGCCGCAGTGACCCGGTTTACTCGCAACCCAGAACTCTTGGCGCGTTCGAAAAGCGGCAAGAGCGCCCGTAAGCGCGAGAATGTATTTGTTATTCACGGTCACGACGAAGCAAAGTGGAGGGAACTAAAGGACCTTCTGAAGAACGAGTTTGGACTCAATCCGCTGGTCTTGTCAGAGCTACCGAACGCCGGCTGTTCGACCGTGATTGAGAAGTTTGAGCACTACGCTCAGACATGCAGTTATGCTATCGCGGTCTTCACTCCAGACGATCAAGTGCAATCCGACGACGGCCTATACTTACAGGCTCGCCCAAATGTCATATATGAGCTTGGCTGGTTCTGTGGACACCTGGGTAGAAATAGCGCGATGCTTTTGTTGAAAGAAGGGACCACCCTGTTTTCAGATTTCGCAGGAATTGTTCAGATAAGATTCAAAATAAATATCCAAGAAAAAATAGCCGAGATAAGAAAGGACCTCGTCGTAGCTGGCATTATTGATGCGAACCGATAAATGACCAAACCCGTCCGCATCGACGAAAGCTGGAAGAAACATCTCGCGCGCGAATTCGAACAGCCCTACTTCACGGAACTGCGGGAATTTGTCCGCAGCGAATATGCCGCGCGTCGGATCTATCCGCCGGCGTCGCAGATTTTTCGGGCCTTTGACGAATGTCCCTTCGAGAAGGTGAAGGTCGTCATTCTTGGACAGGACCCCTATCATGGCGCCGGACAGGCCTGCGGTCTTTGCTTCGCCGTCGGCGCCAACACGCCGCCGCCGCCCTCGCTCCAGAACATTTTTAAAGAGATCGACGCCGATCTCGGACATCAAGTCTCGCGCGATCCCGATCTATCGCGTTGGGCGCGACAGGGCGTGCTGCTGCTCAACGCCACGCTCACCGTGCGCGAGAACGCCGCCGGCTCGCATCAGAACAAGGGCTGGGAGCACTTCACCGACGCCGCCATTCACGCGCTGTCGCGCGAACGCGAAGGCGTCGTCTTCATGCTTTGGGGCTCCTATGCCCGGCGCAAAGGCGCAGGAATCGATCGACGCAAACATCTCGTGCTCGAATGCGCCCATCCCTCGCCGCTGTCAGCGCACAACGGTTTTTTCGGCTGCAAGCATTTCTCGAAGGCGAACGACTATCTGGCCGCCCATGGCCAAACGCCGATCGAGTGGTGAAGTTCGAGAACGAGAATGTCCTGCGCGAATCCTTCTCCTTTTGGGAGAAGGTGGCGCGCGAAGCGCGACGGATGAGGGGTGTTGAGCACATGATATATGCGCCCCCTCACCCGACCCGGCCATAGCCCGTCGTAAGACGGGCGTCGCAGACGCCCTATGGCCGGGCCACCCTCTCCCGATGGGAGAGGGGAGACGCCTCATCCTCGCCTTGTTGCTCGATCCATGAGAGATTACGGCACAAACAGTAGAAAGACATATGTCGCGAAAACGACAAGGTGAACGAGTCCCGTCAGGAGATTGGTTCGCCCGGCGCCGAAGCTCACCACGCTAAGCAGCAATGTCAGCAGCAGCAACACGGTATCGCGCTTCTCGAGACCGAACATGATCTCACGGTCCGTCGCGATGCTCAAAAGTGCGACGGCGGGAACCGTCAGCCCGATCGTCGCGACGACCGAACCGAGCGCGCTATTGAGGCTCGTCTGAAGCGCGTTGCGCGCCGCCGCGCGTATCGAGTTGATGGACTCCGGGAGTAGAACCAGCACCGCCACGGCGGCGCCTGTCACCCTGTTCACGTCGTCGAGGCCGATCCAGCGAAGCGCATCTTCAAGACCGGGAACGACGCGCTCGGCAAGGAGCGAGACGCCGAGCAGACTCGCGCCAAGCCCGACGCCTCCAAATATCGTCATGATGCGCGAGGGTTTCGCCTGTTCCTCCCCAAGGGCGGCTATATGCGCGTCGATGAAATAGGATCGATGCCGGACCGTTTGAACAAAAAGAAACGCGCTATAGAGCAGCACAGACAAGATGCTCACGAAGGCGAGCTGACTGGACGAAAGAGTGGGTCCGTAGCTCGAGGTCGTATAATTGGGCAGAACGAGCGTGAGGACCGAAAGCGCGATCAGCACGGCGAGATAGGCGCTCGCCGCCATCGGCTGTATCTCCTGCTCATGATGACGAAAACCGCCCATCAGAAGACAGAAGCCGACGAGGCCGTTGCACACAATCATAATGGCGGAGAAGACCGCCTCGCGCGCTTCAGTCGGGTCCTCGTGGCCATGTTCGATCATCGACGCCATGATCGAGACCTCGATAATGGTCACAGCGACAGTCAGCACGAGGGTGCCGTATGGCTCGCCCACTCTCGCGCCGATAATCTCGGCGTGCTGGAGGGCGGCGAAGACAGCTCCGATCAACAGTACTGCGGCAATGGCCGGGAGAACGAATCCGATCGACGCAGGAGTTTGCGCGATCCAGCGCTCACCAAACACAAATGCGGCGGCCAACCCCAGCGCCAACGCCGGAAAAAGGACCGAGCCAACGGTGATCCTCGCCGCCTGCATTTCCGCCGTCCTCACTCCTAATAGCCCAAGCTTTGCCGGACTCTGGCTGGAGATCCAGGCCATGCGCAAGGCGACGCTTGGCGGAACCGCCTGACGGATCGAGTTTCCGCACAGCTCTTTGGCGCTGACGGTCCCCTTCAGCGTCTCTTTCCATCGCCAACGGCGGCGAATAAATCTAGGCGAATGACCGCCCAGCCTGCCAATCCGCGCGATCTTCCGCCCGAGGAAGACGAAGCCTTTGACGTAGCCGAGAGCCCCGCGGAGGCGGAGCCGTGCGAAGAAGCCATCGAAGCGCCCCAGACTCCCGAAAGCGTCAAGCGCGGCGTCGACGTCATCAAGAAGCATTGGCGTCATGCGCCAAATGGTCCCGGCGTCTATCGCATGATCGCCGAAAACGGCGAGGTGCTTTACGTCGGCAAGGCGAGAAACGTTCGAAAGCGCGTCGCGAGTTACACCCGCCTCGCAGGCCATGTGAACCGCATCGCGCGGATGATCTCGGCGACGGCATCGATGGTGTTCATCACAGTCGAGACCGAAACCGACGCGTTGCTCTTGGAAGCGAATCTCATCAAGCAGTTGAAGCCGCGCTTCAACGTGCTGATGCGCGACGACAAATCCTTTCCTTACATCCTAATCGCCAGGGATCATGAAGCGCCGCAAATTATGAAGCATCGGGGCGCGCGCGTGCGCAAGGGCGACTATTTCGGACCCTTCGCCAGCGTGTGGGCGGTCAATCGCGCGCTCAACGCTCTGGAGCGCGCCTTTCTCCTGCGGTCCTGCTCGCAAAGCTTTTACGACAATCGCACGCGTCCTTGCCTGCTCTTTCAGATCAAGCGCTGCTCGGGCCCCTGCACCGGCGAAATCTCGATCGAGGATTACGCCGAACTCGTGCGCGAGGCGCGGGATTTTCTTTCGGGCAAGAGCCGCAACGTGCGCGAGCAGTTGGCGCGCGAGATGACCGAAGCCTCCGAGCGACTGGAGTTCGAGCGGGCGGCGCGGCTGCGCGATCGCATCTCGGCGCTCTCCGCCGTCCAGGGCGCGCAAGGAATCAATCCGCGCAGCGTCGAAGAAGCCGACGTCTTCGCCATCGCCAAGGAAGCCGGACGTTTCTGCATCGAGGCGTTCTTCTTTCGCGCCTATCAGAACTGGGGCAATCGCTCCTATTTCCCGCGCGCCGACGCGACGCTGTCAGAGTCGGAAGTGCTCGACGCCTTTCTCGCGCAGTTCTATCAGGAGCATCCTTCAGCGCGCTGCGTCTTTCTCTCCCACCCGATCGAAGACAGCGCGCTTCTTGAAGAGGCGTTGACCGCGCGGCTCGGCCGCCGCGTCGAAGTGCTCGCGCCGCAGCGGGGCGAGAAACGCGAGCTTGTCGACCATGCGCTCCACAATGCGCGGCAAGCGCTCGGCCGCAAGCTCGCGGAGGACGCGAGCCAGCAGCGCCTGCTCGCGGCGCTCGGCCAGGCCTTCGGTCTCGCCTCAGCGCCGCGACGCATCGAAGTTTACGACAATTCCCACATCGGCGGCGCGCAGGCGATCGGCGCGATGATCGTCGCTGGCCCCGCCGGATTCATGAAGGCGCACTACCGCACATTCAACATCAGGAACGCCGATCTCGCGCCGGGAGACGACTTCGGCATGATGCGCGAGGTGCTGACGCGCCGATTCGCGCGACTCGCCAAGGAGGGGGAGAAGGATCAGGAATGTGACGCCTTTCCGGCAAGGCCCGACCTCATTCTGATCGACGGCGGACGCGGGCAGTTTGATGTGGCGCGCGAGGTTTTGCGCGGTCTGGGAATCGAAGGCGTCGCGATCGCTTCGATCGCCAAGGGCGCGGATCGCAACGTCGGGCGCGAAACATTCTTCGTCGAAGGACGTGAGCCGTTTCGGCTGCCGCCGCATGATCCGGCGCTCTACTTTGTCCAGCGGCTGCGCGACGAGGCGCATCGTTTCGCGATTGGGACGCATCGCGCGCGGCGCAAGAAGGAGTTCACGAAGAATCCGTTGGATGAGATCGCCGGCGTCGGGCCGGCGCGCAAACGCGCGCTGCTCCTGGCGTTCGGCTCGGCGAAGGCGGTGTCGAAAGCCGCTCTGTCGGACCTCGAGAAGGTGCCCGGCGTCAACAAGGCGACGGCGCGGCTCGTCTACGATCATTTCCAGCGCGAGTGACGCGCTTAAATCTCAACCTGGCCGCCGAGTTCGACGACGCGTCCCGGCGGAATCTGAAAGAACTCCGTCGCTGGAAGCGCATTACGGTGCAGGAACTGGTAGATTTGTAATTTGAACTTTCGCCATTTCGACAATCCGATCGGGACGATCGTCAATCGGCCGACGAAGAAGGATGTCTCCATCATATTGAAGTGGAATGGGACTGAAAGCGACTCGAGAAGCAACGCGCGAGGGATGTCCGGCTGCTCCATAAAACCGTAGCGAACATTGATCGCATAGAATTCGTTTTCGAGGACCGTGGTCTCAACGCGTCGCGAAGGATCGACGCGCGGGACTTGTTCGGTCTCCACGTGCAGGAGCACAATGCGTTCATGCAGGACCTTATTGTGCTTAAGATTATGCAACAACGGCACCGGAACAACGTCGCTGCGGCTGGACATATAGACCGCTGTGCCCTTTACACGCGGCTTGCCGCCAAATTGCGCAATGAAACTTGGTATCGAGAGAGTGTCGCGCTCCAGAGCGGCGCGCATGTCGGCATAGCCTTCCGCCCAGCAACTCATCAGAAAATACAACACGGCGGCGGTGACGAGCGGAATCCAGCCGCCCTCAAGGAACTTCACCATGTTGGCGGCGACGAAGGAGCCGTCGACGAAAATGAAAACGCCGGCCAGCGCGAGGCTGACGACTATGCTCCAGCGCCACACTTCGCGCATTGCGATGAACATCAGAATGCTCGTCAGCAACATCGTTAGCGAAACGGCGATTCCGAACGCTGCGGCGAGATGTTCCGACGAGCGGAAGGAAATGGTGAGGATCAAAGTGAGAGCCATCAAAGACCAATTGACGAAGCCGACGTAAATTTGACCGTAGCTCTCCTCGGATGTCTGCACGATATGGATGCGCGGCAGCAGCCCCAGTTGGATCGCCTGACGCGTCATCGAGAAGGCGCCGGTTATGATTGACTGGCTGGCGATCACGGTCGCGATCGTCGCAAGACCGACAAGCGGCAGTTGCAACGCTGGAGGACAAAGATCGAAGAATGGGTTGGCGGACGCCGAGGGCGGACTTTCAACAAGAAGCGCGGTCTGACCCGCGTAATTCAGCAGCAGCGCCGGCAGGACAAGGCCGTACCAGGCAAGCCGGATCGGCCGGCGACCGAAATGACCCATGTCCGCGTACAGGGCCTCGGCGCCCGTGGCGCATAGAAAGACGGCGCCGAGCAGCAGAAATCCAGCCAATCCATGCGTAGCGAGATAACCCAGGCCAATGGCCGGATTGAGCGCAAAGAGCACGTCTGGATGTTTGCCGACGCCGACAAGGCCCAAAGCGCCAATGACCAGAAACCACAACGTCATGACGGGGCCGAAGAACTTTGAAATGCGCGCCGTGCCTTGCGACTGAAAGCTGAAAAGGCAGACGAGAACCGCAACGGAAATTGGCGCGACATAGGGCGCGATCGCCGGAGCCGGCGTCTTCAATCCTTCGATCGCGCTTAGGACGGAGATCGCCGGCGTGATGGCGCCGTCGCCAAAGAGCAGCGCGGCGCCGAGCATTCCGATGGCGACGACGAAGGGGCGACGCCCGTGCTTGACGCCGAGCAGCGACATCAGCGCCAGAATGCCTCCCTCGCCCTCGTTGTCGGCGCGCATGATGACGGCGACATATTTGATCGACGTGATGATGATGAGCGTCCAGACGATCAGCGAGAACATGCCGAGCGCCTCTTCGGGCGCGATGACGCCGCCGGACCATTCGATCGCGGTCTTAATCGTATAAAGCGGGCTTGTGCCGATATCGCCGTAGACGACGCCCAAAGCGCCGAGCGCCAGCGCGCCGAGGCGCGCGCCTCGGTTTTCTGTCATTGCCGCGCTACTCCCCATTACGCCCCCAATTCAGGCGATGTCGGATATTGATCGTTACGAATGTTCATGACCCACGCCGGTCGGCGGGATCGAACCGGAATTCGCCGCTGATAAGGACTAATCAGTCTCGCATAAAGTGAATATTCGGAAAAACGCGCGCCGGTGACGTTCTCAAGGTGCGGCGACGGCGTCTTCCTGAGCGACGCCCGCCTCGAGCAAGAACAGGCGCCGGCGCAGCCTCTGCAGATCGTTTTCTTCGATCCTGCCCGCGCATCCCGCGAGCAACCGACGCCCGCGCTCGGCAAGCGCTTCACGCAGAGCCGGGTCGCTCACGGTACTTGCGATATCTCCTAATGCGCGCATCAGCCTCAAGCTGACAGCGGCGTCGGCGGCCGCGTAATGGCGAATCTGTTCGAAGGCGAGATCGAGCAGGCCATTGAAATTGATCCATGGGACGGCGATACGCAGCACATGAGGCGGATCGAAATAATAGCTTCGCGGCGGGACGCGCCCGATCCAACGGATCAGTATGCAGCCGAGTTGATCTACGCAGCTGATCGCCGTCGTCGGATCGTTGATTGCTGGAGACATAGCGCGCAAGGCGATGTCGACGATTTGAACAATGCCGAACTCGACGTCCTGCTGCATCGTTCGGGTCGGGCCAATGTCGATTGCGGACAGAAGCTCGACCGCGCGTTCCTCCGTGATCCGATCGCCGCGCGAAAGTCGCATGATCGCTACGCCTTCGGGAACGAAATGACCGACGCGGCGCTCCAGGCGCAAACAGACTCCATATGTTTTCGCGGTGCGACGCAACCGTGCAATGTCGATATATCTGATATATCCAGATTGGCGGCTGCGCAGAAAGACTTCCAGCTTGCCCGGAAATGATCCCGCCGCTTCGAGCGGATGGATCGGCCGCCGAATGTCCGGCATCAACTCGTCGATCACAAGCTCGGTCTCGCGTCGGATACGATCGACGATGTTGTTGACGCTGATGGCGTTGGAGATGTGATGAATGAAGTAGACGAGCCAGCCGACGCAGATCGGCGCGAGCGCCATGGCGCCTGCGACGGTCACGACTGGCGCGAAGGGATGCGGCAATGTGCGGGCGGCCGGCAGCGCAGCGATGCAATAGGAAAAAGTCCCAAGGAAAATGCCGAGCGTCCATTGCGTCACGTGATCGCGCACGAAGCTGACTAATATGCGTGGCGAAAACTGCGTCGAAGCGAGCGTCAGCGTCATCAAGAGTATCGCGAAGACGATCGACACGACGGTCATAGTGGACGTGGCGATGCTGGTCAGAATCGCTTGGGCGACCTGTGGATCCGCCTGCGAAGGGAACAACAGCCTCGGAATGAAGTCGCGGATTGCCGGGAACTTTTCCTCGAACTCGGAAAGCAAGGCGCCACAAATTCCCAAGGTCAGCGCGATCGCGAGCGGGCGAAGGAGAAATCCGCCTCGAAGCGCGTAGAGCGCCGATCGCAGCAGCGCCGGCGGTGAAATTGGTCTTCGCATATCGAATCCCAGGTTAAGAAAGCGCGGTCATGTTAGCAAAGACACATATTTTCAATGGCCGGTAAAAATCTTGCCTATGCGAAGCTCAAATCGCGCTTAGTCGGCTGTGGCGGCCTTTTCTCGCATCCTTTACGACACCTATTGCAGGCGGCGAATGAACGGCAAGCCTACTGGCCGCCGCAGGAGACGTCGCCCTCCGGGCAGTTTAGCTGATGCTGCAGTCTCTTCGTCTGCTGCTCGGTCAAATCCGTTAGACACTGCCAAAGCATCATACTGTGAATGCTGCCGCCGGTCGTTCCCATTGTGTCGAATTCGCATTGCGCGTCCCGATATTTGATCCAGGCCTTCTGCGCCTCACGAAGTTTTGACCGCGCTGATTTTGCCGAGCAGCTTTACGTAGACTGCGTTCAATTCCGCGTCCGCCTGTTTGAAATTGTCGCCCTCGCATAAATTCATTGCCGTCTGCGTATTAAGATTGCTGCAGTCCTTCGCACGCGCCAAGCTCGACCCATGCGCCAGAACCAGAAAAGCCGCGCCAATTGCCATCAAGCATCGTAAAAGGATGATCTTCATCGGCCGGATTCTTTCCCTGCGCCATCGCTATTCGGAGCAAGCACTCTATCATGGGTTCGATGCGAAAATTTTTACGTATCCTTTATGACGCCTATCTGAAGTTCAACCGAGACGATGGTTGGGCGATTGCGAGCTATATTGCGCTGTCGATCCTGACCTCGCTCTTTCCTTTTCTCATTTTTCTCACTGCGCTTGCCGGCTTTTTCGGCTTGCAGGACGAAGCGGACGCGGCGACGAAGCTTCTCTTCGAGACATGGCCGGCCAGCGTCGCGGCGCCGATTTCGAGGGAAATCCACAATGTGCTGACGCAGCCGCGCGGCGGCCTCCTGACCCTCGGCGCCGTGTTCGCAATCTATTTTTCCGCAACTGGCGTGGAAGCGCTGCGCGTCGCCCTGAACAGAGCCTATGACTCGCCAGAGAAGCGCTCCTGGTGGTTGCTTCGGGCCGAGTCAATCTTATTCGTTTTTGTCGGCGCGGCTTCCCTTCTCGCGGTGGCTGTTCTTCTCGTGCTCGCGCCATTGGCGCGGGCGATTGCCCAGCGTCACGTTCCTTTGATCGTCGAGGAGTTGCAGCCGCTCTATGGGCCGGTGCGCTACGGCGTCACCACCGCTATTCTCGCCATCGCGCTTTTTGCAGCCCACAGGTATCTTCCAGCGACGCGGCGTAACGCCGCCTTCATCGCGCCTGGCTTGGCGCTAACGCTGCTCGCCTCGCTCGCCTTCGGCGCCGGCTTCGGCAACTATCTCGCGCGATTCGCCGCCAGCTATATTTCGACCTATGCGGGCCTCGCCTCCATCATGATCGCCATTGTCTTTCTGCAGCTCTCGGCCGCGATTTTCATCTACGGCGCCGAACTCAATCAGACTGTCGCGACGGACGGCAAGAACGTGGAAAACCAGGGTTAAGCGCGCCTTAACCGAGGTTTTTTACGCTGCGCCATCCGCGCGCCGTCGGCGGCGTCGCGACCAAGCGGGGCTTCTCCTCCTATGCGCAGCCATGCAACGGGCCACTTCACCGAGCAGCTTCGCGAATTTACGGCGCGCCGGCTCGCTGAGCTGCTGGGCGTTTTTTTGGTCGTGACCGCCGCAGCGCTGACATTGTCGCTCGTCAGCTGGTCGGCCCGCGATCCCTCGCTCAACCATGCGACCTCCGGCCATGTCCGCAATCTGCTCGGCGGACCAGGCGCGATCGTCTCCGATCTGCTGATGCAGCTTGTTGGCTTCGGCGCGATCGCCGCCATTGTGCCGATCGCGATGCAGGGGTTGCGCCTCATGAAACGCCGACGCGTGGGCCGCGCGACCCTGCGTTTTGGTCTCTGGATCCTGGGCGTTTTGGCGACTTCCGCGACCGCGTCTCTTCTGCCCGCCACCGATCGCTGGCCGCTTCCCTCGGGTCTCGGCGGGGTCGTCGGCGACGCGATTCTCGTCGTCCCCCGCACGATCTTTGCCGGCTCGGGCGTCATGATAGCGGTCTTTGGCGTCGGGGCGGCTTTCGTCGCGATTCTCGCCGTGACGGGCGCCGCGGGGCTTGGCTTTGAGTCCGAAGCCGACATGCGCCTCCGGTCCGCCGAAGACGACGCCGGCAGACGTCCGATCGCGGACGATGAGGACGACGCCGGCGGCGAGCCAGGCGTCGCGCTGATTTCACTCGGCGCGCTCATTCATTTCGGACTTGCCTTCAAAGCCTGGGCGACGCGGGTTGCAGGAAAGCTCAGACGCCCTGCGCGAACGGCGGACCGGCCGCCGCCGCCGAGCTACCCGCGCGTCGAGCCGACCTTCGAGGAACTGGATCTTTATCCGGCATATGCGCCGCCGCGGGCGCGCAATCTCGATGAGCCTTTTGACTCCGCTGTCGCGCCGCCGGCGCCCCGCCGAACGCGGGCGCCGGCCCGCGCCCCGCAGCCCAGTTTCAACACACGCTATGAGGCGCCATCCCTTACCCTGCTCGCCGAGCCGAAGAAGCAAGCGGGCGGCGTGAAGCTCTCGCAGGAGGCGCTCGAGCAGAACGCGCGTCTGCTCGAAGGCGTGCTTGAGGATTTTTCCGTCAAGGGCGACATCATCAACGTTCGCCCCGGCCCTGTCGTCACGCTTTATGAGCTTGAGCCGGCGCCCGGCATTAAGAGTTCGCGCGTCATTGGCCTCGCCGACGACATCGCCCGCTCGATGTCCGCGGTCTCCGCCCGCGTCGCGGTCGTGCCGGGCCGTAACGCCATCGGCATCGAACTGCCGAACCAGCGCCGCGAGATGGTCTATCTGCGCGAACTCATCGCCTGCGAGGATTTCGCCCGATCCAATCACAAGCTCGCAATCGCGCTCGGCAAGACGATTGGCGGCGAGCCGGTGATCGTCGATCTCGCACGCATGCCGCATCTTCTGGTCGCCGGCACCACCGGCTCGGGCAAGTCGGTCGCGATCAACACCATGATCCTATCGCTGCTCTATCGGCTAAAGCCCGAAGAGTGCCGGCTGATCATGGTCGATCCGAAGATGCTGGAACTCTCCGCCTACGACAACATTCCCCATCTGCTGACGCCTGTCGTCACCGACCCGAAAAAGGCGGTGGTGGCGCTCAAATGGGCGGTGCGCGAGATGGAGGATCGCTACAAGAAAATGTCGAAGCTCGGCGTGCGCAACATCGACGGCTACAATGCGCGCGTCGCCGAGGCGCAGGCGAAAGGCGAGACGATCACCCGCACCGTGCAGACGGGCTTCGACCGCGAAACCGGTGAAGCGATCTTCGAACACGAAGAGATGTCGCTCTCGACGCTGCCTTACATCGTCGTCATCGTTGACGAGATGGCCGATCTCATGCTCGTCGCCGGCAAGGACATTGAAGGCGCGATCCAGAGACTGGCGCAGATGGCGCGCGCCGCCGGCATCCATCTGATCATGGCGACACAGCGCCCCTCGGTCGACGTCATCACCGGCACGATCAAGGCGAATTTCCCCACCCGCATCTCCTTCCAGGTGACGTCGAAAATCGACAGCCGCACGATTCTCGGCGAACAGGGCGCCGAGCAGCTCCTCGGCCAGGGCGACATGCTTTACATGGCGGGCGGCGGCCGCATTTCGCGCGTGCATGGGCCCTTCGTCTCAGACCGCGAGGTCGAGGATATCGTCGCCCATGTGAAGACGCAGGGCGCGCCGCAATATCTCGACGCCATCACTTCCGAGGACGATGTCGGCGAGGATGGCGAAGCGCCTCTGCCCGGCTCGATGGACGCGGAGGAAGGCGGCGACCTCTATGACCGCGCCGTCAATATCGTGCTGCGCGACAAGAAGTGCTCGACGAGCTACATCCAGCGGCGTCTCTCGGTCGGCTACAATAAGGCCGCTTCGCTCGTCGAACGCATGGAGCAGGAAGGCGTCGTCTCCGCGCCGAACCATGCAGGAAAACGCGAGATTCTGGTCGGCGGCGGCGTTGATCGCGGCGCCTATGACATTGAGGCGGCGGAGTAAGCTTCGCCCCCATTTCCGCCAACTTATGCTAGGAAGACGGCGATAAGTTTCCCAAGAATCGGAACTCGCCGTGAAATACGCCTCCGTCGCCGCACTGATCGCCGCGCTTTCGTTCGCCTTCCCGGTTTCCGCTGCAAAACTCGACCGCAACGCGCGGCCGGCCCATGGAGGCGCTCCGGCGGCCGTCGACAGCAAGGCCGCCGAGGCGAAACCAGCCGAGGCCGCCGCCACGGAAGCGAAGCCGGCGGAGGTCAAGCCTGCGCCCGCGAAGCCGGCCGAGCCTGCCGCTGAAGGCAAAACGGGCGAGGCGAAGCCTAGCGCCGGGCAATCCGGGGAGGCAAAGGCTCTCGACCCTTCATTGGCCGGAAAGAAGGGCGCAAAACCAGCGGCGCAGGCGCCGGCCGTCGCCGCCCCTGCCCCGGTAGCGGGTGTTGTCGCGCCTCTGCCCGTGACGCCAGAGCAGCCACTAACACGCCCCGAGGCGATCAAGCGGGCGAACGCCTTTTTCAATGCCTCGCCGGTGATGACGGCCGATTTCGTTCAGATCGGCGGCGACGGGAAGCGTTCGGAAGGCCGACTACACGTTCAGCGCGCCGGCCGGGTTCGCTTCGAATACGCTGAACCCGCCACGATGGAGGTCGTCGCCGACGGCGCGCAGGTCGCCGTGCGCGACCGCAAGCTTAACACCCAGGACCTCTATTTCATCACGCAGACGCCGCTCAAATTCCTGATGAAGGATAAGATCGACCTGGAGAAGGACGTCACCGTCGAGGATGTGAAGGTTGAGGACTCCGGCGTCACGATCTTCATAGAGGACAAGGCGACCTTCGGCGGCACGTCACACGTGCGCCTGATCTTCGATCCCAAGACTTTCAAATTGAAGCAGTGGCAGGTGAAGGACCCGCAGGGTTACGAAACGCTGATCTCTGTCTTCAACATCGATCAGGCGAAAATTCCCGACGCCGCGCTGTTTAAGATCGTGAAGTAGTTGGCGTCAGGAGCAGCCGAGTCACGTAAAACTAATGATTTTGGTCGTCCGGCCAAAAATCCGCGTCCATCACTTGGTCGAACGTCCAGGGACATTCTGGTGGAAACGTCGCTTCAATCAAATTCGTTTCGCCGACAGCTTCTAGAATCGCCAATTGGTACGCTCTCGCCACTGCAATTGGGGCGAGAGGCCGAAGACTTGGGTTGTCGTCAAGATGATCAGCGAGAAGACCGCGCTGAACCTTGATGGACGATTCCCAGCTCTTAGTCCTTTTCTGAGGCTGATATCGCCACTTGAGAAGGTGCAATAAAAGCACAGTAAGACGACTTACAAGCTCGCGCTTCTCGGTCCTTCCCATGCTCTCGATTTCCTGAGCAATGTGTTCGATATCGGCTTGTGAAAGCTTGCCCTCGCGCAGCAATGCAGCCTGTTCGTTAGCCCAGGCGTAAAAGTCGCGATCGTAAAGAGGGCTCTGAGGCATGACCAATCACGCCGCCTTTTTCTTCGGCGCCAGCAGCTTGCGATTCAGCAGCGTCTCGGCGATTTGAATGGCGTTAAGCGCGGCGCCCTTGCGCAGATTGTCGGAAACGCACCACAGCACGAGACCGTTGTCGACCGTCGGGTCTTCCCGGATGCGGGAGACGTAAGTCGCGTCTTCGCCTGCCGCCTCATGCGGCGTGATGTAGCCGCCGGCTTCGCGCTTGTCGATCACAAGCAGGCCAGGCGCCGCACGCAGGATGTCGCGCGCCTCGTCCGCCGAAATCGGCTTTTCGAATTCGATGTTCACCGCTTCCGAATGGCCGATAAAGACAGGCACGCGCACGCAGGTCGCGACGAGCTTGATCTTGGGATCCAAGATTTTCTTCGTCTCCGCGACCATCTTCCACTCTTCCTTGGTGAAGCCGTCCTCCATGAAGACGTCGATGTGCGGAATGAGGTTGAAGGCGATGCGCTTTGGAAATTTCTTCGCTTCGACAGGATTGGAGACGAACACCGAGCGCGTTTGCGCGAAGAGCTCGTCCATGCCTTCCTTGCCGGCGCCCGAAACCGATTGATAGGTCGAAACGACGACGCGCTTGATCGTCGCCGCGTCATGGAGGGGCTTCAGCGCGACGACCAACTGCGCGGTCGAGCAGTTCGGATTGGCGATGATGTTCTTCTTGGTGAATCCCGCTGCGGCGCCGGCGTTCACCTCCGGCACCACCAGCGGCACGTCGGGATCCATGCGCCAGGCCGACGAATTGTCGATGACGACGCAACCCTGCGCGCCGATCTTGGGCGCCCATTCCTTCGAGACAGAGCCGCCGGCAGACATCAGACAAATATCGACGTCGGAGAAATCGTATGAGTCGAGCGCTTTGCACTTCAGCGTCCTGTCGCCGAAGGAGACCTCCGTCCCGACTGAGCGCGACGATGCGAGCGCGACGACTTCCGACACGGGGAAACGGCGCTCGGCGAGAATATCCAGCATCTCGCGGCCCACGTTGCCCGTAGCGCCGACGACCGCGACCTTATACGCCATGATCAAACTCCAGCCGGCCGACCCGGCGTCTGCGACTTAGAAAGGAAGGCCGACGGACATGTTCCCGGAAGGCGACACGCCGATGGGCATGTTGCCGCTTGGCGAACTCGGCGTTCCTTCTTCCTTCTGCTTTCCGGGCGGGGCCTTGCCGGGCGACCAGCCCTCAAGTTCGCCGAACTGGCGATCGCCGCTGCCCTGCTTTTGTTGGCTAGCGCCTTGAGATTGCTGCGCCTTAGCTTTCTTGGCCTTCGGCTGCGCCGAGACGGATCCAGAAGCGTCGAGCGCTCCCGGATCGACCTGAAGCTGCTGCGCGGAAGCGGCGTGCAGGCCCGCAGCGATCAGGAAAGCGGCAACAAGAGAAAGACGAGCGCTGGTCGACATGGCGCAGATCTCCGAAAAGGTTTGAGTGCGTCCTAAACCGGCGGCGCGGCGGGATCAAGGCGGTTAGGGCCGGCGGCCCAGTTTGTCGAGGGTCTAATCGCCGCTACCTAACCTCCGCTGGAAGTTGTCGCTGGAGGATCGAGATGAACGACACAGGCATTCTCACCGTCCTGACACTTGCAACCTCGGTCGCGATCATCGCGCTGATCCTTCTGGAATTGCGTAGCGCGCTCCTTATGCCCCCGTGGACGGCGCGCGACCGCGATAGAGTCGTGAGCGCCTTTGCGATTGTGCTCATCGGCTGGTTCCTGGCCGCGGCCGTCTCGGCCTGGCTCGGCGCTTACCACGCCGCTCCAGGAGAAATGCCCACAATACAATACGCGCTTCTCACGCCGATCATCATAGGCGCGTGGCTGATTTGGCGTTCTCCGACAATCGGGCTGATCATCGACGCGATCCCGCAGCAATGGCTGGTGGGCGTCCAAATATTTCGCATTCTCGGCGGGATCTTCCTGGTCCTTTACGCAATGGGAAAGATGCCCGGCGTATTCGCGTGGCCAGCGGGAACCGGCGACCTGCTCGTGGGCGCCCTCGCTGTGGTGATTGCGGTCGCTTACGCGAGCGGACTGCGCGTGAATTCAAATCTGGTCATGCTGTGGAATATTCTCGGGATCACGGATCTTGTCATCGCCGTTGCAACGGGATTCGCCAGTTCGCCATCGGCAATTCAGGCGACGGCGTTCGACCAGCCGAACGAACTGATCACAATGTTCCCGCTCGCGCTGGTTCCCGCCTTCCTCGTTCCGTTATGGATATTGCTGCATATCGCGTCGCTGACGAAATTGCGCCGGGGCGCGGCGATCGACAAGAAGCCTCACGGCGTCGCGATGTCGCACATGTGACGCGGCGGCCTACGCCTCGTCCTGGGCGATCGCCATGTTTTTGAGTTCTGCGATCGCCTTCGCCGGAGACAGGCTCTTAGGGCAGACCTGGGTGCAATTCATGATGGTGTGACAGCGGTAAAGGCGGAAGATGTCGTCGACATAGGAGACGCGGTCCTTCGTCGCTTCGTCGCGCGAATCCTGCACCCAGCGGAACGCCTGCAATAGCGCCGCGGGACCAAGGAAACGATCGGCGTTCCACCAATAGCTCGGACAGGCCGTCGAGCAGCAGGCGCATAGGATGCACTCATAAAGCCCGTCGAGCTTGGCCCGCTGCTCTGGCGACTGCAGCCGCTCCTTCTCCGGGTCGCGTCCAGCCCGCAGCCATGGTTCAATCGCCGCGTGCTGCTCGAAGAAGATCGTCAGATCGGGCACGAGGTCCTTGATCACCGCCATATGCGGCAGCGGATAGATTTTTATCGCGCCGTCGATCTCATCCATGCTCTTGGTGCAGGCGAGCGTGTTCAAGCCGTCGATGTTCATCGAGCATGAGCCGCAAATGCCCTCACGGCAGGAGCGACGGAAGGCCAGCGTCGGATCGATCTTGTTCTTGATCCAGATCAGCGCGTCGAGGACCATCGGTCCGCAGTCGTCGGCGTCGATGAAATAGGTGTCCATGCGGGGATTGGAACCGTCCTCGGGACTCCACCGATAGATGCGCAGCTCGCGCAGGCGCTCCGCGCCTTCGGGCCTGGGCCAGGTCTTGCCTTCGCCGACGACGGAGTTCTTGGGGAGGGCGAATTCGACCATATCAATACACCCGCGCCTTCGGCTCGATGTAAGCGACTTCGTTCGTCATCGTGTAGCTGTGCACTGGGCGATAATCGATGAAAGTGGCCTTCTTGTCCCGATCGATCGTCGCGAGCGTATGCTTCATCCAGTTCTTGTCGTCGCGCTTGGGGAAATCCTCGCGCGCATGGGCGCCGCGCGACTCGGTGCGATTGGCAGCGCTCTCCATCGTCGTGACCGCCTGAACGATGAGATTCTCATATTCCAGCGTCTCGATCAGATCGGAGTTCCAGATCAGCGAACGATCGGTGATCCTCACGTCTGCGCTGTCGCGCCAGACCGCGTTGATCATTTCGACGCCCTCGGCGAGGACCTCGCCGGTGCGATAGACGGCGCAATGCGACTGCATCGTCCGTTGCATCCTGTCGCGCAACGTCGCAGTGGAAACCGAGCCGTTGGCGTTGCGGAAAAAATCGAGCCGTGACAGCGCCAGATCGGCCGAATCCGCCGGGAGTTCCGGCTGCGTGTCGTTTGGCTTTATGAGTTCAGCGGCGCGCAGTCCCGCGGCGCGGCCGAAGACGACGAGATCGATGAGCGAGTTGGAGCCGAGGCGATTGGCGCCATGCACGGAGACGCAGGCCGCTTCGCCGAGCGCCATCAGACCGGGCACCACCTCGTCGGGATTTCCGTCGCGCTTATGCAACGCCTCGCCGTGATAATTCGTCGGTATGCCGCCCATGTTGTAATGCGCGGTCGGTATGATCGGGATCGGCTGGCGCGTGACGTCGACGCCAGCGAAAATCATCGAGCTTTCGGAAATGCCCGGCAGGCGCTCATGCAGGATCGCCGGGTCGAGATGCTCCAGATGCAGATAAGCGTGGTCCTTAAGCTTGCCGACGCCCCTGCCCTCGCGCACCTCCATCGTGATCGCGCGCGAGACCATGTCGCGCGGCGCGAGATCTTTCACCGATGGCGCGTAGCGCTCCATGAAGCGCTCGCCTTCGCTATTCGTCAGATAGCCGCCCTCGCCGCGCGCGCCTTCGGTAATAAGGCAGCCCGCGCCATAGATTCCTGTCGGATGGAACTGCACGAACTCCATGTCCTGGAGCGGCAATCCCGCGCGCAGCACCATCGCGTTGCCGTCGCCGGTGCAGGTATGCGCCGAGGTCGCCGAGAGATAGATGCGGCCATAGCCGCCGGTCGCGAGCACGGTGAGCGCTGCGCGGAAACGATGAATCGTTCCGTCATCGATCTTCAGGCACACGACGCCGCGGCAGGCGCCGTGCTGATCCATGATGAGATCGATCGCGAAGAATTCGACGAAGAATTTCGTATTGAGCTTCAGCGCCTGCCCATACATCGTATGGAGCATGGCGTGGCCGGTGCGATCGGCGGCCGCGCAGGTGCGCTGCGCCGGGGGACCGTTGCCGTAATCCGTCGTCATGCCGCCGAATGGACGTTGATAGATCGTCCCTTCCGTCGTGCGCGAGAAGGGAACGCCCCAATGCTCCAACTCATAGACGGCGGGCGGCGCGTTGCGGCACATATATTCGATAGCGTCCTGGTCTCCGAGCCAGTCGGATCCCTTGACGGTGTCGTACATGTGCCATTTCCAATTGTCCGGCCCCATGTTGCCGAGCGCGGCGGCGATGCCGCCCTGCGCCGCCACCGTGTGCGAACGCGTTGGAAAGACCTTGGTGACGCAGGCGACGTTCAGTCCCGCCTCGGCGCAACCGACGACGGCGCGAAGCCCCGAACCGCCGGCGCCGACGACGACAACGTCAAAGGTGTGATCGATGATCGGATAAGCCCGACCGCCGACCGACACATTTGATGCAGGACCCTTTGCAACCATCACTGAGCTTTCTTGAATTTCGTTTGCGCGGCGCGCAGCGCCGATGCGTCGTTACAAGACGAGTTCGTCGAGATCAAACAAGCGCTATCACGCTCACTATTCTTGACTGCCGGTCGCATGGCCTACTTCGGCGCGGCGAGGAGAAGGATCGCCACGACCCAGAGCGCCGCGATCGCGCGCGACGCCCATAGATTGGCGACAAGCGCCTGCGCCTTTAATGCCTCGTCATGCACATAGTCTTCGATGATGTCGTCCATGCCCTTGCGGGCGTGGATCATGCCGACGACGCCAAAAATCAGAAGCACGATCGCGGGGAATGGTCTGCCGATTTCGGCGCGCACGCCGTCGAGCGTTTTTCCCGCGAGACCGAGAATCCACCAGGCGCTCAGCGCGCCGAGCGGGACCAGAGCATAAGAGGTGAGCCGCATGAAACGCGCGTGAGGCGAACCGCTGTGGTCGGAGACATAGGCCTCGCCGGGCTCGGTTCGACCGCTCTTGAACTTTGTCGCAACCGTCATGAGTTCACTCCGCTTAGCTCGCCAGCGTTTTGAAGATCAAGACGAGCAGCGTCAGCAAGATTCCGCCGACGAGCGTCCCTTGCGCCAGCAGTTCACGCCCTCGGGGGTCCATGTAGAGGCCGCGATCCCAGAGCGCGTGGCGCACGCCGCCGAGCAGATGATGGAAGATCGCCCAAACGATCAACAGTATGATGAGGTTGCCGATGAAGCCCGACGCGATCCAGGAAACGGCGGAGAATGCGCCGCCGCCAACCGCGGCGCCGAGCAGGAAGAGCGTTAGCAGCGCCATGCCGACGTAAAGCCCCGCGCCGGTGATGCGATGCGCGATCGACATCGTCATCGTCAGGATGGGCTTGAAGATCGTCAGATGCGGCGACAGCGGCCGCCGCGCGGCGAGCCTGTCTGTGTCGGCGTCGGCCATGTGGAACCCTCTCGCGCGGCCGATCTGCTTCTCGGAACGCTTCCAAGCAGATAATTCAATTGTTGCAGCGCCGCAACCGCGAGGCCGTCGCGTCTGAGAGTACGCAAACTCAAAAGCCCCGGGGCCGGGGCTTTTTGCCGCGCTCGTCTCTACGACGCTCAGTAGGCCGCCGCTGGCGGGCCAGGAGGCGCAAGGAGCCAGTTGAAGCGATAGTTGACGCCCGCGCGCACGGTGTTGAGGCCCGCGCGTTGCTGGGAGTCTCCGACGATAAAGGGACCCGCGTAAAGCGAGCCGTAATTTGCGCCGAGCCTGGTGTAGAGATATTCAACCTTGGCCGACCAATTCGGCAGGAAGGCGTATTCGAGCCCGCCGCCTGCGGTCCAGCCCGTCGCTGTGCGCGACTGGGCGCCAAACCAGCCATTATTGAGGCGCAGGTCGCCATAGGCGAAGCCGCCTGTCCCGTAAATGAGAAGCTGTGTGTTGAGAAGCGACACGCCTGCGCGGCCTCGCACTGTGCCGAACCAATCGACGCGGCGGCCCCAACCATTGCCGCCAACGCTCGATCCTTGAAGATCGGTCTCCAGTCCGGCAACCAGGAGCGGCGTAAATTGATAGTTGTAGCCGATCTGGGCGCCCCCGATGACGCCGCCAGTGTTCGACGCGCCTCCAGCAAACAGCCAATTGCCGTCGTCTCGGTCGAGCCATCCGCCGCCGAGATTGAGACCGGCATAGAACCCGGTCCAGGTGAACATTGGCGGCGGCGGGATATAGGCCGGCGGCGGCTCCATGCGCGAAGGCAGGTCGGCGGCCGACGCGGACAAAACCGGCAGTAAAGCCGCGAGGGCGAGGCTGAAAGCTCGTGTTTTCATCGGAACCTCGATGGTGCGTCTCTTAAACGCCAGCGCCCCCGCCGGTTCTCAAAATCAATGGCCAACCACGGCGTAATTGCGGAAGTTTGTCGTTCCTTTTCAGTGACTAAGAAACATACTTAGCAATGAGTTAATGGCCTGAAATCCGCGCCAGCCGCCTGCCGCTCGCCCAGAGCGCGACGAGCGCCAGCGATGCGCAAAAAGCGCCCGCCCAGAAGGCGGCCGAGGGCCCGAAAGCATCCCATAGCGCCCCAGCGCCGGCGCTTGCGACGAGCAGCGCAACGCCGCTCGTCAGGTTGAAAACCCCGAAGGCAGAGCCGCGCAACGCCGCCGGCGCGACATCTGCGACGAGCGCGGCGAGAAGTCCCTGGGTGAGGCCCATATGCAGGCCCCAAAGCGCTACGCCGATCCACACGAGCGGCAAATGTTCGGCGCTCGCCAGCGCGGCGTCGGCGGCGATCAGCGCGACAAGGCCTGCGATCAGCGGCGTTTTTCTGTCGCCGCGATCGGACAAGGCGCCGACGGGATAAGAGGCGCCGGCATAGACGACATTCATCGCAACGAGCACGAGCGGCGCGAGCGCCTCCGGCAGTCCAACGGCGCGCGCCTTCAAAATCAAGAAAGCCTCCGAGAAACGCGCCAGACTGAAGACGACGCCAATGGCGACAACGATCCAGAACGGGCCGCCGAGCCGGCGGATTTCATCGATGTGCAGCGGAAAACGCGCCGGACGCGGCGGGCGAGAAGATTGCGGCTCGCGCACGCCGAGCGCCAGGACCAAGACGGCGAGCGCCGCCGGGATTGTCGCGATCCAGAAGACTAGTGGAATGCTGTTGGCGGAGAGCCACATGACAGCAACCGCGACGGCTGGCCCGAGAAAGGCGCCCACCGTGTCGAGCGACTGGCGAAGCCCGAAGGCGGCGCCGCGAACCGCGGCCGGCGCGATATCGGCGACGAGAGCGTCCCGCGGCGCGCCGCGTATGCCCTTGCCGACGCGATCGATAAACCGCGCCGCCATGATCCAGGCGACGTTCGGCGCGAGCGGAAACATCGGCTTCGTGAGCGCGGCGAGCCCATAGCCGATGATCGCGAGTTGCTTGCGCTGCCCAAACCAATCTGAAAGCGCGCCCGAAAAAATCTTGACGATCGAGGCTGTCGCCTCGGCGACGCCCTCAATCACGCCGACTTCGGCCATGGATGCGCCCATCGCGCCGACGAGATAGATCGGCAACAGCGCGTGGATCATCTCGGAAGAGAAATCCATGAGCAGCGACACGATCCCGAGCGCCCAGACGCCGGAAGGTATGGCGCGCAGGCGGAAAAAGCTGCTGGCGTCGCTCATAAACTTAGAAGGCTCGCGCGCTAACCCTCTCCCATTGGGAGAGGGTCGGTCCAAAGGACCGGGGTGAGGTTATGGCCTCATAATGACGGCCAGAAAAGATTCCTCATCGCAATACGCAAACTCAAGCGAAGCGAAAACCCCTCACCCGGTTGCTTCGCAACCACCCTCTCCCAATGGGAGAGGGTTAGCGCGCGAGCGATGGCGAACGCTACGCCTTCAGCGCCTGCGCCAGCCGTGCGATCCCATTCTCGATCTCTTTTTCGGTAAGCGCGACGAAGCCCAGCATCAGCAGCCGGTCGCCGCCGTCATTGTCGTCGAAACGCAGCGCAGAGCCTGTCGCCAACGAACAGACGCCGACGCCGGCAGCGAGTCCCCTCTTCTCCACTTCGGCCGCGTCTGGAAAACCGTCCGGAAGCTTCCAGACGAGATGCATGCCGGCCTGATCGCCATAGATCTCACACGCGCCGAAGTGATTCTTGAGCGCGTTAAGCAGCGCGTCGCGCCGATCTCGATACAGCTGGCGGATGCGACGCAAATGGCGTCCGAATTCGCCGCTCGACATGAAATCCGCCATCGCCGCCTGTTCCAGCCAGCTTTGGCCATTGTTCATCAGCATTTTCATCCGCCGCCCGGCTTCGGCGAGTCGACGCGGCAGCACGACGTAGCCGAGACGAAGTCCCGGCCCCATGCATTTCGAGAAAGTGCCGAGATAGATGACGCGCTCGTTGCGATCGAGCCCCTTCAACGCGGTGAGCGGCGAGCCGATGAAGCGGAAGTCGCTGTCATAGTCGTCTTCCATGATGTAGGCGTCATATTGCGTCGCCCAGGCGAGGAGCTCGAGCCGCCGCTGCAGGGTCATGGTCACGCCGATCGGATATTGATGCGACGGCGTGACATAAGCGACGGCGCCCTTGGTTTTTGGCAGCCGCGACACGTCGAGCCCGTCCTGGTCGACAGGCGCCGGATGAAGGGTCGCCCCAAGGCTTTCGAGCACGAAAGCCGCGCCCTGATAGCAAGGCGACTCGACGACGGCGGTCGACCCCGGCGTGACGAGCAGACGCCCCACGAGATTGAAGCCGTCCTGGCAGCCGCCGACGATGACGATCTGATCGGGATCGGCGACGACGCCGCGCGCCGGCGCGAGATGTTTGGCGATGGCGCGCCGTAGCTCCAATAGTCCGGCTGGGTCACTGTAGCTCGTAAGATTAGAGCCGACCGCTTTCAGGCGATTCTTGATGTGGTGCCACCAGGCCTTCAGCGGAAAGGACCTCGCATCCGGTCTTCCCACCCAGAAATCGGCGCCGAGACGCCGGCGCTCTGGATCAGCAAGGCGATGGGTACGAAGCACGCCGCAGGGCGGAAGAACTTCCTCCGCGGCCCCCTCCTCTCGCGCAGGCGGCGCGCGATGATTGGCGGAGAGAAACGCCGTGTCCGGCAAATCGGACGAGACGAAAGTGCCGACGTACGGTTTGGTGCGGATGTAGCCCTCGGCGATCAGCCGCTCGTAAGCCAGAACGGCCGTGTTGCGCGATACGCCGAGTTGGCTGCTCAGCTCGCGCGTCGTGGGCATCGGGTCGTCGCCCTTGAGCTGACCGTTGAGGATCATCGAGCGGATCTGGTCAAAGATCTGGTTCTGCAGAGTGTTCTTCTCTGATTCCGCCAGAATGATCGACAATTGCACATGCCCGCTCTTAACGATGGGCGCCGGGCGATCCGTGGTGGTGAAAGTCATCGCTGCACTCCCCCTGGGCGAAGGCTAATGCGCTTTTCTCACAGACGCATAGGTCCACAGGGAATGTAAGCGCTGGCGCCACCTTTAGCAGCCCTTGGCCTGATAGGCCCAGCCAGAGAAATGCTCTGGCGCCATCAGGTTCGCGCCGCCGCAAGCGGCGTTTTTTACGTTTAATTGCTCATGCTTTGCGCCTGGGCACGAGGCGGTTCAGCGCGGTAATCGACAGGAAGCCGCCGATCCAGGCGCCAACGGCCGCAAAGGCCACATAAGCCCAGTTCGACGTGTAGCTGATGACGGCGAACGCCGAGAGCAGATACCAGACGCTGCTCCAACTTGCAGCGGCGATGCGCCGGCGCTCCGACACGGCGGCGTTGAAGAACACATAGACCGCGTCGGTGATGGCGGTCGAGGCGGCGACGCCGACTGCGATCAACGGGTCAACGGCAGGCAGGTCCATGGTCCTCTCCGCTTTCGCTCGGTTTGGGCGTGCTAAGGCAGCTATGGACGGAGCGACAATCAGAGGCAAATCGAGATTGGCGAAGCGAGCCGCCAATCTCTTTTGTGCCGAGTGGGCGCGGATCAGCGCCTTGCGCTTACCTGCGTCGCCAGCCGCCCCACTGGCCGCCGCGACGGCATCCGCCCCAGGGTCCCCTATGGCGGTAAGGACCGCAGCCGCCATAGACGAGATGCGGCGAGCTTTGTGAGTTGTCCGGGGCTTGGACCGGCCAAAGGCCTCAGGACTCTCCTTCCGCCTCGCCCTCCTCGAGAGCAAGCCCCAGCGACTCAGCCAAAGCCAGGCGCAGCAGCAAAATGGCCATTTGCTCGGGCAGCGGCTCACGGGTGACAGCTTCGAAAGAGAGTCGCAGCGCTATCCCCACGTCTCGCTGGATCACCAAGGAGGGCCGATCGTCGTCAATTCGATTGGCCGGGAGCATGACGACCTCCTGCCATCTAAACGAACTGACGCGTATGTAGTTCCCAAAATGCTTTGAATTTAAGTTCACATAATGTTTTGAATTTAAAGGTGAAGTCTCAGTCCGCGACGGCCCAAGCTTCGGATCGAATTGAGGGAATGGGAAATGCGCTGCAGGGTCCCTGACCGGGCCCGCCGAACCTCTTCAGTCGGCGTCTCTGCCTTGCCGCCAAAAAACGAAACGGCCCGTGTGGGGCCGACTGAATGGTGGGCGCGACAGGGATTGAACCTGTGACCCCTACGATGTCAACGTAG
>VGDT01000032.1 GCA_016869595.1 Alphaproteobacteria bacterium
TCGTTCGAACAAAAACGGAGGACCGTAGCGAGAGGAGAAAAATTATGCCGCGCAATCATCGAGCTTTTCCCCGCAAAACCGGGGAGTCGTCACGGCCACTCGGCATATCGGGCAACGTGGCAGAATACGTGTTATCCCGAGATCGGGATAAGACATATTCGCGTGGGGTGATATCGCAGGAAAGATCGCCCCATTCGGACGACGGGATTTCGGCGAGACGGCGCTCCATCAAGGCTTCGCTGGTCGAAACGATCTGGATCACCGCGGCATAGCCCGCCGCCAAATCACGCTCGATCGACGCGATGAGGCTTGGGACCTTCATCGCCGTGATCAGATGATTGAAAAAACGCTGCTTGTTGGATTCGAAAGCTGAGCGCGCGGCGCTCTTGGCGTTGCGGTTATAGGCCTTGCCCCCTTCGCCGGTAATGTTCGCCGCCTCCAGCGCCGCGGTCAGATTATTGTGAATGATTTCGAAGGCGCCGGCGTAAGAATCATAGATGCGGATCTGCTCCGGCGAGAGCTGGTGCTCCAGCATCTCGACCTCGACGCCGGCATAGGAGAGGGCGCGCGACGCATAAAGGCCGAGAGCCTTCAGATCTCGAGCCAGCACCTCCATGGCGGCGATGCCGCCGGCCTCCATGGCCGCGACAAAATCCTGGCGCGTCGCGAAGGGCATGTCGGCCGAACCCCAGAGCCCGAGGCGCGTGGCGTAGGCAAGATTGGCGACGGTCGTCGCGCCCGTCGCCGAGACATAAAGCACGCGGGCGCGGGGCAGGGCGTTCTGCAGCCGCAGACCCGCTCGTCCCTGCTGCGAGGCGGTCTTCTCACCGCGCTCGCCCTTGTCGCCAACGGCGTTGGCGAGAGCGTGCGCCTCGTCGAAGACAATCACGCCGTCGAAATCGGCTCCGAGCCAGTCGATGAGTTGTGACAGGCGCGAAGCCTTCACAGCGCCGTCGCGACCCTGGCGTTCATCCGACCGCAAGGTCGAATAGGTGGTGAAAAGAATGCCATCGGCAAGACGGATCGGCGCGCCCTGCTTGAAGCGGGACTGCGGAACGATCTGCAATTTCTCCCCACCCAGCGCCGCCCAGTCGCGCTGCGCGTCTTCCAGCAGCTTGTCGGATTTGGAGATCCAGAGCGCCTTGCGGCGGCCTTTCAGCCAATTGTCGAGAACGACCCCCGCGACCTGTCGCCCCTTACCGGCACCCGTGCCATCTCCAAGGTAATAGCCGCGGCGAAAGCGGACCGCCTTCTCGGCGTCGTTGGGCGCGGCGGAAACCGTGTCGAAGCTTTCATTGACGAGGAAAGAGCCGGCAAGGAGGCCGCTATGGGCTTCGCCGGCGTAAACAATGCTCTCCAATTGCGCGTCGGACAGCAGCCCGGATTCGATCACGGCTTTCGGGAGGTTCGGCCGATAGGAGGGTTTCGGCGGCGCGACTGACGCCATGGCGGCGGATTGGACGAGTGTCGTCGGATGCGGCTTCGCGCCTTCGATCGCGATCGATTGCACCGCATAGGGCTCGTAGAGGCCGGCGCTGAGAGAGCCGCCCTCGGGCGTTTTCCAGTCCCTGGTCTCATAGGCGAGCTCGACGACCTCGCTCGCGACGGCTGAGGAGCGAGCAACAGACCTTTCGGCGACAGCGACGTCGGAACGCGGAGACGCGCGATCGGACCCCCGCAACGACCACGACTGCGACGAACGGGGGAACGCAATCGAAGCGACCGGTTTCGAAAGGGCAGGGGGAACGGCGTCGGTGCGCTCGCTCTGCGTGAGCGCTTGACGCGGCCGAACCTCGCGCTGAACGAGCGACAACAATTCTTCGAGAGTGGCGACGGGGCTGAAGCCTTCGCGAAATGCCATGGGACGCTCGGCCGGCGTCTTGTCGAAGACCGTCAGGCGGCTCTCGACGCTGGTGCCGTGACGCGCGAAAAATCCGCGGGCGAGTGAGGCCGTGAAGATAAGTCGGCCCTTCTCCTGCAAGCGTTCGAACCCTGCGCGCCAGGCGGGGGCGCTCGGCGAGAAGCTCTCGCCGGTGATCGCCACGAGCCGGCCGTTCGGCTGCAGACGCGCCAAAGCGGAACGAATATGTTCGAAGGTCGCCGCCGCGTGCCGGCCCTCGATCAGGGGCGACGACGAGAAGGGCGGATTCATCAAGACGACGCTCGGGCGACAATCGGAGTCGAGCCGGTCGTTGATCTGCGCGCCATCGAAGCGGCTAACCGGTGCGCCAGGAAAAGTGAGCTTCAACAGCCCGGCGCGGGTCTCCGCCCATTCATTGAGAATGACCTTCGCCCCGGGGAGCTCGGCGAAGATCGCGAGCATTCCCGTTCCGGCCGACGGCTCCAGCACAACGTCGTTCGAACCGATCCCGGCGGCGAGACTCGCCACGTAGGCCAATTCCAGCGGGGTCGAAAATTGCTGCAGCGTGTGGCTCTCTTCCGAGCGCCGCGTCTGAGTCGGCAACAAGACGCCGATCTTCGCGAGCATCGCGAGGATGCGCGAAGGCTCGTTTTGAGCGCGCGCCTTGATTGCCGGCCCGTAGCGACGCACGAACAGCACCTGCGCCGCTTCGAGCGCCTCGTAGGCGTCCTTCCAGGACCAGGCGCCTTGCGTATCGCTCGCGCCAAAGGCGTTCTCCATCGCTGCGCGCAGAGCCGCGGCGTCGATCGTGCGGCCCTTGGCGAGATCGGCGACGAGCGCCTGTGCCGCCATGATCAGCGCAGTGGGCTTGTCGTCTGTCGTGAAGGAAAGTTCAGCCTGTTCGGTCTGGGCAAGGGCGGCTGCGAGGATCGGGCTCATCGAGGATCTCCGGGTTGGGTCAAACCAGCCCGGATCGCTCTCTCTTCACGCCTTCCGGGCTCGCCCTTCCCGGCAAAGCCCTCTCCCTCTCCTTTCCCTCAGCTCCACTCCCGATCTATCGAGCCCAACCGACGAAGCTGCTCGGCCCCTCATACGATTCGTGGCGCGCCGGATCGATCACGAAGCCATGGTGGCCAGGATCATATTCGCCCTCGGGCACGAGAAAGCGCCGCTCTGCACGGCGACGATCGCCGCCCAGTGTCGCGACGCATTCGACAAAACCTGGGCGTTGACGCGACTTGATGGCCGATCTCATAAGCCAATCGCGCGCATGATCCAGCCGAAACCGGCGGGCGTCTTTCGTATGAGATTCGCCAGGACCGAGGACGACACTGTTGACGATCTCATAGGCGTCGGGTTCCCAAACGCGCAGAATTTGGTCGGCGCATTTTTGCGGCGTTCGTTTTGGTCTCTCGACGATCGAGCTCCAGCAATTGGCGCTCGTGATCGGAGATTTCTGTGAGATGTCGGCGAAAGGCGGCTTCGTCTTCGAGGAGACGCTCGAAGATATGAAAATCGGATGGGCGCCATTCCTCAGGCGGCTTGTCGACGTTACGCGCGCTTGCAACAGAAATGCCGCCGCGAGAAACGCCGCCTGGGGATCATTCGCCAACACGTTGCGCAAAGCGAGCGTGCGATGCGCGGTGAGCTCGGTCAGTAGCCGATCGGAGAGCTTCGGCGACGTTTCCGTCTCGTCCTCGCCGACCGAAGACGAGGCAGAGGGGGCGCCACCCGTCGGCGATCCGCTTCCTTCGCTTCTCGTGCCGCCCGCTGAGCTGTCACTGACATCCGCTGGTTCGGCGTCAGCGTCCCGCTCATCGGAAGCGGCTGGCGCCTCGTCCTCGGGGTGCACGAAACCGCGCTCGACCTTCAAGGCGCCGGCGTGGTCGATGCTCACGAAAATTCCGGCGCGGGCGATGTCGGACGGGTCATAGATCGCGGGACGTTCGTCGACAGCCGCGATCTGCTGCTCGAGTTCGGCGAGCTTCTGGTCGACCTCCTCGGGCAGATCCTCAGCGCCTTCGTACTCTTCCGAGAGCGAATTATACTCCGCGAGAGTGGCTTCGTAACGCGCCTGCTCCTCGTCTGAGAGCGGCGCGTAGTTCGCCGGCAAGTGCCGCATGCCATTCGTGTGGCCATAGGGAAAATCGACTGAAACTTCAGCCCACTTCCAGCCTTCGGCCCGAATTTCGTCTGCCGCGGCGCTGAGCTTTTCGCGCGCCAGGCGATCGAGCAGCGCGACGTCCTGCAGCCAGCCACCCTGATCGGCGGCAAAGAGATCGCGCAGGACCACGCCGCCTCCGGCCTCATAGGCCTCGATGCCGACGAAGATGGCGCGCTTGTCGGACGCCCTAACCGCGCCTTCGGTCAGCATCCGCCGGATCACATAGGGCTCTTTGCTGTAGGAGCGCGCGAGCGCCTCCCAGACTTCCTCCTGGCGCGCGTGATCGTCGGTGACGCAAAAGGCCATGAGCTGCTCGAGGCTCAGCTGGTCCGCGACATAAAGGCCGAGCAGCTTTGGGCTCGCCGCTGCGAGCTTCAGGCGCTGGCGCACGACTTGCGGCGCCACGAAGAAGCGCGCGGCGATTTCCTCGATCGTCAGCCCTTGATCATTTAGCGTCTTGAAGGCGCGGAATTGATCGACTGGGTGCAAGGCTTCGCGCATCGTGTTTTCGGCAAGCGAATCCTCTTCTTCGATTCCGTCCGTCTTCACGATGCAAGGGACCGGCGCGTTCTTCGCGAGCCGTTTTTGTTTGACAAGGAGCTTCAGCGCCGCGAGCCGTCGCCCGCCCGCGCTCACCGCGAATTTGCCTGTTTCTTCGCTGGCATCGCCGAGGAGCGGCCGTACGCTCAACGACTGCAACAAGCCGCGCCGGGCGATATCCGCCGCCAACTGCTCGATACTCACCCCGGCCTTGATCCGCCGCACATTCGCATCCGACGCCACCAAGCGATCGAGAGCAATGTCCCGCGCCGACGTCAACGTGATCTTCGACATCTCTCCAGTCTCCGCGACGGGCGGGTGAAAGCCTTCTTTCACCCTCTGTCCCGCCACGAAAAACCGAACTTTCCTCTTCCTCTCAGGCCGCCGCCTCCGTCGCTCCACAGACAGGCAAGTTGTACACCTCCGCTCCGGCGCGGGCGTAGGCTTTAGCGACCGCGACGAGCGACGCATAGGAGAGCGGCCCCAGGGCGGCGGATCGAGTTTCCGGCCGGTCAAGGTGGTGCCGCCACCCATTAGTTTCCACCTTCCGTGACGCGCACCCCTCGAAGCAAGTCGCCGATGCTCGTGTACCCGATCCAACAGCGGGCGACCCTACGTACTGAGCGATGACGCCCCCGAGCTGCGTCAGGCCGCGTCAAATTTCCGTCGCTCCGTCGAACCATTACAAACGCTTGCAAAAGCTCGCTTAGCGCTTGGAGGCCACGATGATTCGAAGCGGCGATCTGTTTGCGGGCTTAGCGACGAGTTCGAGCGAAGAGGAGATTTCGGTCCTTGCAAATTCGCCGGGCGCGAGGATCGAACGGATTGTCTCGACCGGACAGGCGAGCCCGCCCGGGTTCTGGTACGACCAGGATTGGACGGAATGGGTTTTTCTGATCTCAGGGTCGGCGAGCCTCCAGATCGAGGGCGAGGAGGCGCCAAGAATCCTTCGCCCCGGCAGCTACGTCGAAATTCCCGCGCATGTTCGACACCGGGTCGAATGGACGGATGCGGACCAGCCGACAGTTTGGCTTGCCGTGCATCTGCCGCGATAAGAGCCGACTTGCGAAATCCGACGTTTACGGGCCCGTCGCTCGCCACCATGCGACCATTTCGTCGCGCGAGCCGTTCGCGAGCCGCAGCAAGAGATCGCCATGGCACGCCGCCGGCGCGCAGAAGCACACCAGATCCTTGCCGCGAAGTTCCGCGATCGAGCGCAGCAACTCATGCTGATCGCGCAACCATGCTTCATGTTTGGCGATGACCGCCGCTCGATCTCCGTCGCGCCCGATCCTGAAAGGATTTCCCCATTTGCTGCCCCGGCCGATGTAGACGGCGCCCGCCGGAATTCCGACAGCGTGTTTATTTAGAACCTTGCACATCTTCCGCTCCTTCGCCTTGAGCCGCTCAACTGCGAGCGGCGACGGCCCGGCGGATCGCGTCGGGGCTCCCGCCTGTCACCGGAGCGCTCGGCCGAGCGCGAAGGGGAACGGCGCAGCCGTTGACTTGCGGGGCGACGCGTTACGATGGGACGGCGTTGCGAGCCCGCCCGATGCCGCCGCGTCGACCCACGCGGCTCTTCAGAATTGTTGGCAGAGGACGGGCGGCCCCGAGCAAGCCCGAGTCGCCTCCCGTCGGTACGCCGCGCCGAAATGCGCCGGCGCGCGATGAAGAAGGCGTCGACGCATAGTCTCAACGCGGCCCGCTTTTGACGGGAGCGGTATTTCGGGAAAGAGCGCAGCCACTATGCGGCCGCCTCCACCTGTTGCGGACGACTGAACGCGAGAATGTAATCGGCGGCGGCGCTCGCAGCCGTCGCCGCCTGAAATATCGCGCGCGTGTCGTTTTGAAGGATTTCGAGATATTGCGCGATATATTGCGCGTGATCGGGACGCGGGTCGTTCGTGATGCCGAGATCGGCGCGAAGGAACGCGGCGAAGAGTTCGAGGCGACAAGCTCTTCGAAGGCGTAGGCGCGATCGGCGAAGCCCCCGCACATGTGATCTCTCTTACAGAGCCTGCAAATTATGAACGACGAATATCCAGCGCCGCTGGCAACCGTTCACATTGCAATTGGCGCGATCATCCAGCCAAATGTCAACGCGCCGCCAACCATTCTCGAAGCTTCGTCCATCTCTTGCGCGCGCCGCCGCCTCGCACCGCGATCGCCATCGCCCGTCGCTGGCCGACGATGACCACGAGACGCTTGCCGCGGGTCACCGCCGTATAAACCAGATTGCGCGCCAGCATGGCGTAATGCTGGGTGGCGAGCGTGATCGCGACGGCGGGATATTCCGAGCCCTGCGACTTGTGGATCGTCGACGCATAGGCTGGAACCAGGGCGTCGAGTTCGCCAAAGGGGTATTCGACCTCCCGGCCGTCGAAGCCAGCGACGAGCAGGCCTTCGACCTCGTCGATGCGCAAGACGGTTCCAAGGTCTCCGTTGAAGACGTCGCGATCGTAATCGTTCACGGTCTGCATGATCTTGTCGCCGGGCGCGAAGATCGAACCGAATTTCTCGATCTTCGCCGGCGGATCGGGATTGAGAGCCTTCTGCAGGTCGGCGTTGAGCGACCGCGCGCCGAGCGCGCCGCGCTGCATGGGGCAAAGGACCTGGATGTCGCGAATTGGGTCGAGACCAAAATGCGGACGATTTCCACGACCTTGGCCGCTCCCCTCTCGGGATCGTCCGCGTCGACGAACCAGAAATCCGAGTCCTCGCCGCGTTTTGGCCACTCGGGTATTTCACCGCGATTGATCCGGTGGGCGTTGACGACAATGCGGCTCTCGGCGGCCTGACGAAACACTTCGGTCAACCGCGCGACCGGCATCGCGCCGGAATTGATGATGTCGACGAGCACTTGGCCCGGCCCGACCGAGGGAAGCTGATCGACGTTGCCGACGAGCAGCAGCGCCGCCGGGACCGGAATCGCCTTGACCAGCGCGAACATGAGCGACGTGTCGACCATGCTGGTTTCGTCGATGACGAGTAGATCGCATTCGAGCGGATTCTCGGCGCCGCGCCGAAAGCCGCCCATCTTGGGATCGATTTCGAGCAAGCGGTGGATGGTCTTCGCCTCGATGCCGGTCTGTTCGCTCATGCGTTTCGCGGCGCGTCCAGTCGGCGCGGCGAGCAGGATTTTCGCGCCCTTGGCGACAAGAATGCGCAGGATCGCGTCGAGCAGCGTCGTCTTGCCGACGCCCGGGCCGCCGGTGATCACCGCCGCCTTCGAGCGCAGAACCATCTCGATCGCCGCACGCTGCGACGCCGCCAGAATTTTGCCGGTCTTCTTCTCGACCCAGGGAACTGCCTTGTCCACGTCGATCGTCGGCCACGGCGGCGAACCCCAGACCAGCGCGCGAAGCCTTTCGGCGACGCCGCGCTCAGCGATATGCAGTCCTCGCAGGAACACGCAGGGCTCCCCGCCGATCGTGTCGCCGACGACCTCGGCGCCGGCGAGCTCCTGTTCGAGCGCCGCCCTCACGATCGTCTTGTCGACGCCGAGCAGCTTGGTCGCCAGATTGACGAGATTTTCGACCGGAAGTCCGCAATGACCGTCCTCGGTCGCTTCCTGGAGGGCGAACGACACTCCGGCGCGCACTCGCTGCGGCGCCTCGCGGGTCATGCCCATCTTCATGGCCATGGCGTCGGCCGTCCGAAAGCCGACGCCCCTGATATCGCGGGCGAGCCGATGGGGGTTCTCGGTCATCACCTGAATGGCGTCATGCCCGTAGGTCTTGAAAATACGCACCGCACGCGACGTCCCGACGCCATGGGAGTGCAAAAAACACCATGATGTCGCGAACGGCCTTTTGCTCGGCCCAGCCGGCGGCGATCTTGCCGGCGCGAAATTCTCCGATCCCCGACACGCCCTTTAGCTTTTCGGGACTCGCCTCGATGGTTTCGAAGGTTTCCTGCCCGAACGCGTCGACGATTCTCTTCGCAAGTTTGGGACCGACGCCGCGAACCATGCCCGAGCCGAGATATTTCTCGATGCCCTCCGCCGTGGTCGGCGGGGTGGTCTTGAGAAGATCGGCTTTGAATTGAAGCCCGTGCGTGCGGTCGGTGGTCCAGACGCCGACGGCGTGAATGAACTCCCCCGCCGATATCGAGGCGGCATGTCCGACGACCGCGACAAGATCCCGCTTTCCGCGCGCCTTCACCTTCAGGACGGCGAACCCGTTTTCCTCATTGTGAAAGGTGACGCGTTCGACCGAGCCGACGAGCGTTTCACGCGAGGTAGTCGTGTCAGTCGCGGACCGCAAGACGTGTCGTGTCTCCCGTGGCATCCTCAGGCCAAAATTATATCAAGCCGCGCCGACGACGCTCCGATGATCGCGCGCCGGCCCGGCGGAAGCTCGCTGCCAAATTCCAGAGGATCCTCGCAAACGATCAGATTTCTTCGCTCTTGTCCCGGATTTCCAATTTGAATTGGAAGCCCTCGAAGCCCGCGACCATTCGGCCGAACTCGTCCCACGAAATCTCTTGGCCGTCGATAACGAGGAGGGGCGCGCTCCCGCCCTGTTCCGCGTCCCAATCGATCAGACCGCGAACGACCTTGGGCCCTGCGATTTGCAAACCGTGCTCGCCGTCGTCGATGTGCTTTATGGCGAGAGCGCGCCGCATTTTTTCGATCAATCGGCCAAGCAGCGCCAGAAGGTCCTCCTCCGGTTCGGCAACGACCTGGAATTGGTAGCCTCCCGGATTTCCGTCGCGAAGTTCGAAGGCGTCCAAGGCGACACCTGTTCCAAACAAGAAGACCCCGAAATGAAATTTGTGAACCTTGCCCGCGTGGTCGGTCAGCAGCACCGGTTCGAAATCGACATGCTGGAAGTCATCGAGACCCGCCGCCGTCGCCGCCTCGGTATTGAAACAGCGGCGGCAGAGCTGTTTGTATCCTTGTTCGATCCCGCCATAATTGACGATTTCGAAGCTCGGCGTCCGACGGCCGCACCCCTCGCACTTTACTTTGCGCATGGTCTCGTCCCACCCGCCGCCGGTAATTTCAGCGTCTCTCGAACACGGATCATAGAACGCTGGTTTGAGCCAACCAATCCCGGCAGACGCCGGTCTGGAGGGATTCGCACGGGGAGAGGGGTGATTTCTCGCCGACGCGCTTCGATCCTTGTGGACCACGGCCGGGAAGAACGCTCGAAGCGCTGCATTCGATGAGATACATGTTAGTTTCGAGCGTTCTCTAAAATTCCGAGGACCGCCATGACCACTGGAAAGAAAGTCGCCTCCGACGCGGCAAAGACGCTGCGCGATCCCAAAGCCACCAAGAAAGAAAAGGAGCTTGCCGCCTCGGATTTGGCTCAAGCCAAGCACAAGGCGAAGAGCCAGGGCAAAGGCAACAAATAATCGTTCGAAGCTGATTGCTCGTTTGGCCTGCCCGCTTGCGCGGCGGCGGGAGGTGTTTTTGTTGGTTTGCGCGAAGCCTCCCGCCGGCGTGTTGTTTTCCGCCAAGACGAATGTGCTCGCTCATGAAGGCGGACGGACGATCGCGATCGGCGGCCCTCGCCTTCACCCAAAGCCGTCACGACGGGACATACGCCAGTGATAAATGTTCCGACGCGGCGTTATGGCGACGAAGTCGCGCAGATGATTGCGCACATGCTGCTGCACCGCGCTATCGACGCAAAGACGCGCGGCGATCTCGGAATAGACCTTGTCCCATGGGCGGCCGACTTGTTTCTCGAGATACCGGCACAGCGGCGCAAGATTCTCGTTGAGCCGCTTGCGCTCGCCCCGCAACGCCCGTCCGCGGCGCATGCCCTCGTGCGCTGGCATATCCTCCAGTTTCTGAGGGCGACCCTTGTGATTGCTTCGAGGATTGATGCGCGGACGTTCGACGATCACACGCGCCATATCTTCACGCATGGCGCGCCTCCATCGATCGCGGATGGCAAACGCCAAACGCCCGCGCGATCGTGAAGATCAGCGGGATAGAATCGCCAGTGATAAGGGTGGGCAGTTCATTCGTTAGGGCGCGTCCTTTTGCGCCGCCGGGGTCAAAAAGTCAAGAATTCAATCGACAGGTTTCAATCACAGCTTCGCCAATCGCAGGCGCGCGGGCATATTCGCGTTGCTGGAGGAGGCGTCGACGGGCCCCTCGCGGCACGGCCTTCCTCCATGCGGGAGGCGACGGCGCCGCCGATCCCTTGGCGCGTGGAGCCGTGACTCTCGGCCGAGCGGTCGTTCACAGGCGCCCTGTCCAAAGTGACAGGGTTACTACCGCGGCCGCTTCTGCTTCTGTCCGCCGTGCGCAGATTCGCGGCGGGAGAGAGAAAGTGAACGTCGGCATTCAAAAAAGTCGAAATAGCGATGGGCGACATTGGAACATCGAGAAGGCAGACCTCGAAAAAAGAACCATCGAGGCTCTGCAGCGTTATCGCGACGCGTTCGCAAGAGCCACGGAACTGGAGCGGCAGGAGATCGCCGCACGTCGGGAGGTATCCAAGAGGCTGAAAGCTCCGATCCCTCGGGTGTCGCCCGCGAGATCGCAACTCATCCAAGCGGGCCAAGCGGCCATTTTTCGACTGAACCATATCAGGTTGGCCTTGAACGACGGCGCCGCGACGTTGGACTCGGCTTACGAGACCCTCGCCGTCTTGCTTGATGAACTGGGCTACGTCCCCGTTCAGGCGACGGACGACCAGCAGCGTCGCGACGCCGGAAGCGAATGCGCAATTGACGAAACTGTTCGCCTTTGAAAGGGACTGAACAAGCACAAAATTCAAAAAGGCGAAGCCATGGCCGCCGCTTCCCGCTACCGGTCGCAATCCGGCCCGGCCCTGCTTTCGGCCGGATTTCGGCCGTTCTTCCTCCTCGCGGCGTCATGGGCGGCTCTGATGGTTCCGATCTGAGTCGCTGTCTTCGCCGGGGTCGGACAGGCGCCGACGGCCTTTTCGCCGTTCGTCTGGCACGCGCATGAAATGATCTTCGGCTTCGGCGCGGCGGCCGTCGCCGGATTTCTTCTGACCGCGGTTCCAAATTGGACCGGCCGGCCCCCCATCCACGGTCTGCCGCTCGCGTCGCTCGCGCTGCTGTGGCTCGCCGGGCGGATCGCCATCTCCTTTTCCACCTGGATCGGGGCGATCGGCGCTTCCGTGCTCGATCTCGCCTTCCCGGCCGTTTTCCTTTTTGTCGTCATGCGGGAAATCGTCGCCGGCGGGAACTGGCGAAATCTGCCGATTGCCGGTGTTCCCCTGCTGTTCTTGGTCGGCAATCTCCTCACCCATTTCGAATCGATTGCGATCACCGAGACGGCGCGATCGGCGCGAGACTGGGCGTCGCGACGCTCTTGCTGCTCGTCGCGCTGATCGGCGGCCGCATCACGCCGAGCTTCACGCGCAACTGGCTCGCCAAACAGCGCCCTGATGGCGCCATGCCGGCGTCGTTCGATTTTCTCGACCGCGCCGCGCTCGCCGCGACGGCGCTCGCCTGCGCGATCTGGGTCGCGGCGCCGGAGGGGATGCTCGCGCCCTGGTTGGAACTCGTCGCGGGCGTGACCCTCGGGCTTCGACTCGCGCGCTGGCGCGACCAAGCGACGTTGCGCGAACCTCTTCTCTGGGTGTTGCATCTCGGCTACGGCTGGCTCTCGTTCGGATTCTTGCTGCTCGCGCTCAGCGGCCTCAATCCGGCGCTGCCGCAATCGGCGGCCCTGCACGCCCTCACGGTGGGCGCGATCGGCACGATGACGCTCGCGGTCATGACGCGCGCCTCGCTTGGTCATACGGGCTGCCCGCTCACGGCCGGGCCCGGCACGACGACGATCTACGCGCTCGTGACGCTGGCAACCGTCTTGCGCCTCGCCGCGTCAATTGACGGTTCAGGATATATCGTGTTCTTGTCTCTCGCTGCGGCCGCCGGGAGCGGCGCCTTCGGCCTCTTCGCGTTGCTCTATGCGAAGCCGTTCATGGCTCCTCGCGTCAAGGACGAGACCGCGCGCCCGATTTGAGTTGGGCGGCTCACGTCTCGATTCTCTCGCTATTGTTTTAGCGGTCTCAGCGATCAGAAATCCGCGGACCGAAGCCATCGGCCTGTCGGCTTTGAACCCGCGGGGACAGCGTTAAAAATCCTTTTACGGGTTCGAGGCGTAAATGGCGCGCTCTTCAGCCTGGTCGGAGAAACGAGCGCATGAGCGAGAAGGCCGATGTCGAAAAGAGAGCCGTCGAAGCCTTGCTGCGTTATCGCGAAGCGCTCGCCAGGGTCGAAGCGCTGGAACAGGAAGAGGTAGCGGCGTATCGGGCGCTTGTCGAATGGCGCGGTCGCGTCGAAAACTCGATCTTCGACGGCGGCGCTTCGGCCGCCAGATCGAACCTCGTCGAAATTGGCCAAGACGCCATTTCTCGGCTGCATGACGTGAGATTCGCAATGAGCGAGGCGACGGCGGAGCTGAAATCGGCCTTTACGACCCTTGTCGCCTTCGATGATGCCTTGGGCTACCTTCCCATTCCGGAGGCGACTGAATCGAACGTGAAAGGCGCCGGCGACAGCCCGGAAGAATGAAAGCTTACGGAAGGCGTCTTCAAAAACAGCCGCCTCTCGCCCTCTTCCGCTTTGAGCGGCCCGCTGGAATCGACATCGCGTCCCGGCCCCGCCGCGACCCTCGACCCGTTCGCTCCGCTTGCCGTTACGGAATCAGGCCTCGCCTTACCGCCAGCGCCACCGTGTGCGTGACGTTCTCGGCTTCGAGTTTGGCGCGCGCATTGTCGAGATGAAAAGCGACGGTGCGCGGTGTGATGTTGAGAATTTGGCCGGTCTTCTCGATTGTGCGGCCGCGCGACATCCAGGTGAGGCACTGCGCCTGACGCTGGCTGAGCGGGACCGACGGATCGAGGACGACAGGCGGTCTGAAGGCCGCTTCGACATGGGCGTGGAAATAGGTCCCCATGAGTCGCAAAAGGACCTTCGCCTCCTCGACCCCTTCATAAAGGTCCGGGCCATGTTTATCGGCCGCGAAAGTGAAGGAGGCGAAGCGGTCGAAGCCGGCCGGGATAGGGATGGTGACGCCTTTGTCGATCCCAAACTCCGCCGCTTCTCCGAAGAAGCGCTTCTGAATATCGTCTGGCCCCGTCGACGCCTGCGCTCCGCTCCAATGGAAAAGATCGCGATCGCGCCGCGCTCGAATGATGACCGGATCGATTTGATCATAGCCTTTCTTGCGATAGCGTGTGGTCCATTCTTTCGGATACGTCGAGATCAACCTGTGGTCGTCGCCCGTGAAGGCGAGATAGGCGAACCAACGAAATCCCAATTTCTGAGTGGCCCGCTCGGCGACCGTGCGGAAAGCCAATGTGTCCGACGCCGTGCGCACGCCGTCGATGAATTCCTGATACGCAATTTCCAGTTGCCGCATTTTTGAAATCCTTTCGCCAAAAACCTTTCGCTTTTCTCGGCGCGCCCTGCTCCTGCTCCGCGCAACAGCCCGAATTCATTACGCAATGAATGCCGCCGCCAATTTGCGAGTGGTGTTTGTGATCATGATGCGGCGATTTTGTGAACGCGTCCGTAAAACTACCCCTGTAAAATTTCACAGGTTCATCGGCGGCGCGTTTTTGCTTGGTTGCGCTTCGAATCGATTCGCGATTCGGAGAGGTCGAATTCATGCAGGTTATCTCACCCCGCCGCCGCCATTTCGGCGCTGGCGCCATGACAATCGCCTTCGCGGCGGCCCACGCCGCAGCCGAACTCGACGGTCGGGCCGGCGCCGAGGCGCCCGCGCCGCGCCTCGTCGGCTGACGCCGCGGAGGCCAAAGAATGGATCTTTCAGCTTTCATGGCGCTCGCCGAGCGCTGCGCGCCCGGCGCCGATGCGCGGCCACTGATCGAGATCGTGCGCATGGCGAGCGGTTTCGAGGCTCTTTCGCTCACGATCGACGGCCGCAGGCCGATCAAGATATTGGCGACCTCGAAGCCGGAAGCGATCGAGCTGGCGATGCAGGCGAAAATCGCCAAACAAGACGCGCGGCTCGGTCTTGCGGGTCTGACCTTCAAAGACCTCGACGAGGCGGGAATCGGCGTCGCGGACGCCTTCGAACCTTGTCCGGCGCTACGCGCCGCAGCGCGGATTCTCAAAGAGGATCCCAGGCGTTTCGCAATATCGAGAATAGCGCGCGTTCAGAACGAGGCGCTAGCGAAGCGCCCGGCCGATGGGCCAGATCAGCGCGACGAACGCTCTCATCGCGAAGAGGGCGCGGTCGCGGAGCCAGAAACGGCGTCCCAAAAACCATGGGACGTATTCGGCAATGCGTCCGGAAAATCGCTCCTCGTCTATGAGGCGTCCACCTCCCGACGGTAAAGCGCCCCGCGAACCATATCTCGTCATCTCAAACGGAGTCTGAAATCCATGATGCGTCCCTTCGCTCGTCGTCTCTCCTTCCTCCTCCTCGCCGGCGCCCTTGTCACGCTCGCCCTCGACGAGCCCGCGCTAGCGCAAAGCGCCAATGTCGAAAGGGTTCTCCAGAACTTCGTCGATGCGCTCACCGGCAATGTGGCAAAGCTGCTCGCGACGCTCGCGATCATCATCACCGGCATGACTTGGATGTTCGGTTATCTCGACTTGAGGCGCGCCGGCTACGTCATTCTCGGCGTCGCCATCCTGTTCGGCGCCGCGGAAATCGTCACGACGCTGACCGGCAAATGAGCGCGCTATGAGCAGCGAACACTTCGTCGAGGACACTCTTTTTCTGGCCTGCACGCGCCCTGCGATGATTCTCGGCGTGACGATGGAGGCCATGGGCCTCAACGTCATCTTCTCGTCGATCCTGTTCGTGCTGGCGGGCAGCCTCCTCTATGGCCTCGTCGCTCTGCCGATCCATTTCGCCTGTCGGCTCATTTGCCGGCGCGACGCCAACCAGTTCCGAATTATTTTCGCCTGGTTCGAAACGCGGGGCCGCCATCGCAACGCGAGCCTTTGGGGCGGCTCCTCCTGCACGCCGTTGCGCCTCGCGCGCCGCTTCAGCGCCGAGGAGGTCGCCCATGGCTAGCGTAGCTGCGCGCGTCAAGGCGCGAGAGATCGAAGCGAGCGTTCACCTGCCCTATCTGAGGCACGTCACAGAGCACGTGATCTCGCTGTCGACGCGCGCGCTGGTCACCACGATCCGTCTTGGCGGCGTCTCCTTCGAGACGGCCGACGCCGCCGATCTCAACGATCTCCACGCCAAACTCAACTTAACGCTGCGCAACGTCGCCGACGAACGGCTGGCGCTGTGGACGCATGTCATCCGCCGGCGAGCCACCGATTATCTTGAGGGCGTGTTTCGCTCGGACTTCGCCCGCAAACTCGACGAAGCCTATCGCACACGTCTCGTTTCCGAGATGCTCTATAGCAACGAGCTTTATCTGACCCTGGTCTGGCATCCGGGACGCGACGCGACTGAGCGCGCCTCGCTGTTCTTTTCGCGCCTCGCGCGCGCGGAGCGCGCCGGCGCGGAAGTCGACGCATTTGGGCTAAAGAAGCTCGATGACGTGACGCGCGATCTGATCGCGGCGCTCGATCGCTACCGCCCGCGCCGCCTCGGTCTCGTCCAGCGGTATGGCGTCGTCTTTTCCGAGACCGGCTCCATCTTGCAGGAGCTCGTCGCCTGTGAGCGCCTACCCTTCCCGCTCGTCCACGGGCCAATCGGGCCGGCGCTTTACGCCAACCGCTTGATCTTCGGGCGCGAGACGATCGAAATCCGCGGCCCCGGCGGTTCGCGCTTCGCCGGCATGTTGGCGTTCAAGGATTATCCGGCGACAACCCGGCCCGGCCTCCTCGACGGTTTTCTCGCCGCCCCCTTCGAGCTCGTGCTCGCGCAGAGCTTCGCTTTCCTCGACAAATCGGAGGCGAAGACCGTCATGACGCGCAAGCAAAACCAGCTTCTCTCGGCCAACGATCCGGCGGCTTCGCAAATTGGCGAACTCGACGCGGCGCTCGACGATCTCGAATCGAACCGCTTCGTGATGGGCGAACATCACCTGTCGCTCCTCGTCCTCGCCGACGAACCGAGGGCCCTGCTCGACAAGATGAGCCAGGCGCGGCGGATTCTCGCCGACGCCGGCGCCGTGGTCGCGCGCGAGGACCTCGGGTTAGAAGCGGCCTTCTGGGCGCAATTGCCGGGACTGTTCAAATATCGGGCGCGGGCGGGCGCCATCACCTCGCGCAATTTCGCTGGCCTGTCGCCCTTTCACGCCTATCCTTCGGGCAAGGCGGAGGGCAATCATTGGGGACCTTCCGTCGCCGTCCTCAAGACCGCCTCGGGTTCGCCGTTTCATTTCTCGTTCCACGTCGGCGATCTCGGCAACACCTTCATCTGCGGCCCCTCCGGCTCGGGCAAGACCGCGTTCCTGACCTTCGCCTTGGCGCAGGCCGAGAAACTCGACTGCCAGCTGGTGCTGTTCGACAAGGATCGCGGCGCCGAACTCTTCGTTCGGGCGATCGGCGGTTCTTACCTCACCCTGAAGAGCGGCAAGCCAACGGGCTGCGCGCCCTTGAAGAGCTTCGATCTCACTCCGTCCAATCTCGCCTTCCTTGGCGCGCTCGTGCGCAAGCTCGTCAGCGTCGAGGGCCGACCGCTGTCGGTCGCCGACGAGCAGAGAATCGATAACGGCCTCTTGGCGCTGCGCGACATGCCGCGCCATGAGCGCTCCTTCTCGACGCTGCGCGTGTTTCTCGGCCAGCGCGACACCGAGGGAATCGGCGCACGTCTCGAACGATGGTGCAGGGGCGGCGCGCTTGGATGGGTTCTCGACGCCGACGAGGACGCGATCAGCATCGATTCGCACGCCTTCGGCTTCGACATGACCGAGGTGCTGGATGATCCGATCATCCGCACGCCGCTGATGATGGTGCTGTTTAGGCGGGTCGAGGAATTGATCGACGGACGCCGCATCGTCATCGCCATCGACGAATTTTGGAAGGCGCTCGGCGACGAAGCCTTTCGCGATCTCGCCAATGACGGGTTGAAGACGATCCGCAAGAAGAACGGCGTCATGGTGTTCGGCACGCAATCGCCGCGCGACGCGCTTGTCTCGCCCATCGCCCACACCATCGTCGAGCAATGCCCGACGCAAGTTTTCTTTCCGAACGCGCGCGGCCAGGCGCGTGACTATGTCGACGGCTTTCATCTCACCAAAACGGAATTCCGGTTGATCCGCGAAGAGCTTTCGACCGAGAGCCGCCGCTTCCTCCTGAAACAGGGTCACGACGCCGTGGTCGCCGAGCTCGACCTCAAAGGAATGGACGATGCGCTCGCCATCCTTTCCGGTCGCACGGCGACCGTCGAGCTTGCCGATCGCTTGCGTGAAGAGGTCGGCGACAATCCGGCCAAATGGCTCCCGATCTTCCATCAGCGCCGAAAGACTCTCGCATGAAGCCCTCCGCCCGAATTCTCAATGTCGTGATCATGGCCGCCCTGCCCTTTTCGGCCTCGGCCCAGGTCGTGTTCGATCCGAGCGTCTTCGCTCGCCAACTCGACCAATTGATCGAAATGAAAAAGCAGGTCGAGACGCTCACTTCGCAGCTCAAAGTCGCGCAGGATCAGCTCACCCAAGCGAAGCAGCTCTATGATTCCTTCAACAAACTCACGAACGCCAACGACGTCGCGGGCCTCCTGAACTCGTCGGAATTCCGCAAATATCTACCGGGGGAATTCTCGCAAATCGAGGGCGTCATCAAGGGATCTGGGTCGGGAAGCTTTGCTTTTTCGATCGACAGCTATTTGGCGCAGAACCGCGTCTACACGGAAAACCCGGGCAATTCTTTCTATGCCTCCGAGCTCGATCGCATCGCCCGCCAAACGGGCGCCAAGCACTCGCTCGGACAAGCCGTCTACGACACGGCCTCCCGCCGCGTTGACCAGCTCGAGGAATTGCGCCGCCAGATCAGCGCCTCCAAGGACGCCAAGGAAGTGCTCGATCTTTCCGCGCGCCTGCAGGCCGAACAGGCGCTGCTGCAAAACGACGTGCTGCGCCTGCAAGGCCTCGCCATGATTCAACGCGCGCAAGCCGACATGGACGTCCAGCGCGAACACGAACGACGCCGACAGACGATCGATGAAATGAAGGCCGCCCTCCAATGAAGACGCTCATCTCGACACTGCTGATCGCAACGTGCCTCGCGGGATGCGATAACGGGCCCCGCTCTTCCGACGCTGCGTCGAAGACGGCGTCAGAGGTCCACGACGTGGCGTGGTATCTCGAGCATGAGGTTGAGCACGACGAAACCAAGCGGCGATGCAAGGCCAATCCGGGAGCGCGACGCGACACGGCGGAGTGCATAAACGCCGATCAAGCGCAAAAGCAAATTTTCGTCTGGGGGCGCGAGGAAGCCCTGCGTCGCTCGCGTGAAGGCCGCTGATCATGGCCATCGCCGTTTTCGATGAATTCTTGAAAGAGTTCGAGCAGCCGATCACGCAGTTCGTGTCGAACTCGGTGCAGAACCTCACCTCCTATGTCGACGCGCCGCTGCGCGTCGCGGTGATGCTCTATGTCGTGATCTACGGCATCGCGGTCATGCGCGGCGCGATCCAGGAGCCGATCCTCGACTTCGCCTGGCGGTCGATCCGTATCGTTGCCGTCATCCTGCTCGCGACCAACGCCGCGTCCTATCAGCAATATGTCACGGGCCTCTTTTTCGAGTCGCTGCCGAAGGAGATCAACGGGGCTATCGCCGGCGGCGGGCTCGACATGAAGTCCGGCCAGCCGTTCGACCAACTATTGACCAAGGGAATTTCGGTCGCCCAAAAAATCTACGATCAGGCCGGGCTGACCGATATCGTGCCGGCGCTCGTCGCCGCGATCCTACTGGTCTTCACTGCGGTCAGCGGCTTCCTCCAGTTCGCGATCATGCTCTATGCGAAGGTTGGCCTGGCGCTCGTCCTGGCGCTCGGTCCGATCTTCGTCGCCCTCATGCTGTTCGAGGTGACGCGCACCTTCGGCGAGGCCTGGACGCGTCAGCTCGCCAATTTCGTGATCCTGCATGTGCTCGTAGTGGCTCTGATCGGGCTTATGCTGACCACCGTAGGGCATTTCGTCGACAAATATGGCGCCAACGCCGCGACCGGCGGCCAATTGATCGTCGGGGCCGTAGCGATCAGCGCCGTCCTCGGGCTCGCCGCCTATCTCGCCTTGCAGTTGCCGGAGATCGCCGGGGCGCTCGCCGGCGGCGGGGCGTCGCTCGCCGCCCACATGCTCAATCGGTGGATGGCGGCCTACGCCACCACCGCCACCGTGGGCGCCACGATCGGCGCCTATGCCGGCGCGCACGTGGCCACCGGGCGAATGCTCCGGGCGTTGCGCGGCCGGCGGACAGGCGGCGGCATCCGCCACGTTCCCGCGGAATAGCGGAATTCCATCATCCCGAACTTCCCTAAGATTTCGGAGACGAAATGACCGCACGAATGACATTCTTGGCGCTGGCGCTCGTGACGCCTCTTGGCGGTTGCGCCAGCCTGACAGGTTCACAGGCGCCTTCCTGTGACGGTGCGGCGCGACGCCCACTCAACCGATCGCTGTGGAACTGGGAGAGCGCGAGTCCGATCGCGGCGGCGCCGATCGAAGCGCCAGCCCCTCCTCCGGTTCCACCTGCGAGGGAAGGCGAACCGCTTATCCGCAAGGGCGAGATCGGCCCCGCGCAATCTGTGGCGCGCGCAGCTGCGCGGCCCGTCTTCGATATCGCCGCCTCGACGCGGCGCTGTGGGGGAGCCGATCATGGTTGAGGCGGGCGAACTGAAAACCTATTTCGAGCGCGCCCGGCTCTGGGAGCAGGATCTGCTGCTCTCGGCGGAGCGCTCGAAGCGCTTCGCTTGGGGCGTCGCGGCGGCGGCGTCCGTTCTGGCCTTCGTCTCGATCGGCGCCGTCGCCGCGTTGACACCGCTCAAGACCGTCGAACCCTTCGTTATCCGCGTCGACAATGCGACGGGCGTCGTCGACGTCGTCTCCGGATTGAAGGACGAGCCGCAGACCTACGACGAGGCGATCGCCAAATATTTTCTCGCCCAATATGTGCGGGCGCGGGAAGGTTACAGCTTCGTCGAGGCGCCGGTGAATTTCCGGACGATCTCGCTGCTCTCAAACCAAGCCGAGCAGGCGCGGTTTTCGACCCTCTATCGGGGCTCCAACCCCGACAGTCCCCAGGTCGCCTATGGCCGAACCGGTGTCGCCGAAATCCGCATCAAGGCGATCTCCTTGCTCGGCCCCAATCTCGCCTCGGTGCGCTTCATCCGCGAAACGCGCCACGGCGAGGAAACAAAGCTTTCGCATTGGATCGCGACGCTCGCCTTCTCCTTCGAGAAGAAAGCGACGATCTCATCCTCCGATCGCCTGATCAACCCGCTCGGTTTTCTCGTCTCGGAATACCGATCCGATCCGGAGACCGCGCCATGATGAACCGCTTTTCTTTCGTAGGCGCCTTCATGCTCGCCGCGGGCATTATGCTGACACCGCTACCGGCTTCCGCCTTGCAGCAACCGACCGCCGGTTCGCGCGACGCCCGGGTGCGCATGGTCGCCTATGACCCGGCCAATGTCGTCAAGATCAATGGCGTCATCCGCGCCTCGACCCAGATTCTCTTCGCCGAGGACGAAGAAATCGCCCATGTCGCGATCGGAGATTCGGTCTCCTGGGAGGTGGCGCCCGCCGGCAACATCCTCTTCCTGAAGCCGCGCGAAAAGCACCCGCCGACCAATCTGCAAGTGGTGACAACGCGCCGCGACGGCCGCAAGCGCTCATACCAGTTCGAGTTGTCCATCACCGAGAGCTCTCTCGCGGACAGCTATTTCATAGTGCGCTTCGCCTATCCAGGCGACGACGCCGAGGCGCGCCGCGACGCCTCCGCCGCAAGGCGCGGGGAGATGGAGGCTCGCGCGATCGACGAGACCTTCGCGCTTCATAACGCCACGAGCCCCCGCAACTGGCGCTATTCGGCGCAAGGGACGCCGAGCCTGGAGCCCGACGCCGTTTACGACGACGGCAAGGAGACGACGCTGCGCTTCGGAGGCAATCGCGAGATTCCGGCGATTTTCCTCGTCGCCTCCGACGGAACCGAAAGCCTCGTCCCGAAGGACGTGCGCGGCGAACTCGTCGTCGTCCATGCGGTCGGACGCGAATTGCGTCTGCGTCAAGGCGCGGAGGTTCTCTGCGTCTTCAACGAGGCCTTCGACGCGAGAGGCGTCAACCAGGCGACGCGAACGACGAGCCCGAGCGTCGCACGGCTGTCGCGCCGCGCGCAACGAACACGATGAGCGTCAACTCGCAATCACATTCGAAAGCGACCACAATGAGTGAAGATCCCGCCACGACTCCGCTCGACCAGGAGCGCCGCATCACGCCCGTCTCGTCTGATAGCGATACGGCCCTGCCGTGGCGCAAAGGAGTGGGCGTCATCGGTCTCGTCACGCTCTGCGGCCTAGTGCTGTGGGCAAGCTGGAAGCACGCGCCGGCCGAGGCCGAAGCCCGCCAGAAGCCGACGATTTCTGTGGCGAGCGCCTTCGAGCGCCCGCGCGATCCGCCGGCCGGTCGGGCGGAGCCGGCGGCCGTCCCCGTCGCCATTGCCAATACCCCCGAGCGATCCAAGGCCGACGAGCTCATGGACAGCGCGCGGCGCGCCCCAGTGCTCGTCTTCAATCGCCCTCCGCAAGCCAGGGCCAGCGCTGCGACCGCCCCATTTCCGGGCGTGGACCCCGAGCCGACGGGTTCGATTTATGCGAACGGCTATGGTCCTCCCGAAGCCCCCAATGAGCTGGCGAGCAAGCTTAAACCGACGACGTTGGAAGGCGTGCGGGCGGCCAGACTGCCCAACCGCCATCTCATCGTCACGCAAGGGACCGCCATCCCCTGCGTCTTGGAGACCGCCATGTCGTCGGATGTCGCGGGCTTCGTCTCCTGCGTCGTCGAACGCGACGTGATGTCGGATTCGGGCGAAGTCGTGCTGATGGAGAAGGGCACGCAGATCGTCGGCGAATATCGCGGCAATGTGCGGCGCGGATCGAGGCGCATGTTCGTGCTGTGGAACCGGGCCAAGACCCCGACCGGGGTGATCGTGGCGCTCGCGAGCTCCGCGACCGACGCGTTGGGGCGCTCCGGTTTCGACGGCGAGATCGATAATCATTTCTTCGAACGCTTCGGCGGCGCGCTTCTCCTGTCGATCGTCGGCGACGCCGGCCAGATCGCCGCGACCCAATTGTCGCGAGCCGACATTCAGGTGAATTCGATTCAGAGGTCGGGACAAAGCGCGGCGGCGATCGCCACCGAACAATCGATCAACATTCCGCCGACGCTAACCAAGAACCAGGGCGAGCTTGTGTCGATCTTCGTCGCCCGCGATCTCGACTTCTCTTCCGTGTATCGCCTGCGGCTCGTCGAGGGCCGCACGCAAATCCTCGATCGCACGATCGCGAGCCAAGTCACAACGCCGCAGAGGATCACCAAACCATGAGCGGCGATGACGCGGCCGTTCTCGACGATTTTTTGGCGCGCGATGGAACGGATGAGGAAGCGCAGTCAGGGGAGCGGCGCGTTCTGCTGCGCTTTCTCGAGCCGATTGCCGATCTTCTCGCCGAACCCAACCTGACGGAAATCGTCGTCAACCGGCCCGGCGAAGTCTTCACCGAAGGCCCCGAGGGCTGGACGCGCCATGAGCGCAGGGGCCTCGCCTTTTCGCATTTGATGAATCTCGCGACCGCCGCCGCGGCCTTCACCCGCCAGGATATCGCTTCCGACCATCCGATCGTTTCGACCGTGCTGCCAGCCGGCGAGCGTTGCCAGATCATCGCGCCGCCGGCGGTTCCGGCGGGGACGGTGAGCCTTACGATCCGCAAGGTGGCGGCGGTGACGATGACCCTCGACGAGTTCGACCGTCGTTCGCTCTTTGCCGATGTTCGCCAGGCGAGCGACGAGCTCTCGGCCGACGAGCAGGAGCTCGTGCGGCTCAGAGACGCGGGCCAATGGCGCGCCTTCCTCGAACGCGCCGTCGCCGGCCGCCGCAATATCGTCATTTCCGGGGCGACGGGATCGGGCAAGACGACGCTCGCCAAGGGCCTCGTCGCGCTGATTCCCGACCATGAACGCATTCTCACGATCGAGGACACAGCGGAACTCACCATTCCGCAGCCCAATCATGTCCGCCTGCTCTACGCCAAGGATGGCTCGGGCGTCGCAAAGATCGGCCCGCGCGAATTGCTGGAATCGGCTTTGCGCATGCGCCCCGATCGCATCCTGCTGCAGGAACTGCGCGACGGCACGGCCTTCTACTATCTGCGCAATGTGAACTCGGGGCATCCGGGTTCGATCACCACGGTCCATGCCGATAGCGCACGGCTCGCTTTTGAACAGCTGACCCTGCTCGTCAAGGAAAGCGCCGAGGGGCGCGAGCTCGCCCGCGAGGACATAAGGCGGCTCCTCCATCTCACCATCGACGTCGTGGTGCAGATGTCTCGCCGCGACGGCCGCTACCGCATCACGGAAATCCATTATGATCCCGAGGCCAAGCGCCGCAATACGTTCTGAAGGGCAAGCCGCGAAAATTGTCGCCGCCCTCATGAAGATCGCGTCCCGAGGCGGAGCAAGCGCCATGATCCATTCGAAGCTGACCGACTCTTGGCGGCGCCTCGCGCTTCCCGTCGGTCTTTCTTTCCTGGCGGTCGCGATCTTTCTCCTCGTCGCATCGAACGTGTCGCTGCTCGGCCTGCGCGCGCATAACGGCTGCTTTCATATTTTCGATATTCTGACGCTGGCGGGGCATTTCGGGAGCGACAAGCGCCTCGACCGCTGGTTGACCATCGGCGTCCTGGCCGGCGCCATCGCGACATTCGGCCTGCTCGGCGCGATCTTGCGCGCCCGGCCGCGACCGCTGCACGGCGACGCACGCTTCGCCACCTCGCGCGAGATCGAGCAGGCCGAGTTGCGGGCGAAAAACGGTTTGCTGCTCGCCCAGACCAACGGCAGGCTCCTGACCTTCGGCGGCGCGGAACATGTGATCGTCTACGCCCCCACGCGTTCCGGCAAAGGCGTCGGCGTCGTCATTCCCAACCTCCTCTCGTGGAGTGACAGCGTCGTCGTCCTTGACGTCAAGAAGGAGAATTTCGTCAAGACGGCGGGATTTCGCGCCGCGCATGGACAAAAGGTGCATCTCTTCGATCCGCTCGACCCGGAAGGCCGCACGGCGCGCTACAATCCGCTCTCTTCCGTGCGCCGTGATCCGGCCGACCTTTACGACGATCTGCAAAGAATCGCCGGCATGTTGTTTCCGCCGGATCCGCGCGGCGACCCGTTCTGGACGGAAGCGGCGCGTTCGGCATTCATCGCCGTCGGCGGCTACGTCGCCGAAACCCCGCAGCTTCCCTTCACCATCGGCGAAATCCTGCGCCAGCTGACAGTGGCGAGCGACGTAAAGGCGCATTTCGAAAGCGTCATCAGCGCGCGAAGGACAGGGCCGGAGCAACTCTCGGCTCTTTGCGTCGCCGCGCTCAACGATTTTCTAGCCGCTTCGGAAAACACACTGCAATCGGTGCGCAAGACCGTCACCGCGCGCTTGGGGTTGTGGCTCAATCCGCGCATCGACGCGGCGACTTCGGCGAGCGATTTCGATCTGAGCAAACTACGGTCCGAGGCAATCTCGATCTATCTCGCGGTCACGCCCGACAATCTCGATCGGTTGGCGCCGCTGCTCAATCTCTTCTTCCAGCAGGTCGTCGATCTCAACGCCCGAGAACTGCCCGAGCACAATCCGGCGTATTCGCGCCAGCTGCTGTTGCTTCTCGACGAGTTTCCCTCACTCGGCCATGTCGGTGTGCTCGCAAAGAGCGTCGCTTTCGTCGCGGGATTCGGCGTCAGGCTCCTGACCATCCTGCAGAGCCCCTCACAATTGCGCGCGATCTACGGCGCGGACGAGGCCAAGAATTTCTTGACCAATCACGCCGTCGAGATCGTCTTTACGCCCAAGGAGCACGATGTCGCCGTGGAGCTCTCGGAGCGCTTCGGCACGCAGACCGTCGAGGCGAAAAGCCGCTCGCGGCCTTGGGGCTTCTCCAACCGCGCCCGCTCCGAGACGGTCTCCGATCATCGGCGTCCCCTCCTGCTGCCGCAGGAATTGAAACTCGTGCCCAAAAGCAAGGCCTTCGTGCTAATGGCGGGCGTGCCGCCGATCCTTGCCGACAAGCTCGTCTATCATGAAGACCGCCGCTTCACCGCGCGCCTCGCCCCGCCTCCGATCATCGAACCGATGTTGGCGCCGACGCATACGGTGCTCGCTTCGCAGCTGCTGCAATTGATGCAGGACGTCGCGGAATTGCGCGCGATTGTCGTCCGCAGGCCCGTGAGCGAGGCGGAAATCGACGATCCGGCGTCGATCCCCGCGGACGCGCTGTCGAACCTTGCCGATGTCCCGCTCGATCTGGAAAACGTCTCCGAAGAAAAACTCAACGCTTGGGTGTCGGGCTATATCGACGGCGCCGCGCGCTATGGCGAGGTCTCGGAAGCAATTGAGCCGAGCGAGAATTCGGAAGCCTCCCGGCCGGACGAAGCCGAAGACGCGCGAGCCAAGGGCGCATCGGGGCGCGGCCAACGGCGCAAGCGAAGTCGGGAAATGAGCCGTGGCTGAGAAGGACGACGACGACAGCCGCGAGTTCGAGTTGAAACGCGCCGAGCGAGACGCCGGCGGCGACAAATCGACCGCACGCGACGCCGACCGCCACCCTGCTTCGCGTTCGAGCGGCGCGGTCGAGTTCGATCATTTGCCCTCGCATCTGCGCCGCAAATATTACGTCGTGGAGGTCGATGCGGCGGAGGCGAGAATTTACGCCGACCGATCCGGCGAATATCTGGTGGCGAAGGCCAGCCGCGACCGCCTCGTCACACGGGTCGCCAGCATCGAGGTCGTCCGTGACCTCGTCGCCATCGCCGCGCATCGCGGTTGGGAAAGGATCGAACTGACCGGCTCGTTGGAATTTCGCAGGGAAGCCTGGCTCGCCGCCTCAGTACGCGGGATCGAGGCGAAGGGCTACGAGCCGACAGAGCTCGATCGCGCCGCGCTGGCGAAAATGCGAGGGGATTTCGATCATGGCGACAAGACGCTCGCCTTCACGCGCGACAGGACTGGCGCGGGGCCGCGGGCGCCGCATCGCGCATCGGGACCGACAGAGCGGAATTGGAAGGGCGGGACCGATGAGCGGAACGAGCGCTCGCACCTCGCGGTCATCGAGCGTGTGGCCCTCGCGGCTTTCCCGAAAGACCCGGCGGCGCGCAAGCGCGTTCTCGACGCCGCGCGCGAGCGCATGGCGCATCACCGCCGCCGCGGCGCTCGCTTCGATCGAGCGGAAATCGTCGAGGGAAAAACGGCGATGTCGCGTGAGGCGCCGAGCAAGTCCGCCGAAAGAACCGATCGCGCCGCACAGCGTTCCAGGGATCGATGACAGCCTTGAAATAGTGCTTTGAATGTGCATACACTGCCTATCCTAAGCACAGAAGGTCGCTCGAAAATGCTCAGCGCTTTCCTCGATCAGGTAACCGACCGGCGCGGCGGGTTCATCTCTCCGCAGCGCGTGAGCGCGGCTCTGCATGTGCCGCTCGCCAAGATCGCGCGCCTGGCGAAGGTCCACCGCAACACCCTCGCCCAGCATCCGGATTCGCCGGTCGTTCAAAAGCGCCTGGGCGACATCGCCCGGATCATCACCATGGCGACCGAGCTTCTCGGCGGCGAGCAGGGCCGCGCGATCGTCTGGTTCAAGCATCAGCCGCTGGCGGGCTTCGACGGACGAACGGCCGAGGAGCTGGTCGCGAGCGGCCACAGCGACGCCGTTCTCGCCCATCTCGACCTGCTGCGCGAGGGTTCCTACGCGTGACGTCGAAGCGCGTGCGGACGATTCCCATCGCTCGCCGCTATTGGCGGATGCTCGCGCCGAAATGGGCCCATGATCCGTTGAACGGCGCCGGAGCGGCCTTGCGCGGCGGGCGTTTCAATCCTCCCGGAACGTCGGCTCTCTACATGTCGGAAGAGTTTTCGACGGCGGTCGCCGAATACGAGCAGGACATCGGCATCCGTCCGGGAACGCTTTGCGCCTATGACGTTAAGAGCGAACGGATCGCCGACCTCGCCGACGCTCGAACGCTGGGGGAACTCGGCGTCGACGCGGAGATGTTGCGCACGCCATGGAAACATATCGCCTTTGTCGAAAAACGCGCGCCCGCGACGTGGTCTCTTTGCGAGCGGCTGCTCTCAGAAAAGATCGACGGGGTTCGAGTCCCTTCCGTCCAGGCCGCTGGTTCCAACCTCGTCTTGTGGCGCTGGAATATCGAGGGAGCGGCGAAGGTCGCAGCGATCGATCCGCTCCGCGATCTTCCCAAGGATCAATCGTCGTGGAAACGACCATGACGCGCCGCGGCCGACCCTGCGACCAGCGCCCTCGCCCCACCATGGTGGGGCGATTCAATCCCAGCTTTGGGGCCCAGGCGGCGTTAACTTGAAGGCCGTCCATGGCTTTGCGTAATTTCGTCAACGACGCAAAGTGAAGCAGGACGCAGACCGGCACGCCGAACACGGGCATCAACACTAACGGGAACCGCGCTTCAATATAGCTCGCAGACCGACTCACCTCTCCGATCTCTCCCCTCCCCTTTCCTTGTCTTTTCGACGCTGCGGCGGCTGGGGCTTGCCGATGGCCTTGGCGAGCTCTTTCAAGAGCCGATCGCGTTTCGTTTCGAACTCGGGCATGCCGGCCGCAAATTGCAACACTTGGGCTGCCAAATTGCGGTCGGCCGCGCTCGCAGAACGCTTTAACTCCTCGGCTTGCCGTCGATAGGCTTCCTTGATCGCGGCCTGCCTTTCTCGTGTCTTCGTCTCCCAAGGGCGCGCCGCGCTTTTCCCGACGCGCGCCTCCCTCACGATCTCTTCGCGGGCGAGACGCTCCACGCGCGGTTGCTCGCCACGCTCCCTGACCACGCGAACAACGCCCCGTTCCGTTTTTCGGACCTTCCCGCGCGCGCGGCGCGGGGTCGCCTCCGCCTCGACGCCGCGCAATCGCAATTCGCCGGCGAAGAGCTCGCGCCACGATGCAAGATCGGCTTTACGCGGATTGAGCCGCTTGCCGTCATGACCGAGCGAGCGCACCGTCAGATGAACATGGGGATGTTCGTCTTCGACGTGTTGCACGAAAACGTAATCGCGCCGACCGCCGAAGGTTTCCATCGCGAAGGCGCGAACCGCATCCTTCACGGCGCCCGGGTCCGTTCCCGGCGGCATCGAGAGGACGATGTTATGGGAGAGCGGCCCGTCTCGGCGCCGGCCCTCGTCGAGCTCGGCGTCATGGGCCCATTGCGCTTGGATGTCGCGCAAGCCTTGCCGCCCTTCCATGACGGCGCCGGTCTCCGTTTCCGCCGCCAGCTCGCCGTCGCGAGTGATATATTCCAGGTGCGATTTCAGGTGGCCGACGGTCTTGGTCTTGCCGGTGATCTTGACCATCACCTCCGGCGCCTTGGCGACGATCCGCTGCAACTTGGCCCGCATGGCGGGCGTGAGCCTTCGCGGATCGGCGGGATCCGGAATCTCCCACTCGGAACGCTTTGGCTTTCGGACCGGCGTTTGCCAGACATAGGAGATTGACGGCAGTTCGAGGTCGTTATCTCCCTCGCCGCTCATCAACCGCCCTCCCAATAATCGGCGTTCCGTTTCAGCGCCGCGCGCAGTTCGGCGAGCGCGCCCTCGATCCGCGCCGAAGCCTCGCGGATCGCCGCGGCCTCGATCTTCACCGTGCGGCCAATCAGCCGATGGAGATTGGCGGCGTGGGCGATCTGATTGATGTTGCCGCCGATGCGGTTCAGTTCGCGCGCCACCGCTCGCAGCGCCTGGCGTTCGTCATGCGTCTGCTGCACCGGCGAGCCGAGCCGCGCCCGCACTATCGACGCGATCCATTGCGTGCGGTTCATGCCGCGCCGCGCAGCGACCGCCGCGAGCAAGCGCAACTCGCTTTCGCGTAGTCTGATCGTCACCTTGCAGGACGGACTCGTCGCCATCGTCTCATGCGCCGGTGACTTCCTGTCGCCGACCGTCTGTTCCACGAGCCGCCGCATCAGCGCCGATTTGCCGCCCTCGTTCGCCGCCATCGCCGCGAATTTTTCAGCGAGCGCATCGTCGATATGAAACCCCAGAAACGCCATGGGTTTGCTTTGTCCACTCAAAGGGCGAGGTGTTTAAAAACGGCTGGCGGCAAGCCTATCCTGCACTCCCCCTCGAAAAACACGATGCGCTCCATTTTCAAGTCTCAGGGCTCGATTCCGATTAGTTGCCTTGGCGCAGGCGGCGAGTTCTTCAACTGACGCGAATCATTCGCGGCGGCATGAAGATTGAGACGACGGCTGCAGACCTCTTCCCTTCTTGCCCGCGCCTTTCCCACACCCTCCGGCCTCACTACGGCGCTATTTGATGAGCGCGTTCGGCCTCCGGGCGCTCCGCTTCGCTTCCTCCCTGCGGGATGGAAAAGCCGCTCCGTGACGTGCGGCTCGACAAATCCTCACGGGAGAGGTGATGCTTCTATTCGCATCTCGATAAGCGCGAGCTCGGAGAGCGACACATCGGCTTCGTCGTCACGCTCGTCGAATGCGACGAGCGCAAAGTGCGACCCTCTTTTCGAAACCCGCCCAAGAACTAAGCGACCGCCTCTTTGCTCATGGCGGACACGTACGACGACCTCGGATGAAGATTTTCGTGGCGCCGCCGGAGCGACCTCGCCCGTGGGCAGCCCTCGTGCGTCCTTTTTCGAGGCCTCCTCTACCCGCTGAAGCTCAAGATTTTCCGGGCGGAAATTCCGATCTGTCGACAAATCTGCTTTGTCGTTATCGTTTGGCTTGGCAGATGCTCCCTCGATGAACGCGTCGGCTTGCGGACGTGTAAAAGATTGATGCCGCGCGCAGAATTCCTCGACGCTTGCCGCGTCTCGCTTCCACAGCTGATAGAGTTCATAGACCGCCCGAAGCGGCGACGTTGAAAGCTTATCGCGCAGAACCTTCGGCATCTGCCCGACCGATGCGTACATGGCGACAAAGCCCTTGCTCTTGGCGAGGCGTCTGGCGATGTCCTTTTGCTTCTCGCCAGCCTTGAGTCGCCCTTCGATGAAAGCGGCGATCTCCGTTGGCAAAAGATCGTCGCGCTGAATGTTTTCGACCATCTGATCGTATGGATCGCCGGCCTGCCCTGGCTGAATGATCGCCTTGATGGTCGTCAGACCCGCAATATTCGCCGCGCGAAATCGGCGCGCCCCGAAGACGATGCGATGCTTGCCGTTTTCTTGCTTTTCGGTGACGCCGATCGGTTGGAGTAGGCCTCGCTCGCGGATCGAACCGGCCAACTCCTCGAGAGCGGCCTGGTCGAAATTGCGCCGCGGCTGTCCAGGGTCTTCTTCGATCAGGCTCAGGGCGATTTCGAGGGGCGCCCCACTGGAGCCGATGGGCGGCTCAAGGCCCTCGAGATGATCGAGGAGCGCCGCGACATCATCGAGTTTTTGTGCGTAACTCATGAAAGCTCCATTTTGGCGGCGAGTTTGTCGAAGACGATCCGCATTTCGCGACCGGCCTCGCGGGCGGCCGTCTTGGGAAGGCTCCAGACGGGTTTCTTCTCCGCCAGAGCCTCGCCGATGGATGAGCGCTGCGGGATCACGCCGTCGAAGAGATATTTCGTGCCGAACTTCTGGACGAGGTTCTTAAGATTGTTGCGCTGGCGCGGCGAGGTCGTCTGAAGGCGGTTCGGGATCAAGCCAAGAAAGGTGAGCCCGGGATTGTACTTCTGCCTGACGCCGACCATATGTTTTAGGAGCGTCTCGATCCCATCGATCGCGTAATCGTCGAGGTCGATCGGCGCCAACACGAAATGGCCGGCGATCAACGCAGCGAGATTGCGCACGCCGAAGGTCGGCGGCGTGTCGATCACCGCGACATCATAGGCGCGCGAGGCATCCTCGAGATTCGAACGAAACTGCTGAATGAGCTTTCCGTCGACCGTGAGAATTCCGCGTAAGGCCGGAGTGGCGGGCGCGACGCGGATGCCTGGCGCCGACAGCGGCGGCAGGGCGACCGGCCGGGCGAAGAAGGCGGCGGCCGCGGGCTCGCCGATCTGCGCCGAGAGCGTCGTCGTGCCATTGCTCTGCGGGTCCAGATCGAGAAAGAGGACGCGCTTACGATGCTCGGCAAAATACCAGGCGAGGTGAACGGCGATCGTGCTCTTTCCGACGCCGCCCTTCTCGTTGTTCACGACGATCACTTTCATGAGACGGCTCCAGTCCAAGCAACGAAGAGCATGCAGAGGCCCTCCCAGTTCGAGGCATTTGATGCTCGACGAATCCGTCGCCGAATCACTGCGACACAAAAAACAAATTCAACGGGCCTTGCCGACTGTGAGATTTCACAGGGGTAGAATTAGGTTTGCCTGACAAACTTCCGCACATGCTTCAAAGAGGATGAGCAAAAGCGCGCGGCGCGCCAGGGCGCGACCTATCGCGCTCCATCCATGGGAGTCGCGACACGCGTCGGCGAGATGTCGTGAGCGAAGGAATAACGTCTCGCGCGTGCGAAATTTGACGGCGCCCGCCGCAACGCGAAGAGGAGCCGAGGGTTTTTGGCCCGAGCAGGTTTGTCGGACAAACTTGGATGAGCGATCAACGCACGCAGGATGCACAGCGACCAAAGTCGCGGAGTTTCCTGCTCAGAAGTTTGCCAGACAAACTTCTGAGCAACCCTCTCTTGAAAAAGGAGCAAGCGGGTGCGTCGCGGCACGCGAAGACCAGTCGTAACCCCGCCGTGCTCTGGGTCGAGCGCGGTCGACGCGAAGAAATCGGGCCAGTCATCCGCTGGCCCGTCGCAAATCCAAGGAAGCTCGCATCGGCGGGGCGGCGCGCGGCCGCCCCGCTCTTCGCGTCACTTGCGCTTCGCGGTTTTCTTCTGCGTCTCGGGCGCCGCCTCGGCCTCGTCATTGTCGGACGTGTCCGTCTTGGCGGAAGCGAGGATCGAGA
>VGDT01000033.1 GCA_016869595.1 Alphaproteobacteria bacterium
CCGCCGCCGCCGGTGGCGGCCGCTCCGTCGAAGGCGATCGAGCCGCCGCAAACCGCCGCGCCCGCCAAGCCTGCTCCAGCGGCGCGGCATGCGGCTGCGCCCGCTGCGCCGGTTTCGGAGCCGCCGACCGCCGCCGCTGAGCCGGTTGAGGCGCCAAAGCCCGCGCCGCGCGCCAAGGTCGCCAAGAAGAAGCCGGCGAAGCCGATCGCGAGCCGTCCGAAGCCTGCTCCCGAGGCGCCGGTCGCCGTCGCGTCGCCGGAGCCGGTAGCGCCGCCTCCGCCGCCCGCGAGCGATGGACCCTTTAGCTTCGTTAAGAAGTCGGTGAACGCCGTCGGATCAGCGATCGGCGGCTTCGTCCGCTAATCCGACCAATAAAGCTATGAGAAAACGCCGGCGCATCCTCGCGTCGGCGTTTTTCTTTTGACGAATTGCGCGGTAGTGGCCTTTGCCAAACGGCTTAGCCTGTGACTTTATCCAGACGATGAGCGGCGCGACCGCGTGGACGACCCTGGAGAGTTGAAGGCATGGCCAAACCCACCCAAGCTGACGCGGAAGCGGCCGTGCGGGTTCTCATCGAATGGGCGGGAGACGACCCGAATCGCGAGGGCCTTATCGACACGCCGGAGCGGGTGGCGCGTTCCTACCGCGAGCTTTTCTCCGGCTATGACGTCGATCCGCGCGACTATCTCAAGCGCACCTTCGACGAAGTCGGCGGTTATGACGAGCTTGTGGTCTTAAAGGACATCCGCGTCGTCAGCTTTTGCGAGCATCATCTGCTGCCGGTGACGGGCCGCGCGCATGTCGGCTATCTGCCGAACAAGCGCGTGGTCGGCATTTCAAAGCTCGCGCGCGTCGTGCATGGTTTCGCGCGCCGACTGCAGATTCAAGAAAAGCTCACCGCCGAAATCGCCGAAGCCATCCAGGACATTTTAGAGCCGCAAGGAGTCGGCGTCGTCATCGAGGCGGAGCACAGCTGCATGACGCTGCGCGGGGTCAACACGACCGGTTCGATCCTGACGACGAGCCGCCTGCTGGGCGTCATCCGCGACGACCCGCGCACCCGCGAGGAATTCCTCGGCATGGTGCACGGGAAGTAAGCGTTGGGAACGCGAGCCTTTCAGGCTCGCCCGGTCGCAAGCCTCTTCACAACCGTCATTGCGAGCGAAGCGAAGCAATCCAGCATTGTGAGCCGAGCCCTGGATTGCTTCGTCGCTACGCTCCTCGCAATGACGGCAAGGAGTCTTTACCCGAGCGTCTTCTTCAACTCCGCGACGATGGCGTCGCCCATCTGCTTGGTCGAGACGGTTGACGGCGCATCGCCCTTGATGTCCGCCGTGCGCAGGCCCTTGGCGAGAACATTGGCGATCGCCGCATCGATGGCGTCGGCGGCTTTCGGCAGATCGAAGCTGTAACGCAGAGCCATGCCGAGCGAACCGATCATGGCGATCGGATTGGCGATGCCCTTGCCGGCGATGTCGGGCGCCGAGCCATGGCAGGGCTCGTACATGGCGTGGCGCTTGCCCGCCTCATTGGCGGCGCCGAGCGAAGCCGACGGCAGCATGCCGAGCGAGCCGGTGAGCATGGCGGCTTCATCCGACAGCATGTCGCCGAAGAGATTGTCGGTAACGACGACATCGAACTGCTTCGGCCAGCGCACGAGCTGCATGGCGAGCGCGTCAGCGAGCATATGTTCGAGCTTCACGTCCGAATATTCGCGCTTATGCAGCGCCGTGATGACCTCGCGCCACAGATAGCCCGACTTCATTACATTCGATTTCTCGGAGGAGGTCACCTTGTTGCTGCGTTTGCGCGCGAGCTCGAAGGCGACCCGACCGATGCGCTCGATCTCGTAAGTCTCGTAAACCTGCGTGTCGACGGCCCGCGTCTGGCCGTTGCCGAGATCGGTGATCTCCTTCGGCTCGCCGAAATAGACGCCGCCGGTCAATTCGCGCACGATCATGATGTCGAGACCGTCGACGACCTCGCGCTTTAAGGAAGAGGCGTCGGCAAGCGCCGGGTAGCAAATTGCCGGACGCAGATTGGCGAAAAGACCCAAGTCCTTGCGCAGGCGCAGGAGGCCGGATTCAGGACGCAGGTCATAAGGCACGCCGTCCCATTTCGGCCCGCCGACGGCGGCGAGCAGCACGGCGTCCGCCTCATGCGCGCGCTTCATGTCCGCTTCGCTGATCGCGACTTTATGCGCATCATAGGCCGCGCCGCCGACGAGCCCCCGCTCGACTTCGAAGCTGGCGACGCCGGCCTCGTTCAAAACGGCGAGAACCTTTTCGGCTTCGGCGGAAATCTCCGGACCGATGCCGTCGCCCGGCAGGAGCAGGAGCTTGTATATGGCCATGAATGCCTCTTCGTCGGCTTTTGAAACTTGCGCCGTCATTAGAGCGCGGGGCCAGGCGACGCAACCACGCCATACGTTCTTTTGTCGTGCGACAATTCGCGCGACGCGCCGCCCTTGCGAGCGTCCGTGAAGCCGTGCAGCTTGAAAAATGTCAAACGAAAGGGGGCTTCGCGCCCGACGCGCCAATCAACGAGCGACGTCGGCGGGAAGCGTTGCGCAGGCTCTGCGCAGTTGGGAGACGCAAAGATGAAGAGCTACAAAACCATCGGGCAAATCATAGCGCTTGGCTTGTTCGGCGCCCTCGCCGCCGCCACGCCCGCCAAAGCCTTCTGCCTCGTCAATTGCGAGCCCAAGCCCGAGGACGCCAAGAAGGTCTTCGAAAACCTCGTGAAAAAGAAATTCGATCAGAATGCGGTGATCGAAAAATTCGAGATCACGCGATTCTGGCCGCTCGACGTCGAAGGCGCCGGCCACGCCGGCTATGAGTTCTATTACACCGCCAATGTGCGCTTCCCGAATGGCGCCAATCTCGAATGCAAGCCAGAGGGCGGCGCGGCGAAGCCCGGTTGCTCGGACAATACGAGCTTCTATTCGACGACGATCCAGAATCAGATGATCAAGGACAAGCAATATATCGAGCCGGGCAAGGTCATCGAGTTCAAGGACGAAACCCGCTTCGACCAGGAAGGCGGCGGCTGGAAAGGCCAGGACGGGAATAAATATTAACGGCGATCTCAGCCGTCCCGAGGGGCCCAAGCATCGCGAGCCTCGCGGCTCGCGATTTCTCATTTTTAAGCGCCTGATTGCGCCTGCTGCCACCCCTTCCGTGCGCGGGACGCTTGGTGTAGAAGGCCACTCAACGGATTGCGCGCTCGGCTTGGCTGCGGCGCGGCTGGAAGGGTTCACATGCAGCAGGTCATTATCGCGATCCACCTGATGGTGGTGACGGCGCTCGTCATTCTGGTGCTGTATCAAAAGTCCGAGGGCGGCGCGCTCGGCATGGGCGGCGGCAGCGGCGTTTTCACCGGCCGCGGCCAGGCCAATGCGCTCACCCGCGCCACGGGCATTCTCGCGACGATATTCTTCATCACCAGCATCGCGCTGACCGTGCTGCCCGCCTGGGAGCGTCGCTCAGAGGGCGGCGAGGACTGGACCAAGGCGCTCGACCAGGGAACGATCCAGCTCAAAGAGGTTCCCAAGACCGAAGGCAAGGGCGAGCAGGAAAAAGCGCCAGAGCCCGGCAAGGACAGCATTTTCGACCAGCTTCAGCGCGCCCAGCAGAAGCGCCAGCAGAGCGCGCCCGTAGAGGCGCCGCCGGCTGCGACGACTCCGCCCGCCGCGCAGGCGCCGGTTCAGGAGCCTGCCGCGCCGGCGCCGCAAGCCCCAGCCATAGAGCCGCCGAAGGCCGCCGCGCCTGCGCCGGTGGAAGCGCCGAAGCCTGAAGCCGCGACGCCCGAGACGCCAAAGAGCGAAGCGCCTGCCGTTCCGGCTGAGGCGGCGCCTGCTGCGCCTGTGACGCCGCCGGCCGCCGAAGCGCCGAAGGCGGAGACGCCTGCGCCGGAGTCGAAGCCCGCAGAGTCGCAGACCCAATCCGCTGCGCCGGAAACCAAGCCCGCGGAGCCGGAGAATAAGCCCGCGCCGCCGACGATCTGGAAAGCGCCGACTCAATAAGGCGCGTCAACTCTCACATCTGACGATCTTGGCTGGGGGCGAACGCCCCCGGCCCAATAAATTCGCTACCAGAATCGCTGGAAAGGCGTTAGGCGTTAAGCCCCATGGCGCGGTACATCTTCATCACCGGCGGCGTGGTCTCCTCACTTGGCAAGGGCTTGGCGTCGGCGGTGCTCGGCGCGCTTTTGCAGGCGCGCGGCTATACTGTCCGCTTAAGAAAGCTCGACCCCTATCTCAACATCGATCCGGGCACGATGTCGCCCTATCAGCACGGCGAGGTCTTCGTCACCGACGACGGCGCCGAGACCGATCTCGACCTCGGACATTATGAGCGCTTCACCGGCCGGCCCGCCTCGAAGCAGGACAATGTCACCACCGGCCGCATTTATCAGAACATCATCAACAAGGAGCGGCGCGGCGACTATCTCGGCGCGACGATCCAGGTCATTCCGCATGTCACGAACGCCATCAAGGAGTTCGTCCTCGAGGGCAATGAGGATGTCGATTTCGCGCTGATCGAGATCGGCGGCACGGTCGGCGACATCGAGGGACTGCCGTTCTTTGAGGCGATCCGCCAGATCAAGAACGATCTGCCGCCGCATCACTGCATCTATATTCACCTCACGCTCCTGCCTTACATCCCGAGCGCCGGGGAGTTGAAGACGAAGCCGACGCAGCATTCGGTGAAGGAGCTGCGTTCGATCGGCATTCAGCCGGATATTCTGCTCTGCCGCACCGACCGTGAAATTCCGCGCGAAGAGCGCCGCAAGCTCGGACTCTTCTGCAATGTGCGCGAACAGGCGGTGATCGAGGCGCGCGACGCTTCCAACATCTATGACGTGCCGCGCGCCTATCACGCCGCCGGGTTGGACGCGCAGGTGCTCGCCGCTTTCGGGATCGAGCCTGCGCCGAAGCCCGACATGAGCCGCTGGAACGCGGTGACGCAGCGCATCAATAACCCGGAAGGCGAAGTCACCATCGCGGTCGTCGGCAAATATACCGAGATGAAGGACGCCTATAAGAGCCTCATCGAGGCTTTGGCGCATGGCGGCCTCGCGAACCGCGTGAAGGTCAATCTCGACTGGATCGAGTCGGAGATTTTCGAGAGCGCCGATCCGGCCGCGCATCTTGAACATGTGCACGGCATTCTCGTTCCCGGCGGCTTCGGCCAGCGCGGCGCCGAGGGCAAGATTCTCGCGGCGCGTTTCGCGCGCGAACGCGGCGTGCCTTATTTCGGCATCTGCTTTGGCATGCAGATGGCGGTGATCGAGGCCGCTCGGGCGCTTGCGGGAATCGAGAAGGCGAATTCGACGGAGTTCGGCCCCTGCGAGGAGCCGGTCGTCGGCCTCATGACCGAATGGCTCAAGGGCAATGAATTGGAGCAACGCGCGGCGGGCGGCGACATGGGCGGCACCATGCGTCTTGGCGCCTATCCCGCGCTGTTGAAACCGGGCTCGCGCATTGCGGGGATTTACGGCGCGAGCGAAATCTCCGAGCGTCACCGCCATCGCTATGAGGTGAATTTCGCCTATCGCGATCGGCTAGAGGATTGTGGGCTTCTATTCGCGGGCTCTTCGCCGGACGGGTTATTGCCGGAGACGGTGGAGATTCCCGAGCACCCCTGGTTCATCGGCGTGCAATATCACCCCGAGTTGAAATCGCGCCCCTTCGAGCCGCATCCGCTTTTCGCGAGTTTTATCGCCGCGGCAAAGGCGCAGAGTAGGTTGGTGTGAGCGAAGCAATGACAGACTCAATAACTGTCGCCATTTCCGTTCTTGCGCTCGCTGTATCGGTAACGACGGCGTGGTTGACATTGTTTCGGCGCGGCACGGTGAAGATGACGCAACCTACCGTGATCTATTTCGGCCCCGACAGCCCGCGCACTCGCGGTGACCGTCCGCCGCCAAAAGTATATCTGCGAACACTGCTGTTCTCCACATCCAAGCGTGGCCGCGTCGTCGAGAGCATGCATGTCTCACTCGCGCGTAATGAAACGCATCAAACGTTTAATATCTGGGTTCATGGTGACGAAAAGCTCGTCAGAGGCAGCGGCTTATTTGTCGGCGAAAGCGGCGTTTCGGCAAATCATCACTTCCTAACCCCCAAAGACGGTAGCGAATTTCAGTTCGCGAGCGGGCGATACCGCCTTGACGTCTATGTTCGTCTGCTAGGGGATCGCACTCCAACGCTGCTGTTTTCCGAAGAATTGGAAATTGCGCCTGACGTTGCGACGAAACTGCAAGAACCGGATGCAGGTTTGTATTTCGACTGGGGTCCGGATTCGGCGAGGTATCTGCCGCACGTTGACAAGCGACCGCCGTCGTCTGATCCAACAGAATTCCTCGAAGCGTTGGGGAAGGCTTTGGGTTCGAGTTCTCGCGCAGCGAAGCAACTGCCACCCACGGAGCCGCCAGGGTCGGTTTCAACTAACACGGACAGCGCACAATCGCGCGGCTGAGGCCGGTGAGCTCGTCATGGCCGGGCTTGTCCCGGCCATCCACGCCGGGACGATTCGCGAATGCTGCAAGGGGTGCGCGCGGGGGCGCCGCGTGGATGCCCGGCACAAGGCCGGGCATGACGCGAGAGAGCGTGCATCGCATAATAAAAGCACAGCGCGGCGAAAAGTCGGGGTCATTGGCGTAACCGCTCAGCCGTCATGGCCGGGCTTGACCCGGCCATCCACGTCGGGACGATTCGCGAATGCTGCGAGACTCGGGGGCAGGCGCCGCGTGGATGCCCGCGACAAGCGCGGGCATGACGTGAAGAGAGTGCGCCTACACTCCTCGCCGATTAGTTCGCCAAATCCTCGTATAGATCGCGCCAATCGGGATTCATTTCGAGAATGAGTCGGACTTTCCACGCGCGCGGCCAATGTTTCATTGTTTTCTCGCGCTGAATCGCTGCGCGGATGTCGTCATGCGGTTCGTACCAGACGAGGCGCTTGAGGCCATAGAGCTGTGTGAAACCGGAACTGCGTCCTTCCCGATGCTCGAAGGCGCGGCGCGAGAGATCGTTGGTGACGCCGAGATAGAGCGTCCCGTTTGGCCGATTGGACATGATGTAAACCCAGCCGCCGCGCATTGGCGCATGGTGACGGCACTGCGTTGAAGAGACAACCCGCGTCATCGCCGGGCAAAGCCGTCAAAGACGGCGTCGCTTCGCTCGCCTATGTCCCGGCCATCCACGCCGAGAAGCTGCGCAAATGCTGTGGGGATTGCGCGGGGGCGCCGCGTGGATGCCCGCGACAAGCGCGGGCATGACGCGGAGAGGATGCGCGCATCGTGAAAGTTGGAGCGCGGTGAAAGCGTTCATAGGTCATTGGCGCAACCGCTCAGCCGTCATGGCCGGGCTTGTCCCGGCCATCCACGCCGGGACGATTCGCGAATGCTGCGAGACTTGCGGGGCGGCGCCGCGTGGATGCCCGCGACAAGCGCGGGCATGACGCGGAAAGGATGCGCCTAGTCACCACCACAACCGCTCACCCCTCTTCAAGCACGCTCACCCCACCTCATAAGCCTCGTCGATCGGCACGCCGAGCGCGGCGACGAGACGATTCGTTTCCGCCGCCATGCCGACGATCGCCAGCACTTCGCGATATTCCTCTTCGCTCATTCCCTTCGCGCGGGCGTTGGCGGTATGCGAATGGATGCAATAGGGACAGGCATGGGCGATGGAGACGGCGATATAGATCATCTCCTTGACCTTCGGCTCCAACACGCCCGGACCCATTACCTCTTTCACGCTCTCCCAGGTGCGCTTCAGCGTCGCCGGATCATGCGCGAGCGCGCGCCAGAAATTATTCACGAAGTCGCTTTTGCGCGTTTCGCGAATGTCGGCGAAGACGGCCCGCGCCTCGGGCGAGAGTTCTTCGTCGCTGAGCAATCGAACCGTGGCCATGATCTCTCCCGTTGATGCGCGATTTCACTTGTTCGGCGCGTTCGGCGCGGCAGGCCATGTGCGTGGGCCAGGATTGACATGATAATTCACGCCGCAGCCCGAGAGCGCCAAGACGATCGCGACAAGCAACATCGATTTGATGGGCGTTCGCATTTTTTTGTCCCTTGTTGAAGGTCCTTTTTGTCAGAAAAGCGCCATTGGCGCCGCTTGAATCGCTTCGCGATCGGCTCCTGACAATGGCGCATGTTTTGCGTCGCAGGCCGCGACACGCGCGCGCATCACATGGAGAAGAACGCACGACGCAAGCGACGCGGCCCGCCCCGAATTTCTGCCTAATTTCAAGGCGCTGCGCTGATTTGACCAAGCCTGCGCTAATTGACGCGCGATATGCTGCAACGCACAATCTTAGCCATGAACCTGCGCTATGCGATTCGACCGACGGGGCGTGCGTCCGTCGAATCATTTGCGCGGCAAGGAGGTCACAATGGAATCGGTCAAACAGTGGTTTCAGGACTGGTCGGACGCTTGCGAATACGCAAAGGAATGCGCCCCCGACTTCTCTTTCCTCTCGTCTTTCGCCTTTGGCGAACCCTATACGGCGCTCATAAGCCTCGCTGTCGCCTTCTGGCTGCTTTGGGCGCTCAATGAGCGCGGGATCCGCCGGAAAGCCGCACTCCTGCGGGCGATGGCCGCACGGGCCGGCGCGGGGTCGTTCGACGCCGCGCTGCAGGAAATGAAGCGCGCGCCTTCAAAGGAAGACAAGCAAGAAAAGCTCGCCGCGTAATCGCATAAGGGCGCGATTTGAATGCGCCCGGCGGCGCGTTATCTCTGCGCATAGGCGCGATCCGATGATCGGCGCGCGCGACCGGGCTTGTGATCGATCTCTCGCGAGGATAGGAGACGCTTGCGTTAGGCGACGGCTGCGCGCCGACGCGGCCGAGCAGGTCGCCTGACGCCAATAAGACTTGAGAACGAGATTAGAAGGCGAGGGAGCATCATGAGCGAATTTTCCGTCGGCAATGGCGCGTGGGTTCTGGTCGGAGACGGCCGCCGGGCGCTGTTTTTCCAAAATCACGGCGACGCCGAACTCCTCGACCTTCGCGTCATTGAAACGCGCATCGACGAAAACCCGGCGACGCGCGACCAGGGCTCGGACAAGCCCGGCCGTAGCTTCGCTTCGAAGGGCGGCGTGCGCAGCGCGGTTGAAGATTCCGACTGGCATGAGATGGAGGAGGAGCGCTTCGCGCGCGCGATGGCGGATCGCATCAATCAGGCGGCGGAGTCGGGCGAGTTGAACGCCATCGCCATCATCGCGCCGCCGCGCGCTCTGGGTGAAATTCGCAAAGAGTTGTCGGCGAAGGCGCAAAGCAAGGTCGTCGGCGAACTCGCCAAGGACCTGACCCGCCATCCGCTCAAGGATATCGAAAAGGCGCTGACTCGCGGCTGAAAGGCAGGGGAAAGATCAAACTTTCCCCTGCGCAGTCGGAAGCGTTCGTCCCAACCCCGCTTCCGACGCTCGACTCTCGTCCGAGCTTGGCCATGATGCCGCATTTATATCAAGAAATCATTGCGCTTGCGCACAGCGCGCGCAGAACGCCGCATTTGAGCCACAAATTCGGCGCAGTCGGCGGCCGTATTGAGCTTCGCCTTTGCGGCGACGTTATTTGAGCACGGTGATTAATGGGTCGGGGACGGATTTTCTTGGCGGCGCTTTTTGCGCTCGCGTTCAGCGCTTGCGCGAGCCGCCCGCATGGAACGCTGATCCCGACGCATCAGCTCGCGTCCGGCGCGAGCATCGTCGACCTTCTCGTGGTCACGACCAGAGAGCCGGATCCATTGGAGCCCGGCGTCATGTTCTCGGGCGAACGCGGGAGGGGCGTCCACTTCGCCGACATTGCGGTTTCGATCCCGCCCGACGCCAGTCGCGTCATCGGCGCGGTGCAATGGCCACAGGCGCCGACGCCCGATCCCGCCACGCAATTTACGACCGTTCACGCCGACGTCCTAAGCCGGGAGGCGGCGCTCGCGGCCTTCAACGCGCGCATCCGCAAGACGCCCAAGCGGCAGGTGCTGCTCTTCGTCCATGGCTACAACACGCGTTTCGAGGAGGCGGTCTATCGCTTCGCGCAGATCGTCCATGACTCGGGCGCCGACGTCACGCCCGTGCTGTTCACCTGGCCGTCGCGCGGCCGGCTGTTGCAATATGGCTATGATCATGAGAGCGCCAGCTATTCGCGGGACGCGTTGGAAAGCGTGCTTCAAGCGCTGCAGCGCGATCGAGACGTCGGCGAAATCTCGATCCTCGCGCATTCCATGGGCAATTGGGTGACGCTCGAAGCGCTGCGCCAGATGGCGATCCGCAACGGCCGGATCGGATCAAAAATCGAGAACGTCATGCTCGCTGCGCCCGACGTCGATTTCGACGTCTTCCGCCGTCAGATTGCTGAGATCGGGATTCGACCGTCGGTCTTCACGCTGTTCGCTTCGCGCGACGATGACGCGCTCGCCGCGTCCCGCCGATTCTGGGGCAATACGCGATTGGGCGCCGTCAATCCGAACGCGCCGCCCTATCATGAAGTGCTCGACCGCGACCGGGTCCGAGCGATCGATCTGACGAACGTCGCCTCCAGCGATCCTTTGGGACACAGCACTTTCGCCTCCTCTCCGGAGGTGGTGCGTTCAATTGGAGTCAGGCTCGCGCAGGGCCAGCCGCTGAAGGAGGGGCAGACGGGCGTGGGCGATCAACTCGGGCTCGTGACGTCCGGCGCGGTTTCGGTCGTCGGCGGCGTGGCTGGGGCGGCGGTCGCCGCGCCATTCGCCATCGTCGACCCGGCGACGCGCGAGAATTTGAGCGAACATCTGAACGCCGCGGGGCAAAGCCTCGATCCACAATATTAACCGCGCCCGCGGGTTAGGCGCGGAAAAGCCATCCATTTTTGTGATCTGTTGCGGCAATGTGACAGTCAGCGCGGCCGAAGCCCGTTAGGGTCAAACGCTCGCGACGATCACCGCACGGGACTTCAATCGCAATGTCATTTATGCGTCAGCTTCTCGCCGTTCTGGCGGTCGCCTTCGCCGTGTCTTCCGCACGCGCCGACACGCCTTCCTGGTGGACGCCTCCGATTTCGGAACATGCTCCATCCAAGCGCGCGGTCGATGGCGTCAACGCCAAGCTCGAAGGTTTCGGCGGCGGGTCTTACTGGCTCGGCTTCGCGCGTTTGAACAACGCCTCGGCCGGCGGCATGGGGTCGATTACCGCTCCAGTCGGCGACCGTTTTGGTTTTCAGATTGACGCCCTAGCGGCTGGCCATCGCGGCTTCTTTGTGAGCGCCGGCGCCGGACATGCCTTTTGGCGCGACCCGAGCGTCGGTCTCCTCGGGGCCTATGGGGCGATCGCCAACGATAAACGTCTGGACGACACCCGTTTCCGGCTGGGCGCGGAAGGCGCCTATTATTACGGACCGTTCTCGCTCGCCAGCGTCGCCGGCTATGAGGAAAGCTCCGGCCACTTCTTCACGCCGCTGGGCTATGCGCCCGGATTTTTCGCCTATCAGTGGCAACCGCGGCGCGGGCGCTTCTTCGACATGGTCGATATCAGCTTCTATCCGACCTACAACGTCAAATTTTCGGTCGGACATCGTTATGTCGGGGGTCGCCATGCGGCGGCCTTCGCTGGCGAGGCGCTCGTGTGGAATTTCGGCAATTCCGCCGTCACCGGCTTCATCGAAAGCCGCGTCGGCGAGGATGATTACAAGGCGGTCTGGGGCGGCATTCGTATCTATCTCGGCCAAAGCGACAAGACGCTCATTGTCCGGCACCGCGAGGACGATCCGATGAACTGGCTGAAGGACGATATGTTCGCCTCGCAGAACAGCGTTCGTACCGGCGCGATGCCTTGGCCGCCGATCGCTCCCGCGCCCACGCCGTTCTAAACGCGGCCTGGCCCTTCGCTTTCTTTTACGGGCGAGCCCGCGACCTATCTCAACGCCGGCATCTTTGTTCTCAATTCCTAAAAAGGCGCCGATCTCGCCGTGGCGACATAGGCGTCTGCGTCCTGCTGTAACAACAGCCGCTCCTTGACGAGCTTATCGGCGATAATGCGCATCGTCGCGACGAAATAGGCGCGCGATCCATAACGCTCGACGAGCGAGGAGCGCGGATCGTCGTTCTTTTCGCGATCCGGTTTCGTCGCTTCGAAGGGAATCGCCGCGCCCGCGACGCAGGGCTGCCCTTTCTTGTTTTTTTGCGCATTGAAGCCCCTGAAGGTCGCAATAGGGAGCGCGAGGTCGGGCAGGCGCAGGCCGGCGATCTCATTGCCGTCGGCGTCGATCTTTGGAACGCGCCTCGCGCCTTCAGGCGGCGAAGGCAAGGCGGGAGCCTTCGGCCATTTTAGATCCTGCCCCGGCGTCAGATCGCCATTGACCGGCGCGCGCGAGGCGGGCGGCGCGACGCTTTTCGTCGTCCATTCGTCGAGCGCGACGAACAGCGCCCGCAGCGCCGGCGCGATGGCGCGCGCGTTAATGGGCGCGACGCAATTTATCGCAGTGGTCGAACCGGCGATGCCAGCGAGATAAAAGCGTCGGCCGTTCGGCGGCGCGCTCTTCTCAAATTCGATGCGCGGCTTCTCGCGCCAATAGGCGTCGGCGCTCCAGGTTGCGATGAAGCGCGTTGGGCTTCCCGGCTCGCGACTCGCGTCATGAAGCAACAGCCCGTCGAATGCCGAGGCCGCGTTCGACATGGCGTCGGCGTCGGCGCCCTGCGCGCGGCCGAGCGCGCGCTTCATCTTGAGCGCGCCGCGAATATGCCCAAGCAGATCGCGCAACGCCGGCTCTTTGGCTTTGTCAGGGAGGTTAGCGACATCGAGCGTCAGCACGGCGAGTCCGCGTTCGAGCGCCAGAGGTTTCACGTCTTCGCTTGGCTGCGTCTCGATCAGAATGGACTTTGCGCCGCCGCTTGGCGGTTGTGTCGGCTTCAACAACGTTCCAGCGATCTCGTAGGTCGTTCCATCGAGCTTCACCGTCGCGGAAACCGTCTCGTTCGCGCCGTTCGGCCGCGTCTCGAATTTCAGCAGTTCGGCCTGCGCCGCGCCGGCAAACGCAAGGGACGCGACGAGCGCGAAGGCGTTAGCTCGCTGCGCGCGCCTCGTCCTTTTCGATCCAGCTTGCGATCTTGCGAAGATCGGCGAGGAAGCCTCGCCACGCTTGCCGCTTATCCGATTCATCCTTCAAGCGTAGCAGAGATGATGGGTGAACGGTCGCCAAGAATTGCGCGCCGCCATCGAGGTTAAAGATTTCGCCGCGCAGATGCGACACCGCCTCTGAACGGCCGAGCGCGCCGCGGATCGCGGTCGCGCCGAGCGCCACGATCAGTCCGGGTTGGAGCAAAGCGCGTTCGCGATCGAGCCACCAACGGCAGGCGTCGATCTCGCCGGCGTCTGGCTTTTTGTGCAGACGGCGCTTGCCGCGCGGATCGAATTTGAAATGTTTCACCGCATTGGTGACAAAGCATCTATCGCGCTCGACGCCGGCGCGCTCAAGCGCGATGTCGAGGAGCGTGCCCGAAGGTCCGACGAAGGGCCGCCCCGCCCGATCTTCCACATCTCCCGGCTGCTCGCCGATCAGCAGAACGCGCGCGTGCGGCGATCCTTCTCCAGGAACGACTTGAGTGGCGTTTTTATAGAGCGGACAACGCGTGCAGGTGGCCTCTTGCTCGGCGAGCGCCGAAAGAGACCTCGCTTCGGTCAATAAGTCGACCGCAGGCGAAGGTTTCGCCCGGAGTACGATTTGGGATTTCTCCACCTGACCTTTCCACTAGATCACGCTGCGTTTAGGCGGAATCGCCTAAACGCAGATGACGTGATCGATTCCAAAAGTTTAGAGCGCGCTTTGCGCGAAAAACCAGCATCCACTTTTTCGCAGCGCGCTCTAGCAGCGTCGCAAGGACGCCAAGAAGGTCGATATAGGCGTCGCAGCCGCGAGAAAAAGCTGATTTCACGTCTCGGGACGGTCGCCGTCCCGAGTCGCGTCGATTAAAGCGTCTTCAGATATTCGAGCAGCGCGCGTTTATCGGCGTCGCTCAACGCCGTGCCAAAGTCGTGGCCGCAATGGCTGACCCCCGAGCCTCTGTTGCAATCCGTTTTCATCAAGAAGGTCGACTTCGGCTGCTCTACCGCTAAGCCCACAACGGAAACGTCATAGGCTGGACCGACTTTGAAGTCCGCGACGCGCTGCTGCGGCGGCTTCAAAAGCTCGGCGAGCGACGGTACCGAAGCGTTGTGCAGATAGGGGGCGGCCGCCCAAACGCCTTCGAGAACGCGGGCCTCATACTTAATCTTGCCGTCCGTTTCCGGCGCGCGGCGGCAGGCCCAGCGTCCGGCGCCGGGCGTGCCCGGAATCTTATAGACGCCCTTCAGCTCTTCGATCAGGGGCTGCAGAATCGCCAGCGCCACGTCGGCCTTCTGTCGTTCGACCGTATTCACCGTGACCGGAATGAAGTGTTGCAGGATCGCGCCGCGCACCGCGGTCGCCAGCACCGAGACGGGCATGTCCTTCCTGTCGAGCGGCTGGGATACGAAGGGAATGAAGGCGCCCGTCAGCGCGCCGGTGTCGACCTTCCAGTCCGGCGCGAAATATTGATATTCCCGCGCATCGGTGCCGACGTCCTGAATTGGCGTGCACCAAGTGTCCGGATTGAGCAGTCGCGGCTGTCCGCGATCAATTCCGTGGCAATCGGCGCATCCGCCCTCTTCATAGGGACGCTGATAGATGAGCTTGCCTTGCCCGGCGAGCGTCATGTCCACGGGCCACGGCCATTTCGGCGGACCGATCCGCTCGACGAGATGCTCCAATTCGATCAGCCCTTTGAAGTCGACGGAATTGGATTTGACGTAATTGAAGCCCAACAGGTGCGTGGCGTCCTTCTCGGGGAAGAATTCGCCGAAGACGCCATAGACCTGTCCGACGTTTCTGGACATGGCCAGAATGCGGTCGCCGTTATCGGCGAAGCCCGGCCACTGCGTATGATCCTGCCGCGGCGCGTTCCAGAGGAACGGCGGGCGCACCGGCGCATCGGCCTTTCGCATGTTCCCGACGAGTATGTGCGTCGGCCCCGGACCGATGTCGAGGCCAGTGACGCGATTGAGGATCATGCCGACGGCGTCGATGCGTCCGGCGCCCCAGGGCTTTTCTTTGGGCAGGCCGGCCTCGGTGATGGCGTGGTGACGCGCATACCAGAGATCGACTTCGGCGCGCAGCTTGGTTTCTTTCTGCGGATCGTAGCCGCTTCCAAGAACCGCCTTGGCGAATTCCGAAAAGGCCGCGGGGTCGCCGAGAATTTTGCCGACCGCCGTGTCGAGATCGGCCCAAAGCGCGCCCATGTCGGCGAGCGCCGGTCCGCCGTCAATGCGGTAGGCCTTGCCCTCGACGTCGATCTGGCGCGTATGGCAGGCGGCGCAGGAGGGTCCCAACACGCTGTCGGATACAACGAAGCCGACCGGCAGCCCCGGCGTCGGACTCGCAGGATTGGCGAGATAGCCGTAGCGCGCGAGTCCATCCGCAAGGAAGGGCTGCCCGTCCGCCTGCTTGAGCGCTTTGATCCAGTCCCAAGGAATGAGGCGAGAGCCTTGGCTCGTACTGTAAAAGCTGTTCCAAGCCTTTTCATCCCAAGGACCTGCGTCCGGAATTGAAGAGGGCTGTTCGACGCGTTCGAACGCCGTCGCGCCGGGCGAGGCTGCTGCGAAAATGAGGATTGTAAGCCCAGCGGAGCGGAAAGCTTTCGTGATGCTCATCTCAAATCTTCTCAATGAACGGCCGTTACAAAAACGCGTTGACTGCCAATTCCAAAAACTCGCGAACGGCGCGTTGCTTCAACGTCGATGATCGCTAGTAGCGTGTCAATACGCTGAATTGATGACGAGAGTTAGAGCTTCGCCATAAAATTGGCGAAGGCGAGCGAACCTTCCGGCCAGGGTCCATGGCCGCTATCGACATTGATATGGCCGCTCGCGCCGGCGTCGATGAATTGCGCCCCGATATCCTGCGCGAGATGACGCGCGAAGAGCAGATCCGCGTAAGGGTCGTCGCTGCTGCCGACCATCGCCGCCGGAAAGGGAAGCCGCGCGCGGGGCGCCGGCGCAAATTCGGGATCGATCGGCAGTTCCAGCATCGCGCTGTCAGAGGGCGGCGCGACGAGAAAGGCGCCGGCGACTTTTTCTGCGATGCGCGGCGCCGCATGCAACGTCGTGATCACGCCGAGAGAATGGGCGATGACGACGACGGGACGCTCGCACGCGGCGACGTCGCGCGTCAGCGTGTCCACCCATTCTCCGCGCGATAATGCGCTCCAGTCGCGCTGCGTCACGCGCCGCGCGGTGGAGAGCTTCTTCTTCCAGCGGCTGTACCAATGATCCTCCGTGCCGCCAGTGAGGCCGGGATGGATCACAATGTCCGCGTCTGCTGCGCGCATCAGGCGGTTTCGCGCGCGACAAAGGCGCCCGAGAGCGCGTCCTTGATCAGCTTGCGCGTTTCAGCGACGCCGTAGAGCGCGATGAAGGAGCCAAAGCGCGGTCCCTTCTTCTCGCCGAGCAGCACTTCATAGAGCATGTTGAAGAAATCGTTGGAGACGCCGGGACGCTCCGGAGTCGCGCCCTTGGCGGCAAAGTCCTGATAGCGCGGCACGGCGCGGGCGACGTCGTAAAGCGCCGTTTGTATCTCTTCGGCGCTTGCGCCAGCGGGGAGCGCGCCCAGAGTCTCGTCGATCTTTTGCAGCACGTCGCGCTCGGTCCCGTCCGCGGCGCGATAGAGTTTCGCCGGCTTCACGAAATCGCGAAAGTAAGCGACGGCGTAGCCCACGAGCCTGTCGAGCCGCGGGTGATTCTGCGGCGTCGCGGATGGCGCGTAGCGGCGCAGAAAGCCCCAGAGCACCGCCGGATCTTCGGCGTTGGCGACGGCGGCGAGATTGAGCAGCATGGAGAAGGAAACGCTCGTTCCCTTCGTCTCGCCTTCATGCGCCAGCGTCTCGGACTCTGGCGGATCGCCGGCGTGAATGTGCCATACCGGATTGCCAAGCCGGTTCTTCCAGTCCTGGCGCGGATAGGCGTCGAGGAAGTTCAGATAATCGTCGACCGCGCGCGGGATCACGTCGAAATAGAGCCGCTTCGCCGCCGTCGGCTTCTGAAACATGAACTGCGCCAGGCTTTCGGGGCTCGCGTAGGTCAGCCATTCCTCGATCGTCAGACCGTTGCCCTTCGACTTCGAAATCTTCTGGCCCTTCTCGTCGAGGAAGAGCTCGTAGTTGAAGCCTTCCGGCGCGCGTCCGCCGAGCGCGCGCACGATCGCGCCCGAGAGCTTCACCGACTCGATGAGGTCCTTGCCGGCCATCTCATAATCGACGTTGAGCGCATACCAGCGCATCGCCCAGTCCGGCTTCCACTGAAGCTTGCAGTGTCCTCCAGTGACGGGCGTCGTGAACTTTTCGCTTGTGTCCGGATCGCTCCAGGAGATCGTTCCGGCTTGCGCGTCGTAGCTGTCGAGCGGAACCTGCATCACGATGCCGGTCTTCGGATGGACGGGTAAGAAGGGCGAATAGGTCGCGGCGCGCTCCTCGCGAAAGCTCGGCAGCATGATATTCATCACCGCGTCGTAGCGCGCGAGCATGTGCTTCAAGGCGGCGTCGAAACGCCCGCTCTTGTAATATTCCGTCGACGACGCGAATTCGTACTCAAAGCCGAAAGCGTCGAGAAAGGCGCGCAGCCGCGCATTGTTGTGCGCGCCAAAACTGTCATGCGTGCCGAAAGGGTCCGGCACCTGGGTCAGCGGCTTGCCGAGATTGGCGGCGACGAGCTCTTTGTTCGGGATGTTGTCCGGAACCTTGCGCAGCCCATCCATGTCGTCGGAGAAGGCGATGAGGCGCGTCGCGACCTTGCCCTCGGTCAGGACCTCAAAGGCGCGGCGCACCATGCTGGTGCGGGCGACCTCGCCGAAGGTGCCGATATGCGGCAGGCCGGAAGGGCCGTAGCCCGTCTCGAACAGCACGCTCTTTTGACCGTTCGCCTCGACTCGTTTGACGAGTTTTCGCGCCTCTTCGAACGGCCACGCGGGCGAGACGCGCGCGGCTTCGATGAGTTCGGGCGACAACAGGAGCGGTGCGGACATGGGATGCGAACTGGCCAATCTCTTGGGGAAGGCGCGCACAGTAGGGAGAGGGGCCCGGGGCGTCAACGAAGAAGGGAGCGGCGACTAGGGCAATCGCGTGAAGGACAGTCGTTCTCGCCCTCATCCTGAGGAGACGCCTGCTACACAGTCTCCTCAGGATGAGGAAACCTTCACCCGATCGCCCTGGAATGGATGGCCTTCAGGTCCCGACGCTTTTCTTCCCTCATGCTTGAGATTGTCTCTTCGAGGCCTCCTCAAGATGAGGAAACCTCGCCGCTGTTGCTTTCGGCCAATAGACAAAGGCGGGCGGGCCGCTAAGCTCGGAAGGCGCGGACGCTTCGATTCACGGTCCAGACCACGCGCAAAGCCGAGCGCTGTCTTGTCGAAGAAGGGGGACGAGTTGATCGGTTCAACCTCCTCGGAAAGAAGCCGCCGCCGCGCCTATCGCTTCACGGCGGCTTTGGCGGCTTGCGGCCTTCTGGCCGGAGCGGTGACCGGGCAAGCCTTTGCCGCAGACAATGTCGCCTCCTTGGCCAAGCAAAAATCGCTGACCGACACGCCGGACGGACCCAAGGACCAACTGCGCAAGTTCGGGATCGACCTCGACGTCTGGATCACACAATTTTACCAGGGCATCCCCGCTGGCGCGATCGATCGGACGGCGCGCTACGGCGGCAAGATGGACACCTTTCTGCGCGTCGACGGCGAAAAGCTCGGGTTCTGGAAAGGACTCAAATTCAACGCGCAATATGAGCATTACTTCGGCCGCAACATAAATCGGCAGGACCTCGCGCTGCTGCCGGTCAACGTCGCCCTCGCGTTCATCGAGCGCGACGGCTATCACTCAGCCTTGTCGATGACGCTGACGCAGGAGTTCAGCGAGCAATTCTCGGTGACGATCGGCAAGTTCAACATGCTGACGCTCGCCTCGCAGACGCCGCTTATCGGCGGCGGCGGCATCGATACCTTCATGAATCGGGCCTTTGCGCTGCCCTCGACCGGCATCGGCGTCAGCTCGCCGGAAAGCGTCGCCGACCGTCTGATCATCGCGCCGCCCTATCTCCTGGGCGGCGTCGCCGCGCTCAAGACTAAATATTTCGATCTCAAAATCATGGTGGCCGATCCGCGCAACGCCCAGCAGCCGCGCGTCATCGAACGGCCCTTCGAGCGTGGCGTCGGCGCCGGTCTGATGGCGACCGTGCCCATCGAGATTGGCGGCCTCAAAGGCTTTCATACATTGCGCGTCGCTTACAGCAATGCGCGAGGTTTCGATCTCGACGACATCGACGACACTCCAGCGATCGCCCGCCTCAGAGGAATTACCAAGAAAGGCTATCGTTTCGTCTCCTATGCCGTGCAGCAATATTTCATGCAGAGTGAAACTGACCCCAAAGTCGGCTGGGGGCTGTTCACGCTCGCGACTCTTTCCGACGGCAATCCCAACCCGGTCAAATGGAGCATGCTTGTCGGTCTCGCGGGCAATAATCTCATGGCGGGACGCGAGGAGGATCGCTGGGGCGTCGGCTTTTACCATTTTGGCCTCAGCCAGCCGCTCCTCTCTGGACTGGCGGCGCGGCGGATTAATCGGCGCAGCGAGGGCGGCGTCGAGGCTTTCTATAATTTCGCGGTGACGCGGTGGCTGCGGCTCTCAGGCGACATCCAAATCATCGATCCGTGGAATCCAGCGAGAGCGCGCGCCAGCTATCTCGGCCTGCGTTTGCAGACGATATTTTAGGAAAACAGTTCAGAGAAAACAAAAGGGCGAAGACGTCCGTTTCCGAACCATCTTCGCCCAAGGCCAGCCCTTTGGCCTAATCCGGGTGCGCGACTCTTGGCGTCAATTCGCGCAGGAGACGCTACGCATGTAACGGACGCGACCATGCTCGTCAGCCTTCGGCGTGATGACGAGCGTGCAATCTTCATCCTCCGCGCCATAGGCGCGCCCCACTCGGATCGCCGGTCCGCGCGCCAGCGAACGCATGCCAACGTCGTTAAGGCTCACGGCGGCTTGGACGCCAGTGGCTGCGGATTGGCTCTTCGGATCAAACGTCGAAGGCGCGGCCGCGACAGCAGCAACCGCGCAGACAGCGACGGTGAATCCGAGGATGATCCGCGACGTGCGGCTTGCGAAGGGGCTTTCGCGCGAAACGGCCATTAATAGGGCTCCCACAGGGTATCGGGAATTTGCCCCAGATCGCTACTCGAACGATGCGAACCCTGGACGCTTCCTCTTTTTTGCGGGGGAGAAACGCCGCGGCCCCGCTAATGGTTCCGTCGCAGTCAGAAAATTTTAAGGCTTTGCCTCAATTTCGCCTTATCGCTCAAGGCGGGCGATGAGGCTCGACGTGTCCCAGCGCCGCCCGCCCATATTTTCGACCTCGGCATAAAACTGGTCGACGAGCGCTGCGACCGGCAGCCGCGCGCCGTTGCGCCGCGCCTCGGCGAGGCATATCGCCAGGTCCTTGCGCATCCATTCGACGGCGAAGCCGAAGTCGAACTCCCCGGCGACCATTGTTTTCGTGCGGTTCTCCATCTGCCACGACTGCGCCGCGCCATTCTTGAGAAGATCGATTACGTTCTCCGCGTCGAGCCCCGCCGCGCCGGCGAAATGCAGCGCCTCCGCGAGGCTCTGGACCAGGCCGGCGATGGCGATCTGATTGACCATCTTGGTGAGCTGCCCAGCGCCCGGCGGCCCCATCAGCCGGCAGGCGCGGGCGTAGCAGGCGATCACCGGCTTCGCCCTCGCGAAGACGGCGGGGTCGCCACCGCACATGACGGTCAAGGCGCCCTTTTCGGCGCCGGCCTGGCCGCCGGAGATCGGCGCGTCGATGAAGCCGAGCCCGCGCTCTGCGGCGGTGGCGTGAAGCTCTCTCGCGACCTGCGCCGACGCCGTTGTATGATCGACGAAGATCGCGCCTGCCGACATTCCTGCGAAGGCGCCGTCTTGGGCGATCGTCACTGCGCGCAGATCGTCGTCATTGCCGACGCAGGAAAAGACGAATTGCGCGCCAACCGCCGCCTCGCGCGGAGTCGAAAACCATTGCGCGCCGGGGTGCGCGGCGGCGAATTCTTTAGCCTTGGCGGCGGTGCGGTTATAGACCCGCACTTTGTGGCCGGCGCGATGAAGATGGCCGGCCATTGGATAGCCCATGACGCCAAGGCCGATAAAAGCGATAGTGTGGCTCTTCAATCCTGCGCTCCTGTTCGGTGCCAATCAGCTTGCAGCGAGGAAGCCATTACTGCGCAGGTAAAAAATTGTGAACAAGGCTCGCAGCGAGGTCAAAGCACTCGATTTTAACCTACATTGCCTCGAACGAATACGGGGGAAATCGGATGCCCATGCTGGCTCGTCAACGAGACCTTTTCGCGGAGAAGCCGGCTTCGATCGTCGATGAGCTGCAAGCGTTTGAATACGGTGGCAAGAGAACGATCACCGAAACCCGAAATGGGATTGATTTCTTCTTCAACGAATTTTGGACAGCTCGCCAGCGTCAAGCCAATCGTCTTCACGAAGTCAGCTATCGGGCGTGCTTCAAGCCGCAACTTCCAGAGTTCTTCGTCTCTCGTCTCACTGAACCCGGGGACGTGGTGTATGATCCCTTTATGGGTCGAGGGACAACGCCCGTTCAAGCGGCTCTCATGGATCGAGTTGCCATCGGAAACGATATAAACCCACTCAGCACAATTCTCACAACGCCGCGCCTCAAGCCTCCTTCCCTTCGCCAAATCGCCGAGCGTCTCCAAGAAATCGACTGGGAGTATACGGGCGGCCTCGATACGGAGCTTCTCGTTTTCTACCACGAGAAGACTTTGCGCCAGATTCACGCACTTCGAGCGTGGTTCGAAGTCCGCGAGGCTTCATGTTCGCTTGATAGCGTAGATGCATGGATTCGAATGGTTGCAGTCAATCGTTTGACGGGTCATTCATCGGGATTTTTCTCAGTATATACCTTGCCGCCTAATCAAGCAGTTTCGGTTGATGCGCAAAAGAAAATCAATTTGAAGCGCAATCAGACGCCTCCAGAGCGTGACGTTCCCGCAATTATTCTAAAGAAATCTCGTGTTCTCCTTTCCGAGGCTCCTGCGATGGGCCAGACAAAGTACTCGCTATTCGCGGGTGGCGCTGACGCTACCCCCCATATTGCGAACGAGAGCGTTGACCTCGTAGTTACTTCGCCACCCTTCCTCGATGTCGTGCAGTATGCAGCCGACAACTGGTTGCGATGCTGGTTTGTAGGGCTTGACGCCGCAAAAGTGCCTATCGCCATACACCGCGACCCCGCGGACTGGACCGCTTTTATTCATAGAGTCTTTTCTGAACTATCACGCGTTGTTCGCCGTGGTGGCCACGTCGCTTTTGAAGTCGGCGAAGTGAGAAATGGCACTCTAGAACTTGAGCACCTCGTGCTTGAGGCGGCACGCGGGCTCCCCTTTGAGACGCTGGGTGTTCTTGTAAATGTCCAGGAATTTACGAAAACAGCCAACTGCTGGGGCGTAAACAACAACAGCAAAGGGACAAATACTAATCGAGTCGTTATTATGAGGCATATATGATAAATGAAGAATACGTTGAAAAACTGGAAGCTGCGCTTGCGCACGTCTTGCAGCCCTTGAAGGGGCTTCCTTTTACGGTTGTGGTGCGCGCGCTCTCTAATCAAATAATTTTTCCAATCGATCGAGAATCCGAAGACGATCGCGCGCTCATTGGCCAATTAGAAAAAGCAATTCACGCGTGCGCGGTCGAATTGCGAAGGCAACCCATACAACGGCCACGGCCCAATGAAGTTGGTAACGATATAGAGCCGTATGTCATGCGGGCTTTGGCCGGAATTGGATATAAGGTCCAGCGCCCGCTTTCAAAGGGAGGCAAGGGGAAGGCAACGGGGTATCCCGATATTTTATTTTACGATGCGAAAGACCGCCCTTGCTATCTCGAATGTAAAATCTACAGCGACGATACGAAAGATACCTCTATGCGGTCATTTTACCTTTCGCCGTCTGACGCTTTCAAGGTCTGTATGGATGCTCGTCATTTATTGCTTTCTTTCGAAATGGTTAGGACGCCAATAAATAATTCAAATCTATCCAGTTTTTTGCCAGTCGCATTCAAACTTGTGGATCTGTCGGCGCTCGATTGCGACATGAAATATGAGTTTAACGCGGACAATCGTCGTCTATACAGTCCGAAACTGGTTTTGCTCTCTGGTCAGTGTTAATTTCCCGATCGACGCTCGACGGTGCGTTCGATCGCGAATCGGGAGAACCGCCTTTTTGCTTACCCGCCCGTCATGCTCATATGGCGGGAGACGGATGGGGCCGGCGCCGCTCGGTCGATGATGAAGTCGTGGCCCTTGGGCTTGCGCAGGATGGCGGCCTCGATCGCCTGATGCAGAAGCGCGTCATCGGCGCTCTCGCGCAGCGGCGCCCGCAGGTCGGCTGCGTCCTCCTGCCCGAGGCACATATAAAGCGTGCCGGTGCAGGTGACGCGCACGCGATTGCAGCTTTCGCAGAAATTATGCGTCAACGGCGTGATGAAACCGATGCGTCCGCCGGTCTCGCGCGCGCGCATGTAACGCGCAGGACCGCCCGTACGATACTCGATCTCGTCAAGCGTGAAGGCTTCGTTCAGCCGCTCGCGCACCGCCTGCATCGGCAGATATTGATCGGCGCGTTCCGGCCCGTCGAGTTCGCCGAGCGGCATCACTTCGATGAAGGTCATGTCCATTCCGCTTTCGTGCGCGAAGCGCACGAGCGGCACGAACTCGTCCTCATTGACGCCTTTGAGCGCGACGGCGTTGAGCTTCACTTTAAGGCCTGCCGCGCGGGCGGCGGCGACGCCCTCTAAAACCTGCGTATGCGCGCCGGTTCTGGTCAGCGCCGTGAAACGGTCTGGATCGAGGGTGTCGAGCGAGACATTGACGCGACGGACGCCGCAGTCGGCGAGTTCGGCCGCGAAGCGTGAAAGCTGCGAGCCGTTGGTGGTGAGCGTCAGCTCCTCCAGCGCGCCGGACGCAAGATGGCGCGATAGCGCGCGAAACAGCTTCATCACGTCGTGGCGCACCAGCGGCTCGCCGCCGGTGATGCGCAGCTTTTTCGTTCCGCGCGCGACAAAGGCGGAGCAGAGCCTATCGAGCTCTTCGAGGGTCAGCAGATCGCGCCGCGGCAGGAACTGCATATGTTCCGACATGCAATAGACGCAGCGGAAATCGCATCGGTCGGTGACGGAGACGCGCAGATAAGAGATCGTCCGCCCGAAGGGGTCGACAAGCGGCGCCGGCGCGATAGGCGCGGGCGGCGCCATTACGGGCAGCCTGGCGTGGGCGTTCATCCTTGTCCTCGAACCGGCGGAAGTTCAGCGTCATCCATATATTGCCGGAACGCGCGCGCGTGAAGCCCACACGGCGGCCCGACCGCCGGTCGGGACCAAGATCGAAGAGCGGTCCGCAGTAGAGCGCTTCTGTTATCGGGCGGCGCCCCAGCCGAAATCCTTGCCGAGCAGCGCGTACAGCTCGTCATTATAGGGCCGGAAAAACTCGGCTAAATTCTCACGGAGGCTCTCATCGAGTTTTCCGGGGGGACCCGGATTTTGCTCCTCGATCACGAGCGGCTCGACTTCAGGCAGGCCCAGAAACCCGTAAATCTGCTTCGCCGTCGATCGCGGGTCGCGGAAAAATTCCGCCGCATCGACGATAAATACGCGGTCCCTGCCGAACTTCTCGAAGAGCAGCCGCAGAAAGGGCGCGTAGATGCTGTGCCGCAAATAGCCGGCGCGCGCCCCCGAAAACGCGTGCGGCTCCATGCCGCCGCCGCGTATGATCGCCTTCTCGGCTTCGATCAGGGTTTTAAAATCCGGAAAGCCCTTCCAGTGTGGGTCCTGTGTCTTGCGGCTGATGAAACGCTTCTGATCCCATCGCCAGTGCGAAAAGGCGCGCTCAACCGGATCGCGCAAAACACATATGATCCGCATATTGGGAAACATCGACTTCACTAGGAAAATCCAAAGCGGGTTCGGCATCACTGGCGTGCAGTAGCCGGTGATCGCGCCGCCGTTTCGCCGCTCCGCCGCCCTTTGCGTCGCAAGCGTCGGGAAATAGGCCATCAGTTCGCGCATCGTTTCCGTGAAGGAGATTTCCTTCGACAGCGGCAGCACGACATGCGGATGCTGAAAAATATAAGAGGAGAGGAAAGACGTGCCGGAGCGCACCGCGCCGATCGATGCGAAGGATGGCGCCATGCGTTCGCTCGAGCCGAGGGTCCGCGCCCATACGCGCCATTTCGGCGGATTGAAAAAATAATAGCGTCTGAACTGGCGCCCGACCTCCAATGGCAGGCGCCGCCACGCTTCGCCGGTCTCGGATCGCCGCCTGAAGTCCTGATAAGGGCGGTGAAGCGTCTCGAGTCTTTTCGGATCGACGGCCAAACCGCGAGAGACCGAATCCATGGACATGTCGGGGACGAAAGCAGTCATGCGTCATTCTCCGATCGGATGGACGTCGAGTTTCAAAAGGACGACACGAACGGTTGAACGATCTCGATGAGCCGATCGGCCATTTGATCCGGCGAACCGTCCAAGGTCCTTAAGATCAATTCAGGTCGTTCCGGGGGCTCATAAGGTTGGTGTAGCCCCGTAAAGTTCTCGATTTGGCGTGCGAGCGCGCGCTTATAGAGCCCCTTCGGATCGCGCTCGACGCAAGCCTCGAGCGGCGTGTCGACGAACACTTCGATGAAGTCGCCGGGCTCGAAAAGCCGCCGCACCACTAATCTTTCCGCTCGAAACGGCGAGATGAGCGCGCAAATGACGATGAGGCCGGCCTCCGTCATGAGCTTCGCCACTTCGCCGACGCGGCGGATGTTTTCTCTTCGATCGAGGCTCGTGAAGCCCAGATCTTCATTCAGCCCAGAGCGCAGACTGTCGCCGTCGAGCAAGATCGTGTGCGCGCCGCGCGCCAGCAGTTTTCGCTCGGCGAGATTGCCGATCGTCGATTTGCCCGCGCCAGACAGCCCGGTCAGCCAGATGACGGCCGGACGCTGGGCTTTGATCATCGATCGCTCGCGTTTTGTCACGGTGATCGGCTGCCGCTTCGGATCGGTCAGGATCGTTTCGTCCGAGCGAGGCGCGTATGACATGCCTCGGTTCGTTTCTTCAGAATTGAGCGGGGGCGAAGCCTGCGACATCATGCCGACGCTCCAACGAGAGCCGTCTCCTTACGCGCCAAGCCCTCGGCGATCTTCCCACCTCTGGCGCGCGCAAAACTCGATTCGAGAGTCGAAAGCGGATCGGGGATACGGCCTTTCGAGCGCCAGGCGATATAGCCATCGGGGCGTATGAGAAGCGCGCCTTCAGGCGAGACGCCCAGACGCGGCAGAAAAAGCCCTTCGGGATCGTGGACGTCAAATCCAACGCGGCAGAGGCCAAGCGGCGCCTTCGAACGCAGGCCAATCTGCTGAGCCGCTTCCATCCAATCGCTGCCGGCTTCGCCAACGAACAGCATGAAGTCGCGTCCGATAAGATCGTGAGAGGAAATCGTCTCCTCGCCGCGCCGCAGCCAGACGTGCGCGAGGCGCGTTCCAGGTGCGCCGCTCGGGCGAAACGGATCTTCTACTGGAGCGCTGTCATCATCTTCGTCGGCGATGATCACGTCGGAGCGATATCGATAGCCCATCACGGTTTCGAGAACGCCATATTCGTCTTCCCGAATGCGCAGTTCCTGACGATCAGGCAGCAGGCGCTCGACGTAATTGGCGATTGCTCGCGCAATCGCGATTCGCGCCACGGGCCTGCGCTCGGCCTCATAGCTGTCGAGGAGCGCCGGCGCGGCCTGGCCCTTGACGACGAGCGCCAGCTTCCACGCCAGATCTGCGGCGTCCTGAATTGCGGTCTGTCCGCCAAGTCCGCCGACCGGCGGCGTGATGTGCGCGCAGTCGCCCGCAAGAAACACCCGACCGAACCTCATGCGATCGGCCAAGAGAGCGGCCATTTGCCAAGGGCGAATGTCGAGAATCTTCACCGCGAGGTCGGCGACGCCAAGAGATCGTCGAACGAGCTCTTTGCATCGTTCTTCGTCGAAATCTGACTCCCGATCGCGCGAGGAATCATATTCTATGTTGATCTGGCCGTGGTTGGGTTCGTCGCAGGTGACGAAGGCGCCGCTGAACGCCGAGTTGCGTAGATAGTAGAGCACAAATCCATCGCTTGGCAGGATCGCGCTGAGATCGGCCTCGAACAGCACCGAGATGGTGTCCGCAAGGAATCCAGGGCCTTCCATTTTGACATCGCCAGCGTCGCGGATCGTTCCGCCGGCGCCGTCGGCGGCGATCATATAGTCCGCAAGAACCGTGGTTTCTTTTCCCGTGACTTCGTCGCGCAAGATGGCTTCGACGCCGTCCTCTCGCTGCGAGAAACGCGCCAGTGCCGTCGAGAATCTGATATCGGCGCCGTTCTGACGAGCGAAGCGCAGCAGCACGGGCTCGACTCGGTCCTGGCCCGCAGTGCATATTTTACTGGGCGACACGCGTGTTGCGTCGAGCGATATCTTGGTCACGAGCGTTTCAATCGGCGGACTTGTAACGCTCTCCGCAATGATAAGCGTAGAATCATTGGCGCCCGTGCGGCTTGCCGCGAACAACGCATCCTCCAGGCCGTCGACGACTCGCAGAACCTCCATGCTGCGCCTGTTCAGCCCGTGCGCTTTCGGTAGGCGCGACGTTGACGCGCGTCTCTCCACGAGAAGGCAGGGGACGCCGCGCCAGGCGAGCAGCGTCGCCGCCGACAGGCCGGCATAGCCGGCGCCGATGATGAGGACAGGGACTCGCTCCAGACTCATTGGACATGTCCTTCCGAAGGCAACGAGACGCCAACCGGCTTCTCGGGCGGCGATCGAACGCCAAGCCAGATCAGGAAAATGGCGAGGACTTCAGGCCAAATCAGAGATTGATAGGCGATCTCCGGACGGTTCACTGAGAGACCAAACAAAATGAACATCGGCGCGATGAACCACTGCGCAAGCACATCCACTGAGGTGAGTTCTGCGAAGGATTGTCGCGCGAGCGCCAGTCCTCGGACAATGCTTCCGATGAAGCGGATTGGAATGGAAAGCGCTAGGCAAGCGACGAAGACGGACCACCAGGCTCCTTGCTGGCGATAGAGAGTCGCGCCGATCCAATCGCGCCCGAGCAAAAGCAAAATAGCGGCCGTCAGCGCGATTGGCGCGCCGACCCGGACGACCGGCGCGAGCGTCGGCGTCCAGTCGCCGTGAGATTTCGTCGGCAGGTGGATGGCGAGATAGCGCGTCAGCGTAATCAGCGGACCAAGGATGAACAGCATGAAGGTTTGGGCGGCGGCAAATGAGTCGAGACGTTGGCCATTGGCGCCGATCTGCCAGGGGAGCGAAAAGAGCGTCAGCGTGAAGAGCATCGCCGCCTGCGGCGAGAGAACCCGCAACGCTTCCCAAAACGTTCCGCTTAGAAAAGAGCGGACGAATGCGATTTCCGGGATGCGAATTCTGCGCGCCCCATGTGCGTGCAGCCGGCTCCACAGCCAAAGCGACGACGCGCCCGCAACAATGCAGCCCGCGAGAAAACAGCCGGCGAAACCGAACCCGAGCGCTTGCATGAAGAGGATGTTGGCGCCTGCTTTCACTGGAATTTCGGCAAGCTTCCATGCGAGCACCGAGCCGCCGCGTCCGAGCGCGTGCAACAAAAATCCTTGCGTGTTCGAAAGAACGCGGAAAGGCGCGCCGGCGACGAGCCAGACGATAGGCGCGCCGATATAGGGAGCGGCCGCGGCGTCGCCCATCAGGGCGTCAAGGAAGATCGGATAGGCGAAGAAGCCGAAAATCGCCGTCGCGGCGCCAAGCGCGAGGGCGAGCGCGCAGGTCTTTTCGATCGCGTCGGCCGTCTCGCCATTCTTTTGCGCATGGCCAAGCGCAATGGCCGCGACGGCGGCGCAAGCGATGGTGACGGCGACATCGAGCAGCGTGACGCGCATCAGAATCGCGTAAGCTCCCGACGCGCGGCCGCCCAGCCTCGCAACCATCGCGAGATCGATTTGCATGATGAAGGCGGCGGCGGAAGTGCTGGCGAACAGGAACCAGTATCCGCGCCACAGTGGCGCGCTTGTCATCGCGCCAGGCTCTGCCACCCCGGAAATATGTCAAGTTCAAAGGACTGTAGCGTAAAGTAACCAAAAATATCCGGAGGCGCAGGCAGCGGCTCCTCGGGTTCGATAAGTTCGATCTCGCGTCCCAAACGAACGCTGCGGCATTTCCAGCCGATGACGAGATTCTTCGTGTCTGCGCATCCGATAACGATGCCGCAATCTCTGCCGCGATCGAGGATCGCCCAGCGGGCGGCCGAAGCCGCCATGATCGACCGCAGATATTTGTCGTCCGCGAGCAGCCGATCTTTGAACGGCGACTGGCGCAGCCAGACATAGACCCACAGATAATATGACCAGTCGAAGGCGAGCTTCTTCTCTCCCGCCCAGGCCATGAAAGGCCGAAAGATCGACATGCCGTCCGGACCGGAGAGCTCCAGCAGTTCGGGGCAAATGTCGAAGAGCGTGTGCCAATAGATGCGCAGGCTCACGTCAATCCGCACGAAGGCCTTATGATCCGTGGGATAATTCGCGCACAAAACCGGGGACATAAGCGCAGGGTACAGGTCGCGATCGGTTCGACTAGGCAGAGAGAGCAAGGTCGTGACGCCTTTCTTCCGGTTCGCCGAAGAGATTTCGCAGCAGCTTCAGATCGGCGACGATGTCGTCAAATTCGATCTGGTCGTCGCGCTCATAGGTCATGGTTGCGCCAGGCTTGTCGAAGACCGATCGGAAATTCTCAAGGAAGGCGAGCGTATCCGGCGCCAGCGCCTCAGCGTGCGTGTCAAGCGAGATGAAAGGCTCGATCAACGAATTCCTGTAACCGGCGACGTGGAAATGCTGAGCGCCGGCGATAACGTTGCGCCACGCTTCAAACGGAGTCCCGCAATTGCGATTGGAGCAAACGGCATTAGACGCGTCGAACAGCACGCCCGCGCCCGTTTCTTTCATGAGGCGCTCGAAGAAGGCGGGCGCCTCTCTCCCCCCGTCCATGATGGACGGGTAATTTTCAAAATGAATGCGCTGTCCAACGATCTCTTGCCACTGCAGGACCCTGTCGCGCACGAATTCATATTCCGCGGAATAGTCGATTTCGCCGAGATGGAAGAACGCGCGCCCTTCATGAGAAAAGCGCAGAATGTGGTCTGAGACGTAAATCGGGTTCAGCGCGTCAATGTAATCTCGAAGCCGAGCGGCGAAGTCGACGAGCATCGGCCGATCGGCTTCGAGAAACTTGGAATACATAATATGCAAGCCGATGGGACAATCGAAGGCCTTGGCTAGTTCGTTCGGATCGACGCAGAAAAAATTGTCGATAAGAAATTCGCAATAATCGATGTGTCTTTCGGCGATGAGCCTCTGGACCATGTCATAGGTGTCGCCGAGCGTGAAGTTAAAGCCAAGCCGCATCTATTTGTCGCCTTCGTCTTGACGCGCCGAACGTCGCTTGCGCCGCCAGCCGGGGGCCAACGGCGCAAGTCGATCGTCCTTAGCCGTTGGTGGCGGCGCAGGTCGAAGCGCAGCGGGCGCTGGCGCGGCCGATAACGTTGAGAGTAATGCGCTTGGCGATACGGATGGTCATAGTGGCCTCCCTCTTGGAGTTCGTCTGGACAGTCCAAACGGGCTCCGCAGAACGCGGAACCCGAATGGTATGACGAGCGAGGCCGCAAAAATCGGACAGGCTGGGGCGGGAATTTTTTCGTGCCGACGGATTTTTGATTTCCACGGTGTTTTGAACGGCGCGCGGCGCGGCTGGCCGGGAGGTCGAGGAGTCGCGCGGCTCGGCCGCCTTAACGCCCTGCGCGCCGATCGGAGCGCTCGAAGGCGCGATCTCGAAGGCGCGATCAAAGTGATCGAGCGCGCGAATAAGGTTGCGATTGATCGTTCTCAAGGAAACGCCGATTTCCTGCGCGATTTCGGAATGGCTGAAGCCCAGTATCCGGCTCATATAGAAAATCTGACGACAACATTGCGGCAGCTGCATAAGGGCGGCTTGAACGTCCGACGCCAGTCCGAATGCATCTAATGTCGGGGCGATCGGCCTATCCCGGTCCGACGGCTGGAACCAGGCGTTATCCTCGGCAAGAACTCTCGCATGGGTCCTTTGTCTTCGAATATTGTCGATGGCGAGGGTGCACGTCATCTTCGATACATAGCCGCGCGGATTGGAAACCAGTTCGCCACGGTCGGTTTCGAGCATTTTGAGATAGGCTTCCTGGACCACGTCTTCGGCGTCGTCCGAGCCGATCACGCGGCGCGCCCGCGTTATCAGATCGCGGTGGTGACTTCTAAACAGTCGGTCGATCGTCTCATGAGACTTATGCATCAGCGCATCCCCTCCCAAGCGCGCCGTTATCCAAAACGCATCGACTCCAAAACCCTTTTAGGCCTTCGGAGGTGCGTGGCTCTTGACGGTCCGCAGCCGGTTTTCTGCCGATTTGCGGACGTTCGGCGTCTTTAGCCCGTCTTATTCATCCCACCGCCGCGCGATTGTGATTTTTTCCGCGACATGATTGCGGGCGCGAGTCCGCTTTGCGTTTTTGGCGCTGGGTGGGTCTGCACTTTTCGCACGCGTTGGAGTTGGTCGG
>VGDT01000034.1 GCA_016869595.1 Alphaproteobacteria bacterium
TCAGTCCAGGAAACGCGGCCGCCGAGAAAAAGCCTAGCAGCAACCTTCAAGGGCCATGCTTTTCACTCAACTCGAGTGATGCATTTTCACTCCGGCCTGACGACGTAAAATCACTCCGGCGTTGACACCCCCTAAGAGCCACTGTGATCGCTCCAGACGACCTGCAAGGACAGGGGAGTGGATAACCACAGCCAAAAGGCCACCACGGGCCGTATAATTAGGCTGTGGAGCATATCGCCAAGCAGATTGAGCGCGCCGAGCGCAACATGAAGCTCAACACCGCCGACCCGGTGGCGTTGCACGGCTTCACTCAGGTGCCGAATTTCATATTGCGCGACCCGAATCTCTCCATCGGCGCAAAAACGATCTATTCGCTGCTGTTGAGCTACGCCTGGCACAACGACCTCTGCTTTCCCGGTCAGGATCGACTCGCCAAGGACGTGGGCATGGGTCTCGCCAGCGTGAACCGTTTCGTCAAGGAATTGGAGGCGTGCGCGCTCATCGAGATTACGCGGCGAGGGCAGGGACGGACGAATTTCTACACCATCAATTTCATCGTGAAGAAGCAGGGCCGGAAATCCTGATTTCCATATATGGAAATCAAGAATTCCATAGATGGAAAACTAGCTTTCCGCCAGCGGAATTCACTCTATATAAGAATATTCAGATACTAATACTCATAAATAAAAATACCCAGTAGGGGATGCGGCTTTGAAAAAAGAAAAGGAATGCGAATTAGCGGACTATCGTCTATAGTCGCACAACTTTTATTTCACGACATACTACCTATTTTGTCAAGTATTTGCCTTGAATTAAAGCTTCAAGTGCAACAATAGCCGAACACCCTGCACGGCGTCTGCCAGGAGAGACATTTCCGGGGCCGATGGTTGATGAGCCACAATGCGTCGGAAACCTGTCTGCGGGTAAGCGTAGCAAAGTCGGTCTTCTTCGGGAAGAACTCGCGGATGAGGCCGATGGTGTTCTCGCAGGTGCCGCGCTCCTCCGGGTGCCCCGGACGCGCGAAGTACACGAGCGCTTGTGTATCGTGCTCGATCAGCCGGTGCAGCGCGAACTCGCTGCCGTTGTCGTCCGTGATGGTATGCCGCGGATAGGGTGCGAGCAGCCTTCTGGTCTCCTGCTGCACGGTGTCTGCCGTCGCGCGCGGCAATGCTCGCGCGACCACGTAGCGGCTCTTGCGCTCCGCATACACCAAGAGTGCCGGCTTCTCCCTCCCGCGCGCGGTATCGCCCTCCCAGTCGCCGATGCGGGAGCGGTTGGCGACGACCGCAGGCCGCTCGGCAAGCGGCCGTTTCGCGGCTTGGTAGCGGGACAGTATGCCACGCGTGCCGTACCGGCGCCGCCTTTTGCCGCGGCGACGCAGGCACGCACGCAGGTCGGGCCGGGAACGTCTGATCCAGGCGTATATGGTCGTGTGCGATGCTTCCCGGCTGACGTATGCGACCTGCTCCGGCGAGAGGGTGCGACGCAGGAGCTTTTCCACGAATGCCGCGACGCCAGGGTCGCTTTCGATGATCCGCATCTCCCGCTTGGCAGCTCTCCGGCGCGCGCGGATGCGGCGCTGTGCCAGGAAGACCGTGTACTCGTTTTCGCCGTTGCGCCGCAGTTCGCGGCCGATGCTCGCGCGGTGGACGCCGAGCACTCTCGCGATCTCCGCGTTCCGTTCGCCGTGACGGCGCAAGGCCGCGATGACGGCCCGCTGTTCTCTGGTAATGTGGTGGTACATACCCGTTGTGGAGGCTAGGGTTGCTAATCACTTCCTAGCGTACCGCGCGGGTATGTTCAGTTCTTGGGTTGTTGCACTTCAGCCTTTAATTCAAGTGCGCGATTTTGTCATTGTGCCAAGGGGCAATAGAACGACAGTATTGCACTCTGATGATGCGCAGCTTCAGAGGGCCTTCAGACGTGCTTTGCTACCTTGGGCATGCTATATTGCGCATATGACATCAAAGGTTCTCGACCAAGCCATCGCGAAAGCACATGAACTCCCGGATGCGGATCAGGAACGCATCGGGCGGGAGATCAATGACTATGTCGAAGGGTTGCGCCGCCTGCGCGGCGACCTGGATCAGGGGATAAAATCGCTTGATGCGGGCTTCGGCAAAGAACTCAATATCGAGGACATAATCACCCGCGCTAACGCGCTCTATGCCAGAGGGTAATATCCGCCTTATCTGGTCGCCTGAATCCGAAGCCGACCTACTCCACATTTGGGCTGAAGGCGCGTTGCGGTTTTCCAAGGAAATTGCTGACAGCCACTTACGCAACGTCCAAGCGACTGCGAGCCGGCTGATCAAACAGCCTTTGCTCGGCCGCGAGCGCGAAGAATTGCAGCCCGGCATCCGATCGCTGGTTATCTACCCGACCGTCCTGTTCTACCGAGTCTCGGGGGACGCTGTGGAAGTAGTGCGCGTGCTCGACGGGAGACGCGACCTGCCGACGATATTTCTCGCGGACAAGTAAGGTCGCAGACCGAAATTCGTCGCCTAGGCTCGGACGACGAAGGGTGCCCGGCGGCAACTGCCTAAGAGCCTATAGAGAGCCTAACAGAAATGGTCTTTTTCGTAAGTATTTGATTTTTTTGGTAGCGGAGGAGGGACTCGAACCCCCGACACAAGGATTATGATTCCTCTGCTCTAGCCGACTGAGCTACTCCGCCCCAAACCGCCTCGGCGGTCTGCAAGAATTTGCGATATAGGTTGCCGCCGTCGCGCAAGTCAAGGCGGAGCGGGCGACCAAGGGACGTCCGTATTTACCTTGCCCGTCTTGACCGTCCGGCCGCTCGGGGAACGTCAGCGGCGGGCCTCTCCCACGCAAGCTGGCCACGGAGCGGGAGCCTTTCCTTTGCCGGCGTGGCATGCGACAAGCCGACAAGCCCCGCCGGTCGGCGGCCGACGCCGCAGGCCGCGAGTTCGCTTGAAGATTCCCGGTTCACGCGCCCATGTCGGTCAGACATCCGATCATTTCCATCACCGGCTCGTCGGGCGCCGGCACGAGCTCGGTTAAGGCGACGTTCGAGCAGATTTTCCGTCGCGAACGCATCGAGGTCGCCTATGTCGAAGGCGACAGTTTTCATCGCTACGATCGCGAAGAGATGAAGGCGAGGCTGGCCGAGGCGCATGCTGCCGGCCAGCACAATTTCAGCCACTTCGGCCCTGACGCCAACCTGCTGCCGAAGCTCGAGACGCTGTTTCGCCAATATGGCGAGACGGGCTCTGGCCGCTATCGCCATTACGCGCATGACGAAAACGAGGCGGCGATGCTTGGCGTTCCGCCGGGCACCTTTACGGATTGGGAAGAACTGCCGCCCAATACCGACGTGCTCTTCTATGAGGGGCTGCACGGCGCGGTCGTCACCGACGAGGTCAATGTCGCGCGCTACGCCGATCTCAAGATCGGAGTCGTTCCGGTCATCAATCTGGAATGGACGCAAAAGCTTCACCGCGACCGGCATTCGCGCGGCTATACGACCGAGGCCGTCACCGAGACGATTTTGCGGCGCATGCACGATTATGTGCATTATATTTGTCCCCAGTTCTCCGAGACGGACATAAACTTCCAGCGCGCACCGACGGTCGATACATCGAATCCGTTCGTCGCCCGCTCGATCCCGACGCCCGATGAATCAATCGTCGTCATCCGGTTTCGCGATCCGCGAGGGGTGGACTTCCCCTATCTTGTGTCCATGATCGCGGGGAGCTGGATGTCGCGCGCCAATTCCATCGTCATCCCGGGAAATAAGCTCGATCTCGCAATGCAGCTGATCCTCACTCCAAGGATCCTCGAACTGGTTAGACGCAAGAAAGGCGTGACGTGAACGACACGATATTGACGGCGGGTAAGGAAACTTCAGCAACGGCGGGCGCGGGGTCCGATCCGCGGCGCTACGCCAACGCCATTCGCGCCCTGGCGATGGACGCCGTCGAAAAGGCGAAATCCGGCCACCCCGGCATGCCGATGGGCATGGCCGACGTCGCTGCCGTCCTTTTCCAGCGCTTCATGAAGTTCGACGCCAGCCGTCCGGACTGGCCGGACCGCGACCGTTTCGTGCTCTCGGCTGGCCACGGATCGATGCTGCTTTATGCGCTGCTCTATCTCCTCGGCTATCCGGGAATGGGCCGAAAGGAGCTCGAGAACTTCCGCCAGCTCGGTTCGCCGACGGCCGGCCACCCTGAGTACGGGCACGCCGCCGGGATCGAGACGACGACCGGCCCGCTCGGCCAGGGACTTGCGATGGCGGTCGGCATGGCGATCGCCGAGCGGCTCGCGGCGGCGCGCTTTGGCGACGAACTCGTCGATCATTTCACTTATGTGCTCGCCGGGGACGGCTGTCTGATGGAAGGCGTCAGCCATGAGGCGATCGATCTCGCCGGACATCTGAAGCTCTCAAAGCTCATCCTGTTCTGGGACGACAATTCCATTTCGATCGACGGGCCGACGAGCCTCGCGACCTCGATGGATCAGATGGCGCGTTTCGCCGCCGCCGGCTGGCATGTCGCCCATATCGACGGCCATGATCCCGAGGCGGTCGCGCAGACGATCGCCGCCGCACAGGCCGATCCGCGGCCTTCGCTCATCGGCTGCCGCACGCTCATCGGCTATGGCGCGCCGACCAAGCAGGGCAAGGAAAGCTCCCACGGCGCGCCGCTCGGCGCCGCTGAGGTCGACGCCGTGCGCGAGGCGCTCGACTGGCCGCACGCGCCTTTCGAACTGCCGGTAGAAATCTTGGAGACTTGGCGCGCGGCGGGACGGCGCGGCGTCAAGGCGCGCGAAGCCTGGGAGGCGCGACGCGCCGCCTCGCAGAAAGGCGCCGACTTCGAGGCCTTCATGAAGGGCGACGTTGCGACGGAGGTGGCGAAACCCCTCGCCGAGTTCCGCGCGACGCTCGCCGCCGAAAAGCCGAAGGTCGCCACCCGCAAATCGTCGGAAATGGCGCTCGGCGTCATCAACGCCGCGACGCAGGCGACGATCGGCGGCTCCGCCGATCTGACGCATTCCAACTTCACCATCACCAAAGGCATGGGCGAAGTCGCGCCGGACGATTTTTCCGGCCGCTACATCCATTACGGCGTGCGCGAATTCGGCATGGCGGCGGCGATGAATGGCATCGCGCTCTATGGCGGCTTCGTGCCCTACGGTGGCACCTTCTTAGTCTTTTCGGACTATGCCCGCGCCGCGATCCGTCTCTCGGCGCTCATGGGCCTGCGCGTGATCTATGTGCTCACCCATGATTCGATCGGCCTTGGCGAAGACGGGCCGACGCATCAGCCGATCGAACATTTGGCGGCGTTGCGCGCCATGCCGACTCTCAATGTCTTCCGCCCGGCCGACGCGATCGAGACCGCCGAATGCTGGGAGCTGGCGCTCGCCAGCCGCCATACGCCCAGCATCTTGAGCCTCTCGCGGCAGAATCTGCCGACGCTCGAGCGGCCCGTCGGCGAAAACCTTTCCGCCAAGGGCGCCTATGTGCTGCGCGAAGCGGCGGGCAAGCGCGACGTCACGCTGCTCGCTACTGGGTCAGAGGTTGAAATCGCCCTCGCGGCGGCCGACATTCTTGGCGCGCAAGGAATCAACGCCGCCGTGGTTTCCATGCCCTGCTGGGAGCTCTTCGAGGCTCAGTCCGAGGCCTATCGCGCCGAAGTATTGGGCGCCGCGCCGCGGGTCGCGGTCGAAGCGGCGGCGCGACTTGGTTGGGACCGTTGGATCGGCGAACGTGGGGCCTTTATCGGCATGAGCGGCTTTGGCGCGAGCGGGCCGGCCGCCGATCTTTATAAGCACTTTGGCGTCACGGCCGAGGCTATGGCAGAGGCGGCTCGCACGCTAGTTAAGACGTAAGAGATAGCGGAGGCGACAAATGGCACTCATCACACTGCGGCAACTGCTCGATCACGCCGCCGAGCACGACTACGGCGTTCCGGCGTTCAACATCAATAATATGGAGCAGGGCCTCGCGGTGATGGAGGCGGCCGCCTCGGTCGACGCGCCGGTGATCATTCAGGCGTCGCGCGGGGCGCGCGCCTACGCCAACGACATCATGCTCGCCAAGATGATCGAGGCGCTCGCCGCGATCTGGCCCGACATTCCGCTCGTCATGCATCTCGACCACGGCAACGCCGAAGCGACTTGCGCCAGCGCGATCCGCTTCGGCTTCACCTCGGTGATGATGGACGGTTCGCTCAAGGCCGACGGCAAGACACCCGCCGATTACGATTACAATGTGCGCGTCACGCGCAGCGTCGTCGACATGGCGCATTGGGTCGGCGCCTCCGTCGAAGGCGAACTCGGCGTGCTCGGTTCGCTTGAAAGCGGCATGGGCGAGAAGGAAGACGGCCACGGCGCCGAGGGCAAACTCTCGCACGACCAGCTCTTGACCGATCCGGCGCAGGCCGAGGATTTCGTCGCGCGCACCAAGGTCGACGCGCTGGCGATCGCGATGGGCACGTCGCACGGGGCCTATAAGTTCTCGCGCAAGCCCGACGGCGCGATCCTCGCTATGAAGGTCGTCGAGGAGATTCACCGCCGGCTGCCCAGCACGCATCTTGTGATGCATGGCTCGTCGTCCGTGCCGCAGGAATTGCAGGACGCCTTCAATGCCGCGGGCGGCCAGATGCCGCAGACTTGGGGCGTGCCGGTCGCCGAGATTCAGCGCGGGATCAAATATGGCGTGCGCAAGATCAACATCGACACCGACAATCGCATCGCCATGACGGCGGCGATCCGCGACGTTCTCGGCAAGAACAAGGGCGAGTTCGATCCGCGCAAATATTTGAAGCCGGCCATGGAGGCGATGCGCGCCGTCTGCAAGCAGCGCTATGAGGAATTCGGCACGGCGGGCCAGGCGTCGAAGATCAAGCCGATCCCGCTGTCTGAGATGGCCAAACGTTACGCCAGCGGCGCGCTCGATCCGCAGTTCGCCAGCAAGAAGGCGGCGGAGTAGCGTCATGTCTAACAGCGTCGTCATCGCGCCATCGATTCTCTCGGCCGATTTTGCGCGGCTGGGCGAAGAGACGCGCGCAATGGCCGAGGCCGGCGCCGATTGGATTCATCTTGATGTGATGGACGGGCATTTCGTGCCCAACATTACCTTCGGGCCCAGCGTGATCGCCGCGCTGCGGCCGGTGACGACGCTCACGCTCGACGTCCATCTGATGATTTCGCCGGTCGACCCCTATATCGCCGCCTTCGCCGAAGCCGGCGCCGACGTGATCACCGTGCACGCTGAGGGCGGGCCGCATCTGCATCGCTCGCTGCAAGCGATCCGCGCGCTTGGTAAAAAGGCTGGCGTGTCGCTCAATCCGGCGACGCATGAAAGCGCGCTGCAATATGTGCTCGACGACATCGATCTTATTCTGGTGATGAGCGTCAATCCCGGTTTCGGCGGGCAGAGCTTCATCCACTCGCAGCTCGATAAGATTCGCGCGATACGCGAGATGATCGGTCGGCGCGAGATCCGCCTCGAGGTTGACGGCGGCGTGACGCCGCTGACAGCGCCGCAGATCGTCGAAGCAGGCGCCGACGTTCTGGTCGCGGGCTCGGCCGCTTTTCGCGGCGGGCAGGTCTGCTACGCCGATAATATAGCTGCGCTGCGGCGCGCCGCGGCGAACGCGGGCGCGATCGCGGTGTGATGCGATTTCCGTCTGAACCATGCGCATGTCATTCCCGACGCGCGAAGCGCGATCGGGAATCCAGAGCAAAACCAGCGCTCATGAATCGGCTCTGGATTCCCGATCAGGCCTTTGGCCTGCCGGGAATGACAGGCCCAGCGAACGGATCGACTGGAATGCGTGTGAGCGGCCTTGGCTATGCTGCCCGGCAGTTGATTGTCGAAGCGGGGCGCGCTATCGCCTCACCAGCGCATTGGGGCGTCGCCAAGCGGTAAGGCAGCGGATTTTGATTCCGCCATACGGAGGTTCGAATCCTCCCGCCCCAGCCACGTATCTTACTGTTTTTCATAGAGTTTATGGCTTTTGCATCTGAGATTCGAACTTTCATGAGGCGGTGTTTGAGTCTCTGTCGCCAGCAATAGCGCGCGTTTTGGACGAAAGAGTCTCTGCTCGGCGGAATGGCGCGTTTCGGCGCGAATAGTCCCGAAAATTCAAAGGGCCAAATTTGGTCTGACATATGAGAGTTCGAATCCTCTGCGTGCAGCCATACATTCCCGGAAGTTCAGACCGGACGCGGACTTTGGGAAAAGCGCCGGGATTCCGGGGCGTTTGCGCGAGGAGCGGCGTCTTAGAGACTTTCTTGAGCCGGAATTTCCGCTCTCAATGACGTGATTCCGGCCACAGTCTCAGTCGGCGATTTTTTAATGTCCGGGATTTTTTGACTGACGCCACCAGAGACTGGTTCGCTTCGACGCGGTTCGGTCGACGAACCCGGATGTTTATTCACTATGTCATCCGTTCCGGATTCAGACGCAATGGGGGCATGAGACGGCGTGGCGCCGGTCGCAATCGGACAAGATCGTGATTGAGGATTTTAGCCGAGGCCGAGCATTCGCTCTTGATCCGCCCAAGCATGAGGCAGAGCTTGTGTCAGGCTGGAGACTGTCAAGCCTGAGGGCGCGGCGCCGTCGGCGATCGCCTGAATAACTTTTGGCGACAGGAACGTAAGGACGGCCAAACGCCGGACATGACGTTCGGCGAGACCTTCGTCGGCCGCGATGGCATCGAAGGATGCGGTCTTACCCGAGAGGACCGCCTCCATCCACCCGCGTGAACGCGCGATCGTCTTCAGCAGCGTCTCCCGCGTTTCGGAATCAATCGTCCCCCGGTCCAATGGCGCATGCACAATTCCCTTCCGCGGCGCGAGTCTTGGAACAAAGGGGATCGTCAGCTCGGTCAATCTGTTCAGCGCTCTTTCAGAGTCCGATAGATTCGCTTCCAGTTCCGGCCCGTGAAACGCGACCGCGATCTGATCAGATTGAATGATGATCCGGTCGATCCGTGCGCGAATCAGATCGCGATCGCAGGCGCCATCATTCACGTTCAGCGCTTTCCTCACAGCGTCGCATATAAGTTGTTCGACGTCGGGCGCCGACACGCGGGAGACAGTTCCCGCTCTGCTTTTTCGGTTCTGCAGCAAGGCGTGAGACACGTAATAGCGATAGCGTACGCCCTTCTTGTTGGCGTGGCTCGGGCTCATGGGATTGCCGCGATCGTCGAAGAGAAGACCGACGAGCATGGCGGAGGAACGCGATCTCGTGAGCTTTCGCTTGACGGCGCCTTCGGCCAGCCTCGCCTGCACGGCGTCGAAGAGCTCGCGATCGAGGATCGGCTCGTGCTCGCCTTTGTGAGTCTCGCCGCGATAGGCGATCTCGCCGATATAAAAGCGGTTCTTCAGCAAATGCGCGAGCGGACCGACCATGAAGCGCGCGGCGGCGATCATTTTGCCGCTCGCGAGCTTCCGGGGTCTTGGTCTGACGCCTTCCCGGTCGAGCGCCGCCGCCAGTTCGCCGATCGATCCAAGGCGCAGGTAATCGGCGAAGATTTTCTTCACCAGCTCCGCCTCCTCAGGAACGATTTCAAGCTTCTTGCCGACGCTTTGATAACCCAAAGGAATCGGCCCACCGACCCAGATTCCCTTGCGCTTGGAGGCGGCAATCTTGTCGCGGACACGTTCGCCGATGACTTCGCGTTCAAATTGAGCGAAGGACAGCAACACGTTCAGGGTCAACCTTCCCATGCTTGAGGTCGTGTTGAAGGACTGGGTGACCGAGACGAAGGAGACGTCAAACGCGTCGAAAAGTTCGACAAGCTTGGCGAAGTCGGCGAGCGAGCGCGTCAGGCGATCGACCTTGTAGACGACAATGATGTCGATTTTCCGGGATTGGACCTGCTCCAGAAGGCCCTGCAGGGCGGGACGCTCCAGCGAGGCGCCGGACAATCCGCCGTCATCGAAACGACCTGCGACGAGGCGCCAGCCTTCATGCGCCTGACTCTTGATATAGGCCTCGCAAGCCTCTCGCTGCGCGTCGAGCGAGTTGAAGGCGAGGTCAAGATTGTGCTCGGTCGACTTGCGCGTGTAGATCGCGCAGCGTTGAGGCTTGGCGCCGGCTGTTTTCATGCGCTGCGTCCCCGACTAAGAATGGGAGAGGCGGCGGCTCGCGAGTCGCCGCCTGAGCGTTGTGCGGGAAGGGTCGGGGCCGGCGTGTTCCTGCTGGGCCGAATTGAAGATCTTGTTGGCAGGGCGCATGATTGGATTGTCTTCTCGGCGTCTGGTAACCGCTCAGACTCTTCGTTGCCTCGCAAGCCAAAGAAGCGCGGCCCGTTCCAATTTGTGCCCGTGATCTTCAAGGCGATGGTCGACAGGCTCGGATAAACCCGTCCCTCCCAACAGAAGCCGCCGGGGACAACGAGCACCTCCTGCGCTTTGCCTTGATACTCCCGGACAATAACGGAGCCGATCTTCAATCGCCGCGAGGGCGCGGAGCCCTTCTTGGCGACCGTCGTGAGAAGCCGGCGCAGAGAGGTCTCCAATCCGCCGAAACGCTCCTCTTGCAGCCAATGTGCAAGCGCGCGGGCCATGAGATCCTTCGTCAATGCGGCAGGCGGTTCGTGTTTCTGCTTCTTGCGCCACATCTCGCGCAGCTCTTCGATGTTCATCGCCGCGATGCGGGCGAGCTCCGCATCGAGATCTGTGGCGTCCGGCAGGCTCGCCGGACGCCGCCGCGAGGGAGACCGTTTCATCAGATCAGCCCCGAGCCGGGCAGGAGCGATTCGCGATCCGATAGAGCGATGCTTCAGGCGCGCGCGGGATGCGCTCGACTGCAAAACCACGCTTGCGAAGCCCCGTCAGAGCCGCTCGTGTCGTATGCGGCAGCCAGCCAGTTGCTTTGATCAGCGCGTCGATCGTCACGCCCGATTCCTTCGACAGCATGCCGACAATGAGCGCCTGTTTGGATCCGGCACGAGGCGCTGCGCTGATCTCGCGCCGATCCGTCAGCATTGGGTCCCCGCCATCGCTTGGGGCCGACCGATTGATATCATGCTCGTCGTCGACGCTAATCGCATCGCAGCCGGCGCGCGTGATGATCAGGCTGCAGGCCTTTCCATTCTGGTCCTCGCGCCAAATCGGCATGCCCGGTTTGGATTTGATCTGCCGCATCAACTTGCGCGCTATCAGACTTGATCCAACTTTCGCCGCAGCAGCTTTGTTCATCGTCGGCGGAACGACAGCCGCGCCGTCATCTCTCTCGATTGCCTGCGAGAGCACCATCAGTTGCGTGTCGGTAAGTTTCGCCATCTTCTCCTCCTTTGCTGGTGACAGCATCCGCTGTCACCAGCGCGACCCCGCGATGGCGCTGCGCCTGCGGGGTAAGGAGAAGAGCGTCCGAGCTTTGCTTGCCCGTCCATGACCTTCAGCAACGCTCTGTTCTGATGAGAAGTCCAGGGAATTCTCACGGCATCGGGTAGAATGTGCGAAATCGCGAAGCATGGGATTCATTTATTGCGCAATAACTGGTTCGAATCCCTTTGGGCGCGCCAATGAAATCAATCAATTATAGTTATGATCCGCGCGATATAACGCTTTGTGCCCAACATTTGCCCGATAAGCGTCGGTGAACGGCAGCGGACGAGGGCGCCGCCTTGGCGAGCTTATCCGCGCGCAGAAGGAAACAGTGGGACTCAATCGTGGAGCGGCCGGCGCCGGGAAGAAAGACGCGCCATGCGGTTCGCTCATAGAATCGCGTGACACTTCCTCAACTCTTGCCGACGCTGGGATAGACAAGAAGCTCTCCGGCCGCGACCTACTGCGCCCGAAATGGCGCATCGATTGAAATTTGACGCCTTTTTTAGAGCTTCAGCTTGTTCTCGATACCTGAAATCTTCGCCATGCTCTGGTTGAATTTTGCGGGGTCTCTTGGGTCGAGTGAGTTGGCGATGCTCCTTTCCGCTTTACGGTAGGCGGCTTCAGCCGCGTCTCGATCCGCCTGTTCAAAGGCAAAATCACCACACCGCTCGCAAGGACCAGCAGCTTTTTCGTAATGCTCCCTCGCCTTATCCGATAGTCTAACTGCATCCACGTAATTTCCTAACTTAGATTGTAGTCTAGAGGCGAGAGCATAGTCTTCTGCGGCCCGATAAAAGCTTTCACACTCCTTACAAATATCCTCTCTCACTAAATTGGCGGCTCCGCTTTCACGGTCGCGAGCTTCCCTGGCCTCTGCGTCGTTCCCTTCCCGAACGCGCATATCCCCCGCTCTCTCCATGTTTACGGCCGCTCGCCTTGCCGCCTCAATGGCACCATCCAAATTTAGTTCCGACATTTCCGCGTCGTGCTCGGCTTCTTCGGGGTCCATGATCAATTCCCTCTCAACCGATATTCCCCCAATGATCGGGGATCGCATCGGGAGATTTGCTCGATTTTGTCCGGCGCGCAATCTTCCACCGCTCAGCGAGCTCCCCGCGACGTTCAACGCCCGCGCCGAGAAGCCGATGTTCCGATCGGCCTTCAAGTCGCGCCGCTGCGTCATCACCGCGTCGGGCTTCTATGAGTGGACCGGCGCCAAAGGCGCGAAGACGCCGCACTATTTCGGCGCGCCGGACGGCCGCCCGCTAGCCTTCGCCGCGCTGTGGGAACATTGGCGCGACCCCGACAGCGATACGAAGGTCGACTCGGCGACGATCATCGTCGGAGCCGCTAACGCCTGGATGCGCCGCTTTCACGATCGAATGCCGGTCATTCTCGACTGGCGCGACGCCGGCGCCTGGATGACGGGAGCTGATCCCGGCGCGCTTTTGCGCGCGCCGCCCGAGGACGCTTTGCAGGAATGGATCGTCTCGCCGCGGGTGAATCGTTCAGGCGTCGGTGACGATGATCCGGCGCTGACCGAGGCGGTTTGAGCGGCGTGAGGCGCGCGCAATAAAAAGGCGGCCTCCCGCCTTTCGCGCAAGAGACCGCTAGACAGGACGCCCCCCTCGCCCCAAGGGGGAGACATTGCGCAACGACGCTACGCGTCAACCCCTACCGCGCGGACTTTTCTCGAATGGTGACGGCCTCGCCTAACAGCGAGGCCGTCGGGGGGCAGACTTACTAATTACCGCGGCAACGCCTAAAGCCTCACGCAATGAGCGCCCGCGGTCAATTGATCCTTAAGTGCGGAGGAAAACTAGACTTTTGATCGCGCCTCGAACGCCTTCTGCAAATCCTTGAGCAATTCGCCGGCGCGGCGCTCGGCGCGCAGGCGTATCTCACGCTCCGCCCGGCTCGCCAGTGAACTTCACAAGAATATCTTGGTCGCGCACCACATATTGGCAGGCGAGTCGAAACTTCGGCGCGATATCCTCCACCTCGGCGACGCGGATTTCCTCCGGCGTGATTTTGCCGAGCGACTTGAGTAGGCTCTTCTCTTTCTCCGTCAGATAGGAGCCCATGGTCTTGCCGGTTAGGGTCACGACTTCAATAAGACAGGAACCGCATTCTCCGTCCTTGCAATCATGAGGGATCGGGATTTTATGCGCCTCCGCGACGGCGAGCACCGTGGAGGTGTCGCCCGCGATCGCGTAGACGGTCAGGTTCTTGTGAAGAACAGGCGAAGAGAAGGTCACGTTAGGCATAAAGCTACTCCCCGTTTCGGCGCGGATTGTTGACGCCCGCGACCTTGATAGGCAACCGAGGCGCCAGAGGCCACGTTGTGGGAGCGCAGGAGACTATTTGCCGCAGGGGACGGCCAGATTGTTCGTCGGTTCGAACGCGCGCGCCGACCGTTCGATCCGCGGCGCGCGTCATTCGTTCAGGCGTCGGCGATGACGATCCGGCGATAATTGAGGCCGTGGCATGAGCAAGACGCCCTATGCGTTGCCCCTGCGCATCAAGAAGAGCGGCGAATCTTTCATCGTCGAAGACGCGCATGGGAAGCCGCTCGCCTATGTCTATTTCGAGGACGAGCCGACCCGCCGGGCGCTCGTCAATCGCTTCTCCAGCGCCAACGCCAAGGCCATCGCCCAGACGATCGCGCGGTCGCTGACTGCGGAGGCGGAAAGACTCCCCGAATAAGCGGGCGGCGTCTTTCCGTGACATGGCGGCAGCTTTGCGTGACAAATGCCGCCGATCGCGTGCGGCGACGTGCCTAATTGAAACCCGATCCGGCAGCGCCCACACACCGGGCATGATCCGCGCCCCGATCGCCAACGCCGTGGTTGCGTCAATCGTCGTCGCCGAGATATTGGGCGCGCTGATGCTTTTGCTTCAGCGCTGAGTTTCGTTCCTAATCGAGGCTTGGATCGAGCCCGGCCAAAGACAAGGCGAAGACGACGACGCACAAGGCGAGCGCGACCGTGACCCCGATAAGCGGCGCGGCGAGGCTTGGGAGTTTCTTCAGGAAGCGCATGAACTGGTTCGCCTAGGAAAGAGCGCGATCTAAGAGGCGAGCCGTTAAAAGAGCGTTGAGGGACCGCTGTCAAGCCGGGAGGCAACAGCGCCAATTCGACTGATCAACTCCTCGCCGAGGAATACCACGCCGCGCAGGAGCGTGCGGAGGTCGCAAGTCAGCGTGATGGCCGTAGGCTTCCACGCGATCCGCAAGCAGCAAGCGCCGCGCGGCGCATAGAAAAGCCCGGCCTTTGCCGACCGGGCGATAAGTGGCGCAACCCCTGGGAGGGTTGTGTCGGCGCGATTGCGCCAACATCGCAGGCATAGAATTAGCGCCGTAGCGCGCGGCTTCAACTCCCCAAAAACGCAAAACTGCCCGCACTTGGCACGGCGTAGCCGCGTCAATCGGGACAATCGACTCCTGCAAATCGTGGATTATGATCCTGCGCGCATTCCCTTAAGAGGAATGGTATCGGGAGGACTTTGAAATGAACCGCCGAATTTTTGCACTCGCGCTGGGTCTCGGCGTCGCCGCTTTTGTCGCGCCTCGTTTAGCGTTGGCCGAGGATCACTTGGCGGAAGCCATCAGCCACACGAAGGAAGCGATCGACCATGGCAAACAAGGCCATGCGGATGTTCTTGTGACGCACGCTGAAGCTGCGCTCAAACATGCCGAGGCGGCAGAAAAAGCGAAGAAGAATGAGCACACCAAGGAAGGCATTACGCACCTGAAGGCGTCGATCGCCGAGGGCAAAAAGAAGAATGCTGCGGCCGCAACAGGGCACGCCGAAGAGGCGTTGACCCATCTGGAAGCCGCCACGAAGTAACCGAGAACGCAACACGGCCCGCGCCTGTTCATCCGAGGTCGCGGGCCGCCAAGGGCAGGACAACAAAGGGGTTATCCCCCAGCAAACAATCCAACTAGGACGCGGCTCGAACTTGCCAAGAGCGTTAATAGCCGGATCGTCCAGAGATGGCCGACAAACGAAAGCAGCCTTCCGCCCCTCAATCTGCGGAAGGCCGCGGCTCGAAGCTCGCAACAGCGGCGAGACGGGTATTCGCGATCGTCGCGGCGGCGAGCTTCGAGAGTGTTGCGCAGCTAAGGCTAACGCGCGTCAATCCTTCAGAGGCGACGGGAACACAAGCTAATCGTTTATCGCTGCGACAACTGCTTCGACCGTCTCGTTCACACAGTCGCGGAAATGATCGCTTGCTGCACCGTCGTGATTGTAGGCGATGATGTCGCGCAGGCATTGCTCGCCGCGTTCCATTGTCAGGTTGGCGAGTGGAGGCCAAGGGAAGTCTCCTGGCTTATCTGCTAAAAACTCAATTTCCCTTTCGAGCGCCTTGCGGGCGAACCCCGGGAGCGCCGCTAGAACCTCGCCCTGAAAATACTCGCGCAGATTATTGGTTGCGTTGCACAATGAAGCCATGGCTTCCTCGTCAGCGGACATTTCGATTAGTTCGAGTTTCGTCATTGGCGCGACCAGCCTTTTGTGGTCCCCTCCGCCCCATAAACTGTTAGTGAACGAAAGCGCCGCCGTGTAATCAAGCCGCAAAATGTCGCGCGGTACGAAAGATGTTGATAAGCCGGCCGGCGTCAATCTGCTCTTAGCGGAGGAGCGTCCTTGATGCTCAATTGGCTTCGTCGCCGCACAATCTCTCGCGCGCTTGTCGAATCCGATGCGCGTGCTCTAATCGAACGCTTCGGCGATGACGCCTATCTTGAAGCTCGGCTTCGCGAGCATGACGAAGCGCGTGTAATCGACGGCAACCGGCCGCCGGGGCATTGGGCGCGCGTCAAGGAAGCAGTCCGCGAGCGGCGGGAGCAGCGCTAATGTCCGTTACCTGAGCCATTGCCCGACGCCGCCATGGCGGGAGCATGTTCCGCTTCGCGAATGCGAGAAGCTATAGGTCCCGTCCGAACATTTGGCGGTCGCGCCGTCCGGCTGCGCGCCAGAAACGCTCGCCGAAGGCGCATGGACAGTTTCGCCTCGCTTGTTGACGTAGCTATCATGTCGCTCAAGCTGTTCCTCGTTGGGCGTCCCAGGAAACAGAGGGGTTTTCGATAACGGCGATTTGGCCTCGCCGGACGACATAAGCGCCAAGGAAATGACTGCAACGATAGGGGCGTGCCGAATAAGGTGACTGGTTTTGGCAATCATTGGAGCCGCAAGCTCCCATCGGGCGATGCAAAGCTTATAGATTAACGGCGCCGGCGCTCGCCCGCAAATTGGCTTCGCTGGCGCAAAAACGCCCCGCCGATACATCCACGGTCAGGGCGTTTCTGTGCCGACGGAGAGAGAAGCGGCGGCGGATCGCATGGTGGAAGGCGCGAGCGGAACGCTGGCGTGCCTCAATGTTCCCGCGTCCAGGTAGGATATAGTGTTGCTGATTTACCATAAAATTTAGAAATCAGCGGTCACCGACCTGTCATTGGACATCCGTCCATATTGTGGCCCCAACGCAAGCTGACCCTCCGCTCGTCATTTGTTCGCGAGTAAAGGTGTAACATGCGTCGGACCCGATCGCTCCCCAAGAGCGTTGAGAACGGAATCTGCAAACAGCTCCGAGCCACGTACGATGGCGTCTTGCGTGAGCCGGTACCAGACCATTTTTTCGATCTCCTGGCAGGGCTTGAAACAGAAACAATATTGGCCTTCCCCATCCCGGACCGCCAAGATGTAAGCGACGCTTCAATAAGCGATCCAGTAGCGCTGGATTCACTACCCACGACCCTTCTCATGCAGCCTTTCTTCGCGCGCTCAGCACAATGCTTTTCGGATTGTCGAGGATCGCCTTCCAAAATTCTTCGCCATAACGCTCAATGCCAGGTTGGGAGACAGCGAATGGCGTCCATTGGACGTCAGCAAACCCGGCCTGCTCCAGCGCGCTATCATATGCGAAACGGCTCCACTGCGTGAACTCGATCGAGAATTCCTCCGCGCCGACAAAAGTCATGCGAACGCGCAAATGCATCGGGCCTTTGCCGATCTCTTCAAGGAGGAATCCATAGGGAAGCGTATCTCTTCGACCATTGATGAAGTCCGGATTGGGCACGACGGCGACCAACCTAGCGTCCGGCTTGATGTTCGCCGCGACGGACTGGAACATTCGATTAAGCGTCTGCTCATCCTCGGCGTAATTGAACAGAAAAACGGCGGTGGCGACGTCAAATGATCCGAAAACGGCCATCGTTGCGGCGTCAGCGACTTTGTAAACAATCCCTAGCGATTTTTCGTTCTCTTCCTGTCGCGCAGTTTCTATCATCGCGGGCGACAAATCCACGCCGAGCACATTCCTTGCGCCAAGTCTTTTTAAGAGCCGAGAGTAGTGGCCAGTCCCGCATGCGTAGTCGATGGCGCTCGCTCCTGCGACATCGCCGAGCGCCGATTGGACGGATGGCGTCTCAAGAAAATTCGTGACGTCGTCTTTTCGCGCGTGCGAATACTGCTCGCTGATTGTTTGATATTGATCCTTCATGAAGTCGGCCTCAAAAAGTCGTCACGACACATTTGAGTTTCGCAACGCTTGCCCGGCGCTGGCAATATGGGCGGCGTGGAGGCGGTCGGACAAGCCCGCCGGGTCGAGTTGATCGTGGCGACCGGGCGCTGACACTTCAATGTCATAAAACAATCGGAAGCATATCCGATCCTTGCGACTGGAATCGGATGATCAAATGATTGACCTGAAATTCTTGGCGCTTATGGACTTCGTCGCTTGGTTGCGCGGACAATATCCGAGTAAGACTGAGAGCGGGGGCGCAGAAGAATTTGTGCCCTACGAGGACGCCCGCCAAGGGAAAGCCGAAAAAGCTGATGGGTCTGACGCTTATACCTCAGCGTCGACGTCAGCCGACGAGGCGAGCGCGCGCAGGGACGAACCGAAGTAAGCTACGCCTCCTTAGGATGACTCGCCAGACCGAGCCGGCGGCGACAGCCCGGGGTCCTGCTTTCTCACATCCCCTGGACGACAGGCTCGCCCGCGTTGAGCCAAGCGAGGATGCCGCCGCCGAAATGCGTATTGGCGTCGCGCCGGCCTAAAAGCCGCGCCTGTTCCATCGCGGACACGGAGCGCTTGCCGGAGCGGCAGTAGATCACGACCTGCTGGCCCTCGCCTGGGACCGGCAATTTAGTCGGATCGAATTTCGATAAGGGATTGAACAGCGCGCCGGCGATGTGGCCCGCGGCATATTCATCGGCCTCTCGGACGTCGACGAGCAAGACCCGCCCTGCCGCGAGGCCGGACTTCAATTCCTCAAGGTTGATATCGTTGAACTGATTGCCTGCGCTCATGACTCACAATCCTTTCGATGATCTCGCAGATGTCCTTGGCGCGCCCGCCGAGGACCCGTCACTTACCTATCCCGTATTGCGCAGGCCCGCCGCAACGCCGTTGATCGACATCAATATGCCTTCGCGAATGTCTTCGCCGCGCTCTCCTGCGCGATGGCGGCGGATCAGTTCGACCTGCAGATAGTTGAGCGGCGCGATATAGGGGAAGCGGTGCCTGATCGAGCGCGCGAGCGTCGGATTATCCGCAAGCCGCTCCTTGGAGCCGAGAATTTTTTCGAGCGCTTCATTGGCGCGCCTATGCTCCGCCTCGATCATGCTGAAGATGCGCGCCGCCAGCGCTTTGTCCTCGACGAGTCCGGCGTAATGATGCGCGATCGACATGTCGGTCTTCGACAGGATCATGTCGATGTTCGAGAGCAGCGCGCGGAAGAACGGCCATTCCTGACTCATGCGGCGCAGCAGCGCGAGCCGCGGCTTTTCGTCCTTTTCGATGAAATGGGCGATCGCCGAACCAAAGCCGTACCATCCCGGCAGCGCCACGCGCGCCTGCGCCCAGGAAAAGCTCCAAGGAATCGCGCGCAGGTCCTCGATGCGGCGTGAAGGTTTGCGCGAAGCCGGACGCGAGCCGATGTTGAGCGAGGCGATTTCCGAGATCGGCGTCGACGAAAAGAAGAAATCGACGAAGCCTTCGGTTCCGTAGACAAGGCCGCGATAAGCCAACATGCCGGCTCGAGACAATTCTTCGGCCGCGTCCAGAAACTCCGGCGCGGGGGTTTTGTGCTCGGAGAGCAGCGTCGCTTCGAGCGTCGCCCCGACAAGCAGTTCGAGGTTGACGTGGCCGATTTGCGGATTGGCGTATTTCGCCGCGATGACTTCGCCCTGCTCGGTCAGACGGATCTGTCCGTTCACGGTTCCAGGCGGCTGGGCGAGAATGGCGTCGTAGCTCGGTCCGCCGCCGCGTCCCACCGTTCCGCCGCGCCCGTGGAAAAGGCGCAGGGTCACGTTCGTCAGCGATGCGAAAAACTCCGCAAGCGCGGTCGAGGCGCGATAGAGCTCCCAGATGCTCGTTAGAATGCCGCCGTCCTTGTTGGAGTCGGAATAGCCAAGCATGACGTCCTGCTGGCCGCCGGAATTGACCGCGAGCTTCAAGATGCCAGGGAGCGCGTAGAACTCCCGCATGATCGGCGCAGCGTTGCGCAAATCGTCGATCGTTTCAAAGAGCGGCACGATGATGAGATCGGCGATGACGGATTGCGCGTCGCGCGGATCGAGCGTGCCGCGCATCAGCCCGCATTCCTTCTGCAACAGCAGCACTTCGAGGAGATCGCTCACTGTTTCGGTGTGGCTGATGATGTAATGGCGGATCGCCTCGTCGCCGTAGAGGCGTCGCATTTCGAGCGCGCGCTCGATGATCGTCAATTCACTCGTGGCGCGATCGCTATAGGTTACGCCCGGCAGGCGCACTGGCCGGGGATCGCTGAGCAGCCTCAGCAGCAGCGTCTGCTTTTCCGCTTCCGTCAGCGCGGCGTAATCATCGACGACTCGCGCGACGCTGAGAAGTTCGGCGAGCGTCTCCTCATGCCGATCGGAGCTTTGCCGCAGATCGAGCGTCGCAAGGTGGAAGCCGAAAACTTCGACGGCGCGGATCAGCGGCTCGAGCCGCTGCGTCGCGATGATCTCACTGTGATGCACCCGCAAGGATTCGTCGATGGTGACGAGATCGGCGAGGAGCGCCCAGGAATTGCCGTAAGGCTCGCCCGGCGCGACGGCGTGGCGCGCCGCCTGGCCGCCGGTCAGCTTCTCCAGCGTGCCGGCAAGGCGCGAATAGACGCCGATGAGCGCGCGTCGATAGGGTTCGTCGTCCCGGTGCGGATTGTCGTCGCCCGAGCGCGCCGCAAGCTCTTCGAGCGCTTTGGTGCACCCCGCGTAGCGGCGCGAAATCGAAAGTTCGGCGCCAAGCTCATGCACTTCGACGAGATAGAAGCGCAGCGCCGTTTCACATTGCATGCGCATGGCGGTCGAAAGCGAGTCCGCCGTGACGTTCGGATTGCCATCGCGGTCGCCGCCGACCCAGGCGCCCATGCGCAGGAAAGGCGGCACGCGCAGCCCTTCGAGTCGCTGTTCGATGCCGGCATAAAGGCGCGGAATTTCACGCAGGAAGGTGCTGCGATAATAGCTCAGCGTATTCTCGATTTCATCGCGCACCGTCAGTCGCGAATGACGCAACAGCTCAGTCTGCCAAAGTTGTGAGACGCGGGCGCGAAGCTGCATCTCATTTTGCGCGCGCTCGGACTTGCCGCGCATATGTTCGCGCGCCGCGAGCAGCTTGAAGATTGCATGTTCAGCGTCGAGTAGGCTCTTGCGGCGCACTTCGGTCGGATGCGCGGTCAGCACCGGCGAAATCCAGCCGCGCGCCAGCGCCTGAGCGATCTTGCCGGCGCCGACGGAGGCCTTGCGCAGATGTGCAAACGTAGTGGCAAGACTTGGCGCGCCGGTGAAAGCGCCGCTCGCCTGCGCGCGCGCGCGCTGCTGCAGCGGATGCAGGTCCTCGGCGATATTGGCGAGGTGCGAGAAATAGCTGAAGGCGCGGATGACGGTGCGCGCTTCTTCAGCGGTCAGCGAACGCAGCAGCGCATCGAGATTTCTGTCGGCCTCGGCGTCGCCGTTGCGGCTCGCCGCGACGGAGAGTCGCCTTATCGTCTCGATGCGCTCGAAGGCCGCGGTCCCCTCATGTTCGCGAACGGCGTCGCCGAGCAGGCGTCCGAGCAGGCGAATGTCCTCGATAAGGGACTCGTCGCCTTTTGTCGCGTCGGGCTCCGCCGGAGCGAGCGTGACGGGCTTTTCCTGCGCCTGAACCTCAAGCTGCATGCTGTCGCGACCTTTGAAATTTTCCGCGCCTCCGCGCGCCTCGAGGGCAGCTATAGCAGGCTTCGAACGGCTTTTCGATGCGGCGCTTGTTCGAGACCGCCCGCCCGCGTATAGACTTCAGCGCAGTTACGCCTCATTCCGCAAATTGCGGCGCAAATGGTCAAGCGATGCTCGACATTACGGAAATAGCTATCTTCGCCGCAGTCGGCGTGGTCTTTGCCTTGGGACTTATCGCGCTTTGCCGCTGGTCGGGCGTCGCCGCGCAGCGCATCGCCGCCTATGCACTGATTGCGCTATCCTTCCTATATGTCGGGTTCGCCTTTCGCGCCGAAGAGCCCGGCGCCTGGGTCGGCGTCGAGATGACCGGGGTCGCGGTATTTGGCACGCTTGCCGGCATGTCGATCATCGGCTCGCCGTGGTGGGTCGTCGCGGGTTTCGCGCTGCATCCGCTCTACGCGATCTACTTTCACTACATCGGCGCCGGATCGCAATTTGCGCCGGCACCTTTCGTCATCGCCAACGCGGCTTTCGACGTCGCGGCGGCGCTCTTCGTCGCTTATGCCGCCTTGCGCGCAGGTAGGAAGACGACGGGTGCCGCGGACGCGCTGGCGCCTCAGCGAAAACTTGCGGCGCGCTCTCAGCATCGCTCGCAAAGCCGCGACGCCGGAGGTCCGGCGTGAACGCGCCTGTCGACGTCGCGCTTCGCTATGACTGGCGCGTCGAAGAGATCGTCGCCATCCACGATCAACCGCTGCTTGATCTCGTCGCGCAGGCCAACGCCGTCCACCGACGCTTTCATGACGTCAACGACGTGCAGAAGGCGGCGCTCTTATCGATCAAGACCGGAGGCTGTCCGGAAGACTGCTCCTATTGTCCGCAGTCGGCGCATCATCGCGAAGTGAAGCTCGACCGCGTCGATCTCATGGAGACGACCGACGTGCTCGCCGCTGCGAAGACCGCCAGAGAGGCCGGCGCCGATCGCTTCTGCATGGGCGCGGCCTGGCGTTCGGCGCCCGAGGGCAAGCGCTTCGACGCCGTGCTCGACATGGTGCGCGGCGTGCGCGCGCTCGGCATGGAGGCCTGCGTCACGCTCGGCATGCTCAACGAGTCGCAAGCGAGACGGCTCGTCGAGGCGGGGCTCACCGCCTACAACCACAATCTCGACACTGGCCCGGAATTCTACGGCGAGATCATCACCACCCGCACCTATCAGGACCGTCTCGAGACGCTCAAAGCCGTGCGCGGCGCTGGGCTCGAGATGTGTTGCGGCGGCATTATCGGCATGGGCGAAAGCGTGAAAGATCGCGCCGGCATGTTGCAGACGCTCGCGTCCTTCGATCCGCATCCAGAAAGCGTGCCGATCAATGCGCTGGTCGCCGTCGAAGGCACGCCGCTTGCTGGGCGCGCGCAGATCGACCTGCTCGATCTCGTGCGTATGATCGCCACGACGCGCATCGTCATGCCGAAATCGCGGGTGCGTCTTTCGGCCGGCCGCTCTTCGCTGTCGCAGGAGGCGCAAATACTCTGCCTCGTCGCCGGCGCCAATTCGATCTTCTATGGCGAGAAGCTGCTGACGACCAACAACGCCGGCGTCAATGAAGACGATGCGCTCTTCGCCGCGCTTGCGGCGCGCGAGGCGCCTGCGACCGCCGCGTCTTAAACCGACTCAGTCGGGCCGAAGATTGCTTCAAAATTTTTGCGCAGAGCGGCGTCGACCGCTCGCATATCCGTCATCGCGCCGAGGTCCGCCAGGCTTGTGACGCCAAGATGCGCCTCGCGCACGCCGCAAGGCGCGATGCCGGAAAAATGCGTCAGATCCGGCGCGACGTTGAGCGCGACGCCATGAAAACTGACCCACTGCCGCAGGCGAACGCCGATCGCGGCGATCTTGTCTTCCGCCATTTCGCCGCCCGGCCCTTTTGGCTTATCCGGCCGCTCGACCCAGACGCCGACGCGCGCATCGCGCCGTTCGCCGGTAACGCCGAAGTCGGCAAGCGTCGCGATGATCCATGATTCAAGCGCGCAGACAAGCGCCCGCACGTCGCGCCGGCGGCGCGTCAGATCGAGCATGACATAGGCGACGCGCTGTTTCGGTCCGTGGTAGGTGAACTGGCCGCCACGCCCGGTGCGGTAGACGGGAAAGCGCGCGTCCAGCAGATCCTGCGCCTTCGCCGAGGAGCCGCCGGTATAGACGGGCGGGTGTTCGATGAGCCACACGCATTCGCGCGCCGCGCCTGAGGCGATCGCCGCGGCGCGCGCCTCCATGAAGGCGACCGCCGCTTCATAGTCGACCAGACCGTCGCTGACGCGCCATTCGACCACCGGCGCGCCCGCGGGCGCGCGCATCGCCGCTGCGTCGGCGGCGCGCACAGGTGGGCAGACGGCTTCGCTCATCGCATGATTTTACACCAATCTAAGGGCGAAGCGTTCCGCCGCTTGTCATCCCTAAGGCGATTTGTTAGACGCAACGCGCCGGCGCTTCGCGTTCAAGCGGAGCGCCTTTGCGGCCGTGGCGGAATTGGTAGACGCGCTAGCTTGAGGTGCTAGTTGGGCAACCAGTGGAGGTTCGAGTCCTCTCGGCCGCACCAAGCCCAAGCGGCGTTTTAGCGAAAATTCAGTAAGTTAGCCAAAGCCTGCGCCTGCTTCATGGGTAAGTTCTTGGGTTAAGTCCGGTATCGCCCTGGTCCCTTCCTGACGGCCAGCTACCTCTTTCTTCGTGGCCGAACCTATTGCTACGCGCGCGAAATCCCTCCCGAGCTACGTGATCGGTTCGGTGGTAAAGCCACGAAGCGCGCCTCGGCTTGGGCTGGCGAGGTCGAGCGTCAAGCAACGTTGACCGGACGCGCCGCATTCGCTCTGGCGAAGCAGTAGACGCGGCGCCGCGGCGACCTACCTTTTTTCAGTGTGGACTTGAAATTGTGGAGGAAAAAATGAGCAGGAGCTTGAAGACCGCCTTGTTCGGGGCTCTTTGCGGAGCGTTTTTCTTTGCCGTGACCATGCCAGGTTGGGCGGGACCAATGCATCCCCCGCTCCCGCCGGAAGATTTTGGGTCGACGTCCTTCGTCCAGAAGGTCGCCAGATTTAACCCTCCTGAGGGCAAGCAGTGCCTAAAATGGACTCGGCGTTATAGCTCGACCCATGGCATGGGCCAGCTCCGTTGCGTACACTGGAAATAGTGAGCGACTTCGTGTCGACATAGAAATAGTCGCGGGCCTTTTCCGACGCCAAGCTCGGACCATCTGCGAAGCCCAACGCAGTATCTTTGGCGAGAAGAGGTCCGCCGGCTCTCCAAGCTGAGGGCGGGCACAGATCAAACGGTTCGCGGAAAGCGGCTACCTCGCCGTCATCTCAATTTAGCGGGCGCCTTCGCTAATTACATCGGCATAGCCGAGACTGTCAGGGAGCCTGTCGTGTCGCTCCTGTTTCTGAGCGGCCAGCGCCAAAAGCAGACCGCTCAATGCGCCGAGGGCGGTCAAGACAAAGAGGACGCGACTCATCTCCTCTCTCGATCTGCGGTTTATTCTTACCGATTTCTCAAAATGCCGAAGTTATTTGCAATCGAATAATGCAGGAGGGGGCAGCAGAGTTCCAACGATGCTCTCCTTGAGGGGATACCTCAAGGTTAGCGCCCCAAAAACGCCCCCGACGCGCTCGGCGGACTGCGGCGCCGCAGCGGGCAAACATCAGCCACATTTCCAATCCCACTATGCTTGCGCTGGCGCTCGTTAATACGAGCGGCCTGCTCAGGCTCGTCCTGCGGCGCGAAAGCGCGCCGACGCGTGAGACCCTGAGCGTGCTCGACGCCGGCTCTTTTCGTTCAACCGCGCCCGGAGAGGGAAGCATTGGCTGTATCGTTAAGAGAGCGCGGAGCATTGGCGAAAGAAACGATTGAAACGCGCGCGCGCGCTGCATGGCAGGACATAGAAAACGACTGGCGCTTAACGGCGTTGCGCCCGATCGGGTCGCCCCTTCAGGCTTATGCAGCCAAGTCCGATCGCAACTTCGAAAGGGTCGAGCGCTTTTTCTACATCGGCGCCGGAGCGCTCGTCGTCGTCGGATCCGCAATCGTCGTCTCTTCGGCGTTCTGGGGAGACACGCCCCAAACTGTCGATCCAGCGGACGCGCCGACGCCTCAAATGATCGCCTCTCCTTTGCACGGCGCGACGCGCGTCGGCGGCTCTGAAGCGGCGCTGACCAACTTGCGATCGCACGAACGGGCGTCGATCATCGCCGGTCCCGTGGAGCCGACGTCGAAGCAGGAGCGCGCCGCATCTTCGCCGGACGGCGCAGACGCCGCGCCCGCCGCCCAAGCATCAAATTCTCTGTCTTCATCGATCACAAATCTCGAACTCGAACCCGACTTCCTCAACGAGGACATTGCGGGAGGACGAAGGAAGGCGCGGCGCGCCGTGGAGGATAGCGCGTCTGCGACGACCGAGTCCGAAGCGCAGACGGGCAAGTGCTACGTCAGGATCGCAGGACGCGTCCTCAACAGCGGCGACTGTCAAATCTCGCAAAAAGGCGGCGACGTAAGCTTCCAATATTCGGGTCAGACCCTGACGATTTCTCCGGTCAAGGGAAAGACCTGGTCCTTGACGCTCGACGGCAAAAATCTCGGAAACGTCTATAAGAGCGGTTCCTGCTGGGCTTCGAGAAGCACATACATCTGCGATCGCGGCTGAGCGGCGGTCTTTCCCTCAGTCACGGCTCGCCGGCTTTCGGCGCCTCTGGCGCATCCTGCCCCGGCGTTGGCGGCGACGAATTCATCATCCCGCCGCCGCCCTTTCTCCGAAGAGACTTTGCTCCAAGAGACTTTGCTCCAAGAGTCTTTGCCCCAAGAGTCTTGGCGATGATCGGCTCGGTCGTCGACGTCCAATCCGGACCGGCGGCGACGATCGGAGTCGGCGCATCGCCCGGCGCAATATGCACAAGCGAATAGCCGCGTTTTTTCAGTTCACGTAAGAATTCGGGCAGCATCTGCGCGGTGATCGCCTGCGAGTCATGGAAGAGCACGATGCCTTTGCGGCTCTTTTCGAGCCGCGACAGCACCAGATCGAGTTCGGCCTTCGCCGTTATATGCGACCAGTCCGAAGCCCACAGGTCTGAGCCAAAGATCGTATAGCCGCGCGCCGTAAGGTCCGCGACGAGCGCGGGCGTATCTGCGAAGCCGGGAAAACGGAAGAAGGGCGCGGCCGTCGCGCCCAGCGCTTTGTTATCGGCGGCGATTCCCTTCTCGATATCCGCCTTCGCGGCCTCCTCGCTCATGAGTCTCAGCGTCTTATCAGGATGGCTATAGGAGTGGTGGCCGATCGTGTGGCCCTCCGCGGCGGCGCGTTTCACGAGAGCGGGGAGGCCCTCCGCATTCCGGCCGATCAAAAAGAAGGTGACGCGCGCGCACTCCTTGGCGAGCGCATCGAGAACCTTTGCGGTCGTCGCGGCGGGACCATCGTCGAAGGTCAAAACCACCTCATGATCACGCAAATCGAGCGTGCGCGGATAGCTTTGCAGACCGATCGCCGTTCCCTTGGAGCGATCGATTTCAATGACGCGCGAAGTTCCGAGAGCGTCCGTTCCGCACGCCCGTTCCTCGGCGGCGGCCGACGGAGCGCAATAGAAGCCAGCCGCGGATAACAAGGTCGCCAGCAGCATGGGCGCGAGCCGCCGGTCGAGCGCTCCGGCGACAGGCCTTTCGGGCCTTTTTAAAGTGGGAAAATTCGCTGTCATGGCGGCTTGGCGGTTTGACTTCTCGCGCTCGCGGGTTAAGAGCGCGACCATACTATAGCGCGGGACCGCCTATGCCGCTCGACCATGAAGATACGGCGCCCGTCGCCGAGGACTTCCGCGACGGCGGGACGGCCTCTTTCAGCCGGGAATTCGTTCTGGACGTCGAGGGCGCGATCGCGCTTGGCGACGCGGAGCGGGTTCGCGAACTCGTCGGCGATCTCCACGAAGCCGACCTTGGCGGTCTGCTGGAGCTCTTAAGCCACGATGCGCGGCCGCGCCTCGTCGAGCTGATGGGCGCCGACTTCGACTTCACGGCCTTGATGGAAGTCGGCGATGCGACCCGCGAGGAAATCCTCGAAGAGCTTCCCGTCGAAACCCTCGTCGAGGGCGTCCGTGAACTCGAAAGCGACGACGCCGTCGCCATTCTCGAAACGCTGGAGCCAAAAGAGCAGGCCGAAGTTCTCGAAGCACTGCCGGCGCAAGAGCGCATCGTCCTGCGCCGCTCGCTGGATTATCCCGAGGACTCCGCCGGGCGCCTGATGCAGACGACTTTCGTCGCCGCGCCCCCATTCTGGACAGCGGGGCGCGTGCTCGATTTCTTTCGAGAGAGCGGCGAAGAGAATCTGCCGGAGAGCTTCTTCGAAGTCTTCGTTATCGATCCCGGCTACCATTTGCTCGGCACCGTTTTCCTCGACGCGTTGGTGCGCGCCAAACCCACCGCCCGGCTCGACGAAATCATGCAGGAAGATCGCCGGCGGGTGAAAGCGACCGAGGATGGCGTCGAGGCGGCGCGGCTCTTCGAGCGCTACAATCTCGTCTCCGTCCCGGTCGTCGATGAGTCAGAGCGGCTCGTCGGCGTGCTCACCATCGACGACATCGTCGACGTCATCCAGGAACAGGCGTCCGACGAAATACTGGCGCTCGGCGGCGTGAACCCGGAGGAAGAGCTGACTGACGATTTCTGGTGGATCGTCCGCAGCCGTTTCACCTGGCTCTTCATCTACATGCTCGCCGCATTCATCACCTCCTCGGTCCTCAAGACCTTCCAGTTGCAGCTCGAACAGATGGTGGCGCTGGCCGTGCTCGGACCGATGGTCGCGGGGCAAGGGGGAAGCTCGGCGACGCAGACCATGACCGTCGCCGTGCGATCGCTCGCGACGCGGGAGCTCAACCGCGGCAATGCGCTGCGCATTATTTTCCGCGAACTCGCTATAGGCGCCGTTAATGGCGCGGCCTTTGGCCTCGTGACGGGAACCGTCGCCGCGACCTGGTTTCACAATATCGGCCTTGGCCCAGTTATGGCCTTGGCGATGTTCACCAATCTGGTGGCGGGCGCGTTCGGCGGCGTTGTTGTGCCGCTCGTCTGCGACCGGCTGAAATTCGACCCTGCCGTCTCCTCGGGGCCCTTCGTGACCACGATCACCGACGTTATCGGCTACAGCTCTTTCCTTACAATCGCCAGTTTGTGGTTCCATTTGGGCTGAGGCGTGGCGGCGCGTTTACGCTCCGTTACCGCCTGCGGAGATAATTTGACGAAATGCGCTCGTTGAAATTTCTTGCTTCGCTTTCCACTGCCTTCGTAGGCGCCGCGCTGGCCGCGGCGACGCTCGCCGGCTGCGGCAGTTCCTATGATCCCATGTTCTCCCGCCGGCCGCGGCTGCAGACCAGCGCCCCGCTGATCAACCCCAAGCGCGATCCGAGCTTCCTCGCTTACGCCGTCCCGGAGACTGAGCTCCATAATTTCCCCGCGACGCGCAGCGCCGAATTCGCCGTCCACGGCATCGACGTCTCGAAATATCAGGGCAACATCGACTGGGAGCAGGTCAAGGACTCCGGCGTCTCCTTCGCCTTCATCAAGGCCACGGAAGGCGGCGACCGAGTCGACTCGAAATTCGCCTATAATTGGGCGGCGGCGAAGGCCGCGGGCGTGCCGCGCGGCGCCTATCACTTCGTTTACTGGTGTCGCCAGCCGCATGAAGAAATTGGCAATTTCGCCAGCGTCGTGCCGAACGAGCCCGACGCCTTGCCGCCGGTGCTCGACGTCGAGGCGACGCCGACGTCGGGAACCTGCAAACGCACGCTTTACCGCGAGGAAGTGCTGCGCGACATGAAGGCCATGCTCGTGGAGATGGAGCGCCATTACGGCAAGAGGCCGATCATCTATTCGTCGGTCGACTTCTATCAGGCGATCCTGCACTCGGACGCTCTGTCCGAATATCCGATCTGGGTGCGCTCGACGAAATACCATCCGCAGGTGCGTTACGGCGACCGCAAATGGACGTTTTGGCAATATCGCTCGGACGGCCGCATTCCGGGCATCGCCGGCGCGGTCGATCAGAATACGTTCAACGGCTCAGCCGATCACTGGCGAAGCTGGCTCGCGCATCAGACCGGCCTCAACGCGGCGCCGGTCGCGGCCCGGCCCATCGACAACCGTGGGGCGAGACAGCTCATCGAGGAAGACCCGGCGATGCTCCCCCAGGGCAAGGACGGCGGCTTGAAGCCGCCCGCGGCAATAGAAGGCGGCCACAGCGCCCAGAGGGACGACACGCAAGGCTAGTCTCGTAGGCCTTAGCCGATAACCGGTGTTATGCTTGTCGGCAAGGCAGGGAAGAGGCGATGCAATTGGATATGTCTGCACCTGCGATCCTATTATGGGTCGAGAAAGACAAGACGCCGAGCGCCTCCGATTTTGTCAGTCCAGAAGCGCCAGTAGAAGATGCGTCTATCCCTCACGGCACAAGCTCATCTCCCTATTGGGTGCTGGAGGATGCAGTCGACCACGCGATCGAAGTTATGCGCGATCACAATAAGGCGCCATGGATCAAGACTGGGGATAAAATCCTTGGGCCAAATGAAATTCAGCAAGCATATAGCGGACTCAAGGCGTTGAGGATGTTTAATCCCGACCGGTCCCAAAAGTAAGAAGCGCCCCGCCGACTTGACCGGCAATGCCGTCGCCACGCTAAGGAGCAGGCCCACGGGGGTAGCCATACCGGGCGAATTGGTGTATTCGCGCCCATCCTTTGAATTTTCGTCCCGCGCCCCTGACGCGGCGGGACGCGCCGGAGAAAAAGCAAATGGCCGTTCCGAAGAGAAAAACCTCGCCGATGAAGCGAGGCTTCCGTCGCTCCGCCGACGCCCTCAAAGCGCCTTCTTACATCGAGGATAAGGATTCGGGCGAGCTCCGCCGGCCGCATCACGTCGACCTGAAGACCGGCATGTATCGCGGCCGTCAGGTGCTGAAGCCGAAATCCGTCGAGGAATAATCGGCCAGATCGCAAACTCGCTTGAAATTGCCGACGAACCCCTGGCCTGAGCCGGGGGTTCTCGATTTTAGGCATGCTGAAGAAACGCGAGCCTTTTGGCGTCGGCTGACTGGACAGGGCGCCTCCCGCGCGCTTCCTAGAACGCTTCCCGATCACATGGAATCATGTGATCGATAAGGAATCGCTCAAAATCAAAATGTTGGAGCAGGTTCTCATCGAAAAAGTCTGTCAACTTTTTCGGAACCTGCTCTAGTGCGCGCCGATGCTTTCTCTAGGCGGCCTTGCGGTTGATGCGCCCTTCGGCGAGCGAGGACAGTTTTCTGTCGGCGTTCTTCTCTTCAGCGAGCGTTTCGGAAAGAAGCTGCGCGCAATCCTCGCGGCCAAGCTCTTTCGCCCAGGCGATCAGCGTCCCGTAGCGCGTGATCTCATAATGCTCGACCGCCTGAGCGCTGGCGATGAGCGCAGCGTCCAGCACTTCATTGTCGGCGGCCTCGCCGGAGATTTCGTCAGCCTCCTCGAGAATGCCGTCGATCGCCGGACAGTTGATGCCCTTCGGCGCGAC
>VGDT01000035.1 GCA_016869595.1 Alphaproteobacteria bacterium
GTGAGGAGCAAGGCGGGCAGCAACTGCGCTTTGAAGCCAACCTCGACATTCTCGAAGCTTTGCGGCGCGAGATTGGCGACGGATGGAAACAGAACGTTGAACTGGTCTCCCGCCACTGGCAGGAAGCTTCGCGAATAGGAGCCGTAGAACGACACATTCTCGACCGGCTTGAACACAAGGCCGAAGCGAGGCGACCACACATTGTCGACACGGCGCAGCTGGCCTCTAAAGTCGGTCGGACCGGGATCGAAGCCGGTGAATTTCAGGTCGAACCTGTCGTAACGCACGCCTGCGATGACGTCGATATAGCGGGTAACTTCGATCTGATCCTGAACATAGCCTGCGGCGAGATCGAGATCGGTGTGGCGACGACGGTTGGGATTAGCGAACACCACGGGGAAATACGCGGTTGGCATCCAAAATGGCGTCGTCACGCGCCGCGTCGCGCAGGACAGATTGAAGCAGGAGAGATTGCGATTGTCGTCGGTCTTCTGATTGCCGACTTCGGCGCCAAACATCACCGTGTGACGGATGTCCGGCGTCATCTGCCATTTATAGACGAGGTCAGTCTGGTTGAAGATGTTTTGGCGCGGATTCGAGTTGACATAACCGTCGAGGCGAACGGCGCCTACGGGCGTTACGCTCCTGGAAACTGGATTGAGTTGCGTCGTAACGAAGCCCAGACCTTGATCCGGGAAGGTGTTCTGATAGCGCTTCTCATAATCCGCATAGACGGTCTGATTGCGGATGTTGAGGCCGAAATCCGTCGTGTGGTCGAATGCTAGCGCGGCGCGATTGAGATCGACTTTGGCGTAATTAACCTCTTCGACCGAAGGATTGCCCACGCCGAAGAAGGCGTCGATCGGCGCCGGCGCCGGGTATCCCGGATAGATCGACGAGCCTCCGAAAACCAAGCCGCCCACCGAGGGAACGCCGCGATCGGCTGTGCGGCGATCGCGGAAATGTTCATAGCTAAAGGTGATGAAGGTCTTTTCGAGCGGATGCCAGGTCATCGTCGGATTGACGCCATAGCGCTCGAGCTTGAAGAAGTCGCGGTAGCCGTATGACTGCTCGTAGAGCCCATTGATTCGGAAAGCGAGCGTTTCGTTGATCGCGTCGCCGACATCGACCGTGAGGCGCTTGCGGGCGAAACTGCCTGAACTGACGCTCATCGAACGCAGCGTTGCGCCGTCGGCCTTTTTGGTGACGCGATTGACGATGCCGCCGCCGCCCCCGCGGCCGAAGATCAGCGCATTGGGTCCCTTGAGAACTTCGACGGCTTCGATGTTGTACAGGTCGCGGTAATATTGCGCGTCGTCGCGGATGCCGTCAGTGTAGAAGTCCGCCGTCGTGTCCTGTCCGCGGATCGTGATTTGGTCGCGATTGCCTTCGCCTTGGGCGACCGTCACGCCGGGCACATACATCAGAGCCCGACTGAGATCGATGCTGTTGCGGTCCTGAAGCTGCTGCTTGGTGAGGATCGTCATCGACTGGGGTATGTCGAGAATCGGCGTGTTCGTTTTCGTCGCGGTCGATGTCCTGCCAACGAAATAACCGACGACGTCGGTAGGGCCGCGGCCGAGCGCCTGGGGCGGGAAAAGCGGAGCTCCGGGAACGCCGGCTGGAGCCGCAGTCACCCCGGCGTCCGGAGCGACACGACCGCCCTGCCGTGCGCCTCCAACGTCAATGGGGGGCAACGGTCGGGCTCCACTCGCGTGGCGTGCTTGAGAGGCGACTGGCTTCGGTTTCGCCTGGGTGACCGCGCGGGGCTTCTCCGGCGGCGCGTCGACTCTTACCGCCGGCAGGGGCCTGGATTCGGATTGCGCGAGAGCGGGAATGCTGAGGCTGGGCGTCAACGCGGCGGCAAGGCTTAAGGCGGCGACCGAAACTGCGCCTCTCATCCGATCAACCGATGCAGGAAGAGACGCCAAAAGTGTGCGCCGAGAAATCGACTGTTTCTGAATCATGTTTGCTCTTCTCGCGTATTTCTGAATCAGGAGAAGGCCATTGGTAGGTTTTCTCTTTGAAAACGGTCAATTAGAAGAGACCCTAGTCTGGAATGGTTCCGACGCAATATTTCTGATTTGCAATAAAGTGTTGCTAAAATACATCACAAAACAAATTTTAAGTTAGAACACTTGCAAATATAAATCGCCGCTTTTTATTGACTGTTGTATTCTCAACACACTTGGTGTGGGTCGAGGCTCCGCCGACTGATTCTTTTTCATCCCCCCGATTTGGCGACAAAAAAGGCGGCCCTGAAATGGGGCCGCCGAAATTGTTTCTTCAGGAGAAGCGCGCTTACTTCTTTTTGCCGTCCGCGCCGAATTGAGAGAGATAAGCCCACACATTCTCTTCGTCGCTTTCGCTGGGCAGGCCTTGGAAGATCATCTTGGTGCCAGGGACCTTCGCCTTCGGATTCTTGATGAATTCCTTGAAGGTCGCCGCATCCCAAGTGATGCCGGAATTCTTCATCGGATCTGAATAGCTATAATCCGGCGCCGCGCCGGCTTTGCGGCCGTCAATCCCGTTCAATTCCGGACCAATGGCGTTTTTCGCGGTCTCTCCGACCTGATGGCAGGCTTTGCACTTGGCGAAGACCTTCTCGCCCGCAGCGGCGTCGCCAGCGGCGTAAGCCTGGCCGGCGGAAGCGGCGAAAGCGACGCTCGCGGCGAACGTCAGCAGGGAAATCATCCTCATCCTTGTTCCTTTCCTCTTCCCGGCGTTCGCGTCGCGCCCGCCCTTCTTGAAATGCGCCTGCCCAATTGGTGGCGCCTCTCGGCGCTCTTTAGACGGTTTGGAAATTACAACGAAGCCGCCGTCCAAGACAATACGCCAGAGTTCACGTTCAACTTGCTCACAAGCTTTACGCGAAAGGCGTGAATGCGGCCTGAACCTCAGGCTCAGGTGACGCGCCGAAGCGTGAGATTGACGCGGGCTCCGAATGCCGCAAGGGCTGGCGGCATTGGCGTGGCGATCGTCGGCAAAATTCTGTCGACGCCATGGTAGCGCATCCTCGCCGGTCCCGAGAGCACGAGCGCGTCTCCAGACGCCAGCGCCAAAGTGATCGCGGGATCGCCGCGCCGCGTTCCGCCAAGTCTGAAGCGGCAGTCGGCGCCAAGCGAAATGGAGAGGATCGGCGCGCCGAAATCGGCCTCATCCTTGTCCTGGTGAAGGCCCATGCGCGCCTTTTCGTCATAGACGTTCACGAGGCAGGCTTCGGGCGGCTTGGGATAGCGCGTCAGTCCGTTCCAGAGATCCAAGAGGCGTCGTGGCATCGCCGGCCAAGGATCGCCGGTCTTGGGGTGACGCGGCTCGTAGCGATAGCCCCGCTCCTTGTCGCTGACCCAGCCGAGAACGCCGCAATTCGTCATCCGCACCGACATGGCCGCGCCGGTCTTCGGCATGGTCGAGACATAGAGCGGCGCGGCGGCGATGACTCCCGCTATCTCTTCAGCCAAAGCGGTTTGCTCCGCTTTGTCGAGAAAGCCGGCGTAGTGGAACGCGCCTGGCGCGAGTTGGGACATGACTCGAGATGTGGCGCCGAAGCGGCTGCGGCGCTAGCCCAGCACCGTCTTGGACGCGACGGTCGAATCGGCGTTCAACTGATAGATGATTGGAACGCCCGTCGCGAGCTCCAATGTCGTGACCGACTCTGGCGTCATCTGCTCCAGCACCATGCAAAGCGCGCGCAGCGAATTGCCATGCGCGGCGACAAGCACGCGTTCGCCGCGCATCACCGGCGGCAGGATGCGCTGCACGTAAAACGGCACCACGCGCGCAACCGTGTCTTTGAGGCTCTCGCCCCCCGGCGGCGGCACGTCATAGGAACGCCGCCACAGGCGCACTTGCTCCTCGCCCCATTTGTCGCGCGCCTCATCCTTGTTGAGGCCCGAGAGATCGCCGTAGTGGCGCTCGTTCAGCGCACGGTCCTTGATCGTCGGCACATTTGGCTGGCCGAGCTCTTCGAAAATGAGATCGATTGTGTGTTGCGCCCGCACCAGAGCGGAGGTGAAGCCGACGCTGAACAGAATGTCGAGTTTCCTCAACTCGCGACCGGCGCGGCGCGCCTCTTCAATGCCGAGCGGCGTGAGGTCCGGGTTTTTCCATCCGGTGAAGAGATTCTTGGCGTTCCATTCGCTTTCGCCGTGACGAACCAGAACGAGGGTGCGATTCATGCTCGTAAACGCTCGTCGCTATCAGGCGCCGGAAAGGCCAAGCACGTCGGCCATCGAATAGAGCCCGGGAGTTTTTCCGCGAGTCCAGAGCGCCGCGGCAAGCGCGCCACGGGCAAACACGCCGCGGTCCTCGGCGCGATGCGATAACTCGATGCGCTCGCCCGCCCCGCCGAAGATCACCGTGTGATCGCCGACGACCGTGCCGCCGCGAAGGCTAGCGAAGCCGATCTCTCCGATCCGCCGCGGCCCGGTTAGCCCGGCGCGCCCCCGCGCGCTGTTCTCCGCAAGGTCGACGCCGCGCCCGTGCGCGACCGCTTCGCCGAGCAGCAGCGCCGTTCCCGAGGGCGCGTCGACCTTCAGGCGATGATGCATCTCGACGATCTCGGCGTCCCAGGCCGGTCCAAGCGCCCGGGCGGCGCGCTCGACAAGCACGGCGAGGAGATTGACGCCCAGGCTCATATTGCCGGATCGCACGATCGCGGTTTTTTGCGCGCACTTTGCGATGGCGGCGAGGTCTTCTTGAGACAGTCCCGTCGTGCCGATGACGACGGCGACCTTGGCGTCCGCCGCCGCTTTCGCCATTTCGACGCTGGAGGTCGGCGCCGAGAAGTCGACGATTGCGTCAGCGTCGGCGAGGGCTGCGGCCACGTCGCTCGTGATTGGCACGCCGTTGGGCGTCGCGCCGCCGCTGTCGGCGCCGAGCGCTGGCGCGCCGGGGCGTTCAAGAGCAGCCGTCAGGCGCACGCCCAAAGTATCGGGGATGATGTGGGTCAACATCCGGCCCATACGGCCCGCCGCGCCGACCACCACCAAACGCAATTCGTTCATTCGCTCGCCCTCGCCCCCCGCGCTAGCGGCTTCGATTCAGTTTTTGTAACGCGCCACCCCTATACAGGCGAGGCGCCGCAATGAGAAGCGCATAGCTTTGGCCAGGCGTCGACCTACCGCCCGAATGGGTAGCGGTTATTTTGCTTGGGGACGGAAGCTTTTGACCCGTGCCGGATCGGTCTCGATATAGGCCGCGCCTATCAGGTCGAGACAGTAAGGAACTGCGGGCATAACGGCGTCGAGGCAGAGTTCGATCGCCCTTGGCTTGCCCGGCAGATTGATCACAAGACATTTGCCGCGATGGGCGGCTAATTGTCGCGACAGAATCGCGGTTGGGGTCTGCGCGAGCGAGACCTGCCGCATCAATTCGCCAAAGCCCGGCAGTTCGCGCGGGCAGGCCGCAAGCGTCGCTTCGGGCGTGAGGTCGCGGGGGCTTGGGCCCGTGCCCCCCGTCGTAACGATGAGGTCGCAGCCGACGTTGTCGGCCAGGTCGATCAGCGTATCGCGCACGCTTTCAAAGCCGTCTGGGATGATGCGCCGCTCGATGCGGAATGGCGTTGTCAGCGCCGCGCGCAGATAGGCCTCAATCGCCGGGCCGCTCTCGTCTTCATACACGCCCGCGCTCGCGCGGTCCGAGGCGGTGACGACGCCGATGATTGCGGCCCGGGTTTCAGCTGACATTGGCAAGTCTCCCGGCCGCATGTTTGCCGCGTCCGCTCGCCCTTGTCACCCGGCTGTCCCGCAGCGCTCAAGCTAGATTAGTCTGCACATACGCTATGCATAAGGCAAGCTATGAAAGCATGTCGCAACACCAGTTAGAAGAACATTTAGATAACTTCTAATAATATCTATGACGAATCAGCCGCACATGATTTGTTAACTCACGCTCATATTTTGCCACATTTCAATATTAACGATTTTATCTTCACCTCCATTCATATGGATGGAAACTATGCGCTCGGCGAAACGAAATGTTCGTCGAGCGTTTTTCACGCATTATGCGTAAACGGAGCAATCCTGAATGAAGCGTATCTGTGGCGTACTGACGATCCTTGGATTGATGACCGCGCCCGCTTTGGCGCATCACGATCATGCCTCGCACTATCTGGCGCACCATGCCTCCCGCCACTCCTGGCGTCCCGCTGAGGCGCCCCAAGGCAAGGGCTTTACCGTCAACACGTCATTCTACGGTGGCGGTCCGCGCCGCTACGAACCCAACAGCCACACCGCCAACGGCGAGCTCTTCAACATGTGGGACTTAACGGCCGCCCACCGCACCCTGCCGATGGGCACGCGCCTGCGTCTCACCTACGCAGGGCGTTCCGTGGTCGTGCGCATCAATGATCGTGGACCGGCGGTCTGGACGGGGCGCGGCCTTGACGTCTCGCGCGGCGCCGCGGTTCAGCTCGGCCTCATCGAACGCGGCACCGGACAGGTGCATGTCGAGGTGCTCGGAAAGAGCTAATCTTTCAAAGGCAAACGCCCGGCTTCAGCCGGGCGTTTTATTGTGCGCTCAAAAAAATTAGGGCGCTGGCGCGGCCATCCGTATTTTAGCGGTTCGCGGACATTTGGCGCGGATGCCGCAGCCCCTTTACCCCTCCTGCCCGGCATCAAATGGCCGCGGACATGGCGACAAGCGCCGATAGCGCTACCTAAATGCGCCCGCATCGCCCGAACTAATCTTTGGAGTTTCGGTGTCTGCCATTTCAAGACGCCTGAGCCCCCGAGCCGTCGCGCGGGCGGAAGCTTCCGCTGACAACTTGCTCCAATAGGGTGGCTGGATGGACGAGCCCACGATCAAGCGCTTCCTGCCCTGGGTGGTGGCCACGGCGCTTTTCATGGAGCAGCTCGACGCGACGATCGTAAACACCGCCGTTCCGGCCATGGCCGAGAGCCTGCAGGTGACGCCACTGAGTTTGAAAGCAGTCGCTGCAAGCTATGTTTTGAGCCTGGCTGTCGGCATCCCGGTGAGCGGATGGATGGCGGACCGCTACGGGACCAGAAAGATATTCGCCGCCGCCATCGCGGTATTCACCATCTCTCCGATCCTCTGCGGATTGTCCCAGAGCGCCGGGCAAATGGTCTTCGCCCGGATTCTTCAGGGCGCCGGCGCCGCGCTTATGACGCCGGTCGGAAGATTGACCATCGTGCGGACCTTCGGAAAGGGGGAGCTACTGCGCGCGATGAACTTCGTCATCATCCCAGCTCTCATCGGACCTCTGCTTGGACCAACTGTCGGCGGACTGATCGTGCACTGGCTGTCCTGGCGGGAGATATTCTTCGTGAATGTCCCCATCGGCATCGTCGCTCAATGGCTGGTCCATCGCTATATGCCCAACTATTTCGGCGACGAGCAGCATCCCTTCGACTGGCTCGGCCTCGCCCTGTTTGGATCAGGCACCGCGCTTCTTTCGTGGCTTCTCGAAATTTTCGGCGATCATCAGATCGGCTTGGCTCCTGGCGCCGCTCTTTTCACCGTCGCAACGGCGCTTCTTCTCGCCTATTGGCTGCATGCGCGCCGAACGCCCTACCCATTGCTCGATCTTGCGCTGTTCAACAAACGGACCTTTCGCGTTTCTGTCACCGGCGGCTTCATCACGAGGCTCGGCGTGGGAGGCTTGCCCTTCCTGACGCCCTTGTTGTTTCAGGTGGGCCTGGGGCTTCCGGCCTGGCAATCCGGGCTGCTGATGATGCCGACAGCGGCGGCGGCCATGGGCATGAAAATGGCTTCCGCGCCGATACTTGCGCGGTTCGGTTACCGCACCGTCCTCGTCGCCAATACGGTGCTGATCGGCGTAACGACCTGCCTCTATGCTTTGGTGACCGAGCACACGCCTCTCGCCGCCGTCGTCGCCATCGGATTTGCTTTGGGCTTTTTCAACTCGCTACAGTTCACGAGCATGAACAGCATGGCTTACGCCGACGTCGAACCGCCAGAGTCGAGCATGGCCGCCACCATCGCCAGCTCTTTCCAACAGATCTCCATGAGCTTTGGTCTCGCCATCGGCTCTCTGATCGCGGCCTGGTTTCTAGGCGCGGCGCCGCAATCCGATCCTCACGCCGTCGTTAGCGCTCTTCACGACGCCTATCTTTCTCTCGGGGTCCTGACCGTCATTTCGTCGCTGTCTTTTTGGACATTGCGGGCGACCGACGGCGCCAGTATTAGCCGCGCGCAAACCGAATTGGTTTGACGCCTGCGCGAGGGCGCCTTGTCGGCGCATGGCGATCATCGCCTTGAGTAAGGGTCGCAGGCGTGCGAAGAAGGTCAGTTGCATCCGCCTGTATTTTTTTAAGGAGAACGCGATGAATCATTTTTCAGTGAAGACCCTTTTGCTCGTCGCCGCTCTTGCCGCAATGATCCTTCCCGCAAACGCAAAGCCAAAAATCGCAAGCGGCTCGAATTGCAATTCCAATTGGGTGAACAATGCAGGCGCCATGGCGTGCTTCATCCAAGGCGAGGAGGAGACTCGCGCCGGCGCCAAGCATCCGCATTACGTGGCATGCGCTGGGGGCGACATATTCTGCTGCAAGGACGATGACAACGGCAATCAGGACTGCGTCGCACAGGCGAAATCGAAACTGCCTTCCCGAGCTGTCTTGCTTAACGCCGTTCGGGCGGCTCAGCGCGCCCGGCTGAAACAATAGGCCTGCCGGCAAGAGGACGAAGAGGCGTTCCCTTGCTATCCCGCCGGGCCTTTGGCATATGTCGTTCGCCGTCCGCAGCATTGCCGTGGATGCATGGAGACGTGGCCGAGAGGCTGAAGGCGACGGTTTGCTAAATCGTTATAGGGGAAACCCTATCGTGGGTTCGAATCCCACCGTCTCCGCCATTGCCCCTTCCCTCGCCAAGCCCTGGGTCGCCTGGGCGCGAAATGCGTGACTTAGCAAAGCCGCGCGACGAGTACGCTGAGACGGGCTTAGCCGCCGACTTTAAGTGCAGCGCCGCGCGCGGTGGGAACCTTCTCACACGCCCAAATGCACTTCTCTGCAGGTTTGCCAGAGCAAAATTGCTGATAGAGGTTGTAGTAGTAAACAGAGTAAGGAATGGGCCGATCAGGCGGGTAAAAGACGGCGAGGCTGTAAACATATTCTTCCGGCGGTATGCGCAGGAAAGGGAAGCATTCCTTCGGCGCCCTGCCTTGTTCTTTTGACTGGGCCACGCCGGCGGCGAGCGAGAACCCAACCAGAGCGAGGGCGAGATACTTCTTCATCGGGGCGCACTCCCGGCTAGCTCGACAGTCATCAGATGGAAGATGCCTGCGCCTTGGCAAGAGAGCGCCGACTTTGAAAGGCTGGGAGCCGCGTAGGGGTTGAGACATAGGCGAAAACTCGCCCGTCAAGCTACAATCGAACGCTGTACGAAGCCGGTTTCCGCAAGCTGGCACACTCGGCGCAAGCCGTCTCACTCAGCGTCGTCCAATAATCGGAAATCAGAATGTCGCAGTTTCTCGCCCGGCCTGGTTTTTCGCTCTCCATCAAACGAAAGATTTTAGGCATCGCGCTGGCGCTCATCCTTTTGATGGCGGCGACTTCAGTCCTTTCCATGGTCATGGTCCGTCGCGTCGGCGATCATTTCGCCGAACTCTCATCGAGCTACATCCCCGCTTATGGCGATCTTGCACGCGCGAATATTCGGTCGCTTGAGCGGGCGTTAACGCTACGCCGAATGGTCATCGCGCAAATGCAATCGCTGAACGACGGCGCAAAATTCGAAGCGCTGAGAGAAACCCTCAACGCCAAGGGCCGCGCAGTCGAGCAAGAAATCGGCGCGGCGCGCATCCTGATCAACGGACTCATCCAGAAAGGCAACACTTTCGGCGACGAAGGCTCGCTGGTGCGCATCGACAGCCGCCTCGACGACCTCTTAACGGGATCGCGCCACTATCTGAACGAAGAGATCGACCGGCTGCTGAGCGCACTCGAAAAGAAAGACGCACACGCCGCGTCTCAAAGTTTGGAGCGCGTCGACGAGTTCCGTGACGACGTCAATCGCAGTCTCGACGCCATACGCAGCGACATGCTCGCACTCGTGCAAGCTGACGGCAAGACAATGGCGCGCACGCAACATCAGGTGATGGTGATCGCCGCAGCTTTGACTTTATTCGCTGCGGCGCTGGGCGTCGTCTTCTCGGTTTTGGTCAGCAATGGCGTCACCGTTCCCGTGCGGCGACTCATGGAAGGCGCGCGCGCTGTCGAGGCGGGACGACTCGACGAAGTCATCGCCGTCACGACGCGAGATGAGATCGGCTATCTTACGGCGGCCTTCAACCGCATGGTCGAGCAGCTTCGATTGAAGAAGCGCATTCTCGACACCTTCGGGAAATATATCGATCCGCGCGTCGTCCAGGACCTGATCGACGCGCCGATGCTTGCGGCCGAGGGCCATCGCCGCGTTATGACCGTTTTGTTTTGCGACGTCGCCGGTTTCACCACAACCAGCGAACGCATGACGCCGCAAGGATTGGTGAAAATTCTCAATCAATATTTCTCAACCATGTCGGCGCCCATTCGCGACAATGACGGGATCATCGACAAATACATCGGCGACGCGATCATGGCCTATTGGGGCCCGCCCTTCAACAAGGACAGCGAACAAACCCGCCTTGCGAGCCTAGCCGCGATCGACATGGTCGATCGCTTGGATAGCCTGCGCGACTCTTTCCCCGAACTGCTTGGCATCCGCACCGCGCCCATATCCTTCGACCTGCGCATAGGCGTCGCCACAGGAGAGGCGCTCGTCGGCAGCATCGGCTCCGAGCAAATGATGAATTACACCGTGGTCGGCGATACCGCCAATTTTGCCGCGCGACTGGAGAGCGCAAACAAGGTCTATGGCTCTCGTATCCTTGTGTCGGAAGCGACCGCGGTCGGCGCCGCCGACTTTGTTGAGGCGCGCGAAATCGATCTTGTCGCGATGGCCGGTCAAACCGAGCCCGAACGGATATATGAAATCATGGGCCGCAAAGGCGAGTTGACGGTCGAGCAAAGCGAATTGCGCGCGCGTTTTGCCGAAGGCCTCGCCGCCTATCGCGCGCGTTCGTGGGAAGAAGCCCGTCGCGCATTTTCGCAAGCGCTCGAGATCGCTCCAAACGACGGGCCATCACGCGCATTCATGGCTCGCATGGAAGCCTTCGTCGCGGCGCCGCCCGCAGTGGATTGGGACGGCTCCTGGCGGCTGGATCAGAAGTGACGCTTAGACAATCACAAGATAGGCGCTGAAGGCGGCGACAGCGAGCAGCAGAAGGGACAAGAAATACAGGCTGCCGCTCGTAGCGCGGGCCGTGTACGGCTCGTCGCGTGAAAGCAACCGCGCCGTGTGAATGAAGCGGATCGTCGAAATGACGATAAGCAACACGCCGACGCCGATGAGGGCTTCGCCGGCGTGGCGGCCGGCCGGGGTGTCAAAGCGATGGATGCGTAACCCGTCAGTTTTTTCCGCCAACACGCCAGCGACGGTCAGGAGAAACAGATTGAACCGCTCAATAACAAAGCCGAGCGCAATGACGGCGACGCCGGTCCGAACCCAGGCGAGAAAAGTCCGCTCATTGGCCGCGACGTTAGTGTAATCGCGAATCATTCCGGTCTCCCTTAACGACCCCGCAAGCGCGCGTCATTGCCGCGGCGGCGGCGAATGCCTATAACATTGGGCCGAGCGGCGCGACCGCCGCCATTTTCCCTTCTGTGAGACGAAATGCCCTGGAGCGATCAAGGCGGGCCGCGCAATCAGAATAACAATCCGTGGGGTCAGCCTGGAGGTCCTTGGGGACAGGGCTCAGGCGGGCAGCCGCCGGACCTCGAAGAAATGTTGCGCCGTAGCCAGGAAGGCCTGAAGCAAATCCTGCCAAGCGGATTCGGCGGCCGCGGCCTTGCGATCCTCGTGCTCGTGGCCGTGCTCGCCTGGCTGCTTTCGGGCCTTTACACCGTGGGACCCAACGAGATCGGCCTCAACCTGATCTTTGGCAAATATATGGGAAAGACCCAGGCGGGCCTGAATTACAACCTTCCAGGTCCGATCGGGTCGGTCATCAAGCTTGCGGTCACTGACCGTAACATCACTGACGTCGGCTTCCGGGAGGAGGCGGGGATCGTCGTTGATGGGCGCCGCCGCAGCCAGCCCTCAGCGCCCCGTGGACCGGAAGCGCCAGAAGAAAGCCTGATGCTGACCGGCGACGAGAACATCGCCGACGTCAAGTTCCGCGTCATCTGGCAAATCGATCCGGCGAAGCCCGAGGATTACGCTTTCAACGTCGCCAATCCGCCGCTGACGGTGAAGGCTGTCGCCGAAAGCGCGATGCGCGAGATCGTCGGACAGTCGCAGATCCAAAAAATTCTGACGGCTGATCGCAAGCTGATCGAACCGGCGTCTCAGCAGCTGATGCAAAAGGTGCTCGACGATTATCACGCCGGCGTGCTCGTGCTTCAGGTGCTGCTTCTTTCCGTCGATCCGCCGCAGCAAGTTATCGCTGCCTTTCGCGACGTGACCGCCGCCCAGCAGGATTTGCAGCGGCTCGGCAATGAGGCCGAGGCTTACGCTAATCGTGTCGTGCCGGAAGCGCGCGGCGCAGCGGCGCGCATTCTTCAGGAGGCCGAGGCCTACCGGGAACAAACTGTCGCCGAAGCCCGCGGTCAGGCGGCGCGGTTCGAGAAGGTTTACGAGCAATATAGGAATGCGCCGACGCTCACCCGACAACGGCTTTATATCGAAACCATGGAGCGTGTGTTGGGCGGGGCCGACAAGGTCATTCTTGACGATCCCTCGAAAGGCGGCGCGAGCGTCGCGCCCTTCGTGCCCTTGCCCGCCTTCCCGGCCTTTCAGGGAGGCCGCAAATGAAATCCGGCTTTCTTTTCACGCTTGCCGTCGCGGCTCTCCTCGCCGTCGTCGCTCTGGGAGGCGCCCTCTTCACCGTTTCACAAACTGAGCAGGCTCTGGTCTTGCGTTTCGGCGAGCCTGTGCCGGGCCGTGGACTCATCACTGACCCTGGTCTTCACTTCAAACTTCCCCTCATCGAAAATGTCGTCACTTTCGATAACCGCATTCTCGACGTCGAAAGCCCGAATCTTGAAGTGCTCGCCGCCGACAATCAGCGGCTCGAGGTCGACAGCTTCATCCGCTATCGCATCGTCGATGCGCTGCGTTTCTATCAGACCGTCAACAGCGTCATGGGAGCCAATAATCAGCTCGGCTCGGTGTTGAACTCCGCAGTCCGCCGCGTGTTGAGCGAAGCCAACCAGCAGCAGATCGTACGCGACGAACGCGCCGCCCTGATGGTGAAGATCAAGGAGCAGGCGGACCGCGAGGCGCGAAAATTCGGGGTGCAGGTCGTCGATGCGCGCATTCGCCGAGTCGATCTGCCGCAGCAGATCTCCGAAAAGGTTTTCGGACGCATGCAAACCGAGCGTCAGCGCGAAGCCGCCGAATACCGCGCGCAGGGTTCGGAACAGGCGCAAAAGATCACCGCCAAGGCTGATCGCGACGTCATCGTGCTAAAAGCCGAAGCGCAGCGTCAGGCCGACCAGACGAAGGGCGAAGGCGACGCCGAACGCAACCGCATCTTCGCGGAGGCCTTCGGCCGCGACCCGGATTTCTTCGCGTTCTACAGGTCGATGCAGGCCTATGAAAGCGCGTTCAAGCCCGGCGAGACGCGCTTTCTGATCAGTCCGCGTTCGGATTTCTTCCGTTTTTTCTCAGCTCCGGCGGGGAACGCCGCGCTGAGCGCGGACCAGCCGGAACCGGAGCGAGCCCAAAAAAAGTAACCCGCAAGCGCGTGCGTTGAGCCGCGCCCGGCACAACTGTCCCTCGACAGGAGACACAAGGAATGACGTCCGCACTTCGTCGCGCCGCGAGAGCGATCCTCGCGACCGCGCCCCTGCTCTACTTCATTGCCGTACCCGCGCAGGCGAAGGGTCCCGACTCTCTTTCGGAGCTCTCCACCCAGGTCTCGGACGCGGTGGTCAACATCTCCGCAACTACGGTGGACGCAAAACACAGTACGCGCAACGACGGCCCCAACCTGCCGCCGGGAGTGGGACCTGGCGCGCCTTTCGACGATCTCTTCGAAGAGTTTTTCCGCCGGCGCGGCCAGGGCATGCCGGAGATGCCGCGTCAGCGCAGGTCGAGCTCGCTGGGCTCCGGTTTCGTGATCGATCCCTCGGGCATCGTCATCACCAATAATCACGTCATCGCGGACGCCAACGAGGTGACGGTGATCTTCAACGACGGCCAGAAGCTCAAGGCGGAAGTCGTCGGCAAGGATCAGAAAGTGGACGTTGCTGTCTTGAAGGTGAAGCCGGAAAAGCCGCTGAAAGCGGTCAAGTTCGGGGACAGCGACAAAGCGAAGGTCGGCGACTGGGTGCTCGCCGTCGGCAACCCCTTCGGGCTTGGCGGATCGGTCACGGCTGGCATTGTCTCGGCGCGCAATCGCAATATCGATAGCGGTCCTTACGACAACTACATCCAGACCGACGCCTCCATCAACAAAGGCAATTCCGGCGGACCGCTGTTCAACATGGATGGCGAAGTGATCGGCATCAACACGGCGATCCTGTCGCCTTCGGGCGGCTCAGTCGGCATTGGCTTCGCGACGCCGGCGAATACTGTTCAGCCCGTCATCGAACAGTTGCAGCAGTTCGGCGAGACGCGTCGCGGATGGCTTGGCGTGCGCATCCAGAATATCGACGACGCCATCGCCGAAACGCTCAGTCTCGGCGCGACGCGCGGCGCGCTCGTGGCCGGCGTCGATGACAAAGGGCCTTCAAAGGCGGCCGGGCTGAAAGCCGGCGACGTGATCGTCAAATTCGACGGCAAGCCGATCAAGGAGTCGCGTGACCTGCCGAAGCTCGTCGCGGCGACGCCGGTCGGCAAGGATGTCGAGCTCGTCATCATGCGTGGCGGCAAGGAGCAGACCAAGACCGTCAAACTCGGCCGACTGGAGGACGGCGAGAAAATCGCCTCGAAAGATGGCGACAAGGAGAAATCCGAGGGCGGCTCCACGTCTTCGCAAAGCGTTCTCGGGCTTGAACTCTCGCGTCTCTCGGATGAGTTGAGGGCGCGCTTCCAGATCAAGGATACGCTCAAGAGCGGCGTTGTGATCACCGGCGTCGATCCGCGCTCGGAGGCGGCTGAGAAGCGCCTGCAGCCCGGCGAGGTGCTGCTTGAGGTCAATCAGGAAGCGGTGAGCGACCCGGCTGACGTGGTTAAAAAAGTCAAGGCGCTGAAAAGCGACGGCAAGAAAACCGCGCTTTTGATCGTAGCCAACGGCCAGGGCGACGCGCATTTCGTCGCCTTGCCGGTTGATTAAACGCATCCCTTCTCCCGCTTGCGGGAGAAGGTGTCGTCACAAAGTGACGACGGATGAGGGCCCTCACCCGACCCGGCCAAAGCCCGTCGTTAGAGACGGGCGTCTTTACCGACGCCCTTTGGCCGGGCCACCCTCTCCCGCGAAGCGGGGGAGGGACAGGGAGGGGGTATCACTCGACGAACTCTTCGCGCCTGTATCCTTGCGCATAAAGCAGCGCGGTCAGATCGGCGTGCTCGATGCGCGCAGCCGCCGCTTGCGCCACTTTCGGCTTGGCGTGAAAGGCGACGCCAAGCCCCGCCTCGCGCAGCATGTCGAGATCGTTCGCGCCGTCGCCGATCGCCAATGTTGCGTCGCGCGGCAGCCCTTGCTGCTCGCGCAATTCGACGAGCGCCGCGCGTTTGGCTTCACGTCCCAGCACAGGCGCGACGACTGCGCCTGTAAGCGCGCCATCCGCAATTTCGAGAAGATTGGCGCGCGTCTCCTGGAAGCCAAGGCGCGCAGCTACGGGCTCGGTGAATTGCGTGAAGCCGCCTGACACGAGCGCCGTGTGCGCGCCGTTGGCGCGCATGGTGCGCACAAGCTGACGTCCGCCGGGGGTTAGCGTGATGCGTGTCAACAGGGTCTCGATCTGCGCAAGGGTCACGCCCTCAAGCAGCGCGACGCGCTCCTTCAAGGCGCTTTCGAAATCAACCTCGCCGCGCATCGCGCGCTCGGTGATCGCCGCGACATGTTCGCGCAAGCCGACAAGGTCGGCGAGTTCGTCGACGCATTCCTGTCCGATCATCGTCGAATCCATGTCGGCGACGAGCAGGCTTTTGCGCCGGCCCATCGTCGGCTGAACGATGACGTCAATCGGATCGTCGGCGACCGCCACCTGCAGTCGAGCGCGCAAATCGGCGAGGTCGTGTCCCGCTCCCGACAAAAACGCATCGACGGCGAGATCTTCCGCGAGCCAGTCGTGTCCGGCATCCATCAGGCCGGCGTCGTACAGAGCGCCAGACACCGCTCGTTCATTGAGCGCAGCGCCCCGGCCGGCGACAAAGGTCGCGACATAGTCGATGGGCTTTGACATCTCGACCGTTTCAGCGGCAATAGCGCATGCGCGCGCGCGCCATTCTCATTGCAGGTCCAACCGCTTCGGGCAAGTCCGCTCTGGCGTTAGAACTTGCGCGCCGCCGACCGGGCGCGGTCGTCAACGCCGACTCGATGCAGGTCTATCGCGATCTGCGAATCATCACCGCGCGTCCCACGATCGAGGAGGAAGCCGGCGCGCCGCATTTTCTGTTCGGCCATGTCGACGCGGCGACGAACTATTCCGTCGGACGCTGGCTTGACGACCTTGCGCGCGTGTTGCGCGACCTCGACGCGCGCGAACTGACGCCGATCCTTGTCGGCGGCACCGGCATGTATTTCAAGGCGGCGCTCTACGGGCTTTCGGACATCCCAGCCGTGCCCGATGAGGTGCGCGAAGCCATACGCGCCTGGGCGCAGGACAAGACGCCGCAGCAGCTTCACGCCGAACTCGCCGCCCGCGATCCGGATACGGCGGTCACGTTGCGCGAAACCGATCCGCAGCGGCTGCTGCGCGCGCTCGAAGTCCTGGAAGCGACGGGAAAGCCGCTCGTCTCCTTTCAAGGTCCGCGCAGTCCGCCGATTTTGAACGCGTCGGAATGCGCGGCCTTTTTCCTCGCGCCCGAACGCAAAACGCTTTACGCCCGCATTGACGTGCGATTCGAGCAAATGGCGCAGGCGGGCGCCCTCGAGGAAGTCGCCGCGCTCAAGTCCCGCGGACTTGATCCCGCTCTGCCGGCGATGCGCGCGCATGGCGTGCCGCATCTCATCGCCTACCTCGACGGACGGCTGACGCTGGACGAGGCGATCTTGCGGAGTCAGCTCGACACGCGCCACTACGCCAAGCGTCAGTTCACCTTCGCGCGCCACCAGCTTCCATGCTTCAAATGGCTTTCCGGCGAAAACCCGCTGCGCGACGTCGGAGACGCGCTCAGCCCATGCGCGCGACCCACATCTGGAACAGGGTGAGAACGATCTCCATCGCGATCAATATGATAATCGTCCACTCAAGCCGAACGGAGCGCGCCGCGTCGATGAGATCGGTCAGCGCCCGCGCGGTTTCGCCGATCACATCGATCTTGGCGCTGAGCGTGCGCGCCCGCGGCGTGAGTTCGTACTCGTCTTCAAGACGTGCGTAGAGTCGTTCGAGGTCCGGCCGATCCCAAAGCACGTCCGGCTTGTCGTCGACGGCGACCCGGCCTGAAACGCGATGCCGCACGAGGAGAGTCTGGCCCATCAGCTCCAGCATGGATTTGCGCTTCCATGGCGGGCTGCCCTTCGCCGCAAGCTCGGCGGCAAAGGGCTCGATCGTGTCAAAGACGGCGTTGACGCGACGCTCGTCGCGCGCGAGCGCGACGCTTTTCGCCAAAACGTCGGCGATCACCAGCAGCCGCGCTTCGGAAATATCCTTTACGGCGAGCCGTCCGTCCGGGAGCGCCTTCTCCTCGCCATCGGGCGTCGCTTCGACAATTAATGTCTCGTCGTCGCCACGCGACGCGCCCGACACGCGAAGACCGATCTTCTTGACGATCTCGTCCTCCTCCAGCGGCGAAAGGCCGAAGAGAACCGCGACCCCGAAGCGATAGAGCACGGCGAATCCGCTTTGCCCCGCGTGGAAGGCGAGAGGCGCCGTTGAAACCAGGTCCGCCCGCTCGAGCCCGTCCGTGTCGAGCCGCTCGCCGAGCAGCAGGGCCCGGGCCGTGAGGGCCTGCCGGCCCATGGCCGTCGTCGCCGGCGAATTCATAGTGTCGACCATATGCTGACCTTGTGGCTACGGAGCGCGCGATCATATCTCTAACGCGCTCTTTTGTTCTGCTCGCCTTGCGTGACGCTGGCAAAAAAGCTAGCAAGCGGCGAGGTCATGGAGAGATCACCATTATGACTTATGTCGTCACGGAAAACTGCATCAAATGCAAGTATATGGATTGCGTCGAAGTATGTCCGGTGGACTGCTTCTACGAAGGCGAGAATATGCTCGTGATCCATCCGGACGAATGTATCGACTGCGGCGTCTGCGAACCCGAGTGCCCGGCGAATGCGATCAAACCCGACACCGAAGAGGGTCTCGAGCAATGGCTGCAGCTTAACGCGGAAATGGCGCAGAACTGGCCTAACATTACGATCAAGCGAGACCCGCCGGCCGACGCCAAGGAATGGGATGGCAAGCCGGGCAAGTTCGAACAGTTCTTTTCAGCGGAGGCCGGCCAGGGGGACTGAACAGCGTTCAGCGACGCGGCTAAGGCCTGGAGCCGGGGCGGCCGGTTTCCACATCGTTAATTAATTGAAAACATAAAATATTACAAAGCACTATTGGCTTTCTGAGCGTCGGCGCGGGCTTTGCCCGCGCGTATATGCCTTTGATTTTCACAGTTTGGTGTGTTATAAATCACACACTAAATACACGCCTTGTCGAATGCGATCCGGCGCCGAGGTTACTGTCTCGCGATTCATTCGAAAGCTTCGTTACCTTGAGAGTCGGCCAGAGGGCCGGCTATTGAGTATGCGGCGCCAGCAAGGTTTCCACTAGCCGCCTTAGCGGTGTCGCGGCTTTTCGCCGTCGGCAGTCGCGATTCGTCAGGCGGCGATCGCTCCGTCTCCACAGCGGGGCAGCATAGGAGTAACCCGCGTATGCCCTCCAACAAGAAAGCCGAGAAAAAGACGCGCGCAACTGCCTCCACCGCAGCCGCTCGCGCCAAGGGATCGGCCGCCCGCTCCAAAACCCTCGCCAAACGAGCTGTTAAGAGCGGGGCCACGAAAACCGCCTCAGCGCGGAGTTCTGCGGCGAAGAAGTCGCCCAGCCGCACCGCCTCGGCACGTAAGCCGGCGCGGGCCGCCGTTGCTTCGAACCGGAAAACAAGCGCAAGAACCGCCAAGACCACGAGAGCAATGACCTCGAAAGCAACGACAAAAGCAAAATCGACCGCAAAGGGCAAGAACGGCAAAATAGCCAGCGCGTCGGCGACGCGGCGGGGAGCGACGAGCGCCCGCAGCGCAGCCCGCGCCGCCACAAAGCCGACGGCAAAGTCGCACGCCAAGAGCGTCCTGCGCCCGAAGACTTCCGCCAAACCTGCCGCTTCCAAGAATGTGACGAAGCGTGCGGTCGCCGCAAAGGCCGCGAAGACGGCGGCGGAAAAGGTCAGCGCCAAGCAGAAGGCCCCGGTCAAAACGGCCAAACCCGCGGCGCCCAGCAAGACCGCAACGGCGAAACCCGTCAAGATCGCGGCGCCTGTCGCGGCTAAGGAGCTTACGGCCAAGCAGGTTGAGCAGCGCAGGCCAGTCACCGTTGCGGCTGCGCCGGGGAAGACGCGCCCAGTAGCCGAATCCCAGCCGAAGCCCGTTGCAAAGACAATTGCGCCCGCGCCCGCCGCGCCTTCGCTGGCGACGCCTGGCGCGCCGATCGCGCGCGCGCCGGCTCCCGCCGTCGCCCGGCCTGGGGTTCCGGTCAAGGCCAAGTCCGCGGCGACGGGGCCCAGGCCTGGCTTCAAGCTCAACGAGTTCATCGTCTACCCCGCGCATGGCGTCGGGCAGATTACTGGCGTCGAGATTCAGGAGGTCGCAGGCTTCAGCCTGGAGCTCTTCGTGGTGAGCTTCATCAAGGACAAGATGATCCTCAAGGTGCCGACGAGCAAAGTGGTCAACGTCGGCATGCGAAAGCTCGCCGACGCCGCCATCGTCGACAAGGCTCTACAAACGCTGAGCGGACGCGCGAGGGTCAAGCGCACCATGTGGTCTCGTCGCGCTCAAGAATATGAGGCCAAGATCAACTCAGGCGATCTCGTCACCATCGCTGAGGTGGTTCGCGACCTTTATCGGTCGGACACGCAGCCGGAGCAGTCCTATTCCGAACGCCAGCTTTACGAGGCCGCTTTGGATCGTATGGCGCGAGAAATCGCGGCTGTTCGCAAGCTCATCGATTCGGAATCGCTGAAGCTTATTGAGTCGTTCCTGCTAAAGGGACCGCGTCGCGGACCGAAAGCCGACGGGGATGTCGGCGACGACGGCGGCGATGAAGCCGACGTTGACCGCGCCGCCTAAATAAAAACCCCGGAAGGCGCTTCCGGGGTTTTTTATTACGCTCTGGCGGCCTCGTCGGGCGCCGCCGTCTCCTGCATCCGCGACAGGGCGCGCCTCAACTTCACAAGCGCGCGACTTTCAATCTGCCGCACGCGCTCCTTGGAGATGCCAAGCCGATCTCCCAGCGTCTCAAGCGTCACCAGATTCTCCGCCAGGCGGCGTTCGCGCACGATGCGCAACTCGCGTTCGGAAAGTATCGCGAGCGCGTCCTTAAGCCAGCGCGCGCGCCTGCCTGAGTCCAAGGTTTCCTCGACGACTTCGTCCGGCAGCGGCTTCTCGTCGACAAGAAAATCCATTCGCTGCGCCGACCCGGACGAATCATCGTCGACGAGCTGCGCGTTCAACGACACATCGGAGCCTGACAGACGCGAGTCCATCATCTCGACATCGGCCCGAGAAACGCCAATAGCGTTGGCGATCGTCTGATAGGCGTCGACCGGATTCGCGCCATGGTTTTCACGCGCAAGCCTCGCGCGCAGGCGACGAAGATTAAAGAACAGCGCCTTTTGCGACGAGCTTGTTCCGCCTCGCACGATCGACCAGTTACGCAGCACGTAATCCTGGATCGACGCTCTGATCCACCAGGTGGCGTAAGTCGAAAAACGAACGTCTCGCTCGGGCGCGAACCGCGCGGCGGCCTCGAGCAGCCCGACGTGGCCTTCTTGGACAAGATCGGAGAGCGGCAATCCGTAATGTCTAAACTTCGCCGAAAGCGCGATGACAAGACGCATGTGCGCTGCGGTGAGCTTGTGAAGCGCGGCTCGATCGCCCCGCTCACGCCAAGCGATCACAAGTTGCTTTTCCTCGTCGCGCTCCAGAAAGGGGGCTTCGGCCGCAGCCTTAATTAACTCGCGCCCGAGCCCAGGCATGTATGCCATGATGCCCTCCATACGCGGACGTGACCCCTGAAATGAACGGGTATTCCGCGCGCCAAGATTAGCCTTCCCTGGATAACCGTCGGGCGCGACAGTTGTTCCCAGAACGAGCAAAAACCCGTCGTCACTCCGTTACGATTTTGTAATGTTCGCCGGGAATGAGTGCGTCCCCGGCCGTCAGGCCGTTGAGAAGCATGAAATATTCGACGGGGCGATTGGGGACCACCATCCGCGCGGCCATCGTGCTGATGGTGTCGCCCGGCGACGCGACCGCGACTGAAATCCTTAACGGATGGATGTCATGAGTCTCGTCCGGCGCGAGCCGGCGGAAGGTTCTGATCGACTCCATGAAGCGGGCGTCGGCCTCGTCGCTCAACGCGCGCGCCGCAAAAATCAGGCGATAGAGAAACTCGCCCGACCGGATCACCGCAAGCCTGAAATTCCATTCTCCAGCCCGCGCGACGGCGACAACCGCGGGAAGGCCGTTGATGTCCATTCTGCGCACGGAGGAAGGAAGCAGCCCGTCCACCCAACCGGAGCCGACGTAGGCTTCGAGATTTTCGTCCGCAGGCAAACGCACGCTATCGAGCCGCAAGGCTTCATTGTCGGCCTCACGCACGCCGAATACGGCTTCGCTGGAATTTTCGAGAAGGAAGCCCTCGGGAGCTGTGAAGGTGAAGCGCAGGCGGGGATGGGTGAATGTACGGTCCCGGACATATCCTTCCGTCGGGTCGTCGCCGAAGGCGACTCCCTTGATCGCTTCGAGATAGCCGTTGCGGTCGGTGACGCCGATGCCAGGCGCGCCGATCTCCCGAGCCGCAGCAACAGCCTTGGTGATGCGGTCGGGAGTTGAGGGGTGCGTCGACATAATGTCGAAGTCGAGGGACTTCTTCTTGCCGTAGAGAGCTGCGCGCAATTCCGTTGACCGCCCCAAGGCGGTGAGGAAGCGCGAGGCGCCGTACGGGTCGAGGCCGGCGCGGGCGACGACGCGAACGCCGGCCGCGTCGGCGTCAAGCTCCTGTTGGCGGGAAAAGCTCGCGACTGAGAGCCGCTGGCTGGAGCGAACCTCGTCGCCCTTCTGACGGTTCTGGATCACCGCCGCCGCCTGCGAGATGACTGCCGCTTCCCGCTCACGCTCGGCGCGCAGCGCGCTGTGGCGCAAGGAGACATGGGCGATTTCATGCGCCATCACCGCCGCCGCCTCGGAGGCGTCTCCGGCAAGCGCCAATAGTCCTCGGGTGACGTAGAGATTGCCGGAAGGCAGCGCGAAGGCGTTGACCACAGGCGTATTGAGAATCGTAACCTTGTAAGTCGGCTGGCCCGGCGTCTCGCTGACCGTCGCCAGTTTGGCGAGAATGGCGTCGAGATAATGTTCCGCGGCCGGAGCTTCATATTCGCCGCCGAACTGGGCGACGAGCTCCTTATGTTGGACCGTGCTGCGGTTTTCCGTGCGCGGCCGCGTCGGCGGCGCAGGAGTTGAAAAGAGCTGCCCTTGCCGCTCCAGTTCGGCGCAGCCCCCCAGCTCCAGAGCGAAGACGGCCGCGACCAGTGAGAGCGCCGCTCTAGCGAGAGGCGTCGCCGTCAAGGAATTCGATTTCGGCTGGCGTGGCGATTTCGATGCGAGACCCGGTCTCAATAAGTCCTCGTACGCGCGCGCGCCGCCCGACGAAGGAGCGGGGCTCGATTTGCCCGAAGTTAGCCAAATTGCGCCGCGAAATCACGACGGTAAAGCTATCGCGCAATTTGTCGCCAAAATTAAGGTAGAAAGCGCGGCGAGACTCTCCGACGGAACGGATCGCGCCGACGACGACGATCATTCCCTTGCGGCTGTTGAGATCCGCCGCGGCGGCTGAATTCGAGACGTCAATTGGACGAAATTCCGGCCGCGACCAAAGTCCGGCGCTCGCATCCCGCGCCCGCGCCTCGGCGGCCAGATAAGCCTTGGCGCAGGTGGCGGCCGTCGAATCGGGACGAAAGCGGGCGTCGCCAGCCAGGAGCAGCGCTTCCGCCACCGATACGAGGGGCGTTGATTCGCCTCCCTCGGCGGGGCTTGCGTAGATTCTCGCCGGCGCCCTGCCCCAGCGGTCCAGTGTTGAAGCGAAGGCCCCCAAAAAAACATCGCGGCCGCTCAGCCATGCCGCCAAACGGCTGCGGATTGCGGCGCGCAGGTCTCTCTTGTCCAACGGCGGAAAATCAAGGCCCGCGAGAACGGCGCGACGCCCATCGTCGAGCAAGAGTTCGAAATCCTCGTCCACCGCCGCGACTGTCGCAGGCAAGGCGCCTTCGAGCGAACATTCGCCAGTTTCCGCGGCTGGTGGAAGCGAACCGCCGTGCGACGGCGGAACCGCCGCCAAAAAAACCGCGATCGCGGCCCTTCGAAGCCGGATGAGTCCAGTCGCTCGCATCGCCAAACTTTAGCCGAATGTGCGTCTATGCTAAGGCATCGTCGCGATTCCAGCGATGCTTTAGCGAGCCACGGCCTTTCGCGATCATGCTCTCACGCTTCGCCTACATTTTCGCGCTGTCCTTCTTGATGGCCGGCGCCGCTCAGGCGTTCGAGGTCTACGGGGATCCGCGACCTGAATCGAACATTCGCCCAGCTCAGACCTACAATGCGCCGCCCTCTGACATTTACGACGCGCCCGATGCGGGACCGGGCTCGGACGGCGCGCTGGCGTTGCGCATCGATCGGCTGGAGCGCGAATTACGACGCTTGACCGGACAAAATGAGGAGTTGCAGCACAAGGTGCAGCTCCTGGAAGAACAGCTCCGGGCTGCGAAGCAGGAGCCGCCGCGCGCCGACGCCGCTCCGCGCGCGCCGACGACGCCCGCGGATATTACGCAAGTCGCGCCAGCGCCCCCTGCCGCCAGCGCGAATGGAAGCAAGCGCGGCGACGCCTTCGATCCCGCGACACAGCCCTCTGCGCCGGGCGCGCCACGGCCGCTCGGCACGACGACGCCATCGGCGCCGCTCGACGCGACAGCGCGCGCTTCAGGCTCCGTGACTCCCGGACCGGTCCGCGAAGCAGGCCAGCCGCTGGATATCGCTCACGGCCGATTGGTCGGCGACCAGCCGGCGCCGGCGGAGATCGCCGCCGCGCCCGTAATGCCGGGCCCCAAGGAAGAATATGACCAGGCGGTAAGCGCGTTGCGGACGGGTAAATATGAGGAAGCGGAAAAGTCGCTCACGACTTTTCTAGCGAAAAACGGCAAGGGCAAGCTCGCCCCAGCAGCGACCTTCAATTTGGGCGAGAGCTTTTTTCTGCGCGGACGGCACCGGGAGGCGGCGGAAAAATATTTGGAGATCTCGACGAAATACGGTGATTCGCCACAGGCGCCTGAGGCGCTGTTGCGCCTTGGCCAGTCGCTGAGCGCGATGGGCGCTAAGGAGCAGGCGTGCGCTTCCTATTCTGAGATCAACGTCAAATTTCCGAAAGCGGCGACACGCATTCGCGAAGCGGCTCAACGCGAAAGCAAGAAGATCCAATGTTAGCTGTGGGCGCGGCGGTCGGCGCCCATCCGGCGTAAGCATGCCGCGCGCGGAGGCAAGAGATATCGCCGGCACAGACGACTCTCTCAATCGCCGTTGCGAAGATGCGCTCGGTATCCTTGCGCCCTACCCCTCCGTGCTGCTCGCAGTGTCAGGCGGTCCGGACTCAGTCGCTTTGATGCTCCTTTGCGCCCAATGGTCTTTGCGGCGAACCCACGCCATCGCGGTGGCGACGATCGATCATCGCTTGCGCAAGGAGTCGCGCGCGGAAGCCGATGAAGTCGGCCGTTGGGCGCGCGCGCTCGGCTTCGAGCATTATCTGCTGACATGGCAAGATGAAAAACCTCAGACGCGCTTGCAGGAGCGCGCGCGACAAGCGCGTTATGCGCTGCTCGCCGACTGTGCGCGCCGCATCGGCGCATCAGCCATCGTTCTCGCGCATCATTCGGACGACCAGGCTGAAACGATTCTTTTTCGTCTGACGCGCGGCTCCGGCGTCGCCGGACTAGCAGGCATGGCGCAAGTCGCGCGCTGCGATGACCTTGCCTGTGTGCGGCCATTACTTGATTTCAGCAAAGAAGAGCTGGAAGCGATTTGCGAACAGGCCAAGCACCCGTTTTTCCGCGATCCGTCGAACGAAGACGAAAGCTTCGCCCGCGTGCGGCTGCGCAAGTTGGCGCCCATCCTCGCCGCGCAAGGCCTCACGCAGGATGCGCTCCTAAGACTCGGGTCGCGCGCCGCGCGCGCCGATGCAGCGCTCGCGCATTGCGCCGTCGAAACGCTCAATAGCGCGCTGCGCAGAAATGAAGAGTTATGCGTTGAACTCGACGCCGCGACGCTTTGTGAGGCGCCCATCGAAATTCTTCTGCGTGTGCTGGCTATTGCGATCAAGCGTCTCGCGCCGGACGCTGTTCTTCGCCTCGAGCGTTTGGAGCGCGCCAGCGCGCGCATCGCCGCTGCGCTGACAGCGAAAAGATCAATTCGAACGACGCTTGCAGATGTCTCGATCGAAGCGAATGACGAACGCATTCGGCTGCGGCCCGCGCCGCCTCGCCGGTCAAGCTAGCAATCCTTTTCATTCGCGCTCAACGCATGCTTGTCCGAAACGGCCAAGTTACCAGACGCAAGTCTTGGATTGCCGGGCTTTTCCAAGCCTTGGCAACGGCTTCCGGTAGGCCTAAATTAATTCGATGACCGGAGCGCTGCGGGGGATAAGCCCGACCGAGCGGCTCCCGACAGGCTTCCCACATGAACCCACACTTTAGGAACCTCGCGCTTTGGGCAATCATCGGATTGCTCGTGGTTGCGCTTGTCATGCTGTTTCAGCAACCCGGCCAGCGCACGCCCATCCGCGATATTTCTTATAGCGAGCTGCTGACGCAGATTGACCAAGGCCGCGTCCATGACGTGACGATCGCCGGCAACGAGATCGTCGGCCACTTCAACGACAATCGGCCGTTTACGACCTATGCGCCGGACGACGCCAATCTCGTGCCGCGCCTTCAGGCGAAGAACGTCTCAATCAGCGCCAAGCCGAATAATGAAGGCGGCAGCTTCATGATGACGCTTCTTCTCAACGCGCTGCCGCTCGTCGCCTTCCTCGCCGTGTGGATTTTCCTCTCGCGTCAGATGCAGGGCGGGGCCGGCCGCGGGGCGATGGGCTTTGGCAAGTCGAAAGCGAAGCTGCTGACGGAGACGCAAGGCCGCGTCACTTTCGAAGACGTCGCAGGCGTCGACGAAGCCAAGGAGGATCTGCAGGAGATCGTCGAATTCCTGCGCGATCCGCAGAAGTTCCAGCGGCTCGGCGGACGCATTCCGCGCGGCGTGCTGCTCGTCGGACCGCCCGGCACCGGCAAGACGCTACTCGCCCGCGCCATCGCCGGCGAGGCTGGCGTGCCGTTCTTCTCGATCTCGGGCTCCGACTTCGTCGAAATGTTCGTCGGCGTCGGCGCTTCGCGCGTGCGCGACATGTTCGAACAGGCTAAGAAGAACGCCCCCTGCATCATCTTCGTCGACGAGATCGACGCGGTCGGCCGCCATCGCGGCGCCGGACTTGGCGGCGGCAATGACGAGCGCGAGCAGACGCTGAACCAGTTGCTCGTCGAGATGGACGGCTTCGAGGCGAATGAGGGCATCATCCTGATCGCCGCGACCAACCGTCCGGACGTGCTCGACCCGGCGTTGATGCGCCCTGGCCGTTTCGACCGGCAGATCCAGGTGCCGAACCCGGATTTCATCGGCCGCGAGAAGATCCTCAAGGTTCACGCCCGCAAGGTGCCTTTGGCGCCGGACGTCGATCTGAAGGTCGTTGCGCGCGGCACGCCGGGCTTCTCTGGCGCCGATCTGATGAATCTCGTCAACGAAGCGGCGCTGCTCGCGGCGCGGCGTTCGAAGCGCATCGTCACGAACCAGGAGTTCGAGGATGCGCGCGACAAGATCATGATGGGCGCCGAGCGTCGCACGCTGGTGATGACGGACGAGGAGAAGAAACTCACCGCCTATCACGAAGGCGGCCACGCGCTCGTCTCCTTGAACATGCCGGGATCAATTCCGATTCACAAGGCGACGATCATTCCGCGCGGCAGAGCGCTCGGCATGGTGCAGGGTCTTCCCGAGCGCGATCAGATCTCGCAAAGCTACGAGCAGCTCATAGCGATGCTGGCGATGGCGATGGGCGGGCGCGTCGCGGAGGAATTGATCTTCGGCTCAGCGAAGACGACCTCCGGCGCGGCGTCGGACATTCAGCAGGCGACGCGCATCGCTCGCGCGATGGTCACTCAGCTTGGCTTCTCGGACAAGCTCGGCACGGTCGCCTATGCTGATCCGCAGCAGGAGCAGTTCCTCGGTTACTCGCTCGGACGCACGCAAACTTTCTCTGAACAGACCCAGGAGACGATCGACGCTGAGGTGCGCCGGCTGGTGCAGGACGCCTATGACAAGGCCCGGCAAATCCTCGTCGACAAGCGGGTCGATCTCGATACGCTCGCCAATGCGCTTCTCGAATTCGAGACGCTGACGGGCGACGAAATCAAGGGTCTGCTCGCCGGCAAACGGCCTGTGCGTGAAGAGTCCACGCCGACCCCTCCGCCGCGCGGCTCGGCGGTGCCATCCACTGGGCAGAAGCCAGAGCCCGACGTCGGCGGCCTGGAGCCGCATCCGATCTGAGAAGTGGAAAAACCCAGCGGTCTCCGCTGGGTTTTTTGCTTGTGGGGCGATCTACTTTTTTTTCTGCGCGATCAATTCATTGACCGTATCGGCTGGGCGACAGAGCGCCGCCCTCTCGCCCATCGAGACGATCGGCCGCTCGATCAAAATCGGATGCTTCTCGATCGCGGCAAAGATCTCGTCGTCGGACAAGGCCGGGTCATCCAGGCCCAGTTCATCATAGGGCGTGCCGCGTTTGCGTAGGATATCGCGCACGCTCTTTCCCATGCGCCGCAGAAGATCCTTCAAGGTCGCCCGGTTAGGCGGATTCTTAAGATATTCGATCACCTGCGGCTCGTAGCCGGCTTCCCGCAAAGCAGCGAGAACGTTGCGCGAGGTGCCGCAGGCCGGGTTGTGGTAGATTTTGACTTCCATGTGGACATCCGTTCTGGCGATATGCCAGTGTTTATTAACCTTTCGTTAGGTTGGCGAGAACACGGTCTCTCACAATATGACATTATGTTCATAATGACATTATGTTCATAAATGCGCCGACATGGCGTGAGAGGATGCGAATTGGCCAAGGCGCCGCTCGCTGAGGACGTTCGATGACCCGCACTTATTTCGGCACCGATGGGATTCGTGGCCTCGCCAATGAGAAGATCACGCCGGAGCTCGCGCTCAAGGTCGGCCAAGCGGCGGGGCTGATCTTTCATCGCGGCGAGGGGCGCCATCGCGTCGTCATCGGCAAGGACACGCGGCTCTCAGGCTATATGATCGAATATGCGCTTGTCGCCGGCTTCACGTCGGTCGGCATGGATCCGTTGCTTCTGGGACCGATGCCGACGCCCGCCGTCGCCATGCTCACGCGGTCCATGCGCGCCGACGTCGGCGTCATGATTTCCGCCTCTCACAATTCTTTCGAGGACAACGGCATCAAGCTGTTCGGACCGGACGGCTACAAGCTTTCGGACAAGATCGAACACGAGATTGAGCGCCTGATCGACGGCGACATCACGCGCAAGCTCGCGGGCCCGAGGGATCTCGGCCGTGCGCGGCGCATCGACGATGTACGCGCGCGCTATATCGAATTCGCCAAGCGCACGCTGCCGCGTAACATGAGCTTCGACGGTTTGCGCGTCGTCGTCGATTGCGCGAACGGCGCGGCCTATAAGGTGGCGCCAGAAGCGCTGTGGGAGCTTGGCGCCGAAGTGATCGCCATCGGCGTCGACCCTGACGGCTTCAACATCAACCACCGCGTCGGATCCACGTCGCCGCAGGCGTTGCGCGACAAGGTGCGCGAATTGCGCGCCGATGTCGGCATCGCGCTCGACGGCGACGCCGATCGCGTCATCATGGTCGACGAACTTGGACATCTCATCGACGGCGATCAGCTGATGGCGGTCGTCGCCGAAAGCTGGCGCGATCAGGGACTGCTATCGAAGCCGGGTCTTGTGGCGACGATCATGTCGAATCTCGGCTTAGAACGTCATCTCGGTTCGCTCGGACTCACTCTCGAGCGAACGGCGGTCGGCGATCGCTATGTGATCGAGCGCATGCGCGAAGCCGGCTACAATATCGGCGGCGAACAGTCGGGCCATGTCATTCTGTCGGACTATTGCACGACCGGCGACGGGCTTGTGACGGCGATGCAGGCGCTCGCGGTGGTGAAGCGCCAGAACCGTCCGGTGAGCGAAGTCTGCCACCGATTCGAGCCGCTGCCGCAGGTTCTGCAAAATGTCCGCGCGCAGCGTCGCGAATTAGACCGCGCCGCAGTCGCTTCTGCGATCGCCAATGCTCAGGAGCGACTCGGCGGCGCCGGAAGACTTATCGTTCGCCCTTCCGGCACCGAACCCGTCATACGCGTCATGGGCGAAGGCGACGATCGCGAACTCGTCGAATCGCTCGTCGCTCAGATTTGCAGCGTGCTAAAGGAATCGGCCGAGGCGGCCTGACGCAAAGCCGTTTATCTTTTCGATGACATGTGCGTGCGCGCCATTGAGGTTGCAGGCATTTGGTTAAGATGTATGGTTAAAAAATAAGGTTAACCTTCCCTTAATCGTTGCCGCACATCTTCCTCGTCATCGCCGCGTCGTGAACGCGATCGCGCGTTCAAGCCAGGGGACCAATCATGGGCCGTTTCATCGCGCTCTTACTGTCGGCGGCCGTCGTCACTGGGGCTTTGAACGCGCGCGCCGAAAACATGCCGACTCCGCCGCCCCTCGATGTCAGCGGCTGGTATCTTCGGGGCAATATCGACGGCGCGCAGCAGGTAACCGAGGGGCGGACGTATCTCCAGCCGGACATTCTCGCCGATCTGCCGAATGGCGCCGCCCGACCGGCGGATTATTCGATGAGCGACGAACGCTAGAGTTTAAAAATCCGGAACGCGAAAAAGATTGATTGGGCCGCGGGTCCCAACTATGCGCGGGATTGATAATGAGCTGCGAGGATTGACCCGACGAAAGACCGATGCGCCGCATCATTTCACGGAAATGCTATGAAACCGATTTTGATTGTCGTCTCTTTGCTCGCGTTCATCGGCGACGCGGCGGCGCATCATCTCGATAACTATGACGCACGCATACGCGCAGAGGCCCAGCTTTTTGCAGAATGGTTCAGTTGCAAGTCTAAAAACGATTGCGCGCTTGTTTCGGTTCCCTGTCGATCTGGTCTGGCCGTGAACTCGGCCCACGTCGATGATGCAAAAGAAGCGCTCATCAGAGCGTTCCCCTTCTGCCTTGGGACGTCT
>VGDT01000036.1 GCA_016869595.1 Alphaproteobacteria bacterium
CTCGCTAGCCGATTCACCCGCCGGGTTCGTCATCGCCGCCTCGCTCAAACGAGCCTAACCTTCTGAAAATGATGCCATAAATGCCGAAATTGTACAGCAAAATCAGAGTTCATCCGGCGAATGCGGGTTAAGGCGTCCGAGCGCCGTTACGATGGCGGCGTAGGTCGCCGGCATGCGCGTCGCCGCATAAGCCAGCGCGTCGGTCTCGTCGCGGATCGTCTCGATCGTCGGCTTGCGCGACCGATAGCGCTGCGACAGCTCATTCGCTCTTTCGCGCAGCGCGCTTTGGGAGCGGCCTTCAAGCCTCGCCTCGATCGCCGCCGCAAGCGGCGCAGGAAGCTGCGGAGAGGGCAGGCTCACCAGGGCCTCGGATGCGGACGGCGTCGCCAACTCTCTTCCATGGAGCTTGCGTTACGGGTAGAAGACCCTCAATTCAATAGGGATGCGTCTCACCTCCCCCTTGAGGGGGGAGGTCGCGCGGCGAAGCCGCGCGGGAGGGGGCGATGCCCCCGAGATCGTGGGATTTCACCCCGCCCCGCATTGCTCTGCAATGCGACCCTCCGCTTCAAGGGGAGGGTAGGGACATGAGGAACCAGAAACTTATGGCATCGAACGCCGCGCCCCGCACGCTTTACGACAAGATCTGGGACGACCATGTGGTCGACCGCCAGGACGATGGCGCGTGCCTGCTCTACATCGATCGCCACCTCGTGCATGAGGTGACGAGCCCACAGGCGTTCGAAGGCTTGCGCATGGCGGGCCGGTCGGTGCGCGCTCCGGAACGGACTCTCGCCGTCGTCGACCATAATGTGCCGACGACCGACCGCTCGCTGCCGATCGAAGACCCCGAGAGCAAGGCGCAGGTGGAACAGCTCGCGATCAATGCAAGCGAGTTCGGCGTCGAATATTACGACGAGCACGACCGGAGACAGGGCGTCGTGCATATCGTCGGTCCGGAGCAGGGCTTCACGCTGCCAGGCATGACGATCGTCTGTGGCGACAGCCACACTTCGACCCACGGCGCCTTTGGCGCGCTCGCGCATGGCATCGGCACCTCGGAAGTCGAGCATGTGCTGGCGACCCAGACGCTGATCCAGAAGAAAGCCGCCAATATGCTGGTGCAGGTCGACGGGAAGCTCGCCGACGGCGCCACTGCGAAAGACATCATCCTCGCAGTCATTGGCGAGATCGGCACTGCCGGCGGCACTGGACATGTGATCGAATATGCGGGCGAGGCGATCCGCGACCTTTCCATGGAAGGCCGCATGACCGTCTGCAACATGTCGATCGAAGGCGGCGCGCGCGCCGGCCTCGTCGCGCCGGACGAGAAAACTTTCGCCTATCTTATGGATCGCCCGAAAGGTCCGAAGGGCGAAGCCTTCGACATGGCGCGCAAATATTGGGAGACGCTCTATTCCGACGAGGGCGCGCATTTCGACAAGATCGTCAGGCTCGACGCAAGCAAGCTGCCGCCGATCGTGACCTGGGGGACTTCGCCCGAAGACGTCGCGACGATTGACGGTGTCGTGCCGACGCCAGACAGCGCAAAGACGCCGCAAAAACGCGCGGCGATCGAACGCGCGCTCGAATACATGGGCTTGAAGGGCGGCGAGCGCATGACCGACATCGAGATCGATCGCGTGTTCATCGGCTCCTGCACCAATGGCCGCATCGAAGACCTGCGCGCCGCGGCGAAGATGGTGGAGGGCAAGAAAGTCGCCGATCGCGTCAACGCGCTGGTGGTGCCCGGCTCGGGTCTGGTGAAGGCGCAGGCAGAAGCGGAAGGGCTCGACAAAATCTTCGCCGCTGCCGGCTTTGAATGGCGTGAGCCAGGCTGCTCAATGTGCCTGGCGATGAATCCGGATCGACTGGCGCCCGGCGAGCGTTGCGCCTCGACCTCAAACCGCAACTTCGAAGGTCGTCAGGGTTTTAAAGGCAGGACGCATCTCGTTTCGCCCGCGATGGCGGCGGCTGCCGCGATCGCCGGGCGTTTCGTCGACGTGCGGAACTGGCGCTAAGAGAATAGGGTCCGCTTAACGGCGAACGCCTATGCCGGCCTAGTCGTGATCGTCCATGCCAGGGCCATTGTCGTCCCAATCGCGGCCGCGGCGCCACTCGTCGTCGCTCCAGGGACGTGTGTCGCGCCATGAGGGATTTCTGCCCCAATAGCCGGGGCGGTCGCTTCGATCGTCTTTCAAGTCCCGGTCGCGATCGTCCGCCTTCTGCATGAGGGCTTCATCGCCAGGCGTGAGTCGTGCGATGGCGGGCGCCGAAATTGCGGAGTTCACGAAGCCAGCTGCGCCAAGCGCAAGCGCCACGATCAATAGTTTACTCATGAGAGTCTCCTCCAACAATACCCTTGCCTGAACATTGCAGTCCGCCGATTGTTCCTGGGCAGTCGCGCGGTTTCGCGCGTCGCGATGAGCTGACTATGACGGAAAAGCAATGGAGCCGGCTGAAACCGCCGACGCTCGAGGATTTCGAAGCGCTCGCTGACGCGGCCTATGCCGCTTTGCCGAACCGCTTTACGCGGCTCTGCGAAGGACTCGTCATTCGCGTCGAGGACTTTCCCGACGAGGAAACGCTCGACGACATGCAATGCGAAAGTGAATTCGATCTATTGGGTCTCTTTCGCGGTCGCGGCTTAACGCTTGGCGCTCATCTCTCGGAGACGGGCGAGCAGCCCAACATGATCTGGCTCTATCGACGGCCGATACTCGACTATTGGGCCGATAGCGAGGACACGCTCGAAGTAATCGTCACCCATGTGCTTGTGCATGAGATCGGCCATCATTTCGGATTGACCGACGCCGATATGGAAGAGATTGAACGGCGCGCCGGATAGGCGTGATCGTCGTCTTCGCCCGTTTCGTTTTGGCGTTCGAAAGCTTCCTTTTCAAATGGGATATTTCGATAGGCGGCGTCGTGATTGCGCAAACGCCAGAGGTTCGCCAGATAGTCGCGAAGATAGATGAAATAGAAGCGCGCGACGCCGTGTCGATCGATCTGCTCCTGGTGGATGAGCTCATGCTGAAAGAGCGTCCGTGAAACTTCCGATTCGTCGCCCTTAAAGAGGATCGTTCGTCCCACGACCATCCCCCGGTAATTTCGCGCGAGGGGAAGCTTGAAGATCCAGTGACGATAGCGCACGCGCGGAGACTGGCGCGATCGATGGCTCGATAGACCTTGGCGCGACCACATCAGCGCGCTCTCCTTAATCCTCGTGAACCATAGCGGAACATGCGCCGCGCGGTGTGTCGGGCTTGCCCCGGCATGGCGTCAAATGCAAGAAGATGGCGTGTCTTCGAATGCTTCCGCCATGCTCGAACCCGTCCCGCCGCGCTTCAATCTCGCGCGCTATTGCCTCGCCGAAAATGCGCGGCTACGGCCCGACGCAACGGCGCTAACCATTGTCGGCGACGCCGGGGCGCAGCGCTGGAGTCATGGCGAGCTCGATCTGAAAGTCCGACGCCTGGCGGCGGGCCTGCGCGACCTCGGCTTGCCGCAGGGCGCTCGCGTGATGATCCGTATGGGCAATGAGGCCAATGCGGCGCTCGCCTATTTCGCGTCGATCGCGGCCGGCTATGTGGCGCTCCTCGCATCCTCTCAGCTGACCTTCGAGGAAGCCGAGTTCATGGCGCGCGATTGCGGCGCCTCGGTGCTGGCGCTCGGCGCAACCTTCGAAGGCGAGCCGCATAGCGGCGACTTCCATATTTTGCGTGGCGCCGATCTGGCGCGGCTCGCCGAAAGCGCGCCTTTGAACGACTACGTCGACACCGCCGCCGACGATCCCGCCTATCTCGTTTACACCTCCGGCACGACGAGTAGGCCCAAAGGCGTGTTGCACGCCCATCGCGCCGCCTGGGGCCGCAGACCGATGCGGGAACATTGGACGGGCCTTGGTCCCGGCGACGTGATGCTGCATGCCGGCGCAATCAATTGGACCTACACGCTTGGCGTCGGCGTCGTCGATCCGCTGTCGGCAGGAGCAAGCGCGGTCGTCTATAATGGGCATCCGGACCCTGCCGCCTGGCCGCGTCTGATCGAAACCTATCGCGCGACGATCTTTGCCGCCGTGCCCGGCGTCTTTCGGCAGATTCTCAAATATGGCGCGCCGGAGAGCGCGAATCTTTCGAGTCTGCGTCACGCGCTCTCCGCCGGCGCGGCGCTGCCGTCGAGCCTGCTCGAAGATTGGCGCGGGCGCACGGGCAAGGACATTTTCGAAGCGTTTGGCATGAGCGAAATTTCGACTTTCGTCTCCAGCGGACCGACGACGCCGGTGCGTCCGGATTCGCCCGGCAAGCCGCAGCCGGGCAGGGTGGTCGCGGCCCTGCCGCAGGAGGGTGGCGAAATCCCGCTTGGGCCGGGCGAAACGGGCCTTCTCGCCGTACGGCGTGACGACCCGGGGATGATGCTCAGGTACTGGAATCGTCCGGAAGAAGAACGCGAGTCATTTCGTGGCGAGTGGTTCGTCTCCGGCGATCTCGTTGAGTTCGACGCTGACGGCTACATGTGGCGCCACGGCCGGGCGGACGAAGTCATGAACGCTGGAGGCTATCGGGTCTCGCCCGCCGAAGTCGAGAAGCGGTTGCTTGAGATTAGCGGCGTTGTCGAGGCTGCGGCGGCGGAGCGGCCGGGCCGCGACGCAACCGCAACGATCATCAAGGCCTATGTCGTGACGCGCGACGGCGCGAAGCACGACGAAGCGTCAGTCCTCGAATACTGCCGCGCGCATCTTGCGGCCTACAAATGTCCGCGAGCGGTTGTGTTTCTCGACGCGCTTCCTCGTAACGCCAACGGCAAGCTCAATCGCGCCGCCCTGCCATAAAAATAGAGGGCCCGATTGTCCGCCGGGGCGTACGGCGAACAATCGGGCCCTAGGTCCGCTCACAGGGAGGAGGGCGGACTACCGTGAATTCACGGGGCTGACGCTCTCACGAGGTCGGCTCCTGCGGCTTGGCGCGCGAGGCGGCCGCGGGCGCGCTTCTTGACCTTGGTCAGGGGAAGCTTGCCGTTGATGGCGGCTTTCATATTCGGCGACGCCTTGAAGGTGATGACGCGGCGCGCTTCGATCGGCACAGGCTGGCCAGTGCGTGGATTGCGACCGGCGCGCTCGCGTTTCGTTCGCACGAGGAAAGACCCGAAGTCGTGCAGCTTGAGCGACTCGCCGGACGCGAGCGTCGCCGCCATCTCCTCGAGCACAAGGTCGGTCAGCCGCTTGGCTTCCCTGCGGGACATGCCTTCGATCCTGCGATGGATGGCCAGCGCAATGTCCTCGCGGGTGAGAGTCCCGCGCGAGCCGCCTTCTTGCGACGACGCTTCATGTTCGACGTCCTCGCCATTGGCGCATGCGACGAAGGGCTTCATCATTTCTTTTGGATTGGCGATCGACATTAGCGCTCTAATCCCCAGTTTTTGGCCGAAGCGGAACCTTGACTTACCGCTTGCTGGCGAAGGGATTGCGCCGATTTGCGTCGGAGCCTGCCTGCTCCGGAGCGCCCAGCGTGGCCGAAGGCGCAATGCGCATAAAGCTTCGACGACATCCGCACGTTCCAATTTGACGCAAACTAGTGCAATATCACGTTATTCTGCAGATCGCGTGCTAACTCGGGCCGTCTGGGCCGCTCCTCAGCTGAAGGCAGGTTGCACACTGATTTCTTGGGGAATTGGTCGGCCGGGCCGATAAGGAATCATTAGCAAGATGTCCCTTTTTGAAACGGCCTAGGCAAGAAAATGATTGATTTGGACGAATATGATACGCGTTCGGGCGGCGTCGCCAGAATGTAAACAGGTAAAATCAATCGCCGTGCCGTCGCCGCAAAGCTGACTGACGGATGAATGCCGCGGCCATGTCCAGTTCAGACGGCTTGCGTCATCTTATGTGGGTGAAGCGCAAGGAAACGGCCAGCGCTTCCGAGGGAGCCAGACATGTCGCGACAGCCTTTCGCCCTCGCTTTCATTCTGGCGCTCACAGCCCTTCCGGCCGCGGCGTGGGACGACGAGGGGCGTCGCAACTGCGCTCCCTGCCGAAGCGAAAGCTTCGGTCACGGCTATGACCCTTTCGATGACGGCACGGAGGCTTGGTTCGCGCCTAACGTCGGTTCCTGGCCCGATCACGCCGACGCCTACTATGGGTACGGCGAGTGCCGTTTCCTACGGGAGCCTATTCTTGGTCAGCGGGGCGAGGTCGTCGACTATCGCCGGGTACGAGTCTGCAATTAGTCGACGATCGCGTCACGCTATCCGTCGCCGGCACCCCGCCCCTCTCGCACGGCGACGGGCGTAGAGCCTCCCGGAGCAATCCGGGAGGCTTTTTTCTCGTTATAGCGGCTTGAGACCGAGCGCCTTTCCTTCCTTGGCGTCGCGTCGCCAGACGCCGGAGGCGTCCTTGTCGAAGTGCGCCTTGTGCCCCTTGCGGGCGGTGAGCACGAGACGTCCCCGATCGAGTCCCCAGCCGATCGGATCAAAAATCACGACGCCATTGTCTCGACATGCCGGAGCGAGTTGCGCTTTCAATCCGGCGCGGCCGCGCACACGCGAATCGAGCGTAAGCATGCAGCCCGTGTCCTTGTCTCCCTCGCGGAGAATCGAATAGCGGCCGGCGGCGTCTGTCGAACCCGCGGCAAGCGCGAGCGGCGCGGAGACGCTCGCAGCGGCGATAAGGCAGAACCCCAGCAAGCGCGGCCGTCGCCAGAAAAACATCGCCATTTGCGCCATTGCTCCTCGCTCTTTGTAAAAATCAAACGCAGTCTGCATTGTTCGAGGCTGCCGGCCAAGCCGATTTCGCGAGAGGCCCGCGTCAAAGTGCGGCAGGCGTCGCTTTTGCGCGGCAAGCGGCGTCGCGCTATCAATTTGAGCCGCGCCGCGAGGCGGCGAGGGAGTCAAAAGGATGGACCCAGCGTCGCTGGCTTTGGCCGAACGATCGGCGCCGCGCTACACGAGCTATCCGACCGCGCCTCATTTTTCCAAGTCGATTGGCGATGCGCAGACGCGGTTGTGGCTCACGAGTCTTGACCCGCATGCGTCGCTCTCCCTCTACTTCCACGTGCCGTTCTGTACGGCGATCTGCGCTTACTGCGGCTGTCACACCAAGGCCGTGCGCCAGGACGCGCCGCTTGAGTCGTACGCGCAGACGCTCAAGCGCGAAATCGCCCTAATGGCCGATGCGACGCGTGCACGGCGCGTCACGAGCATCCATTGGGGCGGCGGCACGCCCAGCATTCTTGGGCCTTCGCGCATCACGGCGATCGTTTCAGCTCTGCGCGACCATTTCGAACTTTCCGACGAGACGGAGCACGCGATCGAACTCGATCCGCGCATTCTGGACGCCGACCTCGTCGAGGCGCTTGCCGCCGTCGGCGTCAACCGCGCCTCGCTCGGCGTGCAGGACCTCAACGCGCATGTGCAGGAGGCGTCAGGCCGCATACAGCCCTACGAGACGGTGGCGCGCGCGGTGGAATTGCTGCGCGGCGCCGGGATCACGGCGATCAATCTCGATCTGATGTACGGACTGCCGAAGCAGAGCGTCGAAGACGTAGCGCGCACCGCCTCGCTTGCCGCGTCGCTCGACCCGCAGAGGCTCGCAGTCTTTGGCTATGCGCATGTGCCATGGTTCAAATCGCACCAGAAGCTGATTGACGCAGCCGCGCTGCCCGGCGCCGGCGAGCGGCTGGCGCAGGCGGCCGCCGTGCGCGACACGCTCGAAGACGCAGGTTTCGAGGCGATCGGGCTCGATCATTTCGCGCGCCCGGACGATCCGCTGGCGATCGCCGCGCGCGAAAAGCGCATGCGCCGAAATTTTCAGGGATACACGATCGACGCGGCCGACGCGCTGTTGCCGTTTGGCGTCTCCTCGATCGGGCGTCTTCCGCAAGGATACGTCGGCAACGCGACCGATCTCGCGGGCTGGCGGCGCGCGATAGAAGCAGGACGTTTCGCCACGACGCGTGGCGTCGAATGCTCACGCGAGGATATCGCCCGCGCCGATCTTATCGAACGGCTGATGTGCGATTTCGAGGTCGACTATGGCGCCCTAGCTGTGCGCCACGGCTATGCGGAAGATTTTTTTGACGCGGCGCAGGCGTCGCTCGACGCGCTGTGGAACGACCGCGTCGTCGACATGGAAGAACGGCACGTACACGTCACCGAACGCGGAAAGCCTTTCGTTCGGCTTGTCGCCGCCGCCTTTGACGCCTACTTGCAGACTTCGCCAGCCCGCCATTCCTCGGCGGTGTAAAGGCCGTTCCGCAAGGAGGCGTTGATGACGCCGCTTACTCTTTTTCTCGCAAAGCTGATCGGCGCTTACGCTCTGATTATGTCCGCCTGGATGCTGGTCCGCAGGGACGTGGCGCAGCAGATGATCGAAAGCATCTCGCGCGAGCCCGTCGCCATCGCTTTCATCGGCATGATACGGCTTGCGATTGGACTTGCTATTGTGATCGGACATGACATTTGGAGCGATGCCGCCGCGGCGCTCGTTTCGCTTGTCGGCTGGCTCACGCTGATTAGCGGCGTGTTGACGCTATTTTTGCCGCCACAGACCGTGCGCGACATATTCTCCCGAATGGGCTACGAGAAGCGTTATCCCGTTTTCGCGCTCGTGTCCTTCGCGCTTGGCGGCGCGCTGTTGATCGTGGGCTTCAGCGCCTAACGTAATATTGGCGCTTGTTCGTTGGCGTCGCCTCCGCCATCGTGACGCCTCGATTCGACTCCGTTGCCATGCCCCTCTGGACGCCCGAACAGGATCAAGCGCTGATCGCCGTCGCGCGCTGGCTCGAAACGCCGCGGGCGCCTCAGGTGTTTCGCCTTTTCGGCTTCGCTGGAACCGGCAAATCGACGCTTGCGCGCCATCTTGCTGAACAAGTTGACGGCGACGTCGCCTTTGCGGCCTTCACCGGCAAGGCGGCGCTGGTCATGCGCTCCAAGGGCTGCAAGGACGCACGTACAATCCATAGCCTGATCTATCGCGCGACCGACACAGAGACCGAAGAGCCTTCCTTCGTTCTCAACGATGACAGCGATGCGGCGCATGCGAAGCTCATCGTCATCGACGAATGTTCGATGGTCGACGAAGAGCTCGGCCGCGATCTTCTCTCCTTCGGCAAAAAAGTTCTCGTGCTCGGCGATCCGGCGCAATTGCCGCCGGTTAAAGGCGGGGGCTTCTTCACCGAAGCCGAGCCTGACGTGATGCTGAGAGAAGTGCATCGTCAGGCGGCGGACAATCCGATTATTCGCCTTTCAATGGCGATCCGCGCAGGCGAGGGCGTTGAGCAGGGGGTCTTTGGAGAGACGCGAGTCGTTCGCCGTGACTCGCTCGATCCCGCGCTCGTCACCGGCGCAGACCAGGTGCTCGTCGGATTGAATAAGACCAGGCGCGCCTATAACGCGCGCCTGCGTGAGCTGCGCGGCTTTACCAGCGACTTGCCGCAGTCTGGCGAGAAGCTCGTCTGCCTGCGCAACAATCGCAAGAAGGGGCTTTTAAACGGCGCGTTGTTTACGGTGAAGAGCGCCGGCGCGCTGCGCCGCGGCAAGGTCAGAATGCTCGTGACGCCGGAGGAAAGCGAAGGCGCGAAGTTTCAGCGCGTCGCGGTCATTCCGCAATTATTCGGCGCCGAAAGCGACGTGCCCTATGCGTTGCGCAAGGACTCAGATGAGTTCGATTTTGGCTATGCGCTCACCGTGCACAAAGCCCAGGGCTCGCAATGGGACGACGTGACGCTTTTCGACGAATCCTTCGCTTTCCGCGAACATCGGGCGCGATGGCTTTATACGGGCGTGACTCGGGCGGCGAAGAAACTGACGCTGGTCATGTGATGAATTCGGCGCCGTAAACCTAAAGCGGGCTTTAGGATTTACTTCCCCCACGCGTCGATAGCGTCGGCGAAAACGCGTTCGCCGGACGGGCCTTTTTCCATATTGATCGTCGCTGCGCACCCATCGGCGAGCTGCATCGGCAAATCAATAGCCATCAGCGACCGCAATAGGAGAATATTGCGCGACTCGCGGTCTCCGCGCATCAGACCGATGAGAAAATTGTTCTCGGTGATTGGCACGGGAATCCCGGCGACCTTTTCTCCCGACTGCGCATCGGAGCGGCGCATTTGAATGGGGCCGATCGCTTTAACGCCGCCGATTGGACTGCCGGGCGCAACCGTGAACGACACGTTGATGGTATGTGAGGCGGAAAGCGTCGCGTCGGTGTTCTTGCGAAACAGCAGCGTCATCTTCAGTTTCGCGTCGGGGATATCGATGTCGCCGCGGATGGCCGATCCCACAGGTTCGCCAGGTCCGCCGACGTTCTCAAGCCGCCAGACGGCGGAGCCGTTGTAGATCCTGTCGACTTTTGTGGGTTCAGCGAGTGAGCTGACCCACATTTCCGCCTTTTGCGCCACAGGCACGGCGGGAGCGCGCGGGGGCGGCGTTTTGACCGTTTCCCCTCCGGCTCCCACGCGATCGTTGATCTTCCCGGCTTCAGGTCCGCTGGCGCTCGACTGCTCCGGTTTCAGCTTCTCCAAATCTTCGGGCCGTTCACGTAGTTGCCAGGCAAGCGTTCCCACGACCGCGACAAGCGCGACGACGACGCCGGCGATCGAAAACACGAGGCGCTTCGAGCGCTGCGGCTTCGGCGCAGGCGGCAACGGCGCTGGAGGCCTTTGCGGTTCGCGGGGCAGGGCCTCTTCTTCGTTTGCAGTGTGGGAAGATGGCGTCTTTCGCCAAGATTCGTCTTCGCCTTCATTTGTGGCGCGCGCGGCGGGTTTGGCGGTTCTCGCCGGCTGTTGGGCGCGTTGCGCTGTGGTTTGAGGTCGCGGCGCTTGCGCGTCCTTTGCAGCGTGCTCGGTTTCGACTCGCTTGATTGCTTCTTCCAGCGCGCGACCTTCTGCAGCGATATCGGCTTCGGCGACTGGCGGCTGGATGCCGCGCAATTGATTGAACAGCGCTTTGCGGGCGCGTTCATAAACCGCCTGGCGCGTGTCAGGCGTCGACTGCGGCAGAGCGGCGACCGCCCTGGCGATCAGAGAATGGTAGTCTGCCATGTCAGGTTATGAGCATTTCCGGCTTTGGGCGTCAATCCTGGCTCCCTTCAGAGTCCAAGAAAATCAGGGGATTTTGGGGCGCCAAGCATTGGCGCGAGGAACGTCGCATTCATGCGACCCGCTTGAAATGGCTCTCGCGTGCTGGGGCGAACAATCGCAATATCGCCACATCGTCGAAGCTTTCGACGCCCGTGGGCTTAGCTTCGGCGAACTGTTCGTTTCGATCGCGCCATCTACCAAGCGCGCGCCGCAATGAGCCAGTAGATCGCTCCCGCCACTGCGCCGGTGAGAAAGAACAATAGCGCGATCCGCAATTCGAGCGGGCTCGCTTCGCGAGCGCGATCGAGACCCGTTGCGGCGCGAGCGATCCATGGCGATGCGCCTGCAAGCGTCGCGCTCACACCGGAATACCAAACAAGCGAGCGTGCGCCGGCAATCTCTCCAATCAAGGCGGCGACGGCGAGGGGCGCCGCGCAAGTGGCGATAATAATCGCCCAAACGATGAAGCCGAATGTCGTGAAAGGATCGTTCAATCCGGTCTCGGGGACATCCTGTTCGAGGAAGGCGAATAGGCCGGCCATCGCGGCCGAGAAGCCCGCTTCCCGCGTTGCGGGGTCGAAAAGCGCGGAAATGAAAAGAAAGATGGCGCCGACGCTGACCGCGATAAGGAAGCCGAAAACCATGACAACGATGCGGCGAATCACGAAAGCCACCTTGAAGGGAACGCCGCGATTTTAAGGTTCGAGCACCGAATCCCAGTAGAGATAGTCCATCCAGCTTTCGTGCAGATAATTTGGAGGAAAGCGCCGGCCGTTGCGATGAAGATCGGCGATGGAGGGTTGATAAGGGGCCTGCGCCGGCGACATGTGCGCCTCATTCGGAAGGCGGTCCCCCTTGCGCAAATTGCAGGGCGAACACGCCGCGACGACGTTTTCCCACGTCGTCGCGCCTCCTTTGGATCGCGGAATGACGTGGTCGAACGTCAGTTCCTCATGTTCGCCGCAATATTGGCAGGTGAAGCGGTCGCGCAGAAATACATTGAATCGCGTGAACGCCGGCTGACGCGTCGGCCGCACATATTCCTTGAGCGACACGACAGACGGCAATCGCATTTCGAAGCTGGGGCTTTTGACGGTCTTGTCGTATTCCGAAACGATGTTCACGCGATCAAGAAACACCGCCTTGATCGCGTCCTGCCAGCCCCAGAGAGAAAGCGGATAATAGCTCAGCGGCCGATAGTCCGCATTGAGCACAAGCGCCGGACAGGCCTGTGGCGAAACAGTTTGTTGACGAAAGTGAACGGTCACCCTGGCAGCCTCTCCGATAGAGAAGGGGCCTCGCGGACCGCGCCAAGGTCCAGCCCTTTGCGATGGCGCATATTTTACAGGCAGGACGACAGTGTTGTGAAGGCCCCTGACATCCGCCGGCGGCGACGTAAACCACTGAGTTCCGAGAAGGAAAATCCCAAACAAATCGTTGTTTTAGAAGTAATACTTTCAATCCGAGCGTAATTCGAAGCCTATAAGCTTTGCTGTGCGCCAAGCTCAACTATAGAGGTTAGCATATCAATTGATCTTCATCTGCCGCCTGCCACCGCCGTCGCGCTTATTTTCCGCCGAATTCATTGATCCGGACGCCGCGCCGTAATTACCCACCCCCATTTTTGGCGCTGCGATCGGAGGCGCGGCTCCGGAAAACCGCTTCGCCTTGCCAGGGACTCCAATCTCTGAATCCATGTGCGCATGGATCGAACTGATTTGCAGCGGATGAGCAAGGAGGAGTTGATTGAGCTGGTGCTCCAGCTTCAGCGACCGGACAAGACGTCGCGCAATTCGTCGAAGCCTCCATCCACCGACAAGAAAGAAAAACGCGAGCACTCCCGTCCTGGCGGGGCGAAGTCCGGGCATGAGCCGCACAATCGCCGCCTCGCCGACGATCCCGACGAATTCCGCGATCACCGACCGACGCATTGCGAGTTCTGCGGCGGGGCTGTGTCGGCGGACGCCGAGATGGAATTAATCGGCGAATACGATGAGCTCGAGATCCCGCCGGTCAAGCCCTACGTCGTGCGCCATCGGCGTTTCACTTGCCGCTGCGCGCAGTGCGGCGCGGGAATAAAAGCTCCGCCGCCCGCGGTCGCCACGACTACGCCGTTTGGACCGCGCATCCATGCGCTGGCGATTTATTTGAAGGGCTTTCAGGCGCTTTCCTATGAGCGCCTGCGCTTCCTGTTCCGCGACGCTTTCGGCCTCGTCATCAGCGAGGGCGCACTGATGAACATGTTCATCCGCTCCCATGCGGGGTTCAAGCTCGCGGCGGACGAGGCGAAGGGCGTTCTTCGCAGCGCCAGGGTCGTCGCCAGCGACGAAACCGGCGTGCGGATCGAGGGGACGAACTCCTATCATTGGGTGTTCCACTGCAAGGACGCCGTGGTGCATCAGCCCGATCATTCACGCGCCGCCCGCGTCGTGGAAGAGACAATGAACGGCCATGTTCCGAAGGTGTGGCTCTCGGACCGCTATTCCGCGCAGCAAAATCACGGCGCCGCGCATCAAACCTGTCTGGCGCATCTGGCGCGCGATGCGGCCTTTGCGCTGGAGCATGGCTCGGACGATCTGCCGCTGCGCTTCAAGCTGTGGTTCGGCAGGGCCTTCGATCTGGCCAAAGAGATCGCCAGTTTCAAAGCCGCGACGATCGCCAGCAAAAAGCGCGTGCTCGAAAAGCAACTCGCGGCCCTTCTCGCCGCGACGACAGGATGCGATCTCGCACGCGAATTGCAGGCCAAAATCCGGCGGGCGCAAAACCAGCTTCTGACCTTTTGCGATTATCCCGGCGAGGTCGATGCGACAAATAATGGCTCGGAGCGGAAGCTGCGGCCTTGCGTGATCCAGCGAAAAGTGACCAACGGCTACCGCGCCATGTGGGCCGCTCAGGCCGAAGCCGACGTGCGCACAACCGTCGACACCGCAAGCCTCAAGGGCGCAAACCCCTTCCAGACCATCCTCGCCATCCTGGCGTGAGGCCCCCAAAAAACGCGCCCCAAAAAAGGGGGTGGGTAATTAGAGCGCCGGGAGACTGGCAAGGAGTAGTCGGTGCAAGTCCGATACGATGAAGGAGTAGCGATCCACATCGACCCCGAGCCGTGCGGCGTCGCTCGCGAGGGTGACGGCGAAGCGTCGGCAGGGGAGCGCATAGGCCAGCCATTGAGCCTCGAAAATCACGTTATCCCGGACGCCGACGCGGTTAATTACGTGGAAGGCTACACTTCGGGGCGCGCCAGCGCGAGCGCCTCGAGGGTCCGGCGTGGTCGAAGACCCTGGCATGTGCGGAAGCTCCTTGCGCGGGAACCGGGAGGTCTCGTCTTCGACCTGCGGGAGGACGCCGCAGGTCCGCATCGGGAAGGTGAGGAGCCGTAGCCGTTGACGCACGAAGGCGAGAAGTCTGACTCCGCCATAGTAGCCGAGAAGCCGACGAACAAGGCGGGGCGACCCGTTGCGGAGCCGGTGGAGCCAAGGGCGGGGACCAAGGGAAATGCGAACCAGCAAAGCACGCGCCGGGCTCAGGACCGGGAAAGCGTGTCACAGGCGCTGGGACGCATACGGAAAGCGGCTAGAGAGAGGAAGAAGGAGAAGTTCACCTCGCTTCTGCACCACATCGATCCGCCCATGTTGCGGACGGCGTTCTATGCGCTCGCGCGCAACGCCGCGCCCGGCGTGGATGGGATGACGTGGGAAACCTACGAGAAGGACCTCGATCGCAGGATCGAGGAGCTTCACGGGAGGGTGCAGAGCGGAGCGTATCGCGCGCTGCCGTCACGACGCCGGTTCATCCCGAAGTCGGACGGCTCGCAACGACCGCTCGCGGTCGCCGCGCTGGAAGACAAGATTGTCCAGAGAGCGGCGACCATGCTGCTGAACGCGATCTACGAGGAAGATTTCCTCGGGTTCTCGTATGGGTTCCGACCGAAGCGAAGTCAGCATGCTGCGCTGGACGCGCTGATCGTCGGGATCGAGAGCAGGAAGGTGAGCTGGATATTGGATGCCGACATTCGATCGTTCTTCAACGAAGTCAGCCAGGAATGGCTGGTCCGCTTCGTCGAGCATCGAATTGGCGACAAACGCATCGTCCGCCTGATCCAGAAGTGGCTGAAGGCGGGCGTCCTGGACGAAGGGATCGTCGTCGTGGAGGAAAAGGGAACCGGGCAGGGCGCCGTAATATCGCCTCTGCTCGCCAACGTTTACCTGCATTACGTATTCGATCTCTGGGCGCACCGCTGGCGACGGCGGGAGGCGAAAGGCGACGTGATCATCGTGCGATATGCGGACGACACCGTCGTCGGCTTTCAATACGAGAGCGACGCCAAGGCGTTCTGGGACGCGATGCGCGAACGGCTGCGGGAGTTTTCGCTGTCACTGCACGAGGACAAGACGCGTCTCATCGAGTTTGGCCGCTTCGCGGCCCAGACCCGGGCGAGACGCGGCCAGGGCAAGCCGGAAACCTTCGATTTTCTGGGCTTCACGTTCATCTGCGGGAAAACGCGCGCCGGACGATTCATCGTCGTGAGGAAGTCGCGCGCCGACCGCATGAGAGCCAAGCTCAAGGAAATCAAAGGGGAGCTGCGGAGGATGATGCACTTGCCGATCGCCGAACAGGGAAAACGGCTGTGGCAAATCCTCTCCGGCTGGCTCGCCTATCATGCAGTGCCGACGAATTTTCGAGCGCTTCAGACGTTCCGCGACCAAGTGATGAAACGTTGGCGACGTTCGCTCTCGCGCCGTAGCCAAAGGGGCGTAATCATATGGGAGCGGATGCGGAAAATCGCCGAGGAATGGCTCCCAAGGCCCCGTATCCTTCATCCATGGTCTCGGGCGCGCTTCGCCGTCAAACACCCGAGGTAGGAGCCGTATGCGGGAATTCCGCGAGTACGGATCTGCGCGGGGGGCGCTCAGCAATGAGCATCCCTACCGCGATCGCCGCGCCTAGTATGGCGCCGCGGCTTGCTCGGGCCTGTCCGCCTGTTGCCTACTTACGGAGTGATTCGCCTTCTTCATACGGCCGACTGGCATCTGGGCGCGACTCTGCAGGGCTGGTCGCGCGAAGCGGAGCACCGCGCCGCGCTGGCGCAACTCGTCGCCATCGCGAGAGAGCGGGCGGTCGACGCTGTGGTCGTGGCGGGCGACGTTTTCGACAGCCTCAATCCGTCCGCCGACGCCCAGCGGCTGCTCTACGATACGTTGCGCGACTTGCGCGCCGCCTGTCCGCATGCGCGCATCGCGCTCGTCGCCGGCAATCATGATCCGGCGGCGCGGCTCGAAGCGCCGCGCGCATTGTTCGAGATGGCGGATGTCATGTCGATCGGGGCCTTCGCGCGACGCGATGGCGCCTTCGACGCGCGTGCGCATCTTTCGCCGATCCGCGATGCGAGCGGCCGCATCGGCGCGCATCTGCTCGCCTTGCCCTATCCGCGCGCGGCGGATTTGCCTGTCACGAACGAAGGCGCCGTCCGCGAGACCTACCGCGAAGCGGTCGAAAGCGCGCGGCGGGAGATCGGAACGGCGCCGCTCATCGTCACCGGCCATCTTCACGTTTTAGGCGCGCTCGAATCGGAAGGCTCCGAACGACGGATCCTCATCGGCGGCGAACATGCCGTTCCTTCAGACATCTTTCCGACCGACGTCGCTTACGTCGCGCTTGGCCATCTGCATCGCTCTCAGTGGGTCGGTCGCGAAACAATCCGCTATTCCGGTTCGCTCATTCCGATGTCGAAGACCGAGATCGATTATGCGCATGGCGTCAGCATAGTGGAGATCGATGACGCCGGCGTTGTCGCGATTGAACATGCCGCCTTCAATCGTGTCGTCCCTCATTTGCGCGTGCCGTCGCGTGGCGCCCTGTCCATCACTCAACTTGACTCAGCGCTTGAAGCGCTTGCCCTGAACGCCTCAGCGCCGATCGAGGCATGGCCCTTCGCGCATCTCGCGATCAAGGTCGATGGGCCGGCCGTTGGGTTGAAAGCCGAGCTCGACGCCATTTGCGAAAAGTTTCCGTTGCGCGTCGTTTCGACCAGCGTCGAGCGCCCACAAGCGCAGGCTCCGGCGCCAGCTTCGCTGCGACTTGCGGAACGCAAGCCCAGCGATTTGTTTCGAGACGCTTACGAGCAGGCCCATGGCGTGGCCCCGACGGACGATCATTTCAACTGTTTTGAGCGTCTTCTGCAGGAGGCGTGACATTGCGCATCCTGGCGATCAGAGGCGCCAATCTCGCCAGTCTCGCGGAAGGCTTCGCGCTCGACTTCGATAGCGAGCCGCTGCGCTCGGCGGGCCTCTTCGCCATCACCGGGGAAACCGGCGCGGGCAAATCGACCATTCTCGATGCAATTTGTCTCGCGCTCTACGACAAATTCCCACGCGTCGTCTCTCCCGGCGCAAGCGAAGGCGCGCCTGATCCTTCCGGAGAGACGCTGGGCCCAGGCGACCCGCGCGCGATACTTCGCCGCGGCGCCGGACGCGGCTTCGCCGAGGTGGATTTCATCGGCAAGGATGGGCTGCGTTATCGGGCGCGGTGCGATCTTCAGCGCGCGCGCGGCAAAGCAGCGGGCGCGCTGCAAAAGCGCGGGCGTTCGCTGTGGCGCATCGACGAGGCGGGCGAGATCGTCGCGGCGATTGAGAGCGGCATAGAGCCTGTCAACGCGCGCGTCGTCGAACTGACCGATCTCACCTTCGACCAGTTTCGCCGCACCGCGCTTTTGGCGCAGGGCGAATTCGACGCCTTTCTGCGCGCCGATGCGAAGGAGCGCGCCGAACTTTTAGAAAAGATCACAGGCGCCGAAATCTATGGCGCGCTGTCGAGGCGAGCCTACGAGCGCTGGCGCGAAGCGGAACAGGCGGCGACGCTTGTCGAACGCCGCCTCGCCGAGGTTGGCGTGATGTTGGAAGAGGAGCGCAGCTCGATTGAGGCCGAGCTTCTCGCGATCGAAGCGGAACGCGCGAAGGTCGCTGCGAAGCGCGCTGAAACACTTGAGACACTCAGAAAACTCGATGCGCTGGCGCAGGCGCAAGTAAAGCTTACGCAGGCGATGTCGGGGCGGGAAGTAGCCTTACGCGGGCTCGAGGCTGTGGCGCAGAGGCGTGAGACGCTTGCAGCGCTTGCATGCGTCGAACCGCTGCGCGCGCCGCGCGACGAAATGCGCCGTGCCGAGGAAGCCAAAGAACAGGCGACGCGCGCAGCCATTGACGCCCGAACGAAGGCCGACGCGGCGCAAGAAGATTTCTGCGTTGAAGAAGCGCGGGCGCGGTCAGCGGCAGAGGCGTGCGCCGCGGCGGAGGCGGAGATTGCGCGTTTCGCGCCGATCTGGACCGAGGCGGCGGCGCTCGACGCGCGCCTCGCCAATTTGGCGCAGGAGGAATTAAAGGCGCGGAGCGTCGCGGAGGATGCCGCCCGCTGTGCAGATACGAAACGCGCCGAACGCGCCGAAAGGATTGAACGACTCGCCGGCGCCCACCGCGAGAAAGAGGCGGCGGTCGCTGACCTTGAGCGCCTCGCGCCGGCGCGGCCGCTCAGTGAACGCTGGCCGGAAATCGTGGAATGGCTGACGAAGCGCGCCGAACTTTCGCAGGCGAGGCGCGCGTCCGACCGCGCATTTGCATCGGCCATCGCCGACCACAAACGGAGCGAGGCGACTCTTGCGGATTTTGAATCGCGAGATGCACAGGATCGAGCGGCTAACGAAAAGCTGACGGCGCAGATCGAAGAGCGTGATCGCGCGCTCGTCGCGCTCGACGAACCAGCGGCGCTCGCCCGCGCAGACCAGCTCGCGCGCGCTGCAGAGCTTTTTGAAGGTTTGCGCAGATATGCGCGCGCCTATGACGACGCGGAGGCCACAGCGGCGTCGGCGCATCAGGACAGTGTGCGCTGCGCGCAAGACGAAGCTGCGCTTTCACAAAGCCTGGAAGATCTGCGCGCAAAGCGTTCGCAACATGCGGAGCGCAGCGCCGACGCCGAGCGTCTCGGCGAACTGGCGGACGCGGCGGCGGATCCACACGCCTTACGATTGCGCGCGGCGCTAAGCGACGATGCGCCGTGCCCGGTTTGCGGAGGTCGCGAACACCCCTTCGCCAACGAGCGTGATGCGGCAAGCGAATTGATCGACGCCTTGCGCGCGCGGCGAGACGAGTCGCGGCGATTATTCAGCAGGCTGGACGAACAGATCGTCGCCTCGAGCGCGCGTGCGGCGGAAGCGCAAGCGCTTCGCCGAGACGCGTCACGTCGGGCGGCGGAAGCGCAAGTCGCCCGCGCGCGCGCCGAGACGGAATATGCGTCATTGCTGCGCACTGATTGCGCACGCGATTTGGCGCCTGAAAATGCGCCGCCGACTTCAGTCGCATCTGCTTCGCCGCAGCTCGCAGAACTGGCGGGAGCTGTCGCGAACATGCGCGAAGCCTTTACTCAAAAGCTCCTCGCTGCGCGTCGGCTGCGTGAAGAGCGGGATCGGCTGCGCGGAGAGCGCGACGTGATTCGTCTGGCGCTTGATGCGCGCCAAATCGAACGTGCGGGACTTACAAAATCGCTGGAAGCTTTGCGCGATGCGCGCGTGAGGTCGCAAGCCGAAGGCGCGGGACTCGTCGAGCGTCTCGAGTCGCTTGATCGGTCGCTTGCGCCTTATCTGCAGCTTTGCGACGTCTCGGCTGCGGATCTCGACCGTGACGCGGCGTCCGTGCGCCGGCTGCTCGAAGCCGCGGGCGCCTGCTATCGAGAGGCGCAAGCGCGATCGGATGAACTTTCCGCGACGCTCGCCGGGATCGGCCTGAAGGCTGAGCGCCTTGCCGCAGAAGCGGATGGCGCCTCGGCGCGCGAGACTGAAACAAAATCCGAGCATCAGGCGCGCGCGAAGAATCTCGCTGCGGCGCGCGACGAGCGCGCGCGGCTTCTCGAAGGAGAAGCGACAGCCGTGCATCGTGCGCGCATGGAGAGTCGCCGCAGAGCGGCGATTGAGACGCGCGACGCCGCGCGCGAACGCCTCGCTGAGGCTCAGCAGGCGCGGGCCGCATGCGAGGCGCATCTTACCGCTCATGCAAGCGCTGAACAGGTCGCGGCGATTCACGCCGGGCAAGCGGGCGCGGCCTATGTAGCGGCGCTCAGAGCCGCGGGATTCGACGCGGCGACAGCAGCGCCTCTCCTTGCGATGTCGCGCGAAGAGCAGGCGGAAATGCGTCGCGCGGTTCAAGCCGCAGAGGCCGAATGCGCCGCGGCCGAAGCCGCCGTCTCGGCGCGGCAGGCGGACCTCGACGACGCGCGCGCTGTCGCGCCTGATCAGACGTCGCGCGAAGAACTTGCCGCGCAGGAAAAGGACATCGCAACGCGCCTCGATGAATTGTCGGCGCGGCTCGGCGCGCTGGGCGAGCGGCGCGCGAAAGACGACGAAGCGCGGGGACGCGCGACGGCCCTTGCGGAGGAGCTCAATGACGTTCGCGCCAACGCCAGACTCTGGAGCGAGATCAATGAAGCGATCGGCTCGGCGAGCGGCGACAAATTCCGCCGTTTCGCCCAGGCGGCGACGCTGGAGCATCTGGTCGCGCTCGCGAACTTGCGTCTGGCGTTGCTGGCGCCGCGCTACGCCCTGGAGCGATCGGGCGACGTCGGCTCGCTCGGCCTTCAGATCGTCGATCGCGATCTGGGGGACGAGCGCCGTTCCACCCGCTCGCTTTCGGGCGGAGAGCGCTTCCTGGCGTCGCTCGCCCTCGCTCTGGCGCTTGCCGGGCTCGAAGGGCGCAATTCCTTTGTCGACACCCTGTTCATCGACGAAGGTTTCGGCGCTCTGGACTCTGCGACGCTGGACGTCGCCATAGACGCTTTGGAGACTCTCCAGGGGCAGGGGAGGCGCGTCGGCGTGATCAGCCATGTCGATTCGCTGCAACAGCGCATCGCAACCAAGATCTGCGTTGAGCGACGCGGCGGCGGCGTCAGCGTCGTTCGGCTGCGCACGGCGGGCTTATGAGTGAGGCCACCGGGTCGCCGGGGCCGAACTCGTCTGCAACTTTATAGGTTTAAGCGCAGACGACGGTGGCCGGAAACGCCGAAAAAACAATTTCGAAGACCGTTTGAACTGTGGCGATGGCGCCACAGGCTTAGCCTCTCGTGATGTCACACTGAGCCGCACCCCCCAATTGTCACGGCTCTGTCATCCAGCGTCGGCTTCACTGTCGCCCGAAAGTTAACCGGGGGATTTGAGCTATGAAACTTGGAGTTGGACAAAGGTTATTACCTGTTAAGGTTTTAGTCGCACCTTGTCTGCCGAACGCAAACGTAAGCGCGAGGCTGGACTTGGCAATTCGGCGGGCGATGCAAGCCCTCGCCCCGGCGACGCTCGGTGTGTTGCTCTCCATGAGCAGCGCGCGAGCAGCCGATAGCGCCGCAATTGAGGAGCGCCTGCGCTTGCTGGAAGCGCAGATCGCCAAACTTCGTCCGCTAGAGGCTGAGGTGGCTAAGCTTCGTCAGGAGGCGCGCCAGGCGAAAGCGCAGGCGAGAAGCGCGAAAAATGTCGCAGAGGCCGCGGCCGTGAAGGGGCCGCCAGATCCGCCTCCGCGTCCGCCTGTGTTTATCAGCTTCAAGAACGGCCTCTTCGTCGAGACGGAAGACAAGGCATACAGCTTCAAAGTCGGCGGCCGAATCTTGATCGATGGCGGCGGCATTGCGCTGCCGCTCAACGGCTTCGACAACCAGGTCGGCGGCCGACAGCTTCGCCTGGAGGTCGAGGGCAGGGCTGCGAGCATCTACTTTTACAAGCTGCAATATGATTTTGCAGGAACCGGGCAGATAACCGGCAACAATCAGGTGCTGAGCGGAATTCGCGACGCCTATTTCGGCATTCAAAGCCCGCTGTTCGCGCTGCCCTTCGTCAAGGATCCGGCCTACATCATGGTCGGCAGCATGTTCGAGCCCTTCAGCCTCGAAGCGATCAATTCCTCAAAATATCGCGACTTCATCGAGCGCTCGCTTGCCGTCGACACCTTCCAGCCTGATCGCCACATCGGCCTTGCAGCCGGCGCTTACGGCGACGACTGGACTTTCAAAGGCGGCATTTTCAGCACCAGCTTCGGCAACGCGAGCCAGAATCCGGCTCGCGGCTATCCGGCTACCTGGGGAATTCCGCGACTTTATATTCCCAACGCGGGCGGCGGCGGTCCTTTCCCCGCCAATACCACTTGGTTCCAAGCTACTGGCGGCGGGCAGTATTTCGACCTGACAGGCCGCTTGACCTATGCGCCGATCCACAATGAGCATGATCTCATACACGTGGGCGCTTCTGGCCGCTATCACCAGCCAAACGACTCCACGGCGGCGAATGACGATCGCGTTCTTGCGCTGGGCAATCGCGTCAGATCGGAAGCCAATATCCTCGGCCAGGGGCTTATCGGCACGCCGGACCTTTCCTGTGGCGCGATCGTTGGCCCAATCCCACAAAACATCTTCAACAGCTCCGCCTTCTCGGGCAAATGCACTAAGAACGTGGAATCCTTCGGCGTGGAATTGGCGGCCTCACACGGGCCGTTCGGCATTCAGGCCGAATATTTCGGCGCTCTTTATAACCGCGACCAAAATGCGATCAACCGAGCGACCTATTTGACATCAGCCGCGGCGGCAACTGGCATTATCCCGGTTAACGGCTCTCAAGTTCCATTCAATCCGGGCGGACGGTCGGCCTATTTCGACGGTTACTACGTGCAGGGCACCTATTGGATAACCGGCGAAGAAGGCGCACAGTCCTATGACATCCACGATAAGAACGGCGCGACCTTCGGTCAGCTCAAGATCAAAAATCCGCTCAGCGCTGGCGGATATGGCGCCTGGGGTTTGGCTGCCCGGTTCAGCTCCGTGGACCTCAACAACGGGCCCTACAATGGGAACACTCTTTATAACCTGCTCGCTTTGACAACCCTCGTCACGCCGAACCCATTCGCGCGGACATATATCGCCAACGCCGGTATTAACGGTGGCCGTCAGCAAAATCTTACGCTCGGCGTAAACTGGTATCCGGACGTGGGCTTCGCGTTCCAGTTTAATTGGACGCGTGTGATGAACATCGTCGCGCCGTTGAACCTCTATAACGGCGGTCAATTCCCCATTTTGCTCGGCGCCAACTATACCGGCGCGCATCCCAATCTGTTTGAGGTTCGCGCCAAGGTCTACTGGTAAACCCGGCGAACGAGACGAGGCCTGCCGCGCCCAAGCCTGGCGGGCTTTTCTTTGCGCATTTGCGGATGATATGGTTTTAGGAGTTGAAATTCGCCGAAAGGGGCGTTCGAGACCGCCGATGAGGTCGCTCGTGACGACGCTCAGGCGCCTCATCGGGCGTCCATTTCCCCGGCGCTACGGCTTGAGAACGCGCATGAACCGCTATGAACGTCAGCCTCAACCTGCAGACGAGGCCGTCGTCGAATATCTCGATGGCGAATATCGCGTGCGCAAGCCGGGCGCCTATGTGAGATGCGCCGTGACCGGCGAGCCAATTCCGCTCGAAGATTTGCGCTACTGGAACGTCGATCTGCAGGAACCTTATAGCGGGCCGCACGCCAAGCTGATGCGGCTTGGCGTGAAGAAGCCCGACTAAGCGCGCGCTTCGTCGCCGGCTTCAAGCAACTCGCAAAGCGCCTTATCCAGGACGGCGGCGTCATCGAAAACGAGGGCGACAGGCAAGGTATCGACGCCGAGCGTCGCAATCTGATCGCCCATTCTGGCCGCATCTTTTTCAGTCGTGACGAGCCGAGCGTTATGCTCGTGTCGCAACCTCGACAGCGTCTCATAATCGCTTGGCGCAAACCGGTGGTGATCGCCGAATGAGACCCTCGCCGTGACCTCGGCGCCGCACTCCTCCAGCAGATTGAAAAATTTCTCGGGCCGGGCGATGCCGGCGAAGGCGACGAGGCGCGCCCCTTTCATCGCCTCGGCGGCGCGCGCATCGGGCGCCACATTCGCGGTGACAATTGGTTTCTTCGCGCGTGCGGCGACGTCCTGACCGCGCGCGCCGTCGCCGACGAGGACCAGCAGATCCGCCGCCGCAAGCTGCGCGTCGAGCGGCGCGCGCAAGGGTCCTGCGGGCATGCAGCGACCGTTGCCGGCGCCATAATTTGAATCGACGGCGATGATCGTTAGATCGGCCGCGATGCGATGGCTATGAAAGCCATCGTCGAGAATGAGTACGGTCGCCCCGAGACGTTGCGCCAGTCCTGCGCTCGCAATGCGGTCGGCGCCGACGATCGTTGGCGCTACGCGCGCAAGCAGTAGCGCTTCGTCGCCAACGTCGTCTGCGTTGTGACGATCGAGATCGACAGCGAGAGGGGATGATCCTCCACGCTGCCGACGATAGCCGCGCGTAAGCAGCGCCGGCCGCTCGCCTACCGCTTGGAGACGCTCTGCGAGGGCGATGGCGAGAGGCGTCTTGCCGTCTCCGCCCGCCGTCAGTCCGCCGACCATGACCGTCGGCAAATTGGCGCGCGGCGCCTCGCGCATCAGTCGCTTGCCGGCGAGGGCTCCATAAACGGCGCCGAGCGGCGACAGGAGTCGCGCCGTCGCGCCGTCGTCGCGCCAGAACGCGGGCGCGCGCATTTCAAAGAGCGAGAAGGCGCGCGACGGTCATTGCTGCACGACCGCCATTTGCGCGAGGTACGGCTCGACGGCGGTCATGATGCCGCGCGAAGCGCCGCCGAGTTTCTCGACCGTTTCCGCTGCGGCGCGTCCCATCTTGCGCATGCGCGCCGGTTCCGCGAGCAGATAATGCGCCGCCCGCGCCAGCGAAGCCGCGTCTGTTACGCGCGCAGCAGCTTTTGCGTTTGCAAGCTCGCCATAAACTTCCGTGAAATTTTCGACATTGGGACCATGAAGAATCGCGCAGCCGAGCTTCGCCGGCTCGATCGGATTTTGTCCGCCGCCGGGAAGCAGCGACTTGCCCATCAGGACAACTCCGACGCTTCGGAAAATGAGACCGAGTTCGCCGACGCTGTCGACAACATAGACGCTGACGTCGCGGCGCGGCTCGCTCTCCTGCGAACGTAACGCCGCGCTCAATCCGCGAGCGCGTGCGGCTTTGACAATCTCCACGCCGCGCTCCTGGTGACGCGGCGCGATGATCGTCAGCAACGTCGGCGTTTGCGCGGCCATCTCAAGATGAGCGTCGAGCACAATGTCCTCTTCGCCGGGATGCGTAGAGACCGCCGCCCAAGCCGGGCGCGCGCCGATGGCGCCGTTAAACGCCGCAAGTTTTGCGGAATCGGCAGGCGGCGGGGGCACGTCGAATTTCAGATTGCCGGCGATGCGCACGCAACGCGCGCCGAGCGCTAAAAAGCGAGCCGCATTGTCAGAATCCTGGGCAAGACAAAGATCGACGGCGCCGAAGATGGATTTTGCCGCGCCCGGAATGGCGCGCCAGCGTTCGGCCGATTTGCGCGAGATGCGGGCGTTGGCGAGAACGAGCGGCGCGCCGCGCGCGCGCACCGCAGTCACGATATTGGGCCAAAGCTCCGACTCGGCGAAGACCGCGATGTCGGGACGCCAATGATCTAGGAATCGATCGATGAATTTGGGCGCGTCAAGCGGCGCATATTGATGAAAGGCGCCGGCGGGCAAACGCGCGCTAAGGACGCGCGCGGAAGAGACGGTGCCGCTTGTGACGAGCACGTCGAGTCCGCGCTGAATGAAACGGTCGATGAGCGGCAGCAGCGAGAGGCTTTCGCCGAGACTCGCGCCATGCAGCCAGACGAGTCGTCCGCGCGGGCGGGAGCGATTTGACTCGCCCATGCGTTCGGCAAGCCGCTCAGGATCTTCCTTGCCAAGCTTCGCGCGCCAATTGAGCAGTGTGCTGGCGAAGGGCGTCGCCGCGATCGTCGCCAGCCGATACAATTTCAGAAGCGACATGTTTCCTGCTATCTGTGCTCCGGTCCGCACGACCCATCTGAATGCGTCCTCTCCGCGCATCGGGCCAACCGGAATGAACATTATATCGTTGGCAAAACCGGCAAATTTTGGAACGCGGATTATAGCTCCTCCACGTCCGGATCGAGCAGCCGGTAGAGATGCACGACGAAGTAGCGCATATGCGCATTGTCCACTGTGGACTGCGCTTTCGCTTTCCAGGCGGCGAGCGCACTGTCGTTATCTGGATAGATGCCGACGATATCGAGCTTGCTCGGGTCGCGAAACGTGACGCCGTCGAGCGTCTCGAGTTCTCCTCCGAACACGAGATGCAGCAGCTGCTTCTCTTGCTTTACCGAGGGCGCCTGCGTCGTCTTGTTCATAATTTTCCTTCCAGGACCTCTCGCGCCAAAGCGAGGCTTTCATCGAAGAGCGAATTTGGAGCCGCAATGAGCATGTCGCGGGCGAGTGACGCGCGATTATAAGTGAGCGCAACGCCTTCCGGCTCGCTCAACATGGCCCCCGCTTCTTCGAGGAGAACGTCCGCGGCGGCGATGTCCCAGTCGCGCGCATTAGGCCCCGCGACGACGATATCATGCCGGCCGGAGGCGATGTCGGCAAGTCGCAGCGCGAGCGAAGGCGTACGCGGCGCCATCACAAATCCTTGCGGCGACCGGGCCAGCCGGTCCTGCATCGCGCGAGGCGCGACGAGCGCCGCGCCGGCGATTTCCGCGCGCTGAGGCGCAATGAGAGGAGATCCATTGAGAAAGGCCCCCAGCCCACGGCCGCTGACATAGGTCTCCCCAAGCGCCGGCGCGTGGATGACCCCGGCCACGGGCCGGCCGCCAACAACCAGAGCGATGGACACCGACCAGCGCGCGTCGCCACGCGAGAACGCCAGAGTTCCATCGATTGGATCGACGACGATCAAGGCGTCGCTCTCAAGTCGATCGTCGGTGTCGACGCTCTCTTCGGAGAGCCACGCGGCTTCTGGCGCGATCCGCGCCATCTCCTGGAACAGGAAACGATCAACAGCGAAGTCCGCCTCGGTGACCGGCGAACCGCCGCCCTTGTAGGAAACCGCGGCAGTCGTTCGCTGCCCCGTGCGGAAATAGGCCATGGCGATGTCGCCGGCCTTGCGCGTGACGCTCTCGAGTTCAGGAAGAAAAGCGGCGAGTTCCGCCTGTTTGGCCATCATTGCGAGGAGTAGGCGAGGCGTTGGCCGCCCGCAAGCGGGCGCGTTGCGCAGAATAGGAGCAATTTGAACGAATTCATTTCCATGGACTTCACCCTCATCGCCTAAATCACGCGAGAAAGCAATGATTTACGCGGCGTTCACCAGCCTTTTTAGCGTCTTCGCGAGAAGGCTGCGGCAAGTTGGGCCCCGAAAAAGAATTCAAACCCTAAGGAGCCATCGATGATTGAAGCCGACGCCGCGCGCAGGATCGAGGAAAAGGTTTACGTTCAACGCGATCGCCGCGCCGACGGCGGCGCCCGCCGCGTCCGAATGACCCGAAACGACGTGTTAATCGCGCGTCGTTTGAGTGGCGTCGCCATGGTCATCTCGGTGCCTGTTAGCGCCTACTGCGGCGTCGCCCTCGACGTGCAGTCAGGAGAAGATGGATCGCCGCGCTATGTCCTGTCGCTCGCGCACAGCGACCCCGACCTCGATATTCTTCTCGGCGAAACTCAAGACTGCGGCGCCGTCGCCGCTGACTGGCGTCATTGGTCGGCCTGGCTTGGACTGCCCCGCGTCACCGAAGAGGAAGGCGAGTTGCAGACGCTCGATGGCGCGGCCGAAGAGGTCGTCGCCGCTTCCGCGCGACGCCGCTGCGCGAGCATTGTGCGTAAGCGCCGACCGCGATTTCTC
>VGDT01000037.1 GCA_016869595.1 Alphaproteobacteria bacterium
TCTTTGGCGACGACGTCGATCGGGCTTTAAAGAAATCGGACGGCTCGCCGACCTATTTCGCTGCCGATATCGCCTATCACAAGGACAAGATCGATCGCGGATACGACACGCTCGTCGATGTGTGGGGCGCCGATCACGGCGGCTATGTGAAGCGCATGACGGCGGCCGTCGCCGCGCTCTCCGAGAGGCGCGTTACGCTCGATGTCAAGCTCTGCCAGCTCGTCAAGCTCATGCGCGCCGGCGAGCCGGTCAAAATGTCCAAAAGGGCGGGGGACTTCGTCACCTTGCGAGAGGTCGTTGACGAGGTCGGCGTCGACGCTGTGCGCTTCATGATGCTCTATCGCAAGAATGACGCGCCGCTTGACTTCGATCTCGCCAAGGTCATCGAGCAGTCGAAGGATAATCCGGTCTTTTACGTCCAATACGCCCATGCCCGGGGTAAGTCGGCGATGCGGCAGGCGCTTGCCGCATTTCCCGACATGGACCTCTCAACCGAAAGCTTGGCGGAAGCCGATTTCGCCCTTTTGACAGACGAGGGCGAACTTGCTTTGGCCAAGATCATCGCGCAGTATCCGCGCGCGATCGAAGCTGCGGCTGCGGCGCATGAGCCGCATCGGGTGGCGTTCTATCTGCATGAACTGGCGAGCGTATTCCATTCGCATTGGAACCGCGGCAAAGACCAGCCGCACTTACGCTTTGTTAAGTCAGATGAGAGAGAATTGACAATCGCTCGGGTTGCGCTGGTTGGTTCTTTAATGGTCGTCCTGGGGTCAGGCTTGAGGCTGCTCGGCGTGAGCGCCCCCGACGAGATGCGCTAACAAGACGCTTGAGCGGCCAGAGCCAGCGCGGGACGCGCTTACTCATTTTTGCTTCGCGCCCCAAAAGATTAGTAAGCGAGGTGCAATATGCGCGAGACATCTGCTAGAGGCCCGGCGGTCGATCTGGGCGAATTCGAGCGGCGGCTGCGCGGTTCCGAACGAAAGTCTCACGTCGACGATCCGCTCAGCGAACTTGCGCGGTTGGTGCATGGTGAAAACTCGGCGTCCGACCCCTACGGCCGAATCCTCGCTGAAGCACGGGGCGCTCGTGCACAGGCCGGCGAACTGCGCGGCTCCTATGACGCCGCGCCGCCCGTGGCGTCTGAACCAGGCTATTATCCCGAGCCCTCGATAGAGCAGCCTCTGGAGCCCTCCTATCCGCTCGATGCCGACTACAGAGATCTGCCGCCTGGCTACGACCATCAGCACGCGGGAGGCGGAGAAGCGTACTATGAAGCCGAAGCGGGGTGGAGCGAGGATTCGCAATATCTCGATTATGGCCGGGACGATGAGGCATACCAAGGGTATGGACAGAGCTGGCGATCGTGGTTCCGGCCATGGCACGCCGTCGTCGCGATCTCGCTCATCGCCTTTCTGAGCATCGGCTTCGCATTCTGGCATCGCAGCGGCTCTGACGCATCCCGAGAAATTGCGACGATCGTCGCGCCAGAAGGACCAGTGAAGGTAAAGCCGAGCGCCGAGGCCGAGGCATCGGCGCCCGATGGTAGCGGCGCTCTCGTTCTGGATCGCAAGGAGCAGGCGCCGGTTCAGAAGGTCGTCGCCAATCAGGAGCAGGCGGTCGACCCCTCCGTCGCGCCAAACGCGGCGCAACTCGGCAACGGCCCCGTCGATCTGCCGCATGAACCGCCGCCAGCGGCTATTGCCGGTCCAAAGAAGGTCAAGACGGTCACCGTCCGTCCCGATGGCACCCGGGTAGACAATGCCGCCTTGCCGCCCGCCGTCGCGGTGGCAAGCCGACCTGCGCCCGAGGCGGCTCCGCCCGCCACGACGAGCGGCGGCGCCGCCGCGACGACGACGCCCGCGAGCGCAGCCAAACCGACGGCGACGCCGCCGAAAATCGCCAAACCCAAGCCTGCAGCGCCGAAAGTCGCTTCCGCCGAGCCGACTGAGGCCGCCGATGCGGACGCTGGTCAGGCCGCTTCGCTAAGTAAAGGTGGCTTCGCCGTGCAGTTCGGCGCAGCCGACAGCGAGGACGATGCACGCGCTTTGATGAAGACGATCGTCGGCAAATATCGCGCGGAGCTCGGCGGCCTCAAGCCGACCTTCAAAATGGCGACTGTGAACGACAAGACGGTCTACCGCGTGCGCGTCGCAGGGGTGAGCAAGGAATCGGCCAACGCGATCTGCAGCAAGGTGAAGGCGACCGGCGGCGCGTGCTTCGTCGCGGGGAACTGACCCGCCGACATGCGCGCGTTCATCTGCGGATTAAAGGGCGTCGCGCTCGATGAAGAAGAGCGCGCGTTCCTTCGGGACGCCGCGCCATGGGGCGTTATCCTCTTTCGTCGAAATATCGACGTGCCCAAGCAGGTCGCCCGTCTGACCGCTGAAATTCGAGACGTTCTCGGGCGCCACGCGCCTATTCTCGTTGATCAAGAAGGCGGCCGCGTCCAGCGCCTCGGTCCGCCGCATTGGCGCGCCTATCCAGCCGCCGCGCGTTTCGAACTGGCGGCTGCCGACGAAGCGCAGGCCGAACGACTCGCCTGGCTCGGCGCGCGCCTCATCGCGCATGATCTGAGACAGGTCGGCATAGATGTCGATTGCCTGCCGGTGCTCGACACGCCGGCTGAAGGCTCACACAACATCATCGGCGATCGCGCCTACAGCCGCGATCCGGCGCGCGTCGCCGCGATCGGCCGTTCGGCAGCGGAGGGTTTGATGGCGGGCGGCGTCGCGCCGGTGATGAAGCATATTCCCGGTCACGGACGCGCCCGCGCCGACAGCCATATGGAGCTGCCGGCAGTCGAAGCGAGCCGCGAGGACCTGGAGCGCGTCGACTTTGCGCCGTTCAAGACGAACGCCGATCTGCCGATGGCGATGAGCGCGCATGTTGTCTATACGCGTATCGACCAGGAAGCGCCTGCCACCTTGTCAAAGGCGGTCGTGGGCGAGATCATCCGAGGCCATATCGGCTTCAATGGCCTATTGATGACTGACGATCTCTCGATGAAGGCGCTTTCGGGAAGCTTTCGCGAGCGCGCCGAACGGGCGATCGGCGCCGGATGCGATATCGCGCTGCACTGCAACGGAGACCTATCCGAGGCGCGGGCTGTCGCCGAAGGCGCGCCGCCGCTCGCTGGCGCAGCCCTCAAGCGCGCCGAAAAGGCGCTCGAATGCGTGCAGCAAATCGAACCTTTCGACGCAGCCGAGGCGACGCGCGAGTTCGACGCGGCGATGGGCGCGGTGGCCTGAACTCTGTGCGGGTCGGCGCTCCTGGTTTTTGTTAGGTCTGGGGTTCCTGTGGACGGCCTTTCCCCAGCGCAGGCCGCGCTTGCGATAGCGGGCCATCGGGGCCAATCTCGGGCGGAATTGTTCGGCGACGCCGATTCGCGAAAGGAAACAGGCGTAAAGCCCATATGGCCCAGGAACTGACCTTCGAACTGGACGAGCCCCGCGGCGAGGGCGAAGAAGCCTTTCTCGTCGACGTCGACGGATTTGAAGGGCCGCTTGACCTCTTGCTCGAACTCGCGCGCCGCCAGAAGGTCGATCTCGCGCGTATTTCGATTCTCGCGCTCGCCGAGCAATATCTCGCCTTCATCGAAGCGGCGCGCCGCGTGCGTCTCGAACTCGCCGCCGACTATCTCGTGATGGCGGCCTGGCTTGCCTTCTTAAAGTCTCGGCTGCTGCTTCCGGAGCCGCCGAAAGGCGACGAGCCGTCGGCCTCCGATCTCGCCGCGGCGCTCGCAGAACGTTTGCGCCGGTTGGAGCTTATTCGGCGCGCCGCCGACAAGCTCACCGAGCGCGCCCGGCTTGGCCGCGACATGTTTCTGCGCGGCGGACCGGAAGGCATAGAGACGATCTCGCATCCTAAATTCCAAGCGAGCCTCTACGATCTTCTCTCGGCTTACGCTCGGCAGCGCCAAAAGACCGCGACGTCGCGCGTGGTGCTGCGCCAGCGCGCGGTCTGGTCATTGGCCGAGGCCCGCGAGGCCCTCGAACGGCTCATTGGCGTCGCGACGGAATGGACCGTGCTCGACGATTTTTTGCTGCATTACTGTGTCGACATGCAAACGGCGCGCACCGTGCGCGCCTCGGCCTTTACGGCGTCTCTCGAAATGGTGCGGGAGGGTCGGTTCGACATGCGGCAGGACCGGCACTTCGCGCCGCTTTGGGTGCGGCGGCGCGAACTGGAGCAAGCGGATGAGTCTGCGGGCGCGTCTTAGCCCGGAATTTCAGGAGGACGCGTCGTGGCGCAGGCTGCGGAGAAAATCGAACTGTTTGACGTGAACAGCGACGAAGAGCTTGCGCGTCACGAGGCCCGGCTTCGCGAAGCGGAGCGCATCATCGAGGCGCTGTTGTTCGCCTCCGCTGAGCCGGTCGACGAAGCCGAAATGACGCGCCGTCTCGAAGAGGGCGTCGATCTCGAGCGCGTCCTTGAGCGGCTGCGCGCCCACTATACGGGACGCGGCGTCAATCTCACGCGCGTCGGCAAGAAATGGTTTTTCCGCACCGCCGCGGACCTCAACTGGATTCTCGCGCGCGAGCAGGTCGAGGAGAAGAAGCTCTCCCGCGCCGCGCTGGAGACGCTGGCGATCATCGCTTATCACCAGCCGACGACCCGCGCCGAAATCGAAGAGATTCGCGGCGTCGCGATCTCCAAGGGCACGCTCGACGTGCTGCTCGACACAGGCTGGATCAGACTGCGCGGCCGGCGCAAGGCGCCAGGAAGGCCGATCACCTATGGCACGACCGACGCGTTTCTGATGCATTTCGGTCTGGAGCAGATCGGCGACCTGCCCGGGCTCGACGAACTCAAGGGCGCGGGGCTTTTCGATGGCCGGCTGCCGAAAGGCTTCGGCGTGCCGCAGCCCTCAGATGACGCCTCCTTGCGCGAGGACGAGGAGCCGCTCGAGGACGAAGCGCCGGCGCTCCTCGACATGGAGTTCCCGGACGAGCCCGAGGCTCCGGAGGAGCCAGACGGCGAGGAGCTTTGACGACGCCGCGCCTTGACGCAGTCAAGGGCGACGGATTCCAGCATCTTAAACACGTCTCCCTGAGCGCGGGATTGGCGCTTCCCATCCTTGTTTTTAAGCCGCCGGGCGCATAGTTTCCGGGCAAACGCCGGTCGTCCCGGCTTCTCTTTAGGAAGGATGCGCGCCATGGGCGGTCTGTCGATCTGGCACTGGATCATTGTCGGCGCGGTCGTCTTCATTCTCTTCGGCGGCAAGTTCAAGATTTCTGACGTGATGGGCGACGTCGCCAAGGGCATCAAGGCCTTCAAGAAGGGCATGTCGGAAGACGACGCCGCGGCCGATGACGCCAAAAAGCCCTTAGAAGGCCAGACGAGTGAACGTCGCGCTCTGGAGAGCGACAAGGCGGACAGCAAGAAGGTATAGTTCAAGGGCGGCGACCCCCTCCCTGTCCCTCCCCCGCTACGCAAACCGGGTGTTCCCGATTTGCACATCGACCCCGAAGTCGGCAACAGCCCACTTCGGACGGGGGTGGGGACCCTTACGAGCAGCGTAAAGCGCGGATGATGGGCGGCTCCTGCTCCCTCTCCCGCGGAGCGGGGGAGGGTTGGGGTGGGGGCGAGAGCAGGTAACGACATGTTCGATCTCGAACCCGGCAAGCTCATCGTCATCGCCATCGTCGCGCTGATTGCGATTCCATCGAAGGACTTGCCGCGCGTCTTGCGTACGCTCGGTCAAGTCACGGGAAAAATGCGCCGCATGGCTGCGGAGTTTCAGGGACAGTTCATGGAGGCGATGCGCGAGGCCGAACTCGAAGACTTGCGCAAAGAGGTCAGCGAGATGAGAGACGCCGTAAAGGAGAGCGTCAAGCTCGACGGCGCTTTCGATCCAATGGCCGAAGCGCGCAAGCAGATTACCGGCGCGATCAAAGGCGAGCCGTTGCAGGCACAACCGCCTCATCGCGAGGAGGGCGTATCGAAGGATGAAGGCGCGCCAGGCGCATCCTTCGAGACGCGGCCTTCGGCCGCTCCTCAGGATGAGGCTTTCGAGACGCGGCCTTCGGCCGCTCCTCAGGATGAGGCTTTCGAGACGCGGCCTTCGGCAGCTCCTCCGGATGAGGACTCTGGTCTTCCTCCGGCTGAGCAGGCGGATTCATCGAAAAAGGCCGCCACATGAACGAGGCCGACGAAGCCGAAATCGAGGCCAGCAAGGCGCCGCTCATTGAACATCTGATGGAATTGCGCGAACGCCTGATCAAGGCGCTGATCGCCTTTCTCGCGATGTTCGTGCTCTCCTTCTTCTTCGCCAAGGATATCTACAATCTGCTTGTCATTCCCTACACGCAGGTCGCCGGCCCCGAGGCGAAGCTCATCTACACCGCGCCGCAGGAATATTTCTTCACGCAGATCAAGGTGGCGCTGTTCTCGGCGGCGTTTCTTTCCTGCCCCATCGTGCTTGCGCAGATCTACGCTTTCGTCGCGCCAGGACTTTACCGGCACGAGCGCTCGGCGTTTCGGCCTTACCTCTTTGCGACGCCGATTTTTTTCGCGATCGGCGCGCTCGTCGTTTATTTTCTGGTGATGCCCAATCTGCTGCGTTTCTTCATCGGCATGCAGCAGGCGAATGAGCCGGGCAAAGCGCAGATCGAATTGCTGCCGCGCGTCTCGGAATATCTTTCGCTGATCATGACGCTGGTGCTCGCCTTCGGCATCGTGTTTCAACTGCCGGTGGTCCTGACGTTGCTCGGCCAGGTTGGCATCGTCACTTCCGACTTTCTGAAAGAGAAGCGGCGCTATGCGGTCGTGCTCGTCTTCATCGTCGCGGCCGTCTTAACGCCGCCTGACGTGTTCTCGCAGCTCGCGCTGGCGCTCCCTGGCGTGCTCTTGTACGAAGCGTCGATCTACGCTGTGCGCGCCGTCGAGAAGAAGCGCGCGGCGGCCCAAACGGCGGCGAGCGGCGGATCATAGGCGACATCTGGCCGCTTGACCCCTTCTCCTTCCTGCGGGAGAAGGTGGCGCAATGAGGCTCCCCGCGTCATGCCCGCGCTTGTCGCGGGCATCCACGCGGCGCCGTTGCGCATACTCTGTCATTTGACCGAAGCCGCTCGGCGTGGATGGCCGGGACAAGCCCGGCCATGACGGTCTGTTGTCACTCATTCACTGTCCGGGCCTCCATGTACGACATCAAATGGATTCGCGAGAACGCTGAAATTTTCGATCGCGGCCGCGTGCGACGCGGGCTCGAGCCGATGTCGGCGCAGCTTCTCGCCTTTGACGATGCGCGGCGCGCGGCGATCGGCGAATTGCAGCGCGCACAGGAGCGGCGCAACGCCGCCTCGAAAGAAATCGGCGCGGCGATGAAAGCTGGCGATACGGCCAAGGCCGAAGCGCTTAAAGCTGAGGTCGCACAGATTAAGGAAAACTGGCCGGCGCTCGAAGAAACCGAGCGCTACGCGATCGCTGAACTCGACACTGCGCTCGCGAGCATTCCCAACACGCCGCTTGATGAAGTTCCCGACGGCGCCGATGAGAACGACAATGTGGAAGTCGCGCGCTGGGGCGAGACGCGCGAATTCGACTTCACGCCGAAGGAGCATTTCGAAATCGGCGAAGGTCTCGGGCTGATGGATTTCGAAACGGCGGCGAAAATTTCGGGCGCGCGTTTCGTCGTCAACAAAGGCGGACTGGCGCGGTTAGAGCGCGCGCTCGCGCAATTCATGCTCGATCTGCATACGGGCGAGCATGGCTATATGGAAGTAAGCCCGCCGCTGCTCGTGCGCGACGGCGCCATGTTCGGCACGGCGCAATTGCCGAAGTTTCAAGATGACCAGTTTTCAGTGACGGCAGGTCGGCAGATCGGCAGTGGGCAATCGGAGCCGACTGCCGAAGCCCTGCTGCCGACTGCCGACTATTGGCTCATCCCGACCGCGGAAGTGCCGCTTACGAACCTCGCGCGCGAATCCATTCTCGACGAAGCGCAATTGCCGATGCGGCTGACCGCCGGAACCTATTGTTTCCGCGCCGAAGCGGGCGCCGCCGGCAAGGACACGCGCGGCATGATCCGCCAGCATCAGTTCTACAAGGTGGAGCTGGTGTCGATCACGACGCCCGAGCAATCGCTCGCTGAACATAAGCGGATGACCGAATGCGCCGAGAAAGTCTTGCAGCTTCTCGAACTGCCCTATCGCAAGGTCGTTCTCTGCACGGGCGACATGGGCTTCGCCTCGCAAAAAACCTATGACCTCGAAGTCTGGCTGCCGGGGCAGGGAAAGTATCGCGAGATTTCGTCCTGCTCGGTTTGCGGCGACTTCCAGGCGCGGCGCATGAACGCCCGTTACCGCCCCGCCGAGAGCAAGGGCAAGAATAAGGGAATCGGCTTCGTCCACACGCTGAACGGCTCCGGCGTCGCGGTCGGCCGCGCCATGGTCGCCGTGCTGGAGAATTATCAGCAGGCGGACGGCTCGGTCGACGTGCCGCGCGTTCTGCGGCCTTACATGGGCGGCTTGTCGCGCCTCTCCCGTTGAACGGTTTTTCGTGAGGCGCAGGCCGCTCGTTCCGCGGGGTATTCGCAATTTTCGGGCGAGGTCCCAAAAAAGGGCGTCCAGCCATAGCCGTAATCCGCGCGCGGCGCATATCCGTCGCTGAGCAGGTCCGGCGCTGCGAAGTTCAGCGTCACCGGCGCCGCCAGAAATCCCGCTAGGCCTGATCCGGGCGCTGTCGGCGGCGCGCCGGGGATAACAAGGGGGGCCGGGACATAGCCCATGGTCCCGCCATATTGCACCTGACACCAGCGTTCGCAGCCCAGGACATTGAAGGGGATATTCGCCGCCATGGTTGTGACCGGCCTCGCGTCAGAACTCGGGCTCACGCGCAGCGGCATCACCGCCGCGACATAGGCTTCAAAAGCGACGGCGCAGCCGGGAACGACGCCGAGCGCTCCGGCGAGCAGGAACGCAAGTCGTAAGCGCATCAAAATTCCTCCAGAGAATGGGGCAGGACGTTTAGGGTCATTGTGGACGTTCAGAGCCGAATCGTCCAAAGAAAACCTGGGTTTCGTCAGACGCCCGCCAAGCGAAGCGAAAGCATGCGCATTCTCATCACCAATGACGACGGCATTCACGCGCGCGGCCTTGCGATCGCCGAGGCGATCGCGCGCGAATTCACCGATGACATTTTTGTCATCGCGCCCGAATTCGAGCAATCGGGCGTCTCGCATTCGCTGTCGCTCAACGATCCGCTGCGGCTGCGCGAGATTTCGCCGCGCCATTTCGCCGTGAAGGGCACGCCGACCGACTGCGTGATCATGGGCGTGCGCAAGCTCCTGCTCGATCATCCGCCAGATCTCCTCATTTCCGGCGTGAACTGCGGCCAGAATATCGCCGAGGACGTCTCCTATTCCGGCACCATCGCCGGCGCGATGGAGGGCACGATTCTTGGCATTCCATCGATTGCGCTCTCTCAGGTCTATGATTTTTTTGCGAACCGCCGGATGGTGCATTGGGAGTGCGCCGAGACGCATGGCGCTGAGGTCGTGCGCCGCCTGCTGGCGGCGGGCATCCCAAAGAATGTGCTGATGAATGTGAATTTCCCGAGCTGTCCGCCGCAAGAGGTCGCCGGCGTCGCGATCACCATGCAGGGCAGGCGCAGCAGCGACATCATGAACATCGAGGACCGTAAGGACGGCCGCGGCAATCCTTATCACTGGATTTCCTTCCAGCGCGGCGACTTCAAGCCGGGGCAGGGCACCGATCTGCTGGCGCTCGAAGAAAAGAAGATCTCGATCACGCCGCTGCAACTCGATTTCACCGATCACCCGACGGTGACGCGACTCGCGGCGGCGTTCGAGGGCAAGGAATGACGGACGAGCGCCGCGCCGCCGAAATCGAGGAACGCGCGGCGCTGCTCTTGACCTTACGCCAGGCGGGCGTACGGGATTTGGCTGTGCTTCGCGCGATTGAAGCAACGCCGCGGGAGGCCTTCGCGCCTTATCGTTTTCGCGATCTCGCCAATCGCAATCTTTCCCTGCCCATCGGCTGCGGCCAGACCATGTCGCGTCCGGTCGAACTCGCCCGGCGGCTTGAGGCGTTGCGGGTCGGTCGCGGGCATCGGGTGCTCGAGGTCGGGGCAGGGTCCGGCTATGGGGCCGCGGCGCTCGCCCAGCTCGCGCGCGAGGTCGTGAGCTTGGAGCGGTTCGAGACGCTCGCGATCGAAGCCTCGCGCCGCCTCGTCAGCCACGGCGTAACGAACGCGAAGGCGATCTACGCCGACGGCCTTGACCCGCCGCGCGAACTGGGGCGCTTCGACCGGATCATCGTTCAGGCTTCGGTCATCGCCGCGCCGGCGGCGCTCATCGAGATGCTTGCGCCTGGCGGCCTTATGCTCTTCGCTCGAAGAGAGCACGCCATGGCCGGCGCGCGCGCGAAGGAACGATTGATTAAGGTTGATCTCATTGAGGGTGGCGAATTGCGAGAGACCGATTTTGGTCCCTGCCGTTTGGGACCAGCGATTCCCGGCCTTGCTCAGGCGCTCTGAAAGGCCAGAGTCCTAACGTTGAAAATTTTCATAGTCGCGTACGCTTCGCATTCATCTTAAACGCCTCCTTAACCGCCGCGCTGTTACCCATAGGCCGTTCAATGTTGCGTTCGGGTGGGTCGCGTCATGGCTATCAAGCGTCCATTTGCTTATTCACGCGCCGCAGGGCGTCTTTTGGCGGCGGCTGGCGTTGCTGCCCTTGCCGGTTGCTCGGACGCTTCACGTTTCGCGGGCGATCCCTTCTCTGATCCGTTCTCGAACGGCGTCAAAACCGCCTCGCGGGGCGTCGACCGCGCGCCGGTTGGCGCGATCGCCTCCGCTCCGGCGCAGGGCGCGCCGTCGACCGCGGTAGAATCCCGTCCGTTGCCGGCGCCGAACGCCAGCGCGTCCGCTCCGGTCGCCGCCTCTGCGGCCCACGCGCCGGCTCCGGCAGCCACATCACCTGGCCGTGTCGCCGCCGCCTCTGGCAATGGTCATTGGAGCGCCGAAGGCGGCACGCCGATCGTCGTCGCCCAGGGTGAAACGGCGGCGCTGCTCGCCACCCGCTACGGCGTCCCCGCGGACGCCCTGCTACGCACCAACGGATTTAACGCCGCGTCTCAGGTTCAGCCGGGCTCTCGCCTGGTGATCCCCGTCTATCGCGCCGGGGCGGCGCCAGCGGCCGTGGCGAGCGCGCCGGGCGCCAAGCCTGTGGCCGCAAAAATCGGGGCTTCGCCGAAGCCTGTGGCCGCCGCCAAATCGGCGGAGCAGCCAAGGCCCTTGCGGAAGACCGAGTCTGAACTGGAAAAAGCCAAAGTCGCGGCTAAGCCCGCAACCGAGAAGACGCTCGGCAAAGCCGAGCCGCGTGTCGCCGAAGCGACGCCGGCTCGCCCTGTCAAGACCGAGCGGATCGTTCGGGGCGCTAGCGCTTCGCCACCCGCGGAGGGCGAGTCGAAGGTTGCCGACGCTCGGAGCAAGACCGCCGTGCCGGCGCCGGAGACGGCCGGCGCGCGGAAGCTCGACACAACCGCGACCGCCTCAATTCCTCCAGCGAACGACGCGAAAACAGTCGCTTCCGACGACGGCAAGCCTGAATTCCGTTGGCCGGCGCGCGGCCGCATCATTCAGGGGTTTTCCTCCGGCGGCAATGACGGGATTAACATCGCGGTGCCTGAAGGCACTCAGGTCAAGGCTGCGGAGGGCGGCGTCGTCGCTTATGCCGGCAACGAGCTTAAGGGCTACGGCAATCTCGTGCTCATTCGCCATCCGAATGGCTTCGTCTCCGCCTACGCCCATAACGGCGAGCTCGACGTGAAGCGTGGCGATCAGGTCAAGCGCGGCCAGACGATCGCCAAATCCGGCCAGTCGGGCAACGTTGGCTCGCCGCAGCTTCACTTCGAACTGCGCAAAGGCTCTACTCCGGTCGATCCGACGAGCTATTTGGCAGGTTTGTAGCCAGTTCTCTCTGGCGCACGCGAGACATAGGCGTCGGAGATTTAAGGCGGCGGGTCCCAAGAAAGGCCCGCCGTCGTCTTTTGCTCTTCCATGCAGGCGAACATGCTATACCCGCGGATCGCAAACCGAAGGGTTACGCACTGTGAAGCATTGTTTCGTTCTCGCGCTCCTTCTCGCCGCCACGCCCGCATTCGCCGTTGACCCGACCGGCGTCCCGCAATGCGACGCGTTGCTGAAGCGCTATGAGGCGTGTTCAGGACAACTGCCCCCGCGACAGGTTCATGCGGCGCAAAAAGAGCTGCTCGACGGCGCGGTCGGCATTCGCGCCGCGGCGACCGATCCGTCGAAACGGCCAGATCTCGAACGCTATTGCGCCGATCGATTCGAGTTGATGAAGAGGGAAAGCGACATCAAGGAATGCATGTCGAAGCCATGAGCGCGTCGCGCGCGTTGATATAATCCTTTCCGCGCATTTCAATCAGCCGCGACGCCGTGCGCTCGAATTCGCGCGCTTCCGCGCCGAAGGCCGCATGGTAAAGCTCGGAGGGTTCGGCTGCAGCGGAAACGATCAGCAGAATTCTCGCTTCGTAAAGAATGTCGATGAGCGTGATGAAGCGGCGCGCCTCATTGCGCTGTTCGGGCGCCAGTACTGGAACGTCTTCTATGATCAGCGCCTCGAAGTTGTCGGCAAGGGCCATGTAATCGGCGGCCGATAGGGCCTGACCGCAAAGCTGCGCGAAGGTGAGGCGCGCGACGCGGCCCGCCGCCTGAGGGATGTCGATGCGCCGTCGTTTGACTTCTATCGTCGTCGGCGACTCCAGCGCGCCGCCGGCAAGCGTCGGGTACAGCGCATCGATCGCAGCTCTCGCGCGCAGATCAGCGGGCGTGAAATAGATTTGCCCAAGATCTCCGCGCCGCTGCCGATAATCGCTTGATGCTTCGAGACGTACAATGTCCATTCGTTCCTGCAACAGAGCGATGAACGGAAGAAATAAATCGCGGTTGCGGCCGCCTTCGTAAAGTCGCGATGGCTCGAGGTTGGACGTGGCGACGATGATGACGCCTGACGCCAGCAGCGCGGAAAAAAGACGCGCCAATATTGTGGCGTCCGCAATGTCATTCACTGCGAATTCGTCAAAACAGAGCACGCGCGTTTCCTGCGCGATCTCCCGCGCGACACAGGTCACGGGATCGGTTTCGCAAGCACGCGGGTTTAGACGTAGCCGATGCAGACGATCGTGCACGTCCGCCATAAAGGCGTGGAAATGAGCGCGCCGTTTCTTCTCGACCGAAAGTTCGCTGAAGAACAGGTTCATCAGGAAGGTCTTGCCGCGTCCGACCTGCCCCCAGAGATAAAGGCCGCGTGGGCGCTGCGTCGAACGGCGAAATCTCGCAAGAAGCGATTGCGTCAACTTGGCGCTGTTCGGCGTTCGGCCCGAAAGCGCGTCGGCAAGCGTCTGAAGCTTCTCGATCGCCGCGCGCTGCGAGGCGTCGCGCTCCAGCGCGCCTTGAGCGACGAGTGAGTCATACTTCTGGACGATGGTCTGGGCGCGCGTCGTCATATGCGCCGCATCCGGCCATTCGCCTCTGCAAGGGCGCCGGGGCGCAGTTCGCAATAGAGCAGGCGGTCCGGGTCCACCGGCCCCGGCATGGTGATTTGGCCCCGCGGCACGCGCGCGAATCCAAGGCGCGCGTAATATTCCTCATCGCCGACAAGCAGGACGAGGCCATGTCCGGCTTCGCGGGCGGCGTCCAGCGAATATTTGACCAGCGTCTCGCCCACGCGCTGTTGGCGAAACGCCGGCTCCACAGTCAGCGGTCCAAGCAAAAGCGCGGGCGTCGAGCCGACAAGGATCGGTGTCATGCGGTTGGCGCCGACGAGCAGCGTGCCGATCCGCGCGACGAAGGACAGCGAACGATCAGGCTCGACTCCTTCGCGCAAGCGATAGGCCGTGCGCGCATATCGGCCGGGACCGAACGCGCGCTCATCGAGCTTGTCGATATGCGCGTCGTCGGCGGCCGTCAGCGGCCCAAATTTAACGGCAAGATCGATCATGTTGCGGCTTGACCTTAGAGCGCGCTGCGAAAAAGCGGTAACCGGTTTTTTGCGTAGAGCGCGCTCTAAACTTTTGGAATCGATCACGTTATCTGCATTTGGGCGATTCCGTCCAAATGCAGCGTGATCTATGCGCAGGCCATATCACGCGTTCTCTGCGCCGCAAAATGCCGGGTTGCGGCGCGATATCTGCGCAGCAGGGGAAGCTCATGGCGGAATATCGCTTGCGGCGGGCAGACTTGGAGGACGCCCGCTCAATCGCCGAGATCAACGCTACCGCCTGGCGCGAGACCTACGCCGGGCTCATGCCAGCCGAGGCGCTGGCAAACATCGACCTCGACGATTGGACGCGGCGCTGGCTGGAACGGATCGGTTCGAGCGAAGGCGATCAGGCCGTCTTCGTCGCTCTCGAAGACGAAGTTCCGGTCGGCTTCGCCCGCTGCAGCCGCCAGTCCAACACGAAGCTCGTTCCGCTTGGCTTCGACGGCGATATCGCGTCGATTTATCTGCTGAGGCGCGTCCAAGGCCGTGGGTTGGGCAGGTGCCTAATGGCGCGGCTCGCGGAACATCTGATGTCTATCGGCTGCGCGACCGCCGCGGTGTGGGTGTTGCGTGACGCGGCTGAGGCGCGCGGCTTTTACGAGGCGCTGGGCGCGGCGCCTCTCGGCGTCGAAGGCGTGTGGGAAGTCGCGGGCGCTGTCCTTCCCGATCTCGCCTATGGCTGGCGCGATTTACGCATCCTCGCTGAAGCCGCCTGCGCCAGTCAAACTCAGTCGCCAGCCTTACCAATAGGGTGAAATGGGCGCCTTCTCCAACGCCTCAGATATGCGCGCCCGCGTCGCGGGCGTCGTATCGGCCGGCAGAGCGTCGAGCGCAAAGAAGCCGGCCTCGGCGATTTCGCGATCTGGCGCGTGCGGCTGCGTCAGTCGAAAAGAGCGCACGACGTAAAGAGCCACGTGGTCTCGAATCGAGAAGCGCCGATTGAAATACAATCCGAAAAGTTCGGGCGTTTCGTCGAGCTGGACATTCGTCTCCTCGTGGAGTTCGCGCTTGAGCGCCTCGATCAGCGTCTCGCCTTTTTCGACGCCGCCGCCCGGCAGATAGAATCCGCTCACATAGGTGTGACGGACGAGCAGCACGCGGTTTTGATCGTCAAGCACAAGGCCGCGCACGCCTAAAGTCATGGAACGCTGAAACCGCGCGCCGAAAGCTATAAGCTTCAACGCGAGACGATCTCGCGGCGAACGCGTTTCGCCTGCTTGTTTTTGCTCCGTCAAAGCTGGCTCCGATTGCCGAAACTATGGCAAAGAATGTGCGAAGGCTCTAGCAATCGCCTGCCCATTCTAACAGAGAAGCGCCGCAGCTGAACGGGCTTAGAGGAACATGAGGCTTTCTTGAATTTTCGACTCGCGCATCTGTCCGACGCTCATATCGGTCCAATTCCGCGTCCAAATCTCGCCGAGCTCCTTGGCAAACGCGTCACGGGCTATGTGAATTGGCTTTACAAACGCGGCGATCAGCACGACATGGGCGTGCTCGCCAAAATAGTGGCGGACATGAAGTCGCAGACGCCAGATCACGTCGTCATGACCGGCGACATCGTCAACATCGGACTTCCCGGGGAGATCGCGCTCGCCAAGGACTGGCTCTCCTTTCTTGGCGCGCCAAGCGATGTGAGCTTCACGCCCGGAAATCACGACGCCTATGTGGCAAGCGTCACGGACCTTCTTCACGAAGTTTTCGCGCCTTGGACGACAAGCGAGACTGAAGGCGCGGCCTTTCCATATTTGCGCCGGCGCGGCGGCGTCGCATTGATCGGACTCGACACAGGCGTGCCGACGGCGCCTTTCGTCGCCTCCGGCCGGCTCGGCGCCGCGCAGCTGGCGGCGCTCGCGGAGTTGCTGGACCGCGCGAAAGCGGAAGGGCTTGCGCGCGTCGTCTGCCTCCATCACCCGCCGCATGTCGGCGGCGCGAGGCTGCTGCGGGGGCTTGAAGACGCGACGAAATTCGAAGACATCATCGCCCGTCATGGCGCTGAGCTCATTCTGCATGGGCATAATCACAAACCGAGCCTGCACCATCTGACCGGGCCCGACGCATTTGCGCCTGTTGTTGGCGTGGCGTCGGCTTCAGCCAAGCCTGGCGGACACTATCCAGGCGCCGCCTACAATCTTTACGAGATCGAGCGCAAGGACGAGGGTCTGAACATTCTGCTGCGCAGGCGCGGCTTCGATGAGACTGGAGAGATCGTCGAGCTTGAATCCATCAAGCTGTGAAACCTGGAGCATGCCGTGGTCGGCGCAAGGAACATATAATCGTAAGAGGCTAATGGCCGAGTTCGCAGAAGGACTGAAGCACGTCCGCTACGAAATTCCCGACGCTCGGTAGAGAAAGCGTTCGCTCCCCGACAACGAGCGTTCTTGTTTAGTCAGCCTTCGAAATAGACGCGATAGGCCCACGCCGCCAAAACGGCCAACAGGCCGAAGAACGCGGCTGCGCCAAAAAATTCCGCTATGAATGCAGCCGCGCGAGAGACTTTGCCCGTGAACGACGTGTCTTTTGCGCGCGGCGCAGAGATTTTCACGCCGAGCGCTTGCGCAGCTCCGCCGCTCGCGTAATCGACCGCCAAAGCCTTTTCGCGCTCGATCAAGCGATGCGCGATGTAGCCGGTAATTGCGTCGACGATCTCGTCGACGCTGTCGCTTTCGCGAAGCGTCACTCGCCCGTGACGCGTGTCCTGTAGAAAGCGGTATGTCCGCCGGTCGCGATCCATCTCGACGAAGCCAATCTGGTCGATGAACAGCCGCGGCCGTTCAGTCGGCGCAACCCCAACGTCGAAAATATCGCAGTCGCGCGGCACTTGCGCCAATACCGGCGTCAGCGCGTCGCCGAGCATCTCCAGTCGGGCGATTTCCCCTGCGCGTAAATCGGACAGAGCTGAGGAACGCTCGGCGTTCTCAAGGCGCGCGCGGCGAAGCGCGTCGGCCAGATTCGCCATGCGCTCGTCCAGCGGACCTTTTGTTCCCCTACGCGCCGCACGCTCTCGCTCGGTCACAATCGTCAGACGCTCAGCGGGCGTCAGGGACGCGTTTCGCTGGACGGCGTCGCGGGCGTCGGCTGGCGGCGCGGGCAGGGGCTCTTCCATTTCGTCCACTCGCTGAAGCCCTCGTGGCGCGGCCGGGGCGATAAAGCATTGTGGACTATAGCGGCTCTCCGGGACGGTGCGAAGCGGGAGCGCGACGAAGGGACGCGGGAGTCGACTTTTTCTCCCGCCTCCGGCAAGGGATTTCCTTACGATAGCCGCTGATTCCGATCATTAACGATAAAAACGGTCGATTCAACGTAAGCCGAGAAGGGAGTTCATGGCCGTCACTCCAGGCGAATCGGATCTCAACAGCGCATTGTTTGAGCGCATCCTGATCGGCATGGGCTTTGCGGCCTTCGCCGCGCTGGAGGCGGCTGGCGGCGGCGAACACGCGATCGTCGCGGGGTTTTTTGCCGGCGCCGCGATATTTGTTCTGCGTCGCTCGTCTGAGAGCGCGCGCCAGGCGGCCGATTTCGCGGTCGATTTCCTGGCCGTCGCGATTTTCACCTTGCTCTGCGATCGCTCGAGCATGTTGTGGCGGTCGCCGGAAACTTTCGCCGAGCTGTTCCGCTTCTCACCCGTTGGCGCGGCGACCGCCACGATTCTTTATCTCGCAGGCGTCGTGACGCTTAGAGCGCGTTCGCGCATGGCGGTTCGCGCGGCGCTCTTCGTTCTGCCGCTTCAGTTCAGCCTCCTCATCGCGCTCGGCTCGCCGCCCGTGACGCAAGTCGGCGGCGCGTTGCTCTTCGGCCTCGATGTGCCGGAGGCTTTTCGCAACATCGCGGGGCGCACGCTGGTTCTGTTTCTGCTCAATGAAGCTGTCGTCGTCGGCGTGCCTCTGGCGCTCGGTCGATTTCTTCCCCACCAATGGCGTCCGCATGGCATTCTGTTCGCCTCTGCCTTCGTCGCGTCGCTGACGCCCTATATCGCGACCTCGGTCTCCTATTTCGTCGCGCCTTACTTGCCTTACCCGCTGACGGCGGCGATCGCGGCGGCTGCGGCGGCGCTCGCGCAAGCGGGCCTGTGGGGGCAAACCTATCTCGTCACGCAGGCCATGGCCGGCCTTTTGCGTGCGACGCCTTCGTTGCAAGTCGTGGTGTTTCACGACTGGCGAACGGGCGCGGAAAAAGGCGCCGTCTACGGCTTCGTGTTCATGGCGCTGCTGCTTGCGGCAGAACTGGGCATATCCTTCGCGCCGGCGATGGCGGCGCTTTCGGCTTCAGGGCCGATCGGCGGGGCGCTCATCGGCGCGGCGCTTTTCCCGCTCGCGCGCGCGATCGTCGAGAGCACCGACTCGACGCCGCCGTTCTTTGGGCGGGTAGAAGAGCTCTATCTGCATCCCTCCAACTATTTTCGTGGCGGGGTAGCAGGCGCGGCCGTCGCGCTCGCTCTAATGATCGGGCTTCCGGCCGCGAGCGGCGGCGACCGGTTTCTGTTCGGAGCGCTGACCGGCGCGTTCGCTTATGCCGGCGTCGACGCCGCGATTGATCTTGCAGCGCTGACGCAAGGACGCCGGCAGCATCTGCGCAGCTGGCGGGTCTATTCGCTGGGCGTGCTCCTTGGCGCGCTCGTCGGCGGCGCCGTCGCCTGGTACCTGGACGCCGGGCAGGTCGAAACGATCGTCGCGAAATTCTTCGCCTATACGTCGCTCGACTACGCAGCCGATGGGCGCCCCGTCAATGAATACATTATTCGCCCGCTCTTTTCGAAATGGGGCGCGACGGATCTCGGCAAGGTCGACGGCGGCGTGAGGCTGTTCTTCGATGAGTCATTCTCCGGCGTCATTCAATGGGTGTTCGCGGCGCCGCTCTTTTCGATCAATCTTTTCTTCCTCACCGCGCTTGTCGAGCGCAGCCTGCAGCCGCTTCGCCAGCTCGCGAGCTGGCAAGGCCTCGACATGCTCATCGAAAACGCCGTGCGCGTTCTGCGTTGGGGCCTTTGGATGGCGCCGGTGATCTATTCCTTCCTGAAGGCGTCGCCGGACCCCGCCTGGTACAATCAGGACGGACTCATCCGAACAGGCGTCGCGAGCTGGATGAGCTACATCCTGCCGGACTCCGACTTCCGCGCCTGGAGCCTCGACATCTTCACGGCGCTCCTCGCCTATGACGCGCTGCGCGTGCTGATCTGGTTCGACCATATGGGATTGCGGGTCGCGACGCTCGTCAATCTTTCGTTTGTCGGCGGCGACGTCGCGGATGAAAGGGCCGCGCGCTTTCTTGGAAAGTCGCAGACGAGCAGGGCGATCCCGGAAGGCATCCGTCGGTTCGGCACATGGGCGCCGCTTTTGCTGCCCTTCTACATTCCGCGCGGCGTCGATTGGGACAGAGCGTGGAGCGCCTCTGAACAGTTGGCCCACACGCGGCCTCCGTCTTACGCTTATCTCGTCAGCGGCTATTTAATTTATGCGGCGCTCGTCGCCTTTGGCCTCGTCATCTTTCTTCTTGGACGGCTCGCGCGCGCACAGAAAGTGACGATCGAAGGCATCACTGGCGCAGGCGGCGTTCCTGGCTCCCGCCCGCTGAAGCTCACCAATGGCCTAATGACCAGCGAGTGGTTTCAGGACGGACAGGGCGCCATCGGCATTGAAGGCGTGGCGCGCGGTGGACCTCCGATCGACTTGACCCGGCGCCCGGACGATCATGCGCATCCGCGCGGACGCTTCCTTTTCTTGCGCGAAGATGGTGGCGAGCTTTGGTCGATCGGCGAGGCGCCGACACGTTGTAGAGCTGCTCAGGCGTCGCTCACCGACGCAGGCGAGAACTGCCTGTTCTTCATGGCGGAGCGCAATGGATTTGCTGTCGAAGCGCGAGTTTCGCTCGCGGCCGACGAAGCGGTCGAAGTCACCCAGCTCAAGATCGTCAATCTCGAGCAGCGCCATCGTAAACTGGTTCTCGCGTCGCTGCGCGAATGGGTGCTCAATGAGACAGGCGTGGAGCTTCGCGACCCCGCCTATAACGCCATTCATATCGGCACCTGGTACGTCCGTTCGCTGAACGCGATTTTCGCGCAGAACCGCTTGCTCAAAGGCGGGGCGCGCCGTCAGTCGGATCGTCGCCTGTCGCCTGAGATCGGCTTTCACGCCATCGGCGCCGGCGCGGAAGCAAAGATTTCGGTCCTCGGCTATGAGGACGTGAAGTCGCGTTTTTACGGAATGGGATCGGTGCACGCGCCGGACAGCCTTCATGGCCTGGCGGCGCCACGCGCCCCTAATGACGAAGGGCTGCTCTACGGCTTTGAGCCGTGCGCCAGTCTGCGCGTCGAAATCGAACTTGCGGCCAGCGGCGCGACGGAGCTGATCATCGTCGATGGATGGGCCCGCGATATGGGCCGAGCGACGGACTCGATCGCGCGCCATCTGCGCATTGCGCCAATCGCGCCTGAGACGCTGAACCAAGCTTTATCGCGCCGCCGCCGGCTCATATTGCCGCCCCCGCCGAAGAAGCCCCGCTACGCCTTTTCGCAGGACGGACGAAGCGTGACGGTCGCGCCAGGCACGCCGCGTCCGTTCGCCCATGTTATCGCCAACGCCTTCGGGCAGGGCGCGGTGCTGACGAATGACGGCGAGATTTTTTCGTTCCACGGCAACTCGCGTCTGAACAGTTTTACGCCGTTTCGCATGGGCGAGGGCCGCATGGCCCCTGCGGGTCAAAGGTTCTACGTCTACGATCTTGCGCGCACTGATGCGCATAGTCCGACCTTCGTGCCGCTACGTCGTCGCGATGCTGAATATGAAGTGACGTTTTCTCTCGGCTCGGCCGTCTATCGCGCCGAGCGCGATCATCTCGAACTCGAGATGACGGTTTTCGTCAGTCCCACGCAGCCGATCGAGTTCAAGATCTTGAAGATTCGCAACAAGACTCTGCACGAGCGGCTATTGCAGATTACGCCGGCGATGGAAATTGTCTTGGCCGAAACGCCAAACGAGAGTCTCGGCGTGCTGGAGTCGGTCATCGACGAGAATGTGCATTCGATCTACTTCCGCAATCCTCGCAATAATTTCGTGCAGGGCTGGGCCTTTGTGACGACTTCATTGCCGGCGGAGTTTGCTGAGACGTCCCGTCGCCGTTTCCTCGGGCATGAAAGCCGCGACCCTTACCTGCCGTATATGGTCGAGCACGGCCATCCTGACGCCGGGGCGCCCGCGCATGAACGAAAGGTCGCGGCCTTCAATTGCGCGATCGACGTGCCGGCTGGAGAAGAGGCCGTCGTCGTCGTGGCGCTTGGACAGACGACGTCGATCGAAGAAGCGAAGAGGCTTGCCGATTATGCGCGCGATCCCGAGCACGCTTACGCCGCGTTCGAGGCGAATGCGCGCGCATGGGACGATCGGCTATCGGTGTTGCGAATCAAGACCAACCGTCCCGATTTCGATCGCCTCGTCAACGATTGGCTGCCTTATCAATTGCTCGCCGCGCGTCTTTGGGGACGCACGGGCCCAGCGCAACGTTCCGGCGCGACGGGCTATCGCGACCAGTTGCAAGACGTCATTCCGCTCATTCATCTCGCGCCCGAACGCGCCCGCGCGCAAATCCTATTGCACGCCGCGCATCAATATATCGAGGGCGACGCCTGCAAATGGTGGCATCGCGCGCCCAACGGCGGCACGGGCCTTGCGGACCGCACACATGCGTCGGATCCGCATCTGTGGCTGCCTTATGTGACAATCCGCTATGTCCGCGGGAGCGGAGACTACGCTATCCTCGATGCGGTCGAGCCCTTCCTCGAAGCCGCTCCTGTTCCAAAAGATCAGGAGGGCGAAGCCACCGTGCCGCTGACCTCGCGCGACAAGGACACGCTGCTCGGTCACTGCGCGCGCGCCATCGAATGGACGCTCGACCGTTTCGGCGCCCATGGCCTGCCGCTAATGGGTTCCGGCGACTGGGACGATGGGATGAATCTCATCGGCGACGAAGGCCGCGGAGAGAGCGTGTGGCTCGGCTTCTTCCTGCATGGCATCCTTCTCGACATCGCGCCGATATTCGAGGCGAAAGGCGACGCCGCCCGAGCCGAGCGTTATCGTGAGCGCGCCGAAAAACTTCGCGCCGCGCTTGAAAGCTGCTGGCGCGGCGACCGCTATATTCGCGCCTATGCCGATAACGGCGAGGAGGTCGCGCCGATGAGCGCGATGACCTCCTCCTGGCCGACGTTGACGAACGCCGTAGACGCCGCGCGCGGACGCGAGGCAATCGAAAACGCCCTCGACATTCTTGGCCTCGGCGATCGCGTGCTGCTCGTTCAGCCGCCCTATGACGAGCATTCGCGTCCTTACCCCGGACGCAGCGCGGAATATCCGCCAGGCGTGCGCGAAAACGGCGGGCAATATTCGCATGGCGTTTCCTGGTTCGTCGATGCGCTGGCGAAGCTCGCCGCGCAGGCGCAACAGGAAGGGGACTCGCGCGCCGCCGAGGAGTTGTTTCGCAGGGCGTTCGAGACGTGGATCGCAATCTCGCCGATCTCCAAGCTGACGGCGCCGGCCGAGTCTGACATTTACGGCCTGCCGCCGCATCAGCAGCCGGCCGACGTCTATAACGGCGAAGGCTACGAAGGTCGGGGCGGGTGGAGCTGGTACACCGGCGCAGCGGCGCGGATGTTGTCGGCGGCCTATGCGCTGCTCGGGCTCGAATTCGAGAACGGCGAACTGAAGCTGCGATCCGACGCCTTCCTCTCCAAAGGCGAACTGCGGCTGGAACGCGTGGTCTACCTCGGCAAAACGTTCGAAGCAGAGAAACGTCGCCGCGTCTGGTGACGTGGCTGGCAGGCGGGGCGCACATGGCTGATCACGTCGTCACGCTTAACGCCGGGTCTTCCTCAGTGAAATTCGCTCTCTATGCAGCGGATGAGGAGTGGCCGCGACTGATCGTTTCCGGCTGCGTCGAAGGGCTCGGCGCGAAGCCGCGCTTTCGCGTCGCCATCGTCGGCGGAAGGGCGAGCGACAAACCGCTTCCCCCTAAGCTCACCTACAAGAAGGCGATCGCAGCGATCTTCGAGTGGATCGAAGACGCTTACCCCGTGGCGGTGGTAGGCGCGATCGGACACCGCGTCGTGCATGGCGGGCTGCGTTTCGCCTCGCCCGTCATCATTGACGCGGAAACGCTCGCGCAGTTGCGTGAACTCGTCTCTCTTGCGCCCTTGCACCAGCCGCACAATCTGGCCGGCATTGAAGGAGCCTGCGAGGCCTTCCCGCACGTGCCGCAGGTCGCGTGTTTCGACACGGCCTTCCACCGCGGACATGCCTTCGTCGACGACGCCTATGCGCTTCCCTATTCCTACTACGAGAGCGGGTTGCGCCGTTTTGGCTTCCATGGCCTATCGTATGAGTATATCGCTCGGCGTCTGCGGGCGATCGATCCGATCCACGCAGAAGGCGGCGTCATCGTCGCGCATCTCGGCAATGGCGCGTCGCTTTGCGCGATGAAAGGCGGGCGTTCGATCGCCACCACCATGGGCTTCTCGGCGCTCGAAGGCCTGCCGATGGGCACACGCTGCGGACAGATTGATCCCGGACTGCTGCTTTATCTGCTCCAGAGCGAGGCGATGGCGCCTGAGGAGCTGTCGCGCCTTCTTTACGAGCGCTCAGGTCTTCTTGGCCTTTCCGGCGTATCGCATGACATGCGCGCGCTTGAGGCTTCTAAAGAGCCTCGCGCGCAGGCCGCGATCGCCTATTTCATTCATCGCATCAAAATGGAGATCGCGGCGCTGACGGCGGTCATCGGCGGTCTGGATGCGCTCGTGTTTACGGCCGGAATCGGAGAACGCTCGCCGCGCATACGGGCCGGCGTGGTCGAAGGTCTTGGCTGGCTGGGGTTGGCGCTCGACGCGGCGGCCAATGCGCGCAACGACTCCCTGATTTCCGCGTCCCAATCGCGCATCCCAATATTCGTGACGCCGACTGACGAGGAAGCGATGATCGCGCGCCATACGATTGAAACAGCGGGGCTGTCGGAAGCCGTAAGGTGATCGCGGGCGCGGATCGCCGACGAGACGACGTCTCGCTCGCTTGCGCGTCGCTCGGTCTACGCCTGATCAGTTGAACGCGTGATCTGGCGGATCGTCGGCGCGCCCAATAAGCAAGCCGCCGCGCGCGGGGTGCGGCGCCATCCTCAATAACGTCAGAAATTCCGCAACTTCGCAGTAGCGTCAATAAAACCTGCTACGCGCTTTCTAGTCTAGCGCACAGGCTTCAGCGCTAGCGAAGCTCGTTCGTCGCGGCCGCCTCCTTTTGTTTGCCGCAATTCTGTAATTCAGCTGCAGGGCGACAAACAACGTTTGCGTTGCTTTGCAGTTTAACGCTGAGATATAGGTTAGGGCCTATGAGCGCAGAAATCGCCAAGCTTTCGATGGACAGTAAAGCTGTCGCATTCTTCGAGGACGCCGCCAGTAAGCTTCGCACATATTTCGAGCGGGAAGTGCTCCGTGAGCTGTCCGACTTCGCGCGTCCCGCGCTCGAAAGCGAATTGGGGTCGCTCGCGACTCTATCGGGCGACGATCCCATTCCGCCCTTGGCGGAAATCTCGCTCCTGCGCGGCGAACAATGCGCCCATGATCTGCTCAGCATGAATTATGACGGCGCGGCCAGTTCATTCATTCGGCGTTCTATACGGGAAGCTGCGACCGAGGTTCAGGCGGCCGTGCTTGCTGCGTCGATGAATGGCGGCAACGTGATCGCCTTCCGCGCGAGAGCTTCCTTGACGCGCTAAGCTACCGTCTGTTTGCGCTTCTATTCCTCGAATAGGGGGCGCAGATGGAACGTTATTGCCGATCAAGTGGTTCAAGCTTCCTTGTCGAGGCTTTCTCCATGCCCCCAAACAACGAGAGCTTGAAGCGGACGTTGGCGAACGCCAACGAAAATCATCGGGACGCGGTAAATGAGATGGGCGAGCAACTGAAGAATCTTCACTCAGAAACAATCGCCGAACCTCTGCCGGAAGAGATGCGTAAGCTTCTCCAGAAGCTAGACCGGAGAAGAAGATCTTCGCGTCAGCCGTAGTCATGCGCGCAATATTGCTTCGGCGCCGCCTCAATTTTAGTTAAGGCGCCGCCTGTAATCGAAGGATCGACGCAGAAGCATCCGGCTTTCTACGTTTTATGCTATTGTGATGTACGGCGCGCCTCGCGCCGGGCGCGTTGTAAGCCCGAGGAGGCGACGATGAGGAATGGGATATGCTCACGCGTCCCGCCGCCGGTCGGGTGGAGCGTTAACCGGCAAACGCATCCTGCAATCGCTCAAGCGATCTTCGCGCTGTCGAGTGACGAGCGAACGCCTGAAGCCATTTGGGAAGCGCCGACTCCAGAAGAGTGGCGGAAGATTTCGGAGCTTGTCGTCGAATATGTCGATGACGGCGATTTCGCCTGCGACAATGGCAAATTCGCTTGGGGACCTTTCGAGACGCTTCGCTTGTGGCCGACGAGTCGCGATCGCTGATTGCGACTGCGTCAGGCGTCAGCGCGTAACGCTCGTGAGCTAAACGTTCATAGCCGCTCGTTCACCCCGCCGAATAAGGCTGGCGACGGGAATGCGGATGGCTATGTGTTGACGCCCGGCGCCAAAGGACTTTGATTTCCCAGGCTCCCTTACGCTTTCTTTCGCGGCTACACGGAATCGCGTGACTTGCTGAGCTACGCGCATGTCGACTGGTCGGCGAAGCTACGATCGCGCAAGAGGAAGCGAAGTTTTCACCGCTCAAGACGCCGCCGTGCCGCAAGCGCGCGCCCAAGCTCAGAGGACGGTGGAGATGAAGATTTTATGTCATAATGCCGCCGGGAAATCGGCCTTTAATAGCGGTGGGTTATTGGTTTATCGGGCATTACAATGGATGACCTCGCAGTTCTGAAGCAATTCATCGCAGATCGGTCTTGCCAAAACGATCGAGCGGCCAGCGAAGCCGGAGAAGCGCTGGGCCGCATAGAAACGGCGATGCAGATCAATCGCGCGTCGGACCTCATTGAACATATGGACTGGGTCGACGAGCACCGCCTCCGCCTGGACGCCGAGGCCGCCGCCAATTCGATGCGGAGCGTGTTGAACGAGGCCCGCCGCATCGTCGCCGACGCGGTTAAGTCCTATGTCGGGAACAACAGGGAATTTCCGGCGAGCGAGGCGCTTTTCATGCTGGGCGCGCTGCATCTGACGCTGTCGAGAGACCGCGCCCTCGCCGCCACGCAAACCGCGTCGCTGGACAGCCAGACCGCGAGAAACTAGCGCCGCCATGAGAACACAAAAGGCGCACGTGCGACCATGCGACCGGTCGCAAGGGTTCTCTTATTCTCCAAGTGTTCTGTTAAGATACGAGCTTACCAGCTGATTTCACTGGCGCCGGTTGCAGGATTCGAACCCGCGACCTACTGATTACAAATCTCATTCAGATTGTTTTCTGGACTATCCGGCTCTACGCCATGGTTCGATAATTGATTGATTTATGGATGTATCATCTTCGCCATT
>VGDT01000038.1 GCA_016869595.1 Alphaproteobacteria bacterium
GACGCCGATCACGATGGACGAGCTCGAAGACATGCTGATGGAGCACGGCATCATGAAGGCGGTCGATGAAACCCAGATCGGCAAGACCGCCGCCGAACTCCAGGCCATCGCCTAACGCCTCAATACAGGAGCGCCGGCCTCGCCATTGAGGCGAGGTCGGCGTCCTATCTTCAGCGGAGCGTGACGTGTTTATGCACGCCTTCCTGGATATCGAGACCGGCGGCGTCGCATCTGCGGAGCCGGAAAGCGCGCGAAATGTTCGTGACGCCGCGGGCGTCTATCTCCACTTAACGGGAGTCTTGCCGGAGGCGGCCAACATCGATGGCGATGCGAGTTTTGATCGCCACATTCTGGCGTCGATTCTCTCCTTGGCGTCGATCGAGGGCGGAAATCTCGCCGCGCAAACCGGCCTGACGGAAGCTGACCTCGGCGATCTCCTCTCTCACTATTTCGCAGCGCGACGAATTGAACCGTCCGGTGACGGCGTGGAAAATCACGTCGACGCCGACGAAATCGAAATCGTCCGCGATCTTCTTTTGGCGAACCGCTCCAGCGAGGGAGACTGCGGCCGCTGGCTCGCGGGCATGATCGCGCGCCGCGCCATGGAGCCCAACCATCTCTGGGAAGACCTCGGGCTTCGCGAACGATCTGAATTGACGCGACTCATCGCGCGCCATTTCGCGCCGCTTGCTCGCCGCAATGACAAGAACATGCGCTGGAAGAGATTCATCTATCGCATGATGTGCGAGAACGACGGCTTCGTGATGTGCAGCACGCCGGTGTGCACGAACTGCGCCGACTACGAGCTTTGCTATGGCGTGGAAACCGGGAGCAGTCGCGTCGCGCCGGTCGCGCAACCGTCCGCGGCGACCACCGGGACGGACAGTGTAAGTTCATTCGAACAATCTTATGTCGAGTTTTCGACAATCGCGTAAATTGCTGGCGGGACTGTCGGTTTTGGCCTGAATTCGCGATGGCATGTCGATTGCTTATTTTAAGCACAGACAAGTTCATCTCGGAGGCTACAGCATGATCACGGTCTCGCAGGCAGCCGTCGCCGCGGTAAAGGATGCGATGGCGCGGGCCTCTCAGCAAGAGGGCGGCCTGCGCATCCTCGTCAAGGAAGGCGGCTGCGCCGGTTACGAATATGTCGTCGATCTTGATTCGCAGCAGAGAAGCGACGACCTCGTCGTCGAAGCGGACGGCATACGCGTGCTGATCGATCCGGCCTCGCGCCCGCGCCTTGAAGGCATGACGCTCGGCTTTCGTCAGGACCTCGCCGGGTCCGGATTCACCTTTGACAATCCCAACGCCAGCGCCACCTGCGGCTGTCAGAAATCCTTCAACTGAAGGGCTGTTCGGATGCGTGCGGCGGCTGTTGTGCGGTTGTTCCTTGGTTGCAGGGAAGCGAGCGCGTTCGTCGCTCGCATGAGTCGACGATGACCTATATGCCCCAGAAGAATTCGCTGCCGAGCGTCGCTTCGCCGACGCAAAGAGCGCTGCATGTGGTGTTGAACGACACCACGCTGCGGGACGGCGAACAGGCGCCGGGCGTCGCTTTTACCTGCGCGGAAAAACTCGACATTGCGCGCGCCTTGGCCCGGGCTGGGGTGACCGAACTTGAAGCCGGAACGCCGGCGATGGGCCGTGTCGAGATCGCGATGATCCGGGCGATCGTCGAAGCCGATTTGCCGCTGCGAGCGATCGCTTGGTGCCGGATGCGAGTCGAAGACGTCGATGCGGCGGTGGCGTCGGGCGTTTCGATGGTCAATCTCTCGGTGCCCGTTTCCGAGACGCAAATCGGAGCGAAGTTGCGCGGCGGGCGCGCCCAGGCCTTGGAGATGACGCGTCGCGTCGTCGCTTACGCGCGGGACAAGGGTCTTGAGGTCGCGGTGGGCGGCGAGGACTCTTCTCGCGCCGCGCCGGAATTCCTGATGGAGACGATGGCGGTCGCGCGAGCCGCCGGCGCCCGCCGGTTCCGCGTCGCCGACACGTTGAGCGTGCTTGACCCGTTCGCAGCCTTCGACCTCATCGCCAAACTGCGCGCGGAGAGCGATCTCGAAATCGAAATTCACTGCCATGACGATTTGGGTCTCGCCACCGCCAACACGCTCGCGGGCATCAGGGCCGGCGCGACGCATGCGTCGGTCACGGTGATTGGGCTCGGTGAGCGCGCCGGCAACGCGCCGTTGGAAGAAGTCGCCGTGGCGGCGCGGCAGCTGCACAATTGCGAGACCGGGATCGTGCTGAGTGAATTGCGCAACGTCGCGGCGCTTGTCTCGGCCGCGGCGCAGCGGCCAATTCCGCTGAACAAGTCAATTGTCGGCGATCATGTCTTCACACATGAATCCGGCATTCACGTCGATGGGCTGCTCAAGGATCCGCGCACCTATGAAGCCTTCGATCCGGGCATGCTCGGCCGCGAGCATGAGATCGTCATCGGCAAGCATTCGGGCACAGCGGCGGTCACCGCCAGACTGCGGCAACTCGATTTGTCAGTTAGCGTCGAGGAACTCAGCGAAATTGTTTCCTGCGTGCGCGCCCATGCGCTCGATCATAAAGGTCCGGTCAGCGGCGAGGCCTTGACCTCCATCTGGCGCAGCGTTTGCGCGGGCAGCGACCCGAGAGGCATGAGGCGTCATGCTTGAGCGAGTCGCGACGATGACGAACGAGACAGCCCAAGCTAAGGCGGCGACCATGGCCAACGCCCCGACGCGTTGGCAATTGATTCGCGAAGACTTGGCTTGTGTCGCAACGCGCGATCCCGCCGCGCGTGGACGTTTCGAGACGCTGCTTACTTATCCGGGGCTACACGCGGTCATCTGGCATCGCCTCGCCAATTGGCTGTGGATCAACGATCATCGTTTCTTGGCGCGTCTCCTCTCGTGGCTCGCGCGCTTTCTCACCAACGTCGACATTCACCCCGGCGCGACTATAGGCCGACGTTTCTTCATTGATCATGGCGCCGGCGTGGTCATCGGCGAGACGGCGGTCGTCGGCGATGACGTAACGATCTATCACGGCGTGACGCTCGGCGGAGTGTCATGGTCGCCGGGCAAGCGTCACCCAACGCTCGAAGACCAGGTTATTGTCGGGGCCGGCGCAAAGATACTCGGTCCGATCACGATCGGTCGCAACGCGCGCGTCGGAGCCAATTCCGTCGTCATCGAAAGCGTGATGCACGATGCGACAGTGGTCGGGATACCGGCGAAGATCGTGCACCGCGACATCGGCCGCTGCACTTTCGACGGCCGCATCAACCTCAATCACCATCTTATGCCCGATCCCGTCGGGGAGGCCTTCTCGGTGCTGCTCGATCGCGTCGAATTTCTGGAGACGCGGGTGTCGCACCTGCAGCGGCGTCTGCGGGAGCGCGAGTCGATCGTCAAGACGCGCGATGGCGCCGCCGCGCCAGAGACGCAGCCGGCGGAAATCCTTTAGAAGGAGTCGAAAATGTCGGAACCCGCCATTCTGGAGCAACTGAAAAAGGCGTCCTGCGCCGAAGAGTTCTTCACGCTGCTCGGCGTCGAATATGAGCCCAAGGTCGTCAACGTTGCGCGCCTCCATATCCTGCGACGCATGGGGCAATATCTCTTCAGCGAGGACCTGTGCGAACTGGACGACGTGACGCTGACCCAGCGTTGCAAGGACTTTTTGGAGCGCGCCTATCAGGACTTTTTGAAGTCGACGCCGATCGACGAGCGTCTGTTCAAAGTCCATAAGGACGCCATCAAGCCCACGCCGCCGCCGTCATTGGTGCAGCTGAACGTTTTGAAGTGAACGTTAGGCGCAGATCAGAGGGATAATTCCAATGCATATCGTCGTCTGCATGAAGCAAGTGCCCGACTCGGCGCAGATCCGTGTTCACCCCGTGACCAACACGATCATGCGCCAGGGCGTTCCGACGATCATCAATCCCTATGATCTCTTTGCAATCGAGGAGGCGCTTCGGCTGCGCCAGCAATTCGGCGGCGAGGTGACGATCCTCACCATGGGGCCGCCCTCGGCGGAAGACAGCCTCCGTAAGGCGCTCAGCTTCGGCGCCGACCGCGCCGTGCTGCTGACAGACCGCTTCTTCGCCGGCGCGGACACGCTGGCGACGACATATGCGCTGGCGACCGCGATCCGCAAGATCGGCAAGGAGTTCGGGCCGCCCGACATCGTTTTCACCGGCAAGCAGACCATCGACGGCGACACGGCGCAGGTTGGACCGGGCGTCGCCAAGCGCCTCGGGCTGATCCAGCTCACTTATGTCTCGCATATAGATAAGGTCGATCTCGACGCGGGGTTGATCGACGTCGAGCGGCGCAGCGAGGGCGGCGTACAAAAGCTGCGGAGCAAGATGCCCTGCCTGATCTCTATCCTCGAAGGCGTCAACGAGATGCGAATCGGCTCGTTGACCGATGCGTTGAAGGCCGCGCGCGCGACGATCATCAAATGGAGCGCGCAGGACGCCGGCGTCGAGGACATCGCCAAATGCGGGCTGCGCGGCTCGCCCACGATCGTCAAGCGCGTCTTCGCGCCGAAGCCGCGCGCGGAAAGGGCGGAATTCATTGAACTCGGCGACAAGCCGGGAGACGCCTTCGTCGAAGAATTGTTCAAGCGCCGGCCAAAACTCGAATCCGAGCTCGAGCAATTGACGCGCGGCTATTAATCTCGAAACAGGAGCGCAATTCATGAGCGACACGGCAAAGGCTCCTGCCCCGGCGGGGCGCGCGGCGGCAAAGAAAGAGCTGCCCGAACATCTCAAGGCCTATAAGCACGTTTGGATCTTCATCGAGCAGGAGCGCGGGCAAGTGCATCCCGTCTCCTGGGAGTTGATGGGTGCGGGGCGGACTCTCGCCAATAAGCTCGGGGTCGATCTTGCCGCGGTCGTCGTCGGCGCGCCCGGCGAGGCGACGCAAGCGGTCGTGCGGGAAAGTTTCAACTATGGAGCCGATCTCGCCTATCTCGTCACTGACGACATCCTCGCAAATTACCGTAACGAAAGCTACACCAAAGCGCTGACGGATCTCGTCAACGCCTATCAACCGGAAATATTGCTGCTTGGCGCGACGAATCTGGGGCGCGATCTGGCCGGCTCCGTCGCCACGACGCTTTTGACCGGCCTCACTGCAGACTGTACGGAACTCGACGTCGATGCGGAAGGGTCGCTGGCCGCGACGCGACCGACCTTCGGCGGCTCCCTGCTTTGCACGATCTTCACGCTGAATTATCGCCCGCAAATGGCGACTGTGCGTCCGCGCGTGATGCCCATGCCTGATCGTGTCGAACGGCCGCTTGGCCGCGTCGTCGAACACCCGCTCGGGATGGTCGAAGACGACATTGTCACGAAAGTGCTGTCTTTTCTCCCTGACCGCGACTCGACAAAATCCAATCTGGCGTTCGCCGACGTCGTCGTCGCAGGCGGGCTCGGCCTTGGGTCTCCGGAAAACTTCCAACTCATTCGCCAACTGGCGGCGGCGATCGGCGCCGAATTCGGCTGTTCGCGACCGCTGGTGCAAAAGGGCTGGGTCGCATCGGACCGGCAGATCGGCCAGACCGGCAAGACCATCCGGCCCAAGCTTTACATCGCGGCAGGGATTTCCGGCGCGATTCAGCATCGGGTTGGCGTCGAGGGCGCGGACTATATCGTCGCGATCAATACCGACAAGAACGCGCCGATCTTCGATTTCGCCCATGTCGGCATTGTCACCGACGCGGTACGGCTTTTGCCTGCCCTCACAGAAGCGTTCTCGAAACGATTGTCTCCGCATCAGCGCGACCGTCTAGCGAGCTAGGGGAGATACGCATGATCGAAGAAAGGTTCGATGCGATCGTGGTGGGCGCCGGCATGGCCGGCAACGCCGCAGCTCTGACACTGGCGCGGAGGGGACTCAAAGTCCTTCAACTGGAGCGCGGGGAATATTCGGGCTCCAAAAACGTGCAGGGCGCGATCCTTTATTCCGACATGCTGGAGAAGCTCGTCCCGGACTTTCGCGAAGACGCGCCGCTGGAGCGCCATCTCGTCGAGCAGCGCTTCTGGATGATGGACGACAACTCCCACACGGGACTTCATTACCGCTCAGACGAATTCAACGAGGAGCGTCCCAATCGTTACACGATCATCCGCGCCCAGTTCGACAAATGGTTCTCGAAGAAGGTTCAGGAGGCCGGCGCGGTCGTATTGTGCGAAACCACTGTCCTTGAACTGTTGCAGGACGCCTATGGAAAAGTGATCGGCGTGCGCACCGACCGCAAGAACGGACAGGTCGGCGCCGACGTCGTCGTGCTTGCCGAAGGCGTCAGCGGTCTCCTCGGCACAAGAGCCGGCCTGCGCAAGACGCCCGACAAGAGCAATGTCGCTCTCGCGGTGAAGGAGATGCACTTCCTCCCGCAAGAAACCCTGGAGGCCCGATTCAATCTGCGCGGCGACGAAGGCGCGGTTATCGAAGCCGTCGGCACCATTTCGGAAGGCATGACCGGGATGGGTTTCATTTACACCAATAAGGAGTCGATTTCGCTCGGCATTGGCTGTCTCGTCGCCGATTTCGAGAAAACGGGGCAGACGCCGTACGGGCTACTCGAAAAATTCAAGCAGCATCCGTCGGTGGCGGCGCTCATCGCTGGCTCGGAAGTCAAGGAATACGCCGCGCATCTCATTCCCGAAGGCGGTTTCAAGGCGATTCCACAGCTCTATGGCGACGGCTGGGTCGTCGTTGGCGACGCCGCGCAGTTGAACAATGCCGTTCATCGTGAAGGCTCAAATCTGGCGATGACCTCAGGACGGCTCGCCGCGGAAGCGATCTTCCAGATCAAATCGCGACGCGATCCGATGACCAAGGAGAATCTTGCGCTCTACAAGAAGATGCTCGACGAGTCCTTCGTCATGAAGGATTTGAAGAAATATCGCGACATGCCGGATCTGCTTCACATCCAGGCCCAGAACTTCTTTCTGACCTATCCGCAACTCGTCTCGAAGGCAATGACGAATTTCCTGCGCGTCGACGGCACGCCTAAGCGGGAAAAAGAGAAGACTACATTCCGCTCATTCCTCGCGGCGCGTTCGCTGACCGGGCTGGTCGGCGACGCCTTTCGGCTGGCGCGCGCATGGAGATAGTCGGGCGGGACGCTTTGCGGGGCGGTCAGGCGAAACCGACACCGGCTCGCGTGAGTACAGTGTAAGTCACGAGCGCTTGCGCTCCCAAGGCAAGCGGAACGCTCCAGCAAAGGGGAAAGGACAATGAGCGCAGATACAGCCACACGGGTCGAAGACAAGCTTTACCTCAATCGCTATCTCGTCGACGCCGGTCGCGCCCACATCAAGGTGCGGCCGCACACCAAGCCCTCGCCGCAACTGCTCAGCCTGCTCAATGTCTGCCCGGCGCATTGCTATGAACTGAACTCGGCCGGGCAGGTCGAGATCGCGACGGATGGCTGCGTCGAATGCGGCACGTGTCGGATCATTGCCGAGGCGAGCGGCGACATCGAATGGAACTATCCGCGCGGCGGCTATGGCGTGCTGTTCAAATTCGGTTGAAGTCGCCGCACGCCGATCCCCGAGTGAGATGGTCCGGGAATGAAATTCTATATGACGCCCGGATCCTGCTCTACGGGCATACACATCCTTCTCGAAGAGATTGGGCTGGTATTCGAGGCCTATGTCATCAATCTCGTGAAGGGCGATCACCTCAAGCCGGAATATCTGGCGATAAATCCGAACGGGACGATCCCGACTCTGTTGCGCGATGATGGCGTCGCGCTGACAGATTTTCAGTCGATAGCCCTATGGCTTGCGGAGACATATCCACGCCGCAAGCTTCTGCCGGAGAGCGCGGATGCGCGCGAGGCGGCGCTGGCCGCCATGCATTTTTGCGTCCAGCACATCCATGGCGAAGGCTTTCGACGCGTCTTCACGCCGGAACGCTACGCCTGGCGGCAAGCCGATATCGAGGCGATCAAGACCGAGGGTCGCGAGATCGTCGCGTCGGCGCTGATCGCGGTCGATGCGGAACTCGCGGGCAAAGACTATGTCGCCGGCGGCTTTTCACTCGCCGACTCGGCGCTGTTCTATGTGGAGTTTTGGGCCGACAAGACCGGCATGACGCTGCCGAGCAATTGCAAGGCGCATTACGAGCGCATGAAAACGCGCCCCGCTGTCAGACAGGTTCTCGCTGAAGAAGGCTATCGCGTCTGATCCGACGCGAACGCTTTAGAAGGTGTTCGGGGTGACAAGCGGCGCCTTTGTTGCCTCGCCGCAGTCGATGTTGATGAATGCGCCGCTCCGCCATCAATGGCGCTTGTCGTGCGCGTTATCCGGATCGTTGCGCATCCAATCGGCCAGTTTGGCGAGATTCTCGCGCAGGCCTTCGCGAACGCCCACGTCTTCAATCGTCACGTCGAGCGCGCCGTTCATGCACAGCATCCAGGCGTCGCGTTCCGCGGGCCCTATGCGCAGATGCCCGTGTCGCATGCGCAGTCGTGGATGTCCCTTTTTGGCTGAATATTCCTTCGGACCGCCGAGCCATTCCGCCAAATAGGCTTTCAAAATGGCCCGCGTCGGTCCAAGGTCGTCCGCGTGGATGGCCCGTATGCCCCGCGCTTCCGGCAATTCATCCATGTTGCGATAAAAGGTTTCGACGAGCCGGTCGACGGTGTCGAAGCCGCCGATTCGGTCGTATATCGATGTGGGATTGTCGAGCGTCGTCGTCGTCACGGCCGAAAGCCTCAATGATAGGTTTCGCTGACGGGCCGCCGCGCCCAACAGCGCAGCCGGGACTTGGCGATCACGCGATAGGCGGCGTCAGCTATGGCGCGCCCGCGTTCGTCGCTGCCCGTCCAACTCGAGGCGCGCCCGCGCGGATCGACCTCGACGAGTTTTACATTCTCCGGCACGACGACCCCGTCGCGCGCAACGCCGCGCAGGAACCCGTCCATCGGCGAAAGAACGCGGTGACCGTCGAGGAGACCGATGACGTAGTCCTTGAAGATTCGCGAGCCGATATCGAGCGGCGTGCGCCAAACGCCGCCTCGGGCGGAATAGACGAAGCGGCCGCGACCGACGCCGCCAAGGTAGCGCGGAACGTGGTCGTCGGGCCGAGTTTCGCCGGATTCGACGACGAGCTCGCCCACGTGGTCGGGATGCGTCTCTATCGCGACGTCACAGTTCACGCCGGCGGCGAACTGCGGGCCGAGGCCAATGGAGAGACTTGCGATGTTGCGCAGATTGGTCGTCATGCGGCACTTTTGCATTCGCGCGTCGATCAACACGTCGGGCGTGCGAAGCGCGATAAGATCGGTCAGTTGCAGGGAAGTCACCGCGACGACGCCCGTGACCGTCAGCGCCCCTACGATCTCCACGACAGTCTCGCCGCGGCGGCCCCGAATGCCGTCGACCTCGGCATGGTCGCTGAAGAGCGCGTCGTGGAACGACATGCCGCGCCGAATGACGGGCGGGTAGGGGTCGTGGCTCAGCACAACGCGGCAGCCCTCCAGCGTCAGACGGGCGGCGACCGCCGAAGCAATCTCATTCGTGCCCAGGACGATTACGAAGGGCGCGATTCGATTGGACAGAAATTCGCAGAAGCGCGCGTGTGTCATCGTCCCTCCAGGAACGAGCGCAAGCAAAAGGCAAGCCAGCGCCCGGAGGGGCGCGGGTCGGCGAGCGGCGTCGCAATGCTCTACAAATCAACATAAATGAATTTCCCCGCCTTCAATTCTGGATAATTTTCGCGCAGAGCTGTCGCGATCTTTCCCACGAGCGTCTTGTCGGCGGCGGCCGAGGCGCCGACGAAATCCGTCCCCAGCATCCAAGTTTCGAAGAAGCAATGCAGCGTTTCATCGTAATCGGCGCCGGTCGGATTGGCGGTCTTGTCGAAAAGATCGGCGATCCCTGCGGCGCTGACCTCGAGTCTCCAGTCCCGGTCGTCTTCGACGGAGGCCATGAGCAGGGCGAGCTGTTCGTTCGTCCAGTCGGTTTTCAGATCCACCGCCATACTCGGCCCCTTCCATTGCGCGATCGCTGTTTCGCAATATGCGGACCAGCGCTTCTCAAGGTTCCGCGAAGATTGGCGCGACGCCTTCTGCGTCGACGCCGCCCGAGGAAGGCGGCTACTACATCCTGTCGTATCCCGAAATTCCTGGCTGCCTGGGCGTCGGCGACACTGAGGCGGAGGCGGTGGAGGACGGACGCCGCGCGCTGGTCGCCGTGCTCGACGCGCTGAAGGCAGTCGACCGACCGCCGCCTGAGCCCCGGGGGGAGGAAAGCGTGTGAGGACGGAAACTCATGGCCCCGCCAGGGCGGCGGAGCAGGAGTCGGCCGGCTGCGTCAACGCAGTGCCGGCGCTTTCCATTCCAAAAGGATTTCGATTGTTGGCGTTGCGCTGTTACCACAACGATCCAGAGCCGCCTGCCTTCGCCTGGCTCAACCAGCGCATCTTTCGCACGCCCGAACGCATCGGTCGGCATGGGTTGTTTTTTGGCGTCGCCTTCCGCCCCGAAATCATGGATTGGCTGATTGCGCGCGTCGGCCGGCCGTCGTCGCGCGAGAACGGCAAGCCACAGCACAATCCCGAATGGCCAAACATCATCTGGCATAGTGCGCAGCGAGCGTGGCCCGACGATACGCGCACCACCGAATGGTCGATCGAGGTCGTCTTTGCGAGCGAGAATGTTGCGAGTGCATTTCGTGCGCGCTGGCGCGAGCGCCTGTCGGGCGGATTCGACGGCTGAAATGGGACTGGAGCACTGCGAAAGAGTGGGAACCTCTTTTCGCATAGAGCGCGCTCGAACTTTGGGAATCGATCACGCTATCTGCATTTGAGCGATTCCTCTCAATTGCAGCGTGATCTATGCTCGGCGGAAGATTACACTCAAATTGTTGGCCGGCATTTCCACGACGGCGGGGTCCAGGAAGCCATTGCGCAAGGCGCAGCCGGCGACGGCTTCCAAATCGCGCAGACCATAGGCCGGATCTTTCGCCTTCAGCCAAGCCTCAAACTCGATATTGCTTGGCGCCGTCTCGACGCCTTGGCGCCTGAAAGGGCCGTAGAGATAGAGCGGCGCGCTGCTCGGCAGGATTCGCGCCGCGCCTTTGAACAGGCCTTCCGTCGCCGACCAGGGCGAGATGTGGATCATATTGATGCAAAGGATCGCGTCGGCGGCGTCGATAGGCCATTCGTCCTCGCGCGCATCGAGCGCCAATGGCGCGCGAAGATTGGCGAGGCCGAGCGATTGGCCCCAGGCCGCGATGCTGCGACGCGCCGCGGCGTCCGGGTCGGAGGGCCAAAAGACGAGATCCGGCAAACGCTCCGCAAAGAAAGCCGCGTGTTCGCCCGAGCCGCTCGCGATTTCAAGCACGACTCCACGCTGTGGCAGAACCGGACGCAATACCTCCAGGATCGCTTCGCGGTTGCGTGCGACCGAGGGCGACTTCAGCCGCGCCTCCTCCATGCTTGGGTCCTGACCGTTATGCCGCATGCGCCGAGTCGAGACCGCGGAAGATTGCGCAGCGGCGGAAGACGTGGAGGCTCGGCGGCACAGTCTTCTGGTGGCAGAACTTCGCTGTGAGCTTCGCCAGCCCCTTTATATCGCGTCCCGTGGCGGCAGGGAAAATCTCGACAAGTTCGTCGATGAGCTTGTCGTCGATCTCAAGCCCGAATTGCTCGGACATCACCTGCCAGATCCTGCGCTTTGCCTCTGCGTCCGGCGGGTTGTATTTGATCAGCGCGATGCAGCGCGAGACGATCGCCTCGTCGATGTCGTCGACGCGGTTCGTCGTCAGGAAGAGCAGACCGTTGAAATATTCCAGCACGCGCAGGAAGACGCCGACGACGGCGTTCATTGCGATATTGTCGTCGCGCCGCTTGATGTAGACGTCGGCCTCGTCGATCAGCATCACCGCTCCCCAGCGCTGGGCCCGCGTCAAAATCTCCTTGAGCGCCGTCTCCATCGTCGCGACGTTGAGGCCGAGCTGCCCGGAATGCACGCGGTAAAGAGGACGCTGGATGATCTCCGAATAGACTTCGGCGGTCAGCGTCTTGCCGACGCCGGGCGGACCGGCGCAGAGCACCGTCGTGCCGCCGGACTTTCCCTGCACGATGTCGTCCATCAGCACGTCCATCTCGGCGGTCAGAATGTCGATGAGATCGGTCTGCTCCTCGGGCAGAACAAGCTTGTGCTTCAATTCGGGCTGATACCGATAGAGGCGCATTTCGTCGACATGCACCCAGACGTGATGGTGCAGATCGAGATGGAACATCAGAATGTAGGGGTGCACCGGAATTTGCGTGAAGAGTCCCGGCGGAATCTGCTCGCGCAGCTCTGCGATCTCATCCTCGCCCGAGAAATTGTTGCTCTTGCCCGCCTTGCGCAGGAAGTGCCCCAGCACGTCGCCCGGCGCCTCCAGCGTCAGACTGCGCGCCGAGAGCACCGCCTCGTCATTGACGAGTCTCGCCTCGCCCCCGCTCGTCGAGAGCACGATCACGTCCTTGCGCGTCCAATCCGTGTCGCGATGCGTCGCGTTGGGGTCTTCGGCGTGAAAGCCACACCCTTTGCCGGAAAATTGCGCGCCATAGCGCCCGCGCCAATCGAAATAAGTCTCACTCGCGGCGTCGAAGGCTTCGATCAGCGCCGGCGTTTCGCGCAGAAAACCTTTGGCGGCGAGGATTTCGCTGATTGTTCGGCCGACGACATCGGGCGCCATGATGCGCATGAGATTGGTCTGCAGCGTGCCCTTGGCGTTCGCCTTCAGCTCCACCAGTATCTTGCCCGCTTCGTCGTTAGAGGCCGGCACATAGTCGAAACGCGTCACGACATAGGGCAGCGCCTTGGCGGCGACGCTTGCAGTGAACAGCCATCCGCGCAGCGCGTCGGTCGTCAAATATTTGACCAGCGCCGGCAACACGTCTTCAAGATCGCTTGCCTCGAAACGCTTGCCCTGCGACTCGAGCGCCGAGCGTAGCGTCGCGAGCTGCGCGGCTCGTGCGCGCAATTCGGGACCGGATTGCTGATACAGCTCCTGGAGAAAATCGAACTCGGCGCTGGAGAGATGCGAAAGATCGAGCTCGACTCTATCGCCGAAGCGCAGTTGCGATGAGAGCCCCGAATGCGCGGGAAAGCGCGCGATCAGCGCTTCGACATGCGGCTTTTCGATCTCAATGTTCATGTTCGCTCGCGCATCTCTTCGGGGTAGGCGGGAAGCGTCAGCATGCGCGGGTCTTCCAGCGCGGCGCCGACGGTGAAGTGGTAGACGTCTTGAAAGGCGTATTGTTCTGGCGACAGGCCGAGCATCGCGTGGATCTCATCGTCGAAGAAGCAACCGATGCCCGTGCCGGAGAGGCCGCGGGCGCTAGCCCAAAGATACAGCGCCTGGCCGATCGTGCCGGCCTCCCAGTGCAGCCGGCGATAGCCGAAGCCGCCGTCCTCTTGAAGCGTGCGGTCGAAATCGGCGATCATCGCGACGGAGAAACAGCCTTTGCCGGCGATCGCTTGGCGGCAGGCGTTCATGCTCGCCTCGCGTTCGACGGAGCCGCGCCGCAATCGAAAGAGTTTGAGCGGGCCGATCTCGATCGGCGTCCAAAGCAACGCCAGGGCCGACATTTCGCGCAGCCGCGCCGTCGCTTCGGCGTCGCGCTGCAGTAGATAGAGACCGGGCTCTACGCCGTCGACGCGATGCACGAAGAGCAGCAGATTTATGCGCGGCGGCTGGGAGAAGGGCGCCAGGCAAGGCTCGGCGCCCGGGAGCGTCGCCGTCAACATCGCGCAAAAATCCTCCTGCGAGAGGCGGGCGACGCCGTCCATGCGTTGCGCGCTGCGCCGACCCCGCACCACGCGCCCAATGTCCGGCGCCGGGAAGGGGAGCGCGGCTTTCGGCGCAACGCGTGAGAATGGGGCTGATGTCGGCGTGCGGGACTTGACGCATAGCCGCGCCGCCAAGTCGACGAGCGGCCAGCCGTCGTGATCTTCGCTCAAGCGATTGGCGACTCCCATCCAACGCCGCGGCGCGCGGGCAGGGCAGGAGAAGTCAATCGCAGGAAGCGCGTTCATATCCGTGGCTATCCACAACAGGGCGTCCGGATGTTCTTCCTCGCGCCGATGCGCGGCGTCAGGCCGATCGAGGCCGAGCAGCGTTGCGATTTCGGCGTCGCCAGGTTCGCTAAGGAGATGCGCGCGCCAGCCGAGCGCGGCGGCCGCCTGCGCGGCGGCGCCGATGGCGTGGCCGACGTCGAGCTGGCAATAGCGAAACGCGCGCTCGCCATATTTCCAGCTCTCCCGCCAGGGGATGGAGCTCAGTCCGAGCACAAAGCCGCCCTCGGGCAGAACGTCGGGCTTTTCAAAAACGGCGCGACGCTCCAGCGCATGAACTTCCTGCGCGTAGTGATAAAGGGCGGCGCTCTCGCCGAGTCCGTCGGCGGCGTTGGCGAGAAGATAGACTTCGGTCGGATGCAGATTCCCGGACGACGGATTGTTGCGCAGCGCCCAAGTCGAGCCTTCGTAGCTTTTCCAGGCGCTGATGCCGAAGCCGAGCTCCAGGAACAGTCCGAGCGCCGCGCGGTCGAGCGGGGCGGGGCGCGGCGCGGGGCCGGGGAAGGGCGCGGTGTCTTCGCGATCGCGTAGCGGCAGTTCGATGAGCGGCGCGCGATCGAAGCGCCGAAAGGGCGAAGGCTGCGATGTCCAATCGAGAAAGGCCGGTCCAAGCGCGTACCGCGTCGGGGCATGTTTCGTGCGCCTGTGATAGCCGCGGATATCGCGCGGCAGAGCGTCGGCGTCCGACAGCCGTTCGTTCAGACTCGGAATTTTGGACTCGATTTCCGCCATGCGGCCTCCTCGGCGACCTTTTGATTCAAGAAGGGCGCCCAATTTGGCGGGTTGATATTTATAAGCGAGATCAATGGATTTCGCGGGTCTGCGGCGGACCGCAAGCCGGATAGGGCGCATGAATGTCGGACAAGCTCGCCACAGCGGAAGCGCAACGCAGGCTTTTGGACGATTGGTGACATTGTCGGTTCGCGCCCGGCCGATGCGGCGAGTCGATCCTTGGTCCCGGTCTGCGGCGATCCCCTGGGGTATGCTTCTTGCTACTTTCTGCGCTCTGTTCCGCATCCTTATGGGACGACGCGATGAACGATACGCTGCGTGATGTCATTGTGGCAAAGAAGAGCGACGAGGCCCACAATATGGCTTCGTTTGAACTGGTCGATCCGGCCGACGCTGAATTGCCTGCCTTCTCGGCGGGGGCGCATGTTGACGTTACAATTCCCGGCGGCTTGGTGCGCCAATATTCCCTATGCAACAGCGCGACGGAACGCCGTCGCTATGTCATCGGCGTGTGGAACGACGCCAACAGCCGCGGCGGCTCCAAAGCGTTGCATGCTCAGGTGAACGTCGGCGACAAATTGCAGGTGGGCTTGCCGAGGAATCGATTTCGGGTGCCGCAGCACACCAAGCGCGCAATATTGATGGCGCGGGGCATCGGCGTGACGCCGATCATGAGCATCGCCGATCACCTCAAACGCCACGACATCCCTTTCGAGTTGCATTACGTTTACGCGATGATGTCGCCGGGCTCGTTCGCCGAGATGATCGCCGCATCCAATTTCGCTGAGAACGTCGAATATTATTACGAGTCGAGCGAGTTGAACAAATTGCTCAACCCTGCGGCGATTTTGGCGGATCGTCCGGAGGACACGCAGCTCTTCATCTGCGGCGTCGATTGGTGGCAGGATCCAATCATCAACATTGCCGAGCAAAAGGGCTGGTCCAAGGAACGCATCCATGTCGAACGCTTCACGGCGAAAGTCCCGCCGGCGGCGCTCGACAAGGTCTTCGAAGTCAAGATCGCCAGCACGGGCGCCGTCTATAAAATCCCCGGCGACAAGACCGTCACGGCTTACCTCGAGGAGCAGGGCGTGAAGATTCCCACGTCCTGCGAGCAGGGCATGTGCGGAACCTGCAAGGTCAAGGTCATCGAAGGGGAGGCGGACCATCGCGACAAGCGTCTCTCCGATGAGGAGAAGGCGGAAGGCTATTTTCTGGCTTGCGTGTCGCGCGCCAAGAGCGATCTGCTGGTGCTTAATTTGTGAGAGCGCACGCCAAGAGCTACGGCTGACGCGGCCTCGCGCTGCGCGGCGTCAGGGCTTATGGCGGGGCGCCTTGACGGTGCAAGCGAAGCCGTTACTTTTCTATTTTCTATAAGCGATGCCTGTCCCCGTGTAGCGGCGAATTACGGGAAGGTTTGTCTTGAGGCTTTTCGACAAGCGTTTGCACAAAGAATTGTCTGCTGCGGGGTCCCGGCTGGGCCGCGGCGGGCTTCTGTTTTCGGCGATCCTTGTTGGTAGCGCGGCTTCGGCCAGTGCGGCAGAGACCTATAGGGGCAGCGATCCAGACTCCTACGAGTGCAGTTCGGATTTTAACATCCTCAACCGATTTTCCGCGCCGCCAGGCGTTCCGGCGCGCTCGACCAAATATTCAGACGTCAAGTTCACCCTTGAGAACAATCTCATCTCGGTCAAGGACGCATCGACTTCGAAGGATTTCGCTTACATAGTCGTCGGAGAAAACACAAAATATTGCGCCTTTAAAGATATGGAAATCATAAAGGAACGCACAGAACCTTTTTTTAAAGATCCGCGACTCTATCCCCAAAAATGTAACATCAACTATCATGCGTTCCGGACGAGAATTATAATAGATACCGAGTTGCCGGTAAGGACGTTTTCTTTGCAGGGCTCGCCGGAGTTCGACAAAATGGATCATGTCGTCGATGTTAATGTTTACCGTGCGGTGGATCACAGAAAAAGGAATTCTGCCGCGGGTTGCAACGAAGTCGGCGACAGTCCAGACAGCCCTTTCTTTGGCATAAGCAACCATGGACTGAGGACTGCCAACAAGTCTGCTCTCAACGTGATAGAAGAAGCGCCGTTTGGTTATGCTTCTTCTGCCTATGAGCGCAAAGCGTTCAAGAATGCGGAGCCGGGAATTCCGTGGCCAAAATAAATAACTTCGTTGGTGTTTCAGGTCGAATAGAGGCCCGTGCCTCTAACAAAGTCCGTCCGCGCTGGCCCATCATTTGTCCGCGCTCGCCTCGACTTCGAGGCTCTCCAGAATTTCGCCGGGCTTTCGCGTCAACACGTCAAGCGCATTGACGCCTTTCGGCGCCGCCAAACGCAGATGCAGGCGCTTCGGCTTCTCGATATAGGCTGAAACGGCGTCGGCGACCCGCCTGGCGTTTGCGCCATTGCCGCCGAGCGTCGCGATCGCCGTCGCCGCCGCCTTGGCGTAATCGCTCCGCGCCTTGTCGACTGAAATCTTCTGCTCTTTCGCTTCCAAAGCCAGCACGCTATCGACGAGACCATTGCCTTCAAGCGTAAGGTCGATCGACTTGACCGAGGTCGCCAGCGTCGCCGCGCGCGAGATGATCGGCGACGACGAGAACGCCGCGCTCGACACATTGCCGAAGAGCGCAGAGAGGCGCGCCGCGCCCATGTCTTTGGCGTCGATCGCGACCGGCCCTAACGACGCTTCGGCCGCCTTCTCGCGCCATTCGGCGGCGGCGAGTCCGGAGAGCGCCAGTTCGCGATAGCCCAGCGCCAGAAAACGCGCCGTCGTCTGCGTTTCGCCGCGCGCCGCGAGATCGACAATGAATTTGTCGATGCTGGCGGAGAATTTCGTCGGCGTCGTTTCGAGAAAATTCTCGAATGTCGCGCTCGCGTTCTCGACGCTGAATTTGATGCGCGAGGCGTCGCCGGTCTTGGGATCGGGCAGATCGGCGGAGAAGCCGCGCATATCGACGCGCTCGACCTTAGGATAGGCGCCCCGCAACACGGGGGCGAACTGCAATTCGTTCAGCGCAAATCGTTTCACCGACAGATTGCCGCCGTCGGACGCTCTGAGCGAAAAATCTTCGGCGAATATTTCGCCGGCGCCGGCGCCCGCCACTTTGCGCATGCCGAAGCGCTCGATCTTTGACGCAAACGGCTTTGCCGCGGGTTCGCCCTTGCCGGTCATGGCGACAGTGTCGACATCGATCGATGCGGCCTCGAAAGATTTGAGCGCATCAAGGAGATCGCCCATCAGCGCCGAATCGTCCTCGGGTTTCGCCGGATTGAACTTCTCCAATCGTTCGACGAGTTTGTCGGCGGGCGTCTGCAGCGCGCGCCCGCGAACGCCCGCGATTCTCACGCGGCCTGTCGTCACGACGAAATCGCCCCCCGCATTTTCGACACGCGTCGAGTCGACGATTTCCTCGTCAACCACTGGCTTCAGCGGCGCGTCAGCCTCGCTGCGCGTTGCGGCGAGCCGCGCGATCCCGACGAGATCGACGCCTTTCGCCTCCGAGACGCCCCAAGCAATGTGTTGAACGCCGCCTTTTTCAGATTCGACGGTTTCTTCGCCGCCGTCTGCGTGCACGGTCGCGGCGCGCCCCGAAACGACATTCTCAAACAGCAGATTGCGATAGGCGGCGCGTGTGACGCGCGACTCGTTGCGGCTCTCGCTCGACATCGCGGGCACGGCGATTCGCCGCGCCGAAACCCGCGCGAGCCGCGCCACGACATTCGTATCGCCGCTCAAGAACAGCTTGGCCAGTTCCGCCCACGGCAGATTCGCGCCTTCAATTTCCAAATGCGGGATACGATAGGTCGTCGCGCCGAGCGTGACGACGACATTGTCGAGCGTCACCGGCTTCTCGCCGGCGGCAAGAGAAGAAAAGGCGATGCTCGCGAACGAAAGCGACGTCGCCACGCCGGCGACGATGGATATGCGCATCGGAAAGCCCTGATGAAGCGGACGCAAAGAGGTTGCACGGGGCGCCCTTAAGGTAAAGAGGCGCGCGCTATCGTCGCAGCCGGTGTTTGGCGGGAAGCGGGACGTGGCGGCGCGGCGGCGGCGTGATAGAGAGACGGCATGCGTCGACTCCTTCTCCTGCGCCATGGCAAGGCCGACCGGCATTCAGCCGGCGGCGACCGCGAACGTCCGCTCGTCCGTCGAGGCATGGAGGACGCCCGCAGAATGGGCGAGTTCCTGCGCGACTCGAATTTTGCGCCGGACCTTGCCGTCGCCTCCAACGCGCGACGGGCCAAACAGACGCTCGAAAGGGTGCTCGAGTCATTTCCGGGCCATGTCACCCATCTGATCGAGAACACGATCTATCTTGCCACCGTCGATCATCTGGTCGAGATTTTGCGGCAGACTCCTGACAAGGTCGGGACGCTTCTCGCCGTCGGCCACAATCCTGGCTTCGCCGAGCTTGCGTACTGGCTCGCGGGGTCGGGCGAAGCTGATGATTTGGCGCTGATGCGCACTAAATTCCCTACGGCGGCGCTGGCGGTGCTCGATTTCGAGATCGATCATTGGTCGGATGTCCGCAAAGGCGGAGCCTGCTTGATGCGCTTCGTGACGCCGGGCATTTTGCGGGGCGAGGCGAACGAGGATCCCGACTAGCGTAGTTTGCAACCTGCAGGGCGGCCATGCTGATCGAAGCGCTCCTGACGATGCTGGCCGCCGCGGCGCCGCAGAAGGCGCCGGCCGTCGTCGTCGCGCCGTCGTCGACGCTGGCCGCCGCCGCGCCGAGCCCAACCTATCGGCCGGACGTGCGCGCCGTGGACAATTGGCGCATGGAAAGCGCGCTGGCGCTGGAGATGGCGCCCTTCGCCGCCATCCGCCGCGCGGTCGGCGCGGAAGAGAGCGAACCGGCCCGCTGCGTCAAGCTCAATAATTACTGGTGTATCAAGAGCGCGGGGTGGAACGGCGAAATCGCCGCCGATCCCGACGGCCATGTCGCCTTCGCCTCTGCGGAGGAGGGCGCTGTCGTCGCGGCGCTGCTGCTGCGCCGCTATTATGTCGACTATGGGCGGCGCACCGCGCGGGCCATCGTCGAGCGCTGGGCGCCTGCGCAGTGTTCGCTGTTTACGGCGAGCGCCACGTTTACGCGGCCCGCGCTCACTTCGCCGTTGAAGTCGCGCTCATCGCTGGCGCCGGGCGCAGGCGTGGCGCGGACGCCGCAGGGGCGCCTCGCGCCGCAGGGGCTCGCCCCGCGCGGCCTGCAGAACACGCTGCGCGCCCGCTGGCTGGCGGCCCACGGGCGCGGCGGGGTCGACCGCAAGACGGCGCGGCCGCCTCGCGCGCATGCGATCGACTTGATGCCGCCGGTCGACCTGATGCCGGCGCCTTCGATCATGGCCGGCGTCTCCGAGCGACCGGCGCGGCGCATGAAGATCGCCGAACCCGAGCCCACGGCGCTTCCGAAGGCGCTCGCCGATTTGGCGCTGCCGGCCCCATTTCCGGCGCCGAACGCCGGCGTTTCAACCTGCGGCGGAGAGCTGGCGCGGATCGCGACTTATGCGGCCGCCATCGCCCAAGGCGTCGTCGGCGGCCCTAATGAGGATCTGAAACTCTTCACGGCCGATGGCCTGCCGACGGATAATCTCGCCAAGGTGATGGCCAATATGGCCGCGATCGAAATCGGACCGGCGCGGCCGCGCGAGGCGCTGATCCGGATCGCCATGGCGCAATTGCGCCAGACGCTGGAGGAGTCCGCAAAGTTGGGCGCAAAGGCGACGCCGGCGCAGGCGGGTCAGGAGCGCGCCATCAGCTCCAGCGCGAGGCCGTAAACTCTTGTGCGGGCCGGTTCGGGCAGGGTTTTCAGCACTTCGAAATAGGTCTGCCCGGCGCCGCACATGCGCGCGTCTTCAAGCGGCGGAGTGGGCAATTTGCCGTCGAGCAGCGCGTCGATCTCGACCTTGCCCAGGCCCCGCGCCGCGAGCGCGTTCTCCAAAACGCGGAAATCGTCTTCGGTCGGCGCCGCCCGTTCGATCTTCTTGGCCTGTCCGCTGACGATCGCCTCGAGCCCCGCCAGCGCCATGTCCGAGACGATCTTGCGGCGGGAGGCGGCGAAATGCTGAAAGTCGAGATTGGTCGCGCCGTAAAGGAAGGCGACGCACATGCGTTTGTCTTCTCGCGCCACCGCCCGCAGCACTTCGAGCTGCTTTTCAAAGACGCGGGCGATCGGCTCGGGCTCGGCTTTCGCCGCCAGCGCGCCATGTGAGGTGCGGATGCGGCGGACCGCCTCGGACAGATAATAGTCGACGCTCTGCTCTTCTTTCGTCTGTGCGAGGCGGGCGGCGAAATCATTGATCGCCGCTTCATAGTCGGCGGTGAAGGTCTCACGGAGCCGGGCGAAATAGCGCGCATAGTCCGGCGTCGAAGCGATGAGAGTCTCGATCTGCTGGCGCGCGCCTCCCCTGTCGATCGAAGCCGCGGCGCCCGCCAGGCGCGGGGCCGGGTTGAGCGCCATCCACGTCAGGCCGACGCCGGCGCCGATCGCAACGAGCGCCGCAGCCGACAGCGCCAGTATTTTCTCCAGATACATCTCCCGCCTTCGCGTCTTCCCATCGAAGCGCGAAGCTTAAAGCATTGCGCATGCGGGCGGAAGCGCGTCGCCATACGACGTTAAATTTCGGTAGCCCCGCCCAAAATGGCAAAACGCGATCGCTCGAAAATATGGAAAGCGCCAGGTGACAAAGCGCCTGGCTTTGATTGTTCGCGGCGCGTTCTATGCCCCCTTCAACAGCCGATGGAGCCGCGCGGTCTCTTCGCGATGCGCGACGAGCAGGCTGATGTGCCGGTTGAGATCGTAGGTCCAATGGCCGCGCCGCGCCCGCTCGCCGCGCATCGCGCGCTCGATTTCCTTGAGCGCCGCGCGCGCCGCGTCGGGCGATTCGCTTGCGATCGTTTCGGGCGACAGGCGGTGAAACCGCGCCAGCGCGCTGGGGCGGTCATAGACCCGTTGACCCGCATCGAGGGCGGCGTCGAGGGCGGCGCCGGCGGCTGTGGCGAAGCGGTCACGGCGGTTGTCCTGAGTCTGAGAAATTGAATTGCGCGTCATGGAACATCCTCCAGGGCATTAAGAATGCCATCCTTCAAACGGATGAGGATAAGTAATTTATTCCCCTTGAATAGGACTAAATTCACAATTATATACGTGACAAAGCGTAACCTTGACGGTAAGGTGATTCGGCGTGACAGGCCGGCTTACTCTTTCAGGTTGGAAGATAACTACCCTAGCAGGGTGCATTAGCTATGCTGCGGAATAGCGTTTCCTGCCCGTTCGGGGAATTGATGTTTTATTCGTTAATGCCTGTTGTAATGGTGATGAATCAGCGATTCATCGGAGGCAACCGGCACCAAAAAAAGAATGCTGGGGCTGTGGGAGTATAGCGGAGCGTTAGCAATTCGGTAGCGACAATGGACGCCGGCGGCGCGTCCGCTTGGCCCCGCAGCAATGCGAGGGTCGCCAGTTCCGATGGCCAGTTGTGGCGGGCGAATAATCTTGCAGGACGGATCGCCCCCGCCGACGGAACTTGGAAGGACTGAGAGATTCGCAAGCTCGCGTCAATTGGCGCGAGGCATGCACGCGGTTCTCGTCCTCGATGGCGAGAAAAAAGAGGGCGGCCGAAGCCGCCCCAAGTTGATGCACGCTTCTTTTGCCTAGCTCGCGCCTTAACGGCGCGGGCGACGGCGACAGTGAGCGCAGACTGTTTCAGACTGGCCATTGCGGGTGCGAGTATATTCGCGAACCGCAACGGGCCTGTCCAAAGGGCAAGCCGGCCTCATGATCGATCCTTTCGCTAGCAAAGGCAGGACAAAGCCTGCCGCTCCTCGCGGAGCGCGAAGCCGCTCCGAAGCTCGCGATGGAGAGGAGCGCGCGAAAGGCCGACCACGAATCGGTGTGCCAGAATCATTTCTATCAGAAGATCAATGCGGCGCGGACTCGGCGCGAGTCATGTCCACAGATGCGGCGCTTAATGGGATGAATGAGACATTGAAGCGACTGCATAAAACGGCACCATCGCATCGCAAGTCTGCGACTCCCGGCTTGAATTGGGGGCCGGACAAATGACCTTGTTTCCAGCAGACCCAAGAACAAAAAATATTGCGCATTATGTAATTTCACATACGAGACCGCCAGAATTAGGCGCAACTAAATTAAATAAAGTTCTTTGGCGCGCAGACATCATACATTATCGGAGATATGGGAAAACTATAACGGGACAGAGCAGCTATATACGTATGCCGCAAGGACCTGTTCCTAACTTTATCAATCAAGTATTAGATGAGCTTAAGGCGGAAGGCTCTATCGTTGAGAGGCCCGTCGACACGCGGGCGGGCGTTCGGCGTGAATTTGTGTGGTTAAAGAAACCCAGCGCGTCAGTTTTTACATCATCTGAGATAGAAGCTATTCATGAAGCGATTTCGATTGTTTGCGCGGGCTCGGCTACCGAGGCCAGCAACAATACCCATGATGCCCTTTGGCTTGAATTCGCGGACGGTCAGCAAATGCCCATACGTGCAGCTGCCATAACTGTCGGGAACTTAGACCCGGAAGATATTCAATGGGCGCTTGAAGCAAGCGCGACGTGAATATAGCGCGACCGGCAAACGGTTTTGAAATCAGGACGACCGCAGCGGTCGATGCGCTGATCCGTAGCGCGTGCTCGGAAAATGACAATTTCGAAAGATATTGGGCCGATGTGATAGAGAGGCTTAGATACACCGCGCATCGAGAAGGTAGACCCGAGCCCAGGCTTGGTGTCGGCTATCGGCTAATCGCGATAGAGGGCGTCTCTTTAGAGGGAAGGCCGCGACTGGTCATCGGATACTTGGCCCTAGGAGATTCCGTGATCATCAAATTGCTACGGATTTCTTGATTTTCGCCAGCGCAGGAACTTGCGCGCCGCCTGCTTAAGCGTTTGCGGCTTCGTCAGGTCTGCGATAGTAGAGCCGGCGCCCTTTGATGCCCGCAAGCGCCTTGTCGGCGCGCATGGCGTCGTCAAATCCGAGTTTGGCGCGGTGGTTATAGCGGTGGTCGAACTCGACCAGATAGCGGCTTAAATGCTTTTCTGAACAATGCTGATAGACGCCGCGCATCCCGCGCTTGAAGATCGAAAAGAAGCCTTCAATCGTGTTGGTGTGAACGTCGCCGCGAACGTATTCCTCCGCGCTGTGCGTGACGGTTTCATGCCCGGCGAATTCCTTGCCGACCGCCATATACAAATTGCTTTCGTCGGTGTGGAGCTTTGAGGCGCGGCTGGCGTTGGTGACGAGGATTTCGCGGACCTTTTCCTTGGTCGCTGTCTCGACATGGAATGAACGGACGCGCCCGCCGCGCTCGACAAGGGCAACAATAGAACGCTTGGAGCTATGGGAGGGCTTGCCGCGTTTCGTGCGCTTAATGACGGTTTCTTTCTTCCCTTGGTATGTTTCGTCGGCCTCGACGATCTTGCCCTCGCCGCCGAGCGGGCCAGAGGTGGCAACGTCATCCTTCATCGCTTCGCGGATGCGGTGAAACATAAACCACGCGGTTTTGTAAGTGACGCCGAGCGTGCGGTGAAGCTGGTGGGCGCTGTAGCCCTTCTTGGAGGCGTTCAAGAGATAGGTTGCGAGCAACCACTTATTGAGCGGGATTTTGGAGCGCTCAAAGGCAGAGCCGACGGTTACGGTGAATTGCTCCCGGCATTCCATGCACTGGTAGAGGCCGTGGCGGTGAGATTTGCCCTTAAGCGCGGTGATGCGTTCGCCGTCGGCATTGCCGCAATGCGGGCAAACTGGGCCGTTCGGCCAGACCTGCGCTTCAAGATGTTGGCGGGCTGCTTCGGCGTCGGTGAAGATCGGGGCGGTTAGGTCGACCATTGACTTCAGTCCTAAATAGGATTTTATCCTTTGTCGCGATTTTGGCTCTCAACGGGCCGAAAACCGCGCCGTCTTGTCTGGATGCTTCCTATTTGTATGATCTTGGCCGCGCTTTGTCAAGTATATAAATGGGACTAAATTCCGCAATAGGTTGCGGCTTCACCCAAGCTGGAGGCTTCGATGTTTCTCCGTCCCGCGCCGCCCATTCCGGGCCTCAGCGCCGCTGCGGCGGCAGCGGCTCAGGCCGCGCCCTTTGCCGAACTTTTTTCAGTCAGCCGGTCCCGCCCCTCGGTCGCCCGGGCCCGTCAGCTCGCCGTCTATCTCGACCACGTCGCGCTCGGCGCGAGCGTTTCCGCCTGTGCCAGAACATTCGCGCGCGACCGCGCCACCATCCGTCACGCCTGCGCGACGATCGAGGATTTGCGCGACGATCCCTCATTCGACGCCGCCGCGCGGCGCCTCGAAACTGCGCTCGCCGCCCAGCGCGACATGATCTGCGCCCTTCTTGCTCAAGGGAGCGCGCAATGAAGAAGGGCGCGCGACGTTCGTTCGGTGAAGACATTGGCCGCGCCATGCGCCGGCTGTTGCAGGCGCTCGAAGAGCCGAGCGCGCGCGGCGCGCTCAGCGCGCTGGAGGCGTCGACGCTGGTCGTGCTTGCGGCGAACAAGGGCGTCACCGTCGTGCGCGCGCGACTGCCGGTAGCCGCCGGCGACGCAGCCCTCGCCGAGGGACTCGTCCGATGGGAACAGGATGGCGTTGAGCGGCGGATGGCGCTCACCGACGCCGGCCGCGCGCATCTTCGCAGACTGTCCGCGCCGGATGTCGATCAGGCCGAACCTTTTCGCGCGCAGCACGCATCCTATGCGCTGCGCCAGCTCGACAAGGGCGCGCGTCCGGCGCTCGTCAACGACGCGGAAAGCCCGCGCGCTTGGCTTGCGCGGCGCAAGGACCGGGAAGGGCGCTCCTTCCTCGACGCCGCGCAATTCGAAGCCGGCGAGCGCTTTCGCCGCGACATCGAGCAGGCGCAGCTGTTGCAGCGCGTGACCGCGAATTGGGAGGCGTCGATCAACGCCGCGCGCCGCGGCGCCGACGCGGGGACCGTCTCCGAGGTCGCCATCGACGCGCGCCGGCGCCTCGCCCGCGCCTTCGACGCCGTGGGGCCGGAAATGGCGGGCCTACTGACCGATGTCTGTGGCTATCTCAAGGGTTTGGAGATCATTGAGACCGAGCGCGGCTGGCCGCCGCGCTCGGCGAAAGTCGTGCTGAGAATCGCGCTCGATCGATTGGCGCGCCACTACGGTCTCGCCGTCGAGGCCCGCGGCCGCGACCGCGCCGACGCGCTATTGCATTGGGGCGCCGAGGATTACCGTCCGAGGATGTGAGCGTCAGCGCGTCATGGCCGGGCTTGTCCCACGGCTGTCCGGTTGAGTTTTGTGTGGACAGGGCGCACGGCATTGATTCCTCTTGGTCCGAATCGTTTGGCGACGGGTTCGGACACGAGAAGGAAGCAAGGCCGTGCGGCATCAAAATAGCGTAT
>VGDT01000039.1 GCA_016869595.1 Alphaproteobacteria bacterium
AGAGGTAGACGGCAAGCTGGCGGGCGCGAGCGACGGCGGCGCGGGAGCGGCGGGGCGAGAAGAGTTCGGCGTAAGGCGTCCCCAGAGCCGCGGCCGCAGCGGCGGCGCTAAGCCCTGGAATGAGTAGCTTCGGCTTGAGAAGCATCGAAATCTCCAGCTTGAGTGGAGACTTACCCTACTGTGGAAAATATTCCTATTCAAGGACCAAAAACTTATCCTCATGCTTTCAAGGGAGAGCATTCTTAAAGCCATGGAGGATGCCCATGACGCGCAGGCCAATTTCAGAGCCAGACGATAGAAGCCCTGCCCGCTTCGCCGCGGCCACCAGCGCCGCGCTCGACGCCGCCCTCGCAGCTGGTCTAAAGGGCTATGATCGCGCGAGCGCACTGGCGCGGTTTCACCGACTGTCGCCCGAGTTGATCGAAAGCGACTCGCCCGACGCCGCGCGCACGGCGCTCAAGGAAATCGAACGCGCGATGCGCGCCGAACGCGCCCGCCGCGGTCATTGGAGCTATGATCTCAACCGGCATATCAGCCTGCTCGTCGCGCATCGCGCCGAGACCGCACGGCTCAATCGGCTGTTGAAGGGCGTAGCGGACGGCCCGCTTTCGCCTACATCCGCAATGCTTTAAGCTTCGCGCTTTCCATCTGAGACGCAAAGGCCGGCGATGTATCTGGAGAAAATATTGGCGTTGTTGGCCGCGGCGCTCGTCGCGGTCGGGGCCGGCGTCAGCTTGACTTGGATGGCGCTCAACCCGACGCCAAACCTGGCGGATTCGGGAGCGCGCGTCAGCGCGGCCCTCGACAAGGGCGGCGCGCGCCAGCAGATCGAGACTCTGATCGCCGCGACGCCGGACTATGCGCGCTATTTCGCACGCCTGCGCGAGACCTTCACTGGGGATTACGAAGCCGCGATCAATGAGTTCGCAACGCGCCTCGCCGAGACGAAAGAAGAGCAGAGCGTCGACTACTACCTTTCCGAGGCGGTGCGCCGTATTCGAACTTCGCGCGGCGCGCTGGCCGCGAAAGCCGAGCCTGAGCCGATCGCGCGCGTTTTCGAAAAGCAGCTTGAAGTGCTGCAGGCGGTGGCGCGGGAGGACAAGCGCATGTGCGTCGCCTTCCTTTACGGCGCGACCGATCTCGACTTCCAGCGCTTCGCGGCCTCACGCCGCCAGATCGTCTCCGACATGGCGCTTGCGGGGCTGGAGGCCATCGTCAGCGGACAGGCCAAAAAGATCGACCGCGCCGCGCCGACCGAGGCGGACTTCCAAATATTGGAAAACGCGCTCGCGGCGCGAGGGCTGGGCAAAGTCGAGATCGACGCGCTGCTCGACGGCAAGATGCCCAATCCGCCGCTCGAAGACGCGCGCATGTGCGGCGCGGGACAGACCTATTTCGAAGTGCTGAAAACTCTGCCGGAACCCGCGCGGACAAAAGTTTACGGGCTCGCGCTGGAGCTGATGGCGCGTTCTTGAGGCGCTTGGCCCGCGCGCGCAGGCTGCGTTTGCGACGAGGGCGCTGGCGCCGCGTCGCCGCCCTTCTTTCCGGGCTCCTGTAGCGTCTGGCGCAATTGCGCCACGGCGATTCGGATCAGCGCGTCGCGCGGCCGCGCCGGCCCGATCTCGACGGCGGCCATATTCGCCATCACCTTGGCGAGGTTCTCGGTCGGCAAGCCATCGGGCGTAAACAACGCGAGGTCCTCATTAGGGCCGCCGACGACGCCCTGTGCGACATTCGCCGCGTAATTGGCGATCCGCGCAAGCTCGCCGCCGCAATTCGAAACGGTAGTAAGCGGCGGCAGAGGCGTAGGCGCGGGTAGGTCGGCGATCGTCGTCTGGGGCGCCGGCCGGATGAGTTCGGCGAATTTCTCCCGCCGGGCAGGCAGCTCTGAAATTCCGGCCATGATCGAAGGCGCCGGCATAAGGTCGACCGGCCGAGCGAGGGGCAGCCGCGCCGTCTTTGGATTGACCCCGCCACGCCCATGCGCCGCGAGCCAGCGGGCCCGCAACGTGTTTTGAATGCCGCGCAGCGCGAGCCCCATCGGCATGACGCGCTGCGGCGGCATGCGCGCCATCCTGGTGTGTGACGCAGGCGGACTGGAAATAACAGCCGGCAGTCGGGGAGCGGAAACGGGCCGCGTCACGACAACGGAACATTGCGCCGGCGCCCAGCGCTCGACGATGGCCCGCGCGGTGCGCCGCCCATAATCGAGATAGTAGCGGCGCAGCAGCAGCGCCGCGACGGCGGCCCCCTCCTCCGCCGAGGCGAAGGCGACATGGCCGTCGGAATCCGCGGCGATTTCGCCGCTCCATCCCGCGCTCTTGATGCACCAATAATTGTTGAGCTTGACGCAGCGGGCGGGCTCACCCTCCTCCGCGCCGACCGCGCGACGGATCGCGGCGAGAGGCGCCATCTCCAGCGCCAGCGCGCTTTCAAAGCGCCAATTGTCCACGGCCCGCACTTCGGGCTGGTAGGCGGGGTTCGGCGTCGTCGCCAAGATCGACGCGGGCGCGGCGACGGCGGCAGGCGCCTTTTGTGGAGCCGCTGCGGCCAGCATCGTCAGGAGCGCTTCGATCAGCATGGCCGCCCCTTGCGTTGCGGACTGCCTAGATCACGCTGCCTTTGGGCGGAATCGCCCGAAGGCAGTTAACGTGATCGATCTCATAAATTTAGAGCGCGCTCCACGCGAAAAACCGGCTTCCACTTTTTCGCGAGCCGCGCTCTAGTCGGGGTCTTCCGCCGCCTCGCCCCGCAACATGCCTGGCGTGACAAAGCGCGCGAGGCGGGCCCCGCCCCTGCGGACGTCCAACCAATGGCCGATCTCAAAATCGAGCATCGCCAGCGCCGCAGTTGGGAATTTAGCGCGCATCAACGCCAGTTCATCCGTCTCGCCCGAGCCGGCGAGCCAGTCAGCCAGCTCCGCAAAGCCCGGGTTATGACCTACGGCCAGCAGGGTTCCGACTTTGTCAGGAGTCTGCCGCAAAACCTCGACCAGATGGTCGACCGTCGCAAGATAGATCGTATTCTCAATCAGATGGGTGACGTGGCCCGGAAAGGCGTCGAGCACCTGGTCGAGCGTCTGCTTGGCCCGACGGGCGTTGGACGCCACAGCGAGATCCGGCGCAATGTCCGCGTCGCGCAGATACTCGCCCATGCGGCGCGAATCCTCCATGCCGCGACGGGTGAGCGGACGTTCGCGGTCGCCGCCGGCCGAATGCCGGTCGGCCTTGCCATGGCGCAGGAGCAGGAGTCGACGCATGCCGTCTCTCTATCACGGCGCCGTCGCGCCGCCACTCGCCGCCCCGCGCGAAAGACCGGCTGCGACGAAACTACGCGCCTCTTTACCCTTATAGACGGTCCGGGCAGGTTCTTATCTCATTGGCCCTTCCAGAGGTTTTCGGATGCGCAAATTTCTCGCCGCCGGCGTCGTGACCTCGCTCGCGCTCGCGAGTTTCTCGGCGCCTTCGCAAAGCGCCAGTGAAAAGCCGCTCGCGATCGACAATGTCGTCTTCACGCTCGGGGCGACGACCTATCGTATTCCTCACATCGAAATCGAAGGCGCAAATCTGCCTTGGGCGGAGTTAGCCACGCTGTTATTGAGCGGCGATACAAATGTCGCGGCGCGGCTTGCGCGCATTTCGGCGAAAAGAATCGCCGTGCCTGCGATGTCGAGCGAGAGCCGCAATGATTCGCGCGTCGAGCGCGCAGCCTATCGCAAGCTCCTCTTCGAGAATGTCGTTTCGGGACGCGCCGCAACCGTGCGCGCTGACGGCGGAGAAGAAACGATCGAATCCGCGAAAGGCGGCGTTCAGCGGATTTCTTGGAGCGCCTCAGAGGCGAAAGGCGTCGATCTTGTAGAGCTCGCGCGGATCGCGCTCTCCACCGGCGGCGCGGCGGACGCGCCTTTGAAGCCATTGGTCGAGGAGGAAGTCATTCAATCTTCACGACTCGAAGATGGAGGCGCCAATCTCGTCGTAACGACCGGACGCGTGAAGATTGCGGGCGTGCGCGGGCGCGCGCTGCAGGCTCCAACCGGCAAGCTCATCGAAAGATTCGGGAAACTCGATGCAGCAAAGCCAGATGAAGATCCCGCATTGATGCGCGATCTCCTCGATGCGCTGCAATCTTTCGAAGCGGTCTCGATCGACGTTGATGACCTCGGCGCCACGGGCAAAGGCGAATCCGCAGGGAAGCCATTCGCAGCGAAAATTGCGCGCTTCGGCATGCGCAAAGTCGCCGGCGCGGGCGCGAGCGAGATTTTTTTGGATGATTTTTCGCTCGCCGCATCGGACGGCGGCAATCTGTCGGTTAAGCGACTTGCGCTGAATGAATTGCAGCTTTCTCCCGTTTTGCAGGACGGCGCCTATCCAAAGCTCGCCCGCGTCGACATAAACGGCGTCCTGGCCGATTTGCCTGATCCCAAGACCGGCGAGAGGTCGCGGATAAAATTCAGCATGGAGAACGCGAGCGCGAGCTTCGGCAATTTTCTCAAAACGACTCCCACGAAATTTTCGGGCCGCGTCGACAACTTCATCGTCGATCTCGCGGCGCGCGGCGAAACGCAGACGACGGCGCATTTCTTGGCGCTCGGCTATCGCGAACTCGCGCTCTCCGGACTCGCCGCCGGAGAGTGGCGCGAGAAGACGTCGGAAGCGGCGTTGGAGCCTGTCGTGATCGACGCCAAGAACATGGGCGCGGCGCGCCTCTCTGCGCTTTTCGGCAATGTGTCGCGCGCGGCCTTCTCTTCTTCGCCCGTCATTTCGCGCGCGGCGACGCTCGCAACCTCGGTGAAGTCGGTCGACCTGACGCTTGAAGGAAATAGTCTCGTCGATCGCGTGCTGGCATTGGAAGCGAAAGAGCAGAAGACGTCCGTCGAAAAGGCGCGCGCCGATTACGCCAAGGCGGCCGCGACGGCGATCACGACGCTTGGCGGCTCAGGCGGAAACGCCAAGCGAGTGGCCGACGCCGTTTCGGCCTATATCGAGAAGCCGAAGCGCTTCCATTTGCGTTTTGTCGCGCCAAAAGGCGTTAACGCGCTGGACGTGTTGACGCGCAAACCGAGCGAAATTCTGGAGAGCCTCGAAGTGGAGGCAAGCGCAGACAGGTGACGAGGCGGCCCGTCACCGGCCCGAAAATTTCGGCGCCCGCTTCTCGAGAAAGGCGGCGCGGCCTTCCATGTAATCCGCGCTGTCGAAACAGGCGGTCGCAAGAGCTTCGCACTGTTCGTTGGACGACGCGCCGGGCAATCGGGCGGCGGCGCGGATCGCCGCTTTGGCGGCGCGCAAGGTCAAAGGCGCGCCAGCTGCGATCGTTTCGGCGAGCGCATGCACGGCGCCTTCGAAACTCTCAGTGGCAAACAGCCGGCTGACGAAGCCGCGTTCCTTGGCTTCGTGCGCGGTGAGGCGGCGCGCCGTATAGAAGAGATCGAACGCCAGTTGCGCGCCGACCGCGGCGACGACGTAAGACATCGCCGCCGGCGGATAGCCGACGCCGAGCTTCGCCGCAGGGATTGCGAAAACCGCCTCCGTATCGGCGACACGCAGATCGCAGGCGGCGGCTAGCCCAAATCCGCCGCCCATACAGAACCCAGACACGGCTGCGATCGTCGGTTTAGAAAGATTCGAAATTGAGTCGAACGCCTCGACATTAGCGTGTTCATAAGCGCGCCCGCCTTCGCTGGTCGCGCGCAGGGTGGAGAATTCGCTGATGTCCGCGCCCGCGCAGAACGACATTCCCGGCGCGCCGCTGATGACGAGGCAGCGCGCTTCCTCGGCAGCGTCGATGGCGCGCATCAGCGATGGCAGAGCGCGCCACATCTCAAAGTCGAAGGCGTTACGCTTTGCCGGATTATCAATGTAGAGCCGCGCGACGCCGAAATTGACCGTGACGCGCAGCTTGGGTGTCGGAGATAGGATCGCCATTGTTCCTCGGGGACAAAATTTCGACGTCGTGAGATCGCTAATCAGCAGGCGCTAGGAGCGCATGTCGACGCGTGTTTTGGACCACATAGGCCAGCCACTCTAAGACCACACAAGCGTGAACCGACGAACCACGCATGAATGCCCGCTGCAGAGCTGCAAAACGCGACCGAATGCCGCGGCGCGCTGCAGCTTTTGCGACCTCTTGCCACAGCATTTCGCAGTCCGATCAAGATAAGCTCGACTTCGCTCATTTTTAAGAAAACCTCCTGCCAAACCGCGGAGCAGCAATGGCGATGGGAACGGATAAATTCGCGTCGCCGGGAGCGTTGCGGCTGACATTAGCCTTCGCCGTCTTTCTCCACCACACGACCAGTTTCAACCTCGGCATGTCCGCCGTTCTGATTTTTTTCGTGCTGAGCGGCTATTGGGTCGCCGCGATGTGGCGGAAGACCTATTCCAAGACCACATCCGCCTATTTCACCTATCTCGTTTCGCGCATCTGGCGCATCGCGCCGGTTTTCGCTTTGTGCTCGGCGATCACCTGGGCGCTTCTGTTCTGGCGCGGCGACGCGCCGGCGGCGTTTGGCGGGCTGATGCACCAGCTCTTCTCCAACATCATGATCCTCGGCTATAATTCGCTGCCCTTCCAGGCCAATATTCCCGGCTGGTCGCTGGATATGGAGTTGCAATTCTATCTGATCGCGCCGGCGATCATCTTCCTCATTTCCAAGAACATCCACCTGCTGGTGATCTGCCTTTTAATCTCGGCTTTCGCGCCGTGGTTCGGCGGCTCCGCCACGGTCGCGCCTTTCTTGCTGTTCTTTGGCGTTGGCGTCGCGGCGGCGAGCCATGAATTGAAGCCGAGCCGCGCCTTCGCCTATCGCTCGCTATACGGCGCGATGGCGGTGCTCGGCGTCTGCGCCGCGCTGCTCGCCAAGGAGCTCTATTTTGGCTCCGCCCATGACGCCGCAGCGCTCGCCTTCAGCAGCAAGACCAATCTGCTCGTCGCGGCGATGATGACGCCCTGGGCGCTCTACACCACGCAGCAATCCAGCGGCGCGAAGGATCGGATGCTCGGCGAGCTTTCCTATATCTTTTACCTGCTGCACTGGTCGGTGCTCGGCGCCTTGAAGACCGGCGAGGGCTCCTATCTTGATCGCGTGCTGCTCTGCTCCGAGGCGCTCGTGATCATCTTCGTCGCCTCCTATCTGATCTGGCGTCTCTTCGATCGGCCGATCAACAAGCTGCGCGCCTCTTGGGTATCCAATCGACTCTTGGCCGCGCCCGTAGCGCTGCCCGCGGCCGCGCCAGCGCTCGCCTAACCGCGCTCTGCGGCCCCTTCGGACCGACAGCGCGGCGGCCACATCCAGAAATTTGCCTGAGTCCAGTCAGCCGGCTATGGGTGCGCCATGTTCCCTGGCGCGCAAAGATTGGCGTTTATTCTTGCCGTCACGGGCGGGCTGACGCTTCTCAGCCTAAAGCGGTCGGATGAACCGACGCTCGACTGCGCCACGGTCAACGGCGGCGGCGGCGACTACCGGATCCTTGTCGTCGGCGAGTCCTGGGCCTCGGACGGCAAAATTCTGCCCGAACTGCCGCGCGCCGTCTCCGAAAGGCTAAAGGGCCGAGGCGTTACGGCCTGCAGCCTCGGTTTTGCGGGCCGTAACTCGCGGCTGCTCTTCACCGAACTGCGCGAGAAATTTCCGAAGGAAAAACTCTATCGCGCTTTCGACGACCACAAGCCGGACACCGTCGTCATCATGAACGGCGTCAACGATGAAATCCAGCACGTCGGCCAATCGGCCTATGTCGAATATACAAAGAAGCTCGTCGAATATTTTTCCGACGTTGATGATGTTGAGATCATCTCGATCCCACGCGTCAACGAACGCCGGTTCAAACCGCCGAATCTCTACAGCGCCGTCAAGCGATCCATATTGAGTTGCTTCTACGATCACTGCCAGCGGCAAGTGAACGACCTTTATCGAGTTGCGCTTTGGCGCGACCACCCCGAACTCAATGTTGTTGAATTCGACGACTTCATCGACAAATACGAGGGAAACGAGCGCTGTTACACCGCCGACGGCGTGCATCTGACAGACGAATGTTTCCACAAATATGGAAAGTTTATCGGCGGCGTGCTCACGCTCGGGAAGGAAAAGCGGGCCGAGAAATAACGCTTCTTAGCGCAGCGCCCTGCTATAAGCCCGCCATGGACCTGGTTTCTCGCCTGCTGCACCGTGACGGGCTGATGCTCATTATCGACAAGCCGGCGGGCGTCGCCGTGCATCGCGGGCCTAAGGGCGGTCCGAGCCTTGAAGACGCCTTCGATCAGCTCCGCTTCGGCCTGCCGCGCGCGCCCGCGCTGGCGCATCGTCTGGACAAGGACACGTCTGGCTGTCTGGTGCTCGGGCGCCACCGCAAGGCGCTGGAGCGGCTCGGCAAGCTCTTCAAATCAGGTCGAGTGGACAAGACCTATTGGGCGGTCGTTGAAGGCGCGCTGGCGGATGAGGAAGGCGAGATCGACTTGCCGCTCGGGCGGCTCGACGCGGCGCGCGGCTGGTGGATGCAACCCGACCCGCTTGGCCTGCCCTCGCGCACCTCCTGGCGCGTGCTTGGCAGAAGCCCCGATAGCGCGCTCGCCTTCATCGAATTCACGCCGCACACGGGCCGCACGCACCAGATCCGGGTGCATGCGCAGGCGATGGGTTGGCCAATTCTCGGCGATCCAATCTACGGTTCAGGCCGCCGCGAGGGCTCGCCTCCCTTACATCTTCATGCGCGCGCGGTGCGCGTGCCGATGCAGGATGGCAAGCCGCCGGTTGAAGCTGTCGCCGCGCCGCCTGCGCATATGGCCGAGGCGCTCGCCGCCTGCGGCTGGCGCGGCGTAACGCAACCGTAACGCCGCGGATTGCAAATCACCGCCGAAACGCCCAACATAAACGCGCAGTTTGGAGCGACACTCTGGAGCGAGTTATGGCGGCCGCCGCGCCTTCGCCGATCAAAGCTTCATGCCGAACCCGTAGCGCCTTCGCGTTGGATCGTGCGCTGCTCCATGATCTTGCCGATATTGCGCTCACGGCCGCGCTGCAAAGCGGGGCGAGCTATGCCGATCTTCGGATCGGCGAAACGCGTCGCGAATACGCATTCGCCAAGGACGGCCGACTGGAAAATTTCGACGAGCGCGAATCGCAAGGATTCGGCCTGCGCGTGCTGCTCGATGGCTGCTGGGGATTTTACGGCGCGCGCCGGCTCGATCCGCATAGTTTGCGCGACGGCGTCGAGCGCGCGCTGGAAAACGCCCGCGCGGTGAAGCCGATACAATTCCAGCCGATCGAGCTCGAGCGTCTGCCCGTCCATGAGGCCGAATGGATCATGCCTATGGGCGTCGACCCATTCGAGATCCCGGCCAGCGAGAAAGCTGACCTGCTGCTATCGATCATCGCCAGCGCGCGCGATCATGGCGCTGATTTTTGTTCGGCGTCGATTTCAGCGGCCTGCGAAGAACGATTCTTCGCCAACAGTCTCGGTAGCCGCATTCATCAGACGCGCACGCGCGTTGCGCCGAGCTTTCAGGCGACCGCCGTCGATCGCGCGAGCGGCCGTTTCACGACGCGCGACTGCCTGACGCCGGCGCGCGGCGCCGGCTGGGACTATATTCTCAGCGCCGGCCTCATCGAAGAAGCCGCGCGCGCGGGCCAAGAGGCGCGCGCGAAACTCGGCGCCAAGCCGGTGGCGCCGGACGATTACGACGTCGTGATCGACCCGACGAATCTTTGGCTCACGATTCACGAGACGATTGGCCATTCGACCGAACTCGATCGCGTGCTCGGCTGGGAGGCGAATTTCGCTGGAACGAGCTTCGTCAAGCCCTCCATGCTCAACGAGTTGCGGTTCGGCTCAGAGCTGATGACGATCGTCGCGGATCGCGCGCAGCCCGGCGCGCTCGCGACAATCGGCTATGACGACGACGGCGCGACGGCGAAGGCGGCGGAATTCGCCATCGTCGAAAAGGGCGTGTTCAAGAATTTCCAGATGGCGCTGGGACAGGCGCATCTCATCGGACTGTCGCACTCGAACGGCTGCGCCTATGCGGATAGTCCGACGACTTTCCCCATTCAGCGCATGCCGAATATTTCACTCATGCCCAATCCTCAGAAATGCTCGTTCGACGATCTCATCAGCGACGTCGAGAATGGAATCTATGTCGTCGGCGCCGGGAGCTGGAGCATCGACCAGCAGCGCGACAATTTCCAGTTCGGCGGACAGCTCTTCTATGAGATCAAGAATGGCAAGCTCGGCGATTTACTGCGCGACGGCGCCTACCAGGGCCGCACGACGCAGTTTTGGAATTCTCTCTCGGGACTTTGCGATGCGAGCGCCTATCATCTCGACGGCACCTTCACCTGCGGCAAGGCCGAGCCGATGCAGGTGGCGCCTGTCTCGCACGGCAGTTCTCCGGCGCTCTTTCGCAATGTGCGCGTGCTGAATACGAGCGACTAAAACCTGACAGGCAAGAATGAACACAGTCTTCACGATTGGATACGAAGGAACCGACATAGATCGGTTCATGGCAACGCTTCACGCGGTGCGCATTGCGGCGCTTGTCGACATCCGAGCGGTTGCGATATCGCGCAAAAAGGGATTTTCGAAAAATGCGTTGAGGACGAGACTAAACTCGGAAGGCATCGCGTACCAACATTTGAACCAACTCGGCGACCCCAAGCCAGGAAGAGAAGCGGCGCGCACTGGTCGCATCAACGAATTCCGTCGAATCTACACTGACCATCTTCGCGGAGCTGACGCGCAGGCATCATTAAGGGAACTGGCGGAATTAGCGCTTGCCCAATCAGTTTGCTTGCTTTGCTTTGAGCGTGATCCGAAGCACTGTCACCGCTCAATTGTTACCGCTCATTTGCTTCCAATGGGACTGAAGCATTTCGATCTCTATGGCGATCTCCCGAGGCGTTATGAAGATTTCTCCCCCGTCAGCGCGCGTTGTCATTCTCGTCAAAGCCTTGCCGCAGCCGAGTAAAAAGTATGGGGAAACCGTCTGCTGCGCAGGCATTACTGCAGACAGGCGATGGAAGCGGCTCTTTCCCATCCGATTTCGCCGTCTGAAAGGCGATAACAGCTTCTCGCGATGGGACTGGGTCAGCTTCAGCTATGGTCGTCCAAAATCTGATAGGCGCGAGGAAAGTTGCCACGTGCACGAGGAGTCAATTGCGATTGAGGGCAAACTTAAAGAAAGCGAAAGAGTACGACTTTTAGCGCCAATGCTACTAGGATCGGCAAAGGCCGCAGCTCAAAAGGGTCATTCTCTTGCGCTGATTCGACCTCGGAACACTCGTTTTTTATGGAAGCTGAAAACACCCGAAGAAATCGCCGAAGAGCGTGAAGTGTTCCGTCTCGCGGCGCGTCAGCCTGATATGCTCGATGATGAAGAACTCGCTGAACTCGAGCCAACGCCCTACGAATTTAGCTTCAGGTTCGAGGACGAAGATGGCGCTCATCACTACCACAACGGTGACTGGGAAGCGCATGCGATGTTTTGGCGGCAAAGCCAAGAAACTTCGACCGTAGAGGCTCTGCAGTGGATGAACCACGTGTTCAACGAGGATTACCCGAAAAAGGGAATGGCGTTTGCGTTGGGTAACATGGCCAAGCGGCCACAGACATGGCAATTGCTTGGCGTAATTCGACTGGACGAAGCAACTCAGGGCGAGTTGTTTTAATGTTTCTTTCTTCAGACGACGCAAAGGCGATCGCCGATAAGGTTCTCGCATATTCCAGGGCCGACGCCTGCACTGTGCAGATCGAGGGCGGCTTGGACCAGAGTCTGCGCTTCGCGCGCGGCGGCGCGACGACCAATCTCGCGAGCGCCGAAGCCAGTCTGCGCGTCTCGTCGCATATCGGCGGGCGCATTGGCTCTTGCAGCATCTCGCATTTCGACGACGAGGCTTTGGCTGCCGCCGTTGCGCGTTCGGAAGAGATCGCGCGCATGCTGCCCGTCGATCCGGACTATGTCGCCCCTCTCGGTCCGCAGAACTACGGCTTCTCCAACCGCTATGACGAGACGACGGCGAATTTGCATCTCGACGCGCTCGCCGGCGCGGCGGCGCGCGTCATCGAGGAAGGCGCACGAATTGGCGTCGACACCTTCGGCTGCGCGACGACCGCAAGGCGATTCGACGCCTTCGCGACAAGCGCCGGCCTCTTTGCCTATGAGCGGCGCAGCGAAATCGATCTCTCCGCCACGGCGCGCAATCGGGCAGACACATGGTCGGGCTGGGCCGGCGCGCATCAGTTCTTCGCCGATCGTCTCGACGCTGAGCAAATCGCGCGCGTTGCTTGCTTTAAGGGCGCGCATGACGCGACACCTGTCGATCTCGAACCCGGCGTCTATACGGTCGTTCTCGAGCCCGAAGCGACGACCGAACTCGCCTTTTGGCTGATGAGAGCTATGGAGGCGCGCGCGGCCGACGAGGGCCGGAGCTTCTTCACGCGTCCGGGCGGCGGCGGAGCGCTGATCGGCGAAAAGCTCTTCGACGAAAAGCTGACGATCCGCGTCGATCCTGCCGATCCGCTGGCGCCCGAAGCCGCCGTCGGCTTTGAAGGCCTGCCGCATCGCGCCCGCGATTTCATTGAGAAAGGCATAGTGACGACGCTCTATCGCTCGCGCGTTTGGGCGCAAAAGACCGGAGTGGAAGCAATACCCTTTCCGCGCAATTTCGTGATGTCGGGCGGCGATGTTTCGATCGACGACATGGTCCGCTCAGTGCGGCGCGGCGTTCTGGTGACGCGGTTCTGGTACACCAATATCGTGGAGCGGAAAAACCTGTTGCTCACCGGCCTTACGCGTGACGGCAATTTTCTCATTGAGAACGGCCGCATCGTCGCGCCGATGCGCAACATGCGTTTCAATCAGCGGCTTGGCGACCTGTTCGGCAACATCAAGGCGCTCGGTCCAACGCGGCGCACCTGGCGGGCGGCGGGGGATGGCGGCGCGGCGGCGGCGCCGGCGATGCTCGTCGAAGGCTTCAACTTCTCGTCGAAGTCGAGCGGAATATAGAGTCCGCGCGCGTTCATGTATGATGCGCGCCTCGCAGTCGGAGCCGCATCATGCGTCTTGTCGTATTTCTCATCGCTCTCCTCATCGCGGCGCCCGCGCATGCGCTCGACAAAATACGCTTCGCCACCAATTGGCGCGCGCAGGCCGAACACGGCGGCTTCTATCAGGCGGTCGCCGACGGCGTTTACGCGCGCTACGGCCTCGACGTTTCCATTCTGCAAGGCGGACCGCAGCTCAATGCGCGCCTGCTGCTTGCGGCAGGCCGGGTCGACTTCGCGATGGGCGCCAACACTATTCAAATGTTCGAATCGGCGCAGCAGAACGTTCCGATCGTCACTGTCGCCAGCATGTTTCAGATCGACCCGGTGATCTTCATGTCGCATCCCGGCGTAGGCCTCGATCGCTTCGAAGACCTGCCGAAGGCGACCGCCTTCATCGCCAGCGACATGCGCGCTTCGGTGTGGCAATGGCTGAAGCAGGCCTACGGCTTCAAAGACCAAAACGCGAAGCCCTACAATTTCAATTCGGCGCCTTTTCTCGCCGACAAAAAGTCGATTGAGGAGGGAATTCTCACCTCTGAGCCCTACGCCATCGAGCGCGAAGGCGGCTTTACGCCCAACATTTTTCTTTTGTCCGACTATGGCTATGACAGCTATTCGACGACGATCGAGACGCGCGCCGACACCATCGCCAAAACTCCTGACCTCGTGCAGCGCTTCGTCGATGCGTCGATCATCGGCTGGTACAATTATCTCTATGGCGACAATGCTCAGGCGAACGCGATGATCAAGCGCGACAATCCGGAGATGACCGACGGCCAGATCGCCTATTCAATCGCGAAAATGAAGGAGCGCGGGATCGTCGATTCCGGCGACGCGCTGACTGATGGCGTTGGCGTGATCACCGACGCGCGAATGAAAAGCTTCTTTGATAAGATGGCGAAGGCCGGCGTGGTTCCCGCCGATCTCGACTACAAGCGCGGCTACACGCTGCGCTTCATCGGCAAGAAGGTCGGCATGGAGCTGCGGCCCAAATGACGCTGAAGAGGCCGTCATGCCCGCGCTTGTCGCTGGCATCCATGAATCGGACTGGGGGATGCGTGGATGGCCGGGTCAAGCCCGGCCATGACGCATGTGGGCGGTCACGGGCGCGCAAATGACGGCGTCCGCGCTCGTTTCGTTGCGTAACGTCGGCAAGATTTTCCCGAGCGGGCTCGTCGCACTTGCCGACTATGATCTCGACGTGCGCCAAGGCGAGATCCTGACGCTGCTCGGACCATCGGGCTGCGGCAAGTCGACGGTGCTGCGGCTCATTTCTGGCCTTTCGAGCCCCACAGCGGGTTCGATCGACTGGAGCGCGCCTCAAATCAAGAACAACATAGGCTTCGTCTTCCAGGACGCGACACTGCTTCCCTGGGCGAGCGTTTTCAACAATGTCTTCCTGCCGCTGCGGCTAAGCGGTCTATCCCGTGAGACGGCGTCGGCGCGCGTTGACGAGGCGCTGGCTCATGTCGGTCTTCTTGATTTCTCGCGCAGCCTGCCGCGCGAACTCTCTGGCGGAATGAGGATGCGCTGCGCGATCGCCCGCGCCTTGGTGACGCATCCCGCTCTGATCATGATGGACGAACCTTTCGCCGCCCTCGACGAAGTGACGCGCTTCAAGCTCAACGATGATCTTCTCACGCTCAAACGCCGGCTCAGTGCGACGATCGTCTTCGTCACCCATTCGGTATTCGAAGCCGCCTATCTGTCGACGCGCATCATCGTGATGTCGCGGCGCGCCGGCAGAATTATCGACGAAATTGAGATCGACCCGGCGATTGCGCGCGATGATGACTACCGTTCGAGCAAGACCTTCGCCGAAGCGTGCCGCCGCGCCTCGCACGCGCTTCGCGTCTCTATCGAAGAGGCGACGCGATGAGTAAGAAGCGACGCACGATCCAGTGGCGCGACATCGGCGCGCCATTCGCTGTCTTCTTCGCGGCCCTCGCGCTATGGGAAGCGCTGGTGCGTTGGAAGAACGTCCCGCCCTATATTCTGCCGGCGCCCAGCGTCGTTTTCGAAAAGCTGATCGAGGATCGTGAGCTTCTGTTCTCGTCGCTGATGGTGACTCTTGGCGTCACTTTTGAAGCCCTTGTCGTCGCCACCATCTGCGGCGTGGCGCTGGCGCTTCTTATCGCGCAATCGAAATGGCTGGAGCGCGCGCTTCTGCCCTTCGCCATCACCTTGCAGGTCACGCCGATCATCGCCATCGCGCCTCTGCTGCTCGTCTATATGCAACCCGGCAACGCGGTGCTGGTCTGCGCCTTTCTGGTCGCCTTCTTTCCGATTCTCTCGAACACGTCGCTCGGGCTCGCTTCGGTCGATTTCGGCTTGCGCGATCTGTTCGATCTCTACCATGCCTCGCCATGGCAGAAGCTGATCTATCTGCGGCTCCCATCGGCGCTGCCGCAATTCCTCACCGGTTTGCGCATCGGCGGCGGACTGGCGCTCATCGGCGCGATCGTCGCTGAGCTCGCCGCGGGCGCCTCGGGTCAGGGAACCGGCCTCGCCTATCGCATTGTCGAGGCAGGTTTCCGTCTCGACATTCCGCGCATGTTCGCCGCGCTGGCGCTCATTTCTCTGAGCGGCCTTGCGATCTATGGCGCGCTCGCGGCGCTTTCCTATGTTCTGCTGCGGGGCTGGCACGAGAGCGCCAGAGCGGACCAGGAATGATACTTGTGCGAGAATTTCGAGAGACTGACGTCGAAGATTGGCGCAGGCTCTGGGCCGGCTACAATGATTTCTATGAAACAGTCGTGCCGGACGACGTCACTGAGCACACTTTACGCCGCCTTCTCGATCCCAAATCCGCGTTGATTGGACGGATCGCGGAAAAAGATGGGCGCGTCGCCGGCTTTTCCATCTCTGTGCTGCACGACAGCACCTGGACCTTGTCCCAGACATGCTATCTTGAAGACCTTTTCGTCGATCCAACCCTTCGCGGCGGCGGCGTGGGCCGCGCACTCATTCAAGACCTCATCGATCTAGGACGCATGCGCGGCTGGTCGCAGCTCTACTGGCTTACGCGCGCAAATAATGAGCGCGCGCGGCGGCTCTACGATTCATTCGTCGAAGCCGATGCTTTCGTTCGCTACCGCTTGACGCTGTAGTTCCCATATGGGATTTGACCGTCACTGCTCGGCGATTCCACCGATCTCGTCGAGCCCATAGACGTCGTCGCGAAAATGCACGAGGCCATCGGCTGACGCCCAGCCCGTCATATAGACCCAGGCCACCGGAACGTGATGCGTCAGCTTCACTTCCTCGCGCTCGCCGGACGCGATTTTCTTGTTGATGTCGTCCTTGCTCATCTGCGGGCCGGATTCGCCGTCAAGCAGCCAGGCCGCGAGATCGACGACTCCCTGCACGCGCACGCAGCCATGCGACAGGAAGCGATAATCATTGGCGAAGAGATTTCGCGACGGCGTGTCATGCATATAGACGGAATAGGAATTGGGCATTGAGATGCGAATCGACCCCAGCGAATTGTCCGCGCCGGAATCCTGACGCAGCGTGTAATGCGTCGCGCGCTCGCTCGCCCAGTCGACCGAGCGCGGATCGACTTCCGCGCCACGGCCGTTCAGCACGCGGATGTGCGAACGCTGAAGATAGGTCGGATCCTTCAGCATCTTCGGCGCGATCTCGTTCTTTATGATCGAGACTGGAACCGTCCAGGTGGGATTGATATTGACCGCGACGACCTTCGCCTGAACCTCCGGCGAATGATGCTCAAGGTCGCCGACGATCGCCGCGTAGCGGCGGACCACGCGATCATTCTCCACCGCGTCGACCGCCGTCGAGGGAATATTGACGACGATGTATCGCGGACCGAAGGCGAAATCGAGCGCCGTGAGCCGCCGTGCGGATGACTCGAGCTGATGGAAGCGAACTTCCGCCGGAACGTCGAGTTCGCGAAGCGTCGCGCCGGCGACGACGCCGGTTTGTTTGAGCCCCATTCGAAACTGAAACCGCTTTACCGCCGCGGTGAGATCGGCGTCCCACTTCTGTTTTGCCGTGTCGACGATGCTGTCGTCTTCGGCGGCGAGGCGGCGGCGCAGAGTCGACACTGCCGACCCCTTTGCGCCTGGCCGAAGCGAAACGCCGACGACTGGCCATCCGCCAAGATCGACGATCTGTCGGTAGCGATCCGCCGCCTTCGAGGTCGTGAAGAATGTCTGTGGCTGTAAGGCCGGAGTCGGATCGTCGGAAAGCGCCATCTCATGTGGCGCGGGTTTCGGCTTTGGTTTGCGCGCGGCGGCCTGCGTTGTAGCGGGACTTGTCGGTTGCGCCGTGGCGGGCGCTGCGCTGACAGGCGCAGCCGGACTAGCGGGGGCAGCCTCGGTAGGCGCCGACATCGGCGGCGAATCGGAAACCGGCGATTGCGCCGCAGCAGGCGCCGAATCCCTCGACGCCTTTGGAGCGGCGAGCGGCGCGTCCATAGCAACTATCGTCAACATCGCCCCGAGCAGGAAGCGGACGCTGCGAGACCACGAAATTCTCTTCATTCTCATCTCATATCGCCATAACCACATCGCGTGTGGACGCGCATCTTCGCGCCCATTGTGAAACGCGCGCGCCTATGTTCTAGTTGCATCGCATATTCTTTTCTTTTGGGGGAGCCATGTTTGCCAAGAATTCATTGCGTGCGCCATTTAGGGCGCGCGTCGCCGCCGCAGCGCTGTTGGCGCTCGCCGCGGCCAATCCTTCGACAGGCGCCGAACTGAAATACGCCGACCAGGGCGCAAAATGGACGCAAGCCGCCCGCACGGAATTTTACAGTCTCGATCAGGGCGCGCGAATCATGCCCTTCGCCTGGATCAAGGCGCTGAGGCGTCCCGACGGCGCGCGCTTCCTCGACGACGGCCTCGGCCGTTACGGCTACCTGCCCAATCCCGATAGCGAAACGCCCGGCCTGCCTGTCGGATTCCTCTCCGCGTCGGAAGATTCCACGCAATATTTCAGCATGACCTGCTCCGCCTGCCATACGCGGCAGATCGACGTTAGCGGCGTCTCCTGGCGCATCGACGGCGGACCGGCGCTGGTGGATTTCCAAGGCCTGCTGAATGATATCGATCTCGCGTTCAAGAAAATCCTGAGCGACGACGCGGCGTTCAAGGAATTCGCCAAAGCTGTGCTGGGCGGGGACCCGACGCCACGCGAGCTTCAGCATTTGCGCCGCGACGTCGAAGTCTGGTTCGCCCCCTATGATACGATCATGCGCAAGTCGCTCCCCTCGCCCGGCTGGGGCATTGGACGCGCGGACGCCGTGTCGATGATCTTCAACCGCGTCGCCGGCCTCGACATTGGAACGACGCATTCGCGCATCATCGAAAAAAACATCGCATTGGCGGATGCGGCGGTGCGCTATCCCTTCCTGTGGAACGCCGCGATTCAGGACTTCACGCAATGGCCGGGATTCGCGGAAAACGGCGACGACATTCTAGGCCTCGCGCGCAATGTCGGCGAGGTTTACGGCGTCTTCGGCATCTATCGTCCAAAACAGACGATCCTTCCCAATGTCATCGATTATCTCAACGATTCTTCGCTGAATTATCCGGGCCTGATGCGTCTCGAAACGCTCATCAAGCAGATCGCGCCGCCCAAATGGCCCTGGAGCCTCGACCAGGCGCTCGTCGCCAAGGGCGCGGAGATTTTCAACCGCGACCCGAAGAACGGCGGCTGCGCCAAGGGCTGTCACGAAATCGCCAAGGGCGCGCCGCGCGTCTGCAATCTCAAGGGGACGTGGAAAACGCCGATCGAGGACGTCGGCACAGATAGCCGCGAATATCAGGTTCTCGTGCGCGAGGGCGAAACCGGCGTGCTCAACGGCGCCAGAATCGCTTTCATCCCCGGCGTCGACAAGCCGCTCAAGCCGAAGGACAAGATCATCAGCATTCTCGGACTTTCGGTGATCGGCTCGATCATCGAGGCGCCGTTGCATTTTGGCCTCGATGTCTTTCAACCGATCCTCGACGAGTGCCTGCCGGCGGCCGCACAGGCGTCGCCCGAGAGCGCAAAGCTGCTGGTGCGCAACAAGCTCTCCGCCGCCTTGCAAAATCTTTATAGCAAGCCCGCCGCCGCGCCGAGCTTCAAATATGAGTCGCGAGTTATGGAGGGCATTTGGGCTGCGGCGCCTTATCTCCACAATGGCTCCGTGCCGACGCTCGCCGATCTCTTGAAAAAGCCTGCGGACCGTCCGGCCTCCTTCAAGGTCGGCCCGGCCTATGACATTGAGAATGTCGGGCTGTCCAAGGAACAGGGCGCGTTCAACTCGACCTACAATGCCGACGATTGCTCGAAACGAGATTCCGGCAATAGCCGCTGTGGCCACGACTTCGGGACTTCGCTTACAGACCCGGACAAAAAGGCGCTTCTCGAATATTTGAAGAGCCTCTAGCCCGCGCATCAACCGCACCGGCATGAAGACGAGGGGGACCACGCGTCCCCCTTGCCTTTTCTCGCGCCGCCCCGCATACCGCGCCGCAATACGCAATCGAAAGCCGGGACGGTTATGGGGTTCAAATGTGGCATCGTCGGCCTGCCGAATGTCGGCAAGTCGACCCTCTTCAACGCGCTTACGCAGACCGCCGCGGCCCAGGCCGCCAACTATCCTTTCTGCACGATCGAGCCCAATGTCGGCGAAGTCGCCGTTCCCGATCCGAGGCTCGAGGAACTCGCCAAGATCGCCGGCTCCAAGGAAATCATTCCGACACGTCTGACCTTCGTCGACATCGCCGGCCTCGTGCGCGGCGCCTCTAAAGGCGAAGGGCTCGGCAATCAGTTCCTCGCCAATATCCGCGAATGCGACGCCATCGCCCATGTCGTGCGCTGTTTCGACGACGGCGACGTGACTCATGTCGAAGGCGGCGTCGATCCGATCCGCGACATCGAGACGATCGAGACTGAGCTGATGCTCGCCGATCTCGAAAGCCTGGAGAAGCGCGTCGTCGCGATGGAGAAGAAGGCGAAGGGCGGCGACAAGGAGGCTAAGGAGCTCGTCGATTTGATGAACCGCTGCCTCGTGTTGCTGCGCGAGGGCAAGCCTGCGCGTCTCGCCAAGGTGAGCGCAGACGAGCGCGCCGCCTTCGCGGGTCTTGGGCTCTTATCGTCGAAGCCCGTGCTCTATGTCTGCAATGTCGAAGAGGCGTCGGCGTCCGAGGGCAATGCGCATTCGGCGAAAGTCGCAGAGCGCGCGGCTGAAGAAGGCGCGGCCGCGGTCGTCGTCTCGGCGAAGATTGAAAGCGAGATCGCCGTGCTGCCGGCCGACGAGCAGAAGGATTATCTCGAGGCCGTCGGCCTCACCGAGCCCGGGCTCAATCGCGTCATCCGCGCCGGCTACGACCTCTTGCATCTCATCACCTATTTCACCGTCGGCCCGAAAGAGGCGCGCGCCTGGACCATCGAGAAGGGCGTTCGCGCGCCGCAGGCCGCTGGCGTGATCCATACCGATTTCGAGAAGGGTTTCATCCGCGCCGAGACGATCGCCTATGACGATTACATCGCCAACAAGGGCGAGACGGGCGCGCGCGACGCCGGCCGGCTGCGGTTAGAGGGCAAGGAATACATCGTCGCCGACGGCGACGTGATGCACTTCAGGTTTAATACGTAATTGGCTGCAGCTTGAACTTCCTGTGCAAGCAAACTATTTTTGGTCGCTAAGAGAAAGCGCGCAAGGCCGCTGAAGCCATGACCACCAACGAAGACCGCTTCTCAAAAATTGAAAGCGAACTGGCCGTCTTGAAATGGATGGTCGGCTTCGTCATGGCGCTCCTGTCGGCAGTGGCGCTGAAGCTCTTTTTGCATTGACGTAAGGCGCGGCTCCCGCTGTTCCGGGTAGCGCCACCTCACCCCTTCGATAAATTGTCGATCCGCTTGTTCAGCTCATCGAGCTGGCGCTTCAGCTCGGCGACGTCGCCTTCCTTATGTGCGCCGCCGGCCTCGTGCTCGTCCAGGGTCGGGCCGGTCGTTAGCCCTTCCGTCGGCACGCCGAAGGGATTGAACATGGTCAGAGCCTGGCGGAACACGGCCATGTTCTTGCGCGCTTGCTCTTCAAGCGACTGGAAGGCGGCGCGCGTCGGCTCGGCAAGAGGACCAGCGCCGACGCCGAGCGCCGAGGCGAACTGGTCACGGAATTTCTGCTGCTCCTTCGTCAACTTGTCGATCGAGAATTCGAGATAGCTCGGCACCAGCATCTGCATCGAGTCGCCATAGAAACGGATGAGCTGGCGCAAGAAGGCGATCGGCAGCAGGCTTTGGCCCTCTTTGCCCTCCTGCTCGAAGATGATCTGAGTGAGCACCGGCCGGGTGATGTCCTCGCCGGTTTTTGCATCGCACACAACGAAATCCTCGCCGCGCTTCACCATCGCCGCGAGGTCCTCCAGCGTCACATAGGTGCTCGTTCCGGTGTCGTAGAGGCGACGATTGGCGTATTTTTTGATGGTTGTGGGTTTCTTCTCAGTCGCCATACGCCTGACCTGCTCCCCTCGCCGCACAGCCGCCGCCCGCCCAAAAAACAATCGTCTAGTCCAGACGATAAGCGCAAATTGGCGCCTGCGGCAATATTTTCGTGGCGAAAGCCTTTCGCTACCGCTCGATTCCGTGCAAAACGGGCCGCGGCTTGCCCAACGCAAGCGCGAAAGACCAACAATTCGCCCCCTGGCCGGCCGAGGCGGCCGGGCGGTTGGACTATTATCTCAAGGAGAGCGACAGATGACCGATATCGTGATCGTTTCCGCGGCGCGCACCGCCGTTGGATCGTTCAACGGAGCCTTTGGAGCGGTTCCGGCCCACGAGCTCGGCGCTGTCGCCATCAAAGCCGCTCTTGAGCGCGCCAAAGTTCAGCCGGGTGAGGTCAACGAAGTCATTCTGGGGCAGGTGCTCACCGCCGCTCAGGGCCAGAACGCCGCGCGCCAAGCGGCGATCAAGGCTGGCATTCCTGACGCCGCCACGGCCTTTGGCGTCAACCAGGTCTGCGGCTCGGGGCTGCGCGCCGTCGCGCTTGCAGCGCAACAGATCCAGTCGGGCGACGCCAATATTGTGGTCGCCGGCGGCCAGGAGTCGATGTCGCTTTCGACCCATGCGGCTCAGCTGCGCACAGGCACGAAGATGGGCGACGTGAAATTCGTCGACACGATGATCGTCGACGGCCTTACCGACGCCTTCAACAACTATCACATGGGCGTCACCGCCGAGAACGTCGCCAAGCAGTGGCAGATCACCCGCGAGCAGCAGGACGAATTCGCGGTCAAGTCGCAGAACAAGGCTGAGGCCGCGCAGAAGGCCGGCAAGTTCAAGGACGAGATCGTCCCCTACACGATCTCGACCAAGAAGGGCGACGTCGTCGTCGACTCCGACGAATATATCAAGCATGGCGTGACCATGGAGGGCGTCGCCAAGCTGCGTCCGGCCTTCGCCAAGGACGGCACGGTGACGGCGGCGAACGCGTCGGGCATCAATGACGGCGCCGCGGCGCTCGTCGTGATGAGCGCTGAAGAGGCCAAGAAGCGCGGCCTGACGCCGCTCGCGCGCATCGCCTCCTGGGCGACCGCCGGCGTCGATCCTTCTGTTATGGGCTCGGGGCCGATTCCGGCCTCGCGCAAGGCGCTGGAGAAGGCCGGCTGGAAGGTCTCCGACCTCGATCTCGTCGAGGCGAACGAAGCCTTCGCGGCTCAGGCGATCGCCGTGAACAAGGACATGGGCTGGGATCTCGATATCGTGAACGTCAATGGCGGCGCGATCGCGATCGGCCATCCGATCGGCGCCTCCGGCGCGCGCGTGCTGACCACGCTTCTGCACGAAATGACGCGGCGCGGCTCCAAGAAGGGCCTCGCGACGCTCTGCATCGGCGGCGGCATGGGCATCGCGCTGACGGTGGAGCGGTAGTCGTCGGCAGTCGGCAATAGGGCGATAGGCAGTCGGATTAGGACAATCTCCGACTGCCTACTCACGACTACCGACTGCCGTTTCAAACCATCAATCGATTCTGGAGGAGACTTCTTTAATGGCAAGAACTGCAGTTGTGACAGGCGGCACGCGCGGCATCGGCGAAGCGATTTCCAAGGCGCTGAAAGCGGCGGGCTATGCTGTCGCGGCCACCTACGCCGGCAATGACGAAGCCGCCAATAAGTTCAAGGCTGAGACGGGCATTCCGGTTTATAAGTTCGACGTTTCCGACTACGACGCCTGCGCCGCCGGCATGGCGCAGATCGAGAAGGATCTCGGCCCGGTCGATATTCTCGTCAACAATGCCGGCATCACCAAGGACCGCCTGTTCCACAAGATGGAGCTTGCCCAGTGGCAGGCGGTGATCAACACCAATCTCAATTCGCTCTTCAACGTCACGCGCCCGGTCATCAACGGCATGCGCGATCGCGGCTTCGGCCGCATCATCGTCATTTCGTCGATTAACGGCCAGAAGGGCCAGGCCGGCCAGACCAATTATTCCGCCTCCAAGGCCGGCGACATCGGCTTCGTCAAGGCGCTGGCGCAGGAGAGCGCGTCGAAGGGAATCACCGTCAACGCCATCGCGCCCGGCTATATCGCCACCGAGATGGTGAAGGCGGTTCCGCAGGACGTGCTCGACAAGCACATCATCCCCTATATCGCCGTCGGCCGCCTGGGCGAGCCGGAGGAGATCGCGCGCGCCGTGGTGTTTCTCGCCGCCGATGACGCCGGCTTCATCACAGGCTCGACGCTGACGGTCAACGGCGGCCAGTATCTGACCTAGGCTGCTGCTTTTAATAGAGAATGGCCGGCCATTATTCCGCCGGCCATTTTTCCGCCTTGAAACCGGGGCGCTATTCCGCGCTTAAGCGAGATGGCCATGAGCGTAGAGGACGATCGACTTCGACCCACGCCTTTTGCGCGCGAATTTCGATTGAGCGAAATTCTCTCGCCTGCAGGCGGCTTTTCGCCTTCGCCCGTGAGCTCCGGCTCGCATCTCGCGGCGGGTTCGCTGAAATATATTTCTCAGCGCGGCGGCTATGTCGCGCTGATTCTGAACGCCTGTTTTTTCGCTTTTCTTTCGTATTGGCTCTACCACAACATTGAATTTGCCGATCTCGCGTCGCAGCTCAAACAAATCCCCTTAACTGCAATTCTCGTCGCGATGACGATGAATATGTTCGTCCTGCTGTTCTATGGCTCGCGCCTCTCGACGCTGCTCGATGGCGGACTCTTTTCCGGTTTTCTGATCGCCACGATGGGTTTCACCTTCAACAGCCTCATTCCATTGAGGGCTGGCGAAGGGGTGAAAATATATTTTGGACATTCCTATTTTAGGCATGCAATCGGCGGCATCAGCGCCGCTGTCCTATTGGAAAAGCTCTACGACCTGACGGCGATCATAATTTTGTCGTTGCTCATCGTTGTGAGCTCAAATTCAAGCATAATCGACTCTCGCATTCTCATTGCGGCCGCAGCGATCATCTCTATGATCTTTGCAGGCATCTTCACCTTCCGGCGGAAAGGCGTCATTTGGAGCCTTCCCAAATCGCGCATCGTCGAGGCGATGCGATTGGACGCCATATTTCAGCAGGCCGAGCGATTGATCGCCGATCACAGTGCGGCAAGAACCGCCTTCTTCACGGCTTCGATATGGATGACGCATGTTTGCCTCGTCTATGTCGCCTTCAGAATGCTGCTGCCTGAGATAGAATTCGGCTTCATCCACGCGATGACACTATTGATCGTCGGCGCGCTGGCGATCGCCGTTCCGGCGAGCCCCGCCGGCCTTGGGCTCTTCGAAGCCGGCATTGTCGCCTATCTCGTCAATGCATACGGCGTTCAAAAGGAACGGGCCATTTCCGCGGCCTTGGCGTACCATTTCTCGATCACCGCGCCGCACACGCTGATCGTGATCGGTTTCCTTGGAGTCGCATTTTTCCGCTGGCTGAAAGAACGCTCGACGGCGTGATCTCGCGCGCCCCGCGGCGCTGCACAAGCAAGACCATTTCCTAGACATCCACCAAAGCTCGCTGCGCCATTCACGATCAATCTGACCCTCCCGTCGGGCCTAACGGCGCCGCCGTTTTCCCGCGTGCGCCGCCGCACGGAATAGGGG
>VGDT01000040.1 GCA_016869595.1 Alphaproteobacteria bacterium
CAAGCTCCAAGAGCTCGGGATCGTCGACCATGTCGACCTTGTTCAAGAACACGACGAGCGCCGGAACGCCGACCTGGCGGGCGAGCAGAATATGCTCGCGGGTCTGCGGCATCGGGCCGTCGGCGGCGGAGACCACCAGGATCGCGCCGTCCATCTGCGCCGCGCCGGTGATCATGTTCTTCACATAGTCGGCGTGGCCGGGACAGTCGACGTGCGCGTAATGGCGGTTCTTCGTCTCATATTCGACATGCGCCGTCGAAATGGTGATGCCGCGCGCCTTCTCCTCCGGAGCCTTGTCGATCTGGTCATAGGCCGTAAAGGTCGCCCCGCCCGTCTCCGCCAAAACTTTCGTGATCGCCGCCGTCAAAGACGTCTTGCCATGGTCGACGTGTCCAATCGTCCCAATGTTGCAGTGCGGCTTCGTGCGTGAAAACTTTTCCTTGGCCATAGTCACCGTTTCCGAGTGGTCACGAGCCCGTCGCTCGCGCGCGCGGCGAGCCTTTACGGCTATTGGCGGAATTCTTCAAGGGGCCTAAGCGCTAGGCTGCTTGCTCAGCCAATCCGATGAAGTCGGGAATACGACCGCCCCCGCCGCCCTTTCGCATTGCGCAAGAGCGGCCGCCCCGCGCCAACGCATGATGGCGTTTTTATCGCCCGCCTCTATTTCGGCTGTTCTTTGCCGTCAGACGCGGGACTTCCTTTGGCCGGGTATTCCATGTGTCTTTTGATCTCGGATTTGGGCTCGGGCGCAGTCAACACGACCTCTTCGCTGATCTGCCGCTGCGGAACCGCGTCGACGTCCATGGTTTCCACTTCTCCGTCGGAATGGCGAGCCGAGTATACGCCGACCACGTCCAAAGGCTCCGGACTCTTGATCACGACGAAGCCCTCAAGGAAGGCGAAATCGACGCATACGCCGTTGATCGGGCAAAAATAGCCCGCAATATCGAAGCAATTCAATTCGGTCGCGCCGTCCGCTTGGAGTTCGGCTTTTCTAAACGGGGTGATGCTGAACGGGCCGGAAGCCGATCCGAATTCCGTCGACAGCGCCACTTTGGCGGCGATCGTGAACTTCTTTTTCGTGGGATTATGGATGTTGACGATGGTGCGATACACGCCCTTTGCCAAAGTCCCGTCCTGATGCGGGAACCGCAGCGAACAGACGACCTTGGCGGCATATTGATATTCGGTCTTTATGGTTTCGTTGGATTTCACCGCCTGCGCGTGAGAAGTCGCAGGAATTCCAGCGAAAGCAAGGCCCATTGCGAGGAAAGGACCGCTGAAAGCATATCGACGTTTCATAATCGGCTCCTCGTAAAATTTGAGAAAATGGTGTTCTGACTAACGCTTAAATACCCGAAAATGTTCCGTTATAATTGCGCGCGTCGCTTATGAGCGGCATCTCGCCCGCCCGATCAGTCGAGGGCAATTCCTGCCCCGCTCTCGCGCTTTCGCTCTCAACTGCAACCGGTGTGGCAGGTCACGTCCGTAACCACCGGCTGCGTTTCGCCCACCGTATTGACGTCGACCACGACGCCTTTGCGCTTCCAGCGAAAAATGCAATTGGCGTTTCCCGTTCCCGCGCAAGCGACGGTTTCGGGGCGCCCTTCGCAACGAGGATCGCCTTTTTGGCAGACGAAGCCAGCCTCTGGCTCATGGACAGGCTTCCAGCCCTTTTTCAAGAGCGCCTTGCGCGCCTTTGCATAAGGCTCATCTTTAGGAAAACTCGGGACCTGTGCGAGAGCGCTTGAACATAGAGAAACTGCGACGAAAACCGCGGTTGCGGAGAAAAGCGCTTTCATAAGGCCACTCCTCTTTCTTAAACAATCATGAATGCATCAAGGGCCGTACCCGCTGCGGCGCAGCCTCGCCATTAGTTCAAAACATCGTGATATGCGCGAGGCGTCCGTGCGGCAGCGAACTGTCGGCTGCTGAAACCGCCAGGATGGCGCCGATCTGCGTCTCTTCTTCACGGCGCCTGACTCTTTCTCGACGATCGTCTCGAGCGAGCTAACGCAGCCTCATGTTAATGGTGAACTTTAACTCGTTTCTTATTAATTTCATTGAACGATAGCGCGTTAGATAGAGTCTTTGACGCCTTTAGCGGCTCCTCAGGTCTCGTATGCGACTGCGCCGGCGACGACCGTGGTCTTGACGACGCCCTGGAGCAGAGCGCCATCGAAAGGCGTGTTCTTGCTGCGTGAATGAAGCACGTCCGGATCGACGACGAAAGGCGCGTCGGGGTCAAAGCGCACAAGATCCGCCGGCGCGCCCTTTTGCAGCCGCCCCTGCGGCAAGCCGAGAATTTCGGCCGGGCGGGAGGTCATCGCAGCGAGCAGGCGCATCAGCGTGACGTCTCCCGAATGCACCAGTCGAAGCCCCGCCGCGAGCATCGTTTCGACGCCGATCGCGCCAGAGTCGGCCTCAGAGAAAGGCAGCCGCTTCGTCTCGACGTCCTGTGGATCATGGTCGGAAACGATGACGTCGATTAAGCCTTCTGAAAGCGCGCCAACGAGCGCTTTGCGCTCATCCTCGTGCCGGAGCGGCGGTTTGAGCTTAAGGAAGGTGCGATAGTCGCCGATGTCATTCTCGTTGAGAGTCAGATGATTGATCGAGGTCCCGCAGGTGACGGCCAGGCCCTCGTCCTTAGCTTTCCGTAGCGCATCCAATGACAGCGTCGTCGTGACAAGGGCGGCGTGGTAGCGCGCGCCCGTAAGCGCAACAAGCCTTAGGTCACGGTCGAGCATGATCGCCTCGGCCTCACGCGGGACGCCCGACAGGCCGAGTCGATGCGCGAATTCCCCCTCGTTCATGACCCCGGACCCGAGATCGGGATCTTCGGCGAAATGCACGACCAAAGCGTCAAAATCGCGCGCGTAGGTGAGCGCCCGCCGCATCACAAGCGCGTTTCTCACAGATCGCGCGCCATCGCAGAAGGCCACCGCGCCGGCCTGCTGCAGCAAACCAAGCTCGGCGATCTCCTTGCCCTCGCAGCCCTTGGTCAGCGCCGCCATCGGCAAAACGCGCACGCGCCCCGTATCGCGCGCGCGACGCAACACGAAATCGACGACGGCTGGATCGTCGACGGGCGGCAGCGTCGCCGACGTCGAGACGAGAGTTGTGACCCCGCCGGCCGCGGCGGCGAGAGTAGCGGTCGCAATGGTTTCGCGATGCTCTGCGCCGGGCTCGCCCACGAAGGCCTGCATGTCGATGAGGCCGGGCGCGACAACCTCGCCCAGGCAGTCGATAACGCGGGCGTCTTCAGGCGCATCGCCCTGTCGCACGGATTCGCCAAGCTCCGCGATCACGCCGTTTCTCGTTACAAGGCCACCGCGCATATCGAGTCCCGAGGCGGGGTCGATCAGCCGGGCGTTGTAAATGAACAGCGGCGTTGGAGCTTGGAGCGGCGACATGGCGCTTGCTTATGCGATTTCTCTGGGGTTGGAAATGCGTCCGCAGGGCGCCGGGCTTGACCTCGGCTCGTAAACGCCTAGCTACCGCATTGGGAGAGCGGCGAGCGTTCATTGCGCCCCTCCCGGGAAAAAATATGGGTTTCGCCCACTCCCCTGATTCACCGGTTGCGCCGAGCTCCGCAACTGAAGAGGCTTGCGCCGCCGTGAGCGTGCGTGAGCACGACTCCTACCTTGCCGCGATCATGAATGCCGCCTTGGACGGCATCATCACCATCGACGAGCGAGGCACGGTGCTTTCGATGAACCCCGCGGCCGCCACGCTTTTCGGATTCGCGCCTTCAGAAGTCATCGGACAAAACGTCCGTATGCTGATGCCCGAGCCTGATCGCGGCAGACATGACTCCTACATCGGCGAATATCTCCGCACCGGAACGCCGAAGATCATCGGTATTGGCCGGCAGGTCGAAGGGATGCGCAAGGATGGCTCCATCTTCCCGATGGAGCTTGGCGTGAGCGTTGTCGCGACCGAGGGCAAGCGCGTGTTCGTTGGATTGATTCACGACCTCAGCCAATCGCGCCAGTTCGAACGGCGACTCCATGAGCTGCAGACGAACAGGCTAGATCTAATGGAAAATATGGCGGCCGGACTGGCGCATGAACTCAAACAACCCCTGTCGGCGATCGCCGCTTACATCAATTTCGCGCACCGTCAGTTGAAGCAGAAGGACTTCTCGGTTGAGAAGGTCGAGGAGTTGTTGGACAACGCGAGCGCGCAAGTTTTTCGCGCCTCTGAAATAATGGACAATCTTCGTCAGTTTATCGCGCGCGGAGATACAGTAAGATCGCTTCAAAACTTAAATGCAGTCGTTAGAACCGCCTGCGAATTTACCGACGCTTTCGCCAAAGAACACAATGTAAAAACGACGGTTAATCTCGAGGCGTCGCCGGATCAGGTCATCATCAATAAGGTTCAAATCCAGCAGGTCGTCGTCAATCTGAAACGAAATGCTATAGAGGCCATGCGGGACGTGGACAGGCGGGAGATGACCGTGTCTACCCGCCTCATCGAAGGAAATATGATCCAGACCGATGTCGCCGACACTGGCTCCGGGCTTCCGCATTCCATAAGGGATAGGCTCTTCGAGCAGTTTACGACGACGAAGCCGCATGGCCTCGGCGTGGGGCTGTCCATATCGCGCTCGATTATCGAAGCGCATAAGGGAGCGATCTGGGCCGAGCCCAATCCCGGAGGCGGGACCATTTTCAGCTTTGTCTTGCCCTTGGCGGAGCCCTGAGGGGGACGCTCGTCGACGCACGGGTGCGGCGCTACTGTAATAAAACGAAAATCTCCAGTCCGCTCCGAGACAAGAAATCCTTAACGCTGGCTATGGTTAAGGAGGGATCAATTGCTATTGTGCGGCCACCAGTTCGTCCTGAGAGACGTCGTCAGGAGTCACTTTTGGGAGCGTCGGCTTCGTGTTGACTTTTGAGAATGTCGGCTTGCGCTATGGCGTCGGGGCCGAGACCCTCCGGGACGTCAATTTTCAGATCGCGCCGCGCTCCTTTCAGTTTCTGACTGGCCCCTCAGGCGCAGGCAAGACCACCTTGATGCGGCTGATCATTATGGCGTTGCGGCCGACGCGCGGGTTGATCAACATCTTCGGCAAGGACACGGCGGCGCTCAGCAATGAGGAAATCGCCGAGACGCGTCGCAGCATCGGCGTCGTGTTTCAAGACTTCCGCCTGCTCGACCATCTGACGCTTTATGAGAACGTCGCCCTGCCCTTGCGCGTGCTAGGGCGCGAAGAATCGAGCTATCGCGCCGAGGTGGTCGAGCTATTGCGCTGGGTGGGCCTTGGCGAGCGGGCGCACGCCTTCCCGACAATTCTTTCGGGCGGCGAAAAGCAGCGGGCCGCGATCGCGCGGGCGCTAATTTCGCAACCGAAACTGCTGCTCGCGGACGAGCCGACGGGCAATGTCGACCCGACTCTCGCGCGCCGGATTCTTCGGCTGTTCATCGAGCTTCACAAATCCGGAACCGCCGTCATCATCGCGACCCATGACTTGACGCTCATGGATCAATATGACGAAGCGCGCCGGCTCGTGCTTGCGGACGGCAGGCTTCACATCTTCGAATGAGCGGACGATTGCCCTAATGCGACTCTGGTCTTCGACCCGTCTGACCGCTTCCGACGTCGGCGAAGACGTGGAAGAGATTCCGGCGCAAAGCGCGCTGGTGCCCGCCGATTCTGTCGCCGGCCGCTCGCTCGTCATCGTCATCGCGATCATGACCTTCCTCGCGGCGCTCGCCGCCAATGTCGCCATTCTTGTCGCCGACGCAAGCGTCGAATGGCGTGGCGACATCGCGCGCGAAGCGACCGTTCAGGTGCGTCCCGTCGCAGGCCGCGACCTCGAAGCTGACGTGAGACAAGCCGCCGAGGTGATGCGACAGACGCCTGGAGTTAGCGAGGCGCGTGTCTACGCCAAGTCGGAATCAGAGGCGCTGCTGTCGCCATGGCTTGGCCAGGGTCTCGACCTTTCGGAGCTGCCTACGCCCCGAATGATCGTTTTGAGGCTCGACCCAGACAATCGCGCGGATCTCGACAGGTTGCGCATGGAGCTCGAGCGCGCCGTACCCAATGCCGTGCTTGACGACCACCATGTCTTTATCGAGCGTCTCGGCGATATGGCGCAAGCGGCCGTGGCCATAGCTGCTCTCATCTTCATTTTGATTCTGGCCGCTATGGCGGTCGCTGTCGCGTCAGCGACGCGCGCGGCCGTGGCGACGAACCGCGAGATCGTCGAAGTGCTGCATATTGTTGGGGCCGCCGACTCGTTTATCGCGCGAGAATTTCAGCGCCGCTTCATGGCGCTGGGGCTTCGGGGAGCCTTGATCGGCGGCGGCGGCGCGATCGCCTTCTTCGTTTTGGCGCAGTTCATCGCTGAGCGATGGCGCGCCACCGGCGGCGGCGAGCAGATGGAGGCGATGTTCGGCGATTTCACAATCGGTTGGAGCGGTTTCATCGTCGTCGCGCTGCTCGCAGGGACTGTCGCCGTGCTAACCGGCTATCTGTCGCAGTTTATTGTGCTGCGCCACCTGCAACGGCTCGGTTAAACCCGTCGCCGAAATCAGCCCCGGCGGATAACATCGGCTTTGAAATACGCCTATATTCACGCCCGAGTCGCGTCGCGCGCTCAAGGCAAGAAGATGGGCAAGGGACCCAAAAGTGACAATTCCCGCGCGCCAGGGAGTGGATAAGAAGTTCAGCGCTGTTCGCAAGGCCGCCCTCGCAATCGTCGCGAGCGGCGGTCTTCTCGGCGCGGCCTTCGTCATGGGCTACGCCGGCTTCGCGCTGTCGCTGCCGCGCGAGGAATTCCCCATTCCGGTACAGGCTGAAGGCGTCGTCGCGCTGACCGGCGGCTCGGATCGCGTGCTCGATGCGGCGACCCTCCTCGCGGGCGGACAGGCGCGCCGCATGCTGATTACCGGCGTCAATCGCGGCACGCGCAGCGCCGTCATCGCGAAATTATTGCCGATGTCCCGCGCGCTCTTCGACTGCTGCGTGGATCTCGGCTACCAGGCGCTCGACACCGCCGGAAACGCGAAAGAAACGCGCGATTGGGCGCGCCAGCACAACATCACCCGCACGCTCATCGTCGTCACCTCGAACTACCATATGCCGCGCGCGCTGGTCGAAATCTCAGCCGCCTTGCCAAATGTCGAGCTCTATCCGTTTCCCGTCGTCAGCGAACATATCAATGTCGCGGACTGGGCCAGCGATCCGCGCGTCGCCCGATTTATCGGCAAGGAATATGTGAAATATCTCGGATCGCTGTTGCGCATCAAGGTTTTGAGAGACTACGACGAGTCCGAGGCGCCGCCGCAACTTCGCAGCAGCGTCGCATATGAGTGAAATCTTGTTTCAGCGCGCCGTGGCGCCCTAAAAGGCGTGCGACGACACCTCGCCCCGGCCCGCCAATGCTCTTCCTGCGCTCGCTCGTTTTCCAGATCATGTTCTTCCTGAACATGTTCGCCCTGATGATCGTCTGGCTGCCGGCAATGCCGATGCGCCGTCAAATCAACCAGGAGCTGGGACGCACCTGGGGACGCACGACTCTCTGGTTGCTCGACAAAATCTGCGGCCTGAAAATCGACTGGCGCGGGCTCGAGAACATCCCCAAAGGCGCGGTGATCGTCGCCTGTAAACATCAGTCGATTTGGGAGACCTTCGTTCTGCCAATCAGATTTCCGGACTTCAGCTATATTTTGAAGCACGAACTGATCTGGCTGCCTTTTTTCGGCTGGTATTTGCTGGCCGCGGAGCAGATCGCGATCGATCGATCGAAGGGCGGGAAGCTCCTTCCCCAGCTGATAGCGAAATCGAAGAAGATCTTCACGCAAGGACGGCAGCTCTTCATTTTCCCCGAAGGCACCCGCCGCCCCGCCGGCGCGCCGCCGCAATATAAGTTCGGCATCGCCAGTCTCTACGCCGCGACCGAGACGCCGGTTCTGCCGGTGGCCGTGAACTCCGGACTTTTTTGGCCGCGCCGCTCCTTCATCGTCCGTCCAGGCACGGTCGTGATCGAGTTCCTGCCGGTCATCGCGCCAGGGATGGAGCCGCGCGACTTTTTCGAGAAACTCTCGACGGATATTGAGGCGGCGTCCAACCGATTGATGCAGGAAGCGTTGGCGAAAGACCCTTCGCTCGCGGCGATCGTCGCAAAAGGGCGCGCGAGCGCGGAGATTTCCGCGCCCGCGGAGGAATGATGAAGGCTCTATCAGCGCTCCGTCTTTCACTAGTCGCCTGATGAAGGTTTCCTCATCCTGAGGGCCGCCGAAGGCGGCGTCTCGAAGGATGAGGAAACCGTTACGTGACTCCTTCCAAAACTCGCCCTCGCGCTTCGAGACGGCTCCTACGGAGCCTCCTCAGCATGAGGGCGAAGGCGTTTGCGCCTTTAGCCTAAATCCCCGCGGTTCCCGTCAACGCTTGCGGCGCCGTGATCAGCGGATATTCCGCCTCGACAATATAGGGGCCGCCGCCGACTGAATCGCGCGATGAATAGAGCACGAAGCGCTCAGCGGTGAAGCGCAGCGGCGGGAAGTAACCGCGCGCGCCGAGATAGGCGGCGACGGCGCCTGCGCTCGCGCCGCGCAGCCGGGCAAGCGTCACATGCGGGATGAATTTGCGCGCCTCCGGCGGAGCGCCGAGCCGGCGCAACAGACGCTCTTGCTCCGCCTGCATTTCTATGAGCGCCGGCTCCGGCCGCGCACGCGCGACGATGGCGCGGGGCTTGTCGCCGCCAAAGGACGTCAACTGGTCGAAGGTGACAGTGACTTCCGGACGGCGAATGAAGGAGAGCGCATTCGCCGCATCCCGCGCGAAAGCGTCGTCGACGTCGCCGATGAAGCGCAAGGTGATGTGATAATTCTCAACGTCGATCCACCGCGCTCCGGGAACGCCGCCGCGCAGCCGCGCCAAGCTCTCCGCGATCGGTCGGGAAATCTCCAAGGCCGTAAACAGTCTGGGCATGACATCCTCCCCGAGCGGGATCGCGCGGCCTCATTGCGCGCGCGAGGTCTTACTCGCCCCCATCGAGACGAGCGTTTTTTCGACATAGGGCGCAAGCTTTTTGACGATCTTCGCGACGCCGGTCGCGTTCGGATGGACGCCATCTCCGATAAGGAGCGCGGGCGAACCCCAGACGCCTTCCAGGATAAAGGGCACGAGCGGCACCTGACGTTTGGCGGCAAGATCCGGATAAATCGAATCGAAATCCCGCTTATAAGCTTGCCCGTGATTGGCGCTCGACACCATGGCCGTCAGCACCGGGCGAACGCCTTTTTGCTTTAGGGTTGTCAGAATCTGGTCAAGATTGGCGCGGGTCACCTTCGGGTCATGCCCATTCAGCATGTCGTTTGCGCCGAGCTCGACGACGGCGATGTCGAACGGACCAGCCCCCAAAGTATATTCGAGGCGCGCGAGCCCGGTCGTTGTTGTGTCGCCTGAGACGCCCCCTTGCACGACTTCGACGTCGAACCCATCCTCGCTTAGCCGTCTCTTAAGTTGCGCCGGAAGCGAATCCTCTGCGGCAACGCCGGCGCCAGCCGTAAGACTGTCGCCAAACGCCAAAATTCTGATCGGTTGAGCCTCCGCCGGCGCAAGCGCGAGCGTGAACAGCGCCAGGACGGCGGTCGCCGCGACTTGGAGAGGACGGCGGAAAGCGCAATAAAGCGACTGGACTTCGGGCGTCGAACGCGGCGCATCAATCAAGGTTTTCCTCCTTGCGGCGACAAATTATCGAGGTTGAGCGCGTCGATCTCACGCTCGGCGAAGGCGCCGCCCGCGTACATGTGCTCAAGAATGTCAGCTTGAGTGTGGCGCAGGGCGAAACGGTCGCTCTTCTGGGACCCTCCGGCTCGGGCAAATCGACTTTGCTCATGACCCTCGCCGGACTCGAGCGACCAGACGCCGGAAGCGTCAGGATCGACGGGCGCGACCTTGGCGCGCTTTCGGAAGACGCGCTGGCGCGTTTCCGCGGAGAAAACATAGGGATCGTGTTTCAGTCTTTCCAGCTGATCCCCACCATGACGGCGCTGGAGAACGTCGCCATCCCACTCGAACTGGCCGGAAAAACAGACGCTTTCGGACGGGCCGAGGCGGAGCTTGCCGCCGTGGGGCTCGCCGAACGCCTCTCCCATTACCCGGCGCAGCTTTCGGGAGGCGAACAGCAGCGGGTGGCGCTGGCGCGGGCGCTCGCCTCCGACCCTCTCATCCTCGCGGCGGATGAACCCACCGGCAACCTCGACTCCGAGACCGGCGCGGCGGTCATCGATCTCATTTTTGCGCAGCAACGGCGCCGCGGCGCGACGCTGATGCTCGTCACCCATGATCCGGCGCTGGCGGCGCGCTGCAGCCGGCGGGTGATGCTGCGCTCGGGCCGTGTCGAAGCGACCGAGCCAGCAGCGTGATGAGAGCATTACGCTTCGCCGCCCTGCCCTTCGCGCTGCGCTTCGCCCTGCGCGATCTGCTCGGAGACCCGCGCGGCTTTGGCGTCTTCACCGCCTGTATCGTGATCGGCGTGGCGGCGATCTCCGGCGTATCCGGCCTCTCCCGTTCGCTGGCGCAGGGACTCGCGCGCGAGGGCAGGACGATCTTGGGCGGCGACGCCTCCTTCAGCCTCGTTTCGCGAGATTTTTCGCAAGAGCAACGCGCCTTCTTTGCGGCGCGCGGGCGGCTTTCCGAGATTTCGCTGATGCGGGCGATGGCGCGGCGCGATGACGGCGAAGCGGCGCTAGTGGAGATCAAGGCCGTCGATCCACAAACCTATCCCGCCTTTGGCGCCGTCGCGCTCGAACCTGACATGGCTTTGTCCGCTGCGCTGGAGGAGCGGCAGGGACTCCCGGGCGTGGTCGTCGATCCGATGCTGCTGGCGCGCCTCGACGCCAAGCTCGGCGACACGGTGACGATCGGCGCTTCGCGCTTTCAGCTGCGGGCGATGTTGCGCAGCGAGCCCGATAAGCTCGCTGGCGGCGTGGGCTTCGGACCGCGCCTGATGATGACTCGCGCCGCGCTCGTTAGCGCGGAGCTTGCGACGCCGGGCTCGATCGTCAGAAATGTCGTGCGGGTCACTCTCAAAGGGGCTGCGGGCGACGCGGAGGCGAAGGCCTTCGCCGCCGACGCGGCAAACGCCTTTCCGCAAGTGGGATGGGAAGCGCGCACGCGGGACGCCGTCTCGCCGCAGTTCTCTCGCAATCTCGACCGCTTCGCGCAACTGCTGACGCTTGTGGCGCTCACGGCCCTTGTCGCCGGGGGCGCCGGCGTCGCCAACGCCGTGCAAGGCTTCGTCGAGCGCAAACGCGCGCAATTCGCAATCCTAAAGGCGCTCGGGGCGGAGGGGTCGCGCGTCTTTAGGATCGCCCTCGCCCAAGTCCTGGCGGCGGCGTCTTTCGCCATTTTGCTTGGGCTTATCGCCGGCGCGGCGATTCCATGGGCGGCGGCTGAAGCGCTGCGCGATCTCGCCGACCTCCCCGTATCTGCGTCGCTTGACGCGCGCGGCGCGCTCTACGGCGCGCTGTATGGTTTCCTCGTCGTTCTCGTCTTTGCGCTCGTTCCGCTTGGGCGCGCCCATGAGATTCCCGTGGCGGCGCTGCTGCGCGACGATCCGCGCGGCGCTGCTCTCGCGCGCTACCGCGCCGGGGCATGGGCCGCAGGCGTCGCGCTCGTCGCGCTGGTCATGGCGACATCCTTCGACGTCAAGCTGGGAGCGGCCTATGTCGCCGCCGCCGTGGCGGCATTCGCGTTGCTGCGCGGCGCCGCCTGGGTCGCCATGTGGCTGGCGCGCGCCCTTCCCCGCCTGCGCGACGCCCGGCTGCGATTCGCGCTCGCCAATATCTGGCGGCCGAAAAGTCTCACGCCGACGCTAATGATCTCGATCGGCCTGACGCAAACGCTGCTCATTGCGCTCGCTTTGGTCGAAGGCGCGATTCACAAGGAGTTGTCGCGCGCCGACGCAGGAGAGATTCCCAACTTCTTTTTCATCGACATTCCGAAAGCGCAGACTCAAACTTTCCTTGATTTCCTTTCCGCCGAAGCGCCGGGCGCGCGCATCGAGCATGTGCCGATGATGCGCGGTCGCATCGTCGCCGTGAAAGACACGACCGTCGACAAGATCGCGGTGGCCGACGACGCCAAATGGGCGCTCGAAGGCGACCGCGGCGTGACGTTTTCCGCCACTGTTCCGACGAACTCCGCGCTCGCCGAAGGCGAATGGTGGCCGGCGGATTACGCAGGTCCGCCGCTCGTCTCGCTGGAACAGAAGATCGCCGAAGGATTGGGTGTGGGAATCGGCGACACTATTCGGGTCAATGTGCTCGGCCGGGAGATAAATGCGAAGGTCGCCAATCTGCGCAAAGTGGACTGGCGCAGCTACGCCATCAATTTCGTCATGGTGTTTTCGCCCAGTGTTTTCTCTGGAGCGCCTTACACGGAGCTCTTCACCGTCGCTTATGGCGCGCCCACGATTGCGGCGCGCGACGCATTGGACGCGCGCCTCGCACGGGAGGCGGCTAAGCGTTTCCCAAGCGTTGTCTCGGTGCGGGTCAAGGATGCGCTGGCGGCGATCGATAAAATCGCCGGGCAATTGGCGCTGGCCGCGCGCGCCGCTGCTGGACTTGCGATCGTGACGGCGGTGCTGGCGCTGGCAAGCGCGCTCGCGAGCGGCCAGCGCGCAAGAGTGCACGACGCAGTCGTGCTGAAGACGCTGGGCGCGACACGCCCCTGGCTCGCGACCGCCTATGCGCTGGAATTTGGACTCGTGGGCCTCGTCGCGTCCCTGATCGCCGTCGGCGCCGGCGCCGGAGCCGCCTACGCCATGACTAGCCTGGTGATGAAGATCGATTTCGCCTTCCTGCCATGGACGGCGGCGCTCATCTCGCTGGCGACGCTTGCCGTGACTATTGCGCTCGGCCTCGCCGGAACCTGGCGCGCGCTGTCACGGCGTCCAGGTCCCGAACTGCGTGAGCTATAGGCCCTAGGCGGAGAGCGACGCTTGAATTACGAATGGAAAACACCCCTCCACAATCTCCCCATCGGTCGCGAGCACCCGATAGTCGACCTCATAGAGACCGGGCTGCAAGGCCGGCGTGTCCAGCAGCAGTTCCCTCGACGCTTCCTTCTGCGCAGCCTTGGCGATGACCGTTCCATTTTGGCTTTTGAGCGTGATCGTCGAGATCACCGCATCAGCCTTGCCTTGGAACACCAGTTTGATCTGCCGGACTGGCGTCGCAACCACCTGTTTCGAAGCTGGAAACGACTCGACCAAAAATTGATGATGCGCCTGCACGGGCGCTGCGATGGCCAGCCCGCCGGCTAACGCCGCCACTCGAGCGTAAGACATTCGTTTCATATAGCTTCTCCTGAGCCGGCGAAGGGCACGCGCACACTTGCCGCTCAAGGAAACTAACTTTCGCTCGCGCGGATTGTTCGAGCTCGAGCGTAATGAAACGAGGCGCGCGGCTTCGGAACCTCGCCGCCTTGCCCTTTGGCTTGCGACCTCCTAAAACCCCAATGCGTCGACGGCCTGCCGAACGGCGCCTTTCGCGTCATCCGCCAAATGCGGCGACGCGCCGTCAGCGGAATCCAATTTTGCCCGATAAGAGCGTCCTCTCCTGGCCGAATGTCGCCGTTTCGGTTCTCGGCGGCGTCGCCGCTGCGGTGATCTTCGCCGTCGTGGCGCGAGGCGGGCTTGGCGGCCTCCTTTTTGCGCATCTCGCGCCGCTGCCGATCATGATCGTCGCTTTCGCCTTCGGTCTCATCCATGGCGCGACAGCGGCGATACTGGCGACGGTGATCCTTTCCTTCTGGCCGCATCCGGTCATCGGCATGGCCTATGCGCTGTTGGTGGCGGCGCCGGCATGGTCCGCCGTCTACGCGGCGTCCGGCGCCCCGCGCGGCGGGAGGGACAGGCTGACAAGCAATCTGCCGGGCTGGGCGGCGCTCGCGCCAGCGACCTTTTTGGCGACTGCGATCATTCTTTGGCTGGTCGTCGCGACCCTCGTGTTCGGCTCGCTCGACGAAGCCTTGAACCCGATCCGGGCGCGCGCCTTCATTCTCCTCGACCTGATGGTCAAAGAACGCAACCTTGGCGATAAGATTGATCCGACGACGCTCTCAGGGTCGGTGGCGCGCGCCGTTCCGGCGTTTTTCGCCGCCTATGGCCTTCTGATCCACGTCATCAATCTGTGGCTTGCCGCAAGAATTGCGCAGGCGTCCAAGCTGCTCGGCCGGCCTTGGCCGGATATCGCCAAGGAGTTCCGCGTTCCAAAGCCGGTTGGCGGCCTTTTCTTAAGCGGGATCGCGCTGGCGTTCTTCGGCGGCCTGGCCGGCCCGATCGGCCTAGTGCTCTCGACGACCACGGGAATGCTCCTGGCGTTTCAGGGACTTGCCGTCGCGCATATTTTTCTGCGCGGTTCGCGCTCGAGCGCGCTTGTGCTCGCGATCATCTATTTCACGCTCGGACTTTTGGGTTGGCCCATCCTGTTTTTCGCGGCGCTCGGCCTCGCCGACCTCATATTCAACTATCGCGCCCGAAAGACCGACGCCGGGCCGGCCGCAATGCAAAAACCGGATTGACTTTTCACCGGTTTTTCTCGACATAGCCCGCAATCCTGGAGACATAGAAAAGATGGACGTCATTCTGCTTGAACGCGTGGCCAAGCTCGGCCAGATGGGCGACACCGTGCGCGTGCGCGACGGCTACGCCCGTAATTTCCTGCTGGCGCGCGGTAAGGCGCTGCGCGCGACGGAAAACAACAAGAAGCATTTCGAGACCCAGCGCACGCAGATCGAGGCCCGCAATCTCGAGGCCAAGAAGGAAGCCGAGGCCGTCGCCGAAAAGCTCAATGGTCAGAGCTTCATCATCATTCGCCAGGCGGGCGAAAGCGGCCAGCTCTATGGTTCGGTTTCGGCGCGCGACATCGCCGAGGCGGCGACCGCCGGCGGGTTCTCGGTCAACCGCAACCAGATTGTCCTGGTGCACCCGATCAAGACCTTGGGCCTTCATCCGACGCCCGTGCATCTGCACCCAGAAGTCGACGTGAGCATCACGATTAACGTCGCCCGCTCGGAAGAAGAGGCCGCGCGTCAGGCGCGCGGCGAAAGCGTCACGCTCAGGGAAGAGACGTCAATGGACGATCTCGGTCTCGAGGTCGGCGCGGCTCTGGCCCAGGCCGGCGACGTGGAACTGTAATAGCTCGCAAGCTTTTCGTGATTCATCCGGCGGCCCTCGTGGCCGCCGTTTTTGTTCATAGGTCGATTCGAACGGCGCAAGAGCGACGCGAGCTGCAAGCGAGAAATCTTTTTTTGCGATGTGGACGAATGTGCAAAGGACTCGCAACCCGGCGTCTACGCGCGGCGACTCGAAAACCCGGTGGCGGCGGACGCGTTTTAATGTATCGTTGATCGAGCCCCAACGACTCGCGCGTCGCGTTCGGAGTTGAGGGGCGCACACTCGCAAAGTCAAAAAGAACGATGCCGCCAATCGAACAATTGGCGGGCCGGCGCGCGATTCAGATCGCGCAGCCTGAAGCGCCCGCCTATCGCGCGCCGCCGCACAATATCGAAGCCGAGCAAGCGCTGCTCGGCGCCATTCTGGTTAACAACGACGCTTTCGACAGAGTCTCGGACTTCTTGAAGCCCGAGCATTTCTCGGAGGAATTGCACCGCCGCATCTATGAAGTCGCGGCGCAGCTTATTCGCGCCGGCAAGCTCGCTACCGTCGTGACCTTAAAGACGTTCCTCTCGGACATCGAGCTTCCGGCTGGGGTGACGATACAAGCCTATCTTGCGCGGCTCGCCGCGGAAGCGACGACGATCATCAACGCCGAAGACTATGGCCGCACCGTCCACGATCTCGCGGTTCGCCGCGAGCTCATCGTCATCGGCCAGGACATCGTCAACACGGCATATGATTCGCCAATCGATTCGCCGCCGCGCGCGCAGATCGAGGAAGCCGAGCGGCAGCTCTATTCGATCGCGGAAACCGGCCGCTACGACGGCGGCTTCCAGCGATTTGCGGATGCGCTCACGACCGCGCTCGACATGGCGAGCAGCGCCTATATGCGCGACGGCCATCTTTCGGGCATAGCGACGGGCCTTCTCGATCTCGACGACAAGATGGGCGGTCTGCAGAAATCTGACCTCATCATCGTGGCCGGACGTCCGGGCATGGGCAAGACGGCGCTTGCCACCAACATCGCCTTCAATGTCGCGAGCGCCTATCAATTCGAAACCGAACCAGACGGCGCGCATAAGACGATCAATGGCGGAATCGTCGGCTTCTTCTCGCTCGAAATGTCCGCCGAACAACTGGCGACGCGCGTTATCGCCGAGCAGTCAGGCGTCGCGAGTTACAAGATTCGCCGCGGCGACATCAACGAAGACGACTTTCGCCGCATCGCCGACGCCGCGCGGCAGATGCAAAGCATTCCCTTCTATATCGACCAGAGCGGCGGCATTTCGATTGCGCAGCTCACCGCGCGGGCGCGGCGACTGAAACGCCAAAAAGGCCTCGACCTGCTCGTCGTCGACTATCTGCAATTGCTCGCGGGATCACGCGCGCGCGCCGATAATCGCGTTCAAGAGCTCACGGAAATCACGACCGGCTTAAAGGCGCTGGCGAAGGAACTCAACGTGCCGATTATCGCGCTGTCGCAACTCTCTCGCCAGGTCGAGAATCGCGACGACAAACGCCCGCAGCTTTCGGATTTGCGCGAGTCTGGCTCTATCGAACAGGACGCGGACGTGGTCCTCTTCGTGTTCCGCGAGGAATATTATTTGCGCAACCGCGAGCCGCGCGAAGGCACTGAAGAACACATCCAATGGATGGCCGATATGGAGCGCGCGCATGGTCGCGCCGAAGCGATCATCGGCAAACAGCGTCATGGCCCGACGGGGACTATCCAGCTCGCCTTCGAGGCGGAAGTGACGCGCTTCTCCAATCTTGCCGACGAAGACAAGCTGCCAGCGCGGATGTAAAGAAGCCTCGCAGGCGGGCGGCGAGGCCTCTCACTCAATGTTGAGAGGGATCGGCGGTTACTTGCTGCCGAGCGTCCACAGGCCTTTATCCTTGTCGAAGCGGAAGCCCGTCGCGTTCTTCAACTCGTCCTTCGTGGCTGAGCGAAGCTGACGAATCAGATCGGATCCCAAAGACCGCTGGCCTTATCAAACTTATAACCGGTGGCCTTCTTCAGCAAATCCTTCGTCGTATTGAGCGTCAGCCACGACTTGTTGTTCTTCTGCGTGATCGTGATCGCCGACACCGGAACCGCAATATGCTTCACGCCGAGGCCCAAAAAGCCGCCAACGTTCATCATTACCGCATTGATGGAGCCATCGGCGGAAAAGAGCATATCGGCGATCGTGCCAAGCTTCTTTTCGTTGGGATCATAGACCGGCTGCTTATACCAAGCAGAGACCACCGAACCATAGATCGGCAGCTTTTCCATTGGAATAATGATGATGGTTTCGCCTCCGGCCTGTTGCGCCAAGGCCGGCGGGGTTGCAAGCGCGAGGGCGAGCGAAGCTGCTACAACGACATGTTTCAGCATGAGAAATTCCCTTTTGAAAGAGCGCGAAATGAACGAACGCGGATTAAGCGCACTACTCGCGGCGGCGTTTCTTACATCTGCTTCCAGGCGTGTTCCTTCGCGTCGTATTTGTAGCCGGTCGCCTTCTTCACGATGTCCTTCGTCGTATTGATGGTCAGCCAGGTCTTGTTGTTCTTTTCGGTGACCGTGATGTCATTCGCGGGAATGGCGACATGCTTGGCGCCGATGCCGAGGAAGCCGCCGACGTCGAGCATGATCGCGTTGACCTCGCCGCCGGAGAACAGCATGTCGGTGATGACGCCGACCTTCTTCTCATTGGTGTCGTAAACGGGCTTTTTGTACCAGGCCGAAACGAGCGAGCCGTAGCGCGGCAAAGCCTCCATGGGAACGGAGAGCTTGCTGTCGGGCGCCGCCGTTTGCGCGCAGACGGGCTGGGCGATGACGATCGCCGCGCAAAAAGAGAGCGCAACAAGCAAAGTTCTGTTCATTCGACCAATCCCCCCAAGATCGCTAATACGGCTATTTATCATAGCCGATTCATCGCGGCAGCAAGCCCCAATAATCAAGATCAAGCAGCACCGCCGGGTCGGGCCTGCCGTCGGCCCCCTGGAGCGGAAACTCCGCACAGGGTTTGTCTTTAGTGGCGACGAGCCGCAGGCGCAGCGCGCCGATATCCTTACGCCCGGGAATCTCCGCCTTATCCAGCACTTCCGACCAGGCGAAGACTGTCCCTCCCGCGAACAGCGGATTGACGTGGCGCCCGCCGTTCACGGCGGAAATATGGAAGACGTTTTCGAGCCCGTTGAAGGACAGCGCGCGGGCGAGCGATATGACATGGCCGCCGTAGATGATGCGTTTGCCGAACCGGCCCTGCGACTCATAATACTGATTGAAATGGACTTTCGAGTTGTTCTGGTAGAGCCGCGTCGCAAGCTGATGCTCCGCCTCCTCGACCGTCATGCCGTCGATATGATCGATCTTCTCGCCCTTATCGTAATCGCCCCAAAAATAGGGGGAGCCGGCGAGCGCCTTATCATAGGCGGCGACATTGATCGCCGGCGTGGCCTTGCCGAGTTCTGACGGGTCCACGGACTTCGGCAGATTGGGCACGACCTCCGGCCCGACGGGGGCGTCTTTATCGCGCTTCTTCACCATCACCCATCGCGCATAGCTCAGCACGGTCTCGCCGCGCTGATTGGCGCCCGTCGTGCGCACATAGACGACGCCGGTTTCCTTGTTGGAGTTTTCCTTTAACCCCAGAACCTCGGAAGTCGCCGACAGCGTGTCGCCCGGATAGACGGGAACGAGGAATTTGAAATCCGCGTAGCCCAGATTGGCGATGGCGTTCAAAGAGACGTCCGGCACGGTCTTGCCGAGCACGAGATGAAACACGAGAAGATCGTCGATCGGCGCGCGCTCATAGCCGATCGCCTGCGCAAAAGCCGTCGACGACTGCACGGCGAAGCGCGACAAATAAAGCGCCGTGTAGAGCGCGACCTCGCCGACCGTTACGGTGCGTGGCGCGGCGTGGCGAATAATCTGGCCGATTTTGAAGTCTTCGAAGAAATTGCCGACATTGATCTTCGACTTGCTCATGTCCTAACCGTTAGTTGGCGCCAGCTTCGCCAGCGCGTCGAGATAAAGCGCGGGCGCGCCCGCAACGAAAACTGTCTTGACGCGGCTCGTCGCGCCGGCGCGGATCGAGACCGAGCTTTTGGGGACGCGCAGCGCAGAGGCGATCAGCGCAATGAGCGCCTCGTTCGCCCGTCCGTTCTCTGGCGCGGCGCGCACGCGCGCCTTTAAAACGTTGCGGCCGTCGGCGAGAGCCTCGACGCCTTCGATCGCGTCGCGTCCGCCCTTTGGGGTCAGGCGCACGTGAAGCGCGACCCCTCCCGGCTCGACCGCCCAGGCGGAAGATGCTTTCCCCGCGTCTCCTTCACCCAAGCGTGTAGGCGCCGGCGCTGCTGGCGATGAGATCGCGCAGGAACTGCATGAGCAGCAGCAAAATCAGCGGAGAAATGTCGAGCCCGCCGACGCTCGGCAGCACCGAGCGAATGGGTCCGAGCAGCGGCTCGGTGATGGCGTTCAGCCATTTCCAAATCGAATAGGCGGCGTTCGAGCGCATGTTGATGACGTCGAAGGCGATGAGCCAGGACACGACCACCGTGGCGAGCAGAATCCACCAGTAAATATCGATGATCGTGAGAAGGAGTTTGACCACGGCGTAGGACATGAGGAGGCTTCCAGCGGATGAGGCTGCCGACTGTCTAGCCTCCCCGCCCCGCCTCGGCAATCTTTAGTCGTGCGGGCGCTTCTGGCGCGTCAAAAGCGCAGCATACGATTGACAGGAAATCGCCCCCCGTGTACCCCACGCGCCGGAGCGGGGCTGTAGCTCAGATGGGAGAGCGCTGCAATCGCACTGCAGAGGTCGGGGGTTCGAATCCCCCCAGCTCCACCACGCTCCGGCCCCACGAATATGCATGGCGTAGCCGAGCGGACGCCCCAATTTTTCCCCCTAAAACAGCCTCTCCGTGAACTGCCCGTGCAGCGCGAAGGGCACGTGATGTTTGAGGCGCGCGACGAATAAAGGCCGATCCGACAGGTCGCGCGCGTCGAGGCCGACGATCGCCGTGCGGCTATCGGCCACGTCATACACGAAAGTGAGAACGACGCCCTCGTCTTCGTCGCCATCGGCGCGAGTCGGCGCGAAGACCGGCTCGCCCACATACCCGTTCGGGCCAAAATCATGAGAGACGGTCGCGCCGCTTTCCAGGTCGACGCGGGTAATGCGCTGCTGCAGCCCGACTGTCCGGCCGGGCGCATTATCCGCCACATAGGCGTAGCGATGGGGCTTCGAGACGACCCGCGGATCTACTCTTGGAAATTCGACCGCGGGACCAGTCTCGAAGACGCGTCTCCCGACGGCGCCGCTTGAGAGATCGACGCGCAAGCGCACGAATTCCGCCAAGCCATCCGCATTGAATTCCGAGCGCCAGTAATTTCGCAGCGCGTCGCCGATCGAGACGTAATCCGGGTAGCGTGCGAAGTCGAGAACGACAGAGCCATCCTCCTCGAAGCCGTTGGCGAAGTGAAACTGAAAGAATGGCTCCGTCTCAATGAAACGCGGCGGACTCGAACCATCGCGCGAAATCAGCAGGATCAAGGTCGGTCGCCCGCCGTCCCATGAGAGCGCGCCGTCAAAGCTCGAAAAGCCCAACATAAACTTCAACGGGCTCACGAGGATCGGACCAATGCAGAAGACGAGGAATCGCTCCGTCAACGCGAAATCGTGATTCATCACCGGATAAGGCAGCGTGATAGGCGCAAGACGCGTCAGGCCGGAAGAATCGATGCGATACGGCGTGAGCGTCGTCTTCAACCCGTAATCGATTCCGAAATTGAATAATTCTCCGGTGATCGGATCGAGCTTAGGATGCGCGGAAAAGGCGCGGACCTCGCCGCCGAAATCCTCCAAACCCAACGTCGACAGCGTCTTCGGATCGAGCGCGAAAGGCGGTCCGCCCTCCCAGAGCGTGAGCAGCCGCTCGCCAAGCATCGCTACCGAAGTGTTGGAGACATTCCCCGGCCAGCGAAAAATATTGGCGAGAACGCCGCCGGGCCGCATCTTGCCGAAGCCGCGATAAAGGATATGCCCTTCCCGCGTTTCGTCGACATAATTATCGGTGCGGACATAACGGTTCTGATAACGAACGCCCGTCTCGTCGAAGCGGATCGCCGAGATCATGCCGTCGCCGTCAAACCAGTGTGGAAACCATTGGCCAGCGAGGTCGTTGCGGCCGGAGCCATTGCGGAACAGCGTCCCGCGCAGACTGGCCGGCACGCTGCCGTCGATGTCCTCAATGCGGTAGTCGTATTCGTCCGCAAGGCTGCGGAATCCAGCGCTCCAGGGCCGATCGCCGGGAGCGGGACGCTTCATCAGTAGTTGACCCGAACGGTCAGCGTCTTCTGGCCGCCTGCGTAATCGAAGGCCGCGTCCGAGAAGGAGGGCGCGCCGAAGGTCATCGACGGATTATTGGAGACGCCGAAGCCCTCCTGCGGTTTGCCGAATGCGCCGGTCGTAATCTCAGATTCATTGTGCTCGGCGTGGAACAGGGCGACGGCGTAATTGCCCGCCGGAACGCCGGCAAACACGCAATTCGCCTGCCCGCCGTTGATCTTCGCGATCACGCCCTTGTACTGGGCGCCTGGCTGGCGAAAGGTGCTCGCAGAATTGTAGAGCCCGCAGCGCACGACGCCATCGTCATCGCGCAGGCCGACGACATTGACCGAGATTTTGTTTGCCGACTGTGCGGCGGCCGTCGCCGCGAGGCCCACGCTCAGCAACAGGACAAAGGCAGCCTTTGTGAAAAGCATCTTGCTTCTCCTTCCATTCTACGGTTCGCCCTCGGCAGGATCAGACCGCATGGTCCGGCCGAAGATTACAGTATGAAACCTCAGCCGCTCCCCTGGAGACAGCTTTTTTTAAGTTACGCTCAGGCGGGCGGCAAGGTTCACAGTTGAAATCGCCGTAACAGCTTAGTGACGGGGGATGTCCCGCTCGCTGTTGAAAAGCGAGCAGCGGGCGTCGTTGGTTGAAAGACTATGCTGCCCTCGCGGCATCGGCAAGATTCGAGCTGGCTGAAGTGATTTTCAGCTTTCGCCCGGCGAGC
>VGDT01000041.1 GCA_016869595.1 Alphaproteobacteria bacterium
CGCCATTTCTCTCGCTGAAACTGGACGATCGGCGCGCCGCCGTTTTGACGCGAAAACGCCCCGCCTTTACATCCGAGGTCGGGGCGTTCGCTTGGGACGGCAAGCCGCCACCTGTTACAAAGCTAAAAGCGAGATATGGCGAGGGCATGGCGCCGCCAATCCCGCGATTTGGGGCGCTGCGCCGCTAATGAACAGCCAAGGGCGCTTCGCTTGCCATCCCGCCGGACCTTTGCCATATGTCGTTCGCCCTTCCGCCCATGCGCGGAAGCGCGGAGACGTGGCCGAGAGGCTGAAGGCGACGGTTTGCTAAATCGTTATAGGGGAAACCCTATCGTGGGTTCGAATCCCACCGTCTCCGCCAGGTCATACCTAGGCCAAAGGGCGGCGAAAGCGGAAAGCTCTATCCTCTCTGCGACCATACCTCACATAATGCTCCAGCGGATCCATTCCGGCAGCCGCCACATCGGGGTTGTTGCAGAGGTAATGTTCCCCGTCGAACCTCAAGGCGCGGAGACGGATAATTTCGAGCTTTTCCCCGAGGCGCACCAGCAAAAATACGCCCGTGCCTATAAACCAAGCGAATAACCGGTTCGGCTTGTAGGTATTTGGAGTAATTCGCTTAACGCGTATCCGAGCTTTATCGAGCGCCAGTTCAAACAAATCCACGCAGCGTTCAGCTAATGCAAGGCCATTGGGTTGAAGGTCACATGTTATTTGCCCATAAAAGGCAGCTTCGTCATGTCGGCCGAGCAATTGCGCTGCAGAGCTAACCTGATGTGCAAAATAGTGATTTAATGGAGCAATCTCATAAGCGTTTCGCGCAAGGTCGTAGAATTCGTAGTTGTTGCCTTTCTCTTTTGCCATGTGCATTCGAATATTTATGGTCTCCAAATCCATCCGTCTTACCTTTGATAAATATTCTACAGCTTCCTTGAACTTTCCCAAACTGACCAAACTTTGCGCAATAAGACGCAACGAACGATCATCAGATGCATTTTGCGCTTGTAGGGCCTCGATTAGTTCGGCAGCCTCGTCTTTGAGCCCGACATGCGAGCAAACATCGATCAGGCAACGAATCGTTTCTGCATTCTGCGGATCCAGTTGAAACGCCCGCCGCAGCTCCTTGATGCCCTCTTCCGCCTCCCCGCGATTGATGAGGCGCCGCGCATACTCGCGAATAACGATCGGGTTGGCCCTTCCCATCTCCCGCGCCGCATCCAGTATGTCGTCTCTTTGTAAAGTATTTCCGATTATCGCGCGCGATTCAATCGCCAGGCGGCGATATTTTTGCTTGTTCTCTGCGTCCTTCTGCGCGCCAGGACAGGAATAGACTTTTCTTGTTACGATCCCGCATAGCTGCAAACTCTTATAAATCGTATTAATGTTCAAGAAAAATGGGCCGCGTCCGGTAGTCGGGATCGGGTCAAGAAGCTCAAGTCCATGAATGTATGTAGCATTTGCTCCAATCAACTGATCAATCATCACAAATGTGGGCAGAAAAATCGCGGAAACATCGAATCTATTAATATGGCAAACATTTACTCCGCTTTTTGAGAACAGAAGATTATGCATTCCAGATCCGGTAAGCCCTGCAATTCTATTCGCATTGGAAAACAATGATATTTGATCATCAATAGTAAATTCTTCTGGAGATATGACATCCCAGCCCTCCGACCTGAATATTTCCTCAACTTCCTCTTCGGGGATGGCAAGCGCAGCGTTCAAATTGGACCTTGTCACATAAAACTGGGTCGGCGTCACCTTGCGGAATTTAGAATTACGCGACAATTTCCTGAATGGAGCCAAAAGCTCACTATATGCGCCTATCATATAATCAACTGAGGATCGTGGAACGATCAATTGATCAACAAACGTAGTGATCCTGACAAATTCAATGCGATGCAACAAACCGAGACGAAAAAATATTTCTTGCATATAGGCTGGTGCGATAAACCCTTCAGGCACAAGAAAAAGTATTTTTAGATCATTCCTGCCGAACAAGATAGGCAGCCATAAACGTGACAGTGATTCGAGAACGAAATGTCCGTAGTGGTCGTATATTACTCCGCCGAAGATCGCTCGCGAAAAAGTTGCCGTCACAGGTGTTTGCGCCAGAGGATGCTCAGCGTCAAAGTATCCTCCGGGTTCCAATTCCAATCTTCTATTATTTGCAAGTCTAAAAAATTTACCCTGAGCGTCCCACACGCCGCCATCTGCGGAATAAAGCACGCCATCCTTGTATTTTGTGGACGGCCTCAAAGGATGCAACGTTGCCGATCTTAACTCTTTAAACCGAGCTTTTTTTGAATAGACAAAGTTTCGAGATGCCGCAGCCTCCTGCTCCTTTCCGAACCCAATCAGTTTTACAGAGTAATTCGGCGACGACAACTGAAATCCCCTGCAAATGACACTGCGCCATTGGAAGATTATATGCTTAAAGCGTATGACCCGCCCGTTTGCAAGGGTATTTGGGTTCCACGTCAAACCACAATCTACTGTAACGTATGCGGCTATAGGAGAGCCGCCGTCGTTCATCCAACGCAGTGATGGTCAGGCCGGCGATAGCCGGCTCCGCCCATGTGTGCCGCATGCGGTCTGCGATGCCCAATCTCTCCATGTCCCGAGCAACGTCATTTGCAAGCGGCACGACGCCGGCCTGCCGGGACGCTTCAACCGTTGCGCCGGAGCGCTCGCGCGTCTCCGGAACGCGCCCAACCTATCCCTGGCCTCGACAATGACGTCGTGAGCCCCAAATATAAAGCGACGATCCAGCTTCAGGCGACTGGCGTCAAAAAGTTAAGCGGTCTGAAAGCCGAGTGGAGGTAGACATGCGTAGCACTCTAAAAGCGACGGTTACAGGCGCCCTATGCGCCGCTTTGGCCGCGACGGCCCTGGCCGGCAACGCCTGGGCAGGCCCTGTCAGCATGGTGAATCCTCGAGGCGTCGAAGCGCCGTCGCTAACCGATCAGATCTACTATCGGCGTTATTATCGGGGCGGCTACTATCGCCCGGGATACAATCCAGGTGCGGCCGCGGCTGCAGCGGCGGCAGTGGGCGTGCTAGGCGCCGCCGCAGCCGGCGCCGCCTACGCACAACCGTATTATTATGGTTATCCAGCCTATGGCTACCCTGCTTACGGCTATCCCTATGGGTACGGATGGTAAGCGTATAGCGCGGGTTTCGCCATTTCGGCGGCAACGGGTTCAGTGACGACCGTTGCCGTCGAACATTGCGGTCAGCCCAGCCGCTATTTTCCGCACGAAACGCTTCCGCGTCCGCTAGATTTTTTGGTCGGCGCTCAGCAGTGGACGCTCTGCCTGCAAATCGCGAATGCGCCCGCCGGCAAGCGCATTCAGTCGTCGGCGAGCGTGAAGCGATGGAGAAGTCCGCCAATGAGGCCGCCGACCAAGGGCGCGACCCAGAATAGCCAAAGCTGTTCAAGCGCCCATCCGCCGACGAAAAGCGCCTGACTGGTCGAACGCGCCGGGTTCACGGAAGCGTTGGTAATGGGGATGTCGACCAGATGGATCAGCGTCAACGCCAGTCCGATGGCGATCGGCGCAAAGCCGACCGGCGCACGGCCTTCGGTCGTTCCCAGGATGACAAGCAGGAAAAAGGCCGTCAGCACGATTTCAGCAAGAAGGCCGGACTGCCACGTGTAGCCGGCGGGCGAATGCTCATCAAAGCCATTGGCGGCAAAGCCGTTGGCGAGCGAAAAATCGATGTTGCCTTGCGCGATCTTGAGCAACACGAAAGCCGCGAATGTCGCGCCGACAAGCTGCACGACCCAATAGGGCACGAGTTCCTTCCAGGAAAAGCGGCCGGATATTGTCACGCCGAGCGTCACCGCCGGATTGAAATAACCGCCGGAAACAGGCCCGAATGCGTAAGCGGCGGTCAGAACGGTGAGCCCGAAGGCCAGCGCCACGCCGAGAAAACCAATGCCGAGCTGCGGAAAACCGGCGGAAATGACGGCGCTGCCGCAGCCGCCGAAGACCAGCCAAAATGTCCCAAGAAATTCCGCAAGAAGTCTGCGTGTAAGAGAATGCCGCATCCTCATCTCCATCTATCGCTGCAAAAACGAAGTTGTGAACTGAAGGGGAAAGGTTAGCGCAAGGCTTCGATCTAATCGAGGGGCGCGATAAGGGTCGCTCGCCTACCTTGCGCCTTTTGGCGCGCCTTAGCCGCCAACCTTCAATGCGGCGCCGCGCGTCGGAGGCGCTTTCGCACATGCCCATATACATTTGCCGGCGGGCTGGCCGGGGCAAAACGCCTGATAGAGGCTATAGTACCAGACGGAGTAAGGAACGGGCTTGTCGGGCGGGAAAAAGGCTGCGGAGCTGTAAACATATTGGTCTAGCGGAATGCGAAGGACAGGAAAACACTGTTCGGGCGTCTTGCTGCAGCATCCCGCAGCCCTTGATTGGATTGCGCCGCCGCCAACAGCAAGGCTCAGCAGGGCGAGCACGAGAATCTTCTTCATGGGGCGCTCCTGACGTTCTAAGAGCCAAGCTCGACAACACATAGATTACGCAAAAGCTCTCGCAAGCGGTCGGGAAATCCGCAAAGAGATGGTCGGGCATTGGGCGGCGACGTCCTTCGGCAACTCGAAATAATTTGGAAACATGAATGTCGCAGTTTCTCGCCCTGCCGGGCTTCTCCCTTTCAATCAAAAGAAAAATCTTGGGGATCGCCTTGGCGCTCATCCTCCTGATGGCCGGCGCCTCGGTTCTTTCCATGGTCATGGTCCGACGCGTCTCCGCTCATTTCGTCGACCTTTCGGCAAGCTACATTCCCGCTTATGGCGATCTTGCGCGCGCGAATATTCGATCGCTCGAGAGAGCGTTGACGCTGCGGCGAATGGTCATTGCGCAACTGGAATCGCTGAACAACACCGAGAAATTCGAAACGCTCAGAGAAACCCTTAACGCCAAGGGCCGCGCCGTTGAGCAGGAAATTCATTCTGCTCGGGTCCTGATCGGCGGACTTATTCAGAAAGGCGACACCTTCGGGGATGAAGCGGCGCTGGTGCGCATCGACAGTCGTCTCGACGACCTCCTCAAAGGATCGCGGCGCTATCTCAACGAAGAGATCGACCGGCTGCTCGGCGCACTCGAAGCCAAAGATGCGCGCGCAGCCTCCCAAAGTCTGGAGCGAGTCGACGAGTTTCGGGACGACGTCAATCGCAGTCTCGACTCAATACGCAGCGAAATGCTCGCATTGCTGCAGGCCGACGGCGAGATCATGGCCCGCGCCCAACGTCAGGTGATGATCGTGGCCGCCGCTCTGACCTTGTTCGCGGCGGCTCTCGGCGTGGTCTTCTCGATAATGGTCAGCAATGGCGTCACCGTTCCGGTACGACGACTCCTGGAAGGCGCACGCGCCGTCGAAGCGGGACAGCTTGACGAAGTGATCGCGGTCACGACGCGAGACGAGATCGGTTATCTGACCGCCGCTTTCAATCGTATGGTGGAACAGCTTCGATTGAAGAAGCGTATCCTCGACACCTTCGGAAAATATATTGATCCGCGCGTCGTCCAGGATCTGATCGACGCGCCGATGCTTGCGGCCGAGGGACATCGCCGCGTCATGACCGTTCTTTTTTGCGACGTCGCCGGCTTCACCACGACGAGCGAGCGCATGACGCCGCAAGGTCTGGTGAAGATTCTCAACCAATATTTGTCGACAATGTCGGCGCCGGTTCGCGACAATGAGGGGATCATCGACAAATATATCGGCGACGCGATCATGGCCTATTGGGGTCCGCCCTTTAACAAGGACAGCGAACAGACCCGTCTTGCAAGCCTCGCCGCGCTCGATATGGTCGCTCGCCTGGAAAGCTTGCGCAATTCCTTTCCTGAGCTTCTCGGCATACGCAACGCGCCGATATCATTTGATTTGCGTATCGGAGTCGCCACGGGAGAGGCGGTCGTCGGCAGCATCGGCTCCGAACACATGATGAATTACACGGTGGTCGGCGATACGCCGAATTTCGCCGCGCGTCTCGAAAGCGCCAATAAGATCTACGGCTCTCGCATCCTGGTCTCGGAAGCGACCGCACTGGGCGCCGCCGACGTCGTCGAAACGCGCGAGATCGATCTCGTCGCTATGGCCGGTCAAAGCGAGCCTGAACGCATTTATGAAATCATCGGCCGCAAAAACCAGCTGACCGTCGAGCAAGGAGCGGCGCGGTCGCATTTTGCAGAGGGCCTTGCCGCCTATCGCGCGCGTTCGTGGGACGATGCGCGCCGCGCATTCTCGCAAGCGCTCGAGATCGTTCCAAACGATGGGCCATCGCGCGCCTTTATCGCGCGAATCGACGGCTTTGCCGCAGCGCCGCCGGCCCTGGATTGGGACGGCTCCTGGCGGCTGGATCAGAAATGAGGCTCACATCACCGCGAGATAGGCGCTGAAGGCGGCGACGGCGAGCAGCAGCACCGCCAGGACATACAGGCTGACGCTTGTCGCATACGCCGCATACGGCTCGTCGCGCGATAACAGCCGCGCCGTATGAATGAAGCGGACGGTCGAAATGACGATGAGGATCACGCCCACGGCGACGAGCGCGGCTCCGCCGTAGCGCCCAGCCGGATTGTCGAAGCGATGAATGCGCAATCGGTCGGCGTTTTCCGCAACCGCGCCGGCGACGGTCAGAAGAAACAGATTGAAGCGTTCGATGACGAAACCCAGCGCAATGACCGCGACGCCGGTGCGAACCCATGCGAGAAAGGTCCGCTCGTTGGCCGCGACATTGTTGAAATCGCGAATCATTTCCATTCTCCCTTGCGCAACGGACGCAGCCGCCCGTCATTGCCGCGGCGGCGGCGAATGCCTATAACATTGGCGACGCGGCGCTACCGCCGCTGTATTCCCTTCTGCGAGATGAAATGCCCTGGAGCGATCAAGGCGGGCCACGCAATCAGAACAACAATCCGTGGGGTCAGCCGCAAGGTCCATGGGGACAGGGCGGCGGCCAACCTCCGGACCTCGAAGAAATGCTGCGCCGCAGCCAGGAAGGCCTCAAACGGATTCTGCCGAGCGGATTCGGGGGACGCGGCTTCGCGATCCTCGTGCTGGTCGCCGTGCTCGCATGGCTGCTTTCCGGCCTTTACACGGTTGGACCCAACGAGATCGGCCTCAATCTGATCTTCGGCAAATATATGGGAAAAACCCAGGCCGGCCTGAACTACAATCTTCCCGGTCCAATCGGGTCAGTGATCAAGCTCGCGGTCACCGACCGCAACGTCACCGATGTCGGCTTCCGCGAGGAGGCGGGGATCGTCGTCGACGGACGACGCCGTGGCCCGCCCTCGGCCCCGCGCGGGCCGGAAGCGCCGGAAGAAAGCCTGATGCTGACGGGCGACGAGAACATCGCCGACGTCAAGTTTCGCGTCATCTGGCAGATTGATCCGGCGAAGCCCGAAGACTACGCGTTCAATGTCGCCAATCCGCCGCTTACGGTAAAAGCCGTCGCCGAGAGCGCGATGCGCGAGATCGTCGGCCAGTCGCAAATCCAAAAAATTCTCACCGCCGACCGCAAGCTGATCGAGCCGGCGTCTCAGCAACTGATGCAAAAAGTGCTCGACGACTATCACGCCGGCGTTCTGGTGCTGCAAGTGTTGCTACTGTCGGTCGACCCGCCGCAACAGGTCATCGCAGCGTTTCGCGACGTGACTGCCGCCCAGCAGGATTTGCAACGCCTCGGCAACGAGGCTGAGGCCTACGCCAACCGGGTCGTGCCGGAAGCGCGCGGCGCCGCCGCGCGCATTCTGCAGGAGGCGGAAGCCTATCGCGAGCAGATCGTGGCGGAAGCGCGCGGCCAGGCGTCCCGCTTCGAGCAAATCTACGCCCAGTACAAGAACGCGCCGACCATTACCCGACAGCGTCTTTACATCGAAACGATGGAGCGCGTGCTGGGCGGCGCGGACAAGGTTATTCTCGATGATCCGTCGAAAGTCGGCCCCGGCGTCACGCCCTTCGTGCCCCTGCCCGCCTTCACGCCGTTCCAGGGGGGCCGCAAATGAGGTCCGGCCTACTCTTCACGCTCGCCATCGCCGCGCTTCTCACCGTCATTGGTCTGGCCGGCGCGCTGTTCACTGTCTCGCAAACCGAACAGGCGCTGGTGCTCCGTTTTGGCGAGCCGGTCGCCGGGCGCGGACTCATTACGCAGCCCGGCCTCCACTTCAAGATTCCGCTTATCGAAAACGTCGTGACCTTCGACAATCGCATACTCGACGTCGAGAGCCCGAATCTCGAAGTGCTCGCCGCTGACAATCAGCGGCTCGAGGTCGACAGTTTCATCCGCTATCGCATCATCGACGCGTTGCGCTTTTATCAGACCGTCAACAGCGTCATGGGCGCCAACAATCAGCTCGGTTCGGTATTGAATTCCGCCGTTCGCCGCGTGCTGAGCGAAGCCAACCAGCAGCAGATCGTACGCGACGAGCGCGCCGCATTAATGGTGAAGATCAAGGAGCAGGCGGATCGCGAGGCGCGCAAATTCGGGGTGCAGGTGGTCGACGCGCGCATTCGCCGCGTCGATCTCCCGCAGCAGATTTCGGAAAAGGTTTACGGGCGCATGCAGACCGAGCGCCAGCGCGAAGCTGCAGAATACCGTGCGCAGGGTTCGGAGCAGGCGCAAAAAATCACCGCCAAGGCCGATCGCGACGTCATCGTGCTGAAAGCCGAGGCGCAGCGCCAAGCCGACCAGACCAAGGGCGAAGGCGACGCCGAGCGCAACCGCATCTTCGCCGAGGCTTTTGGCCGCGATCCCGACTTCTTCGCCTTCTACCGGTCGATGCAAGCCTATGAAAGCGCCTTCAAGCCGGGCGAGACGCGTTTCCTGATCAGTCCGCGTTCGGAATTCTTCCGTTTTTTCTCGGCTCCGGAGGCGAGCGCCGCGCAGAGCGTGAGCCAATCGGAGCCGGAGCGAAGCCAAAAAAAGTGACCCGCAAGCGCGTGCGTTGAGCCGCGCCCGGGCGTAAATTGTCCCTCGACAGGAGACACAGCACATGATGTCCGCAATTCGTCGCGCCGCGAGAGCGATCCTCGCGACCGCGCCCGCGCTTTACATTTTTGTCGCCTCGGCTCAGGCGAAGGGTCCCGACTCGCTATCGGAGCTTTCCGCTCAGGTCTCTGACGCCGTCGTCAACATTTCCGCGACGCAGACCGTCGAAGCCAAGCGCAATAAGGGCGGCGAAGGCCCCCAGATGCCGCCCGGAGTCGGGCCAGGCGCGCCTTTCGACGATCTCTTCGAGGAATTTTTTCGGCGCCGCGGCCAGGGCGTGCCGGATTTGCCGCGTCAGCGCAGGTCCAGTTCGCTGGGATCTGGATTCGTGATTGATCCCGCGGGAATCGTGATCACCAACAATCATGTCATCGCCGACGCCAATGAGGTGACGGTGATCTTCAACGACGGCCAGAAGCTGAAGGCTGAAATCCTCGGCAAGGATCAGAAAGTCGACGTCGCCGTGTTGCGGGTGAAGCCCGAAAAGCCGCTGAAAGCCGTTAAATTCGGCGATAGCGACAAGGCCAAGGTTGGCGACTGGGTGCTCGCCGTCGGCAATCCCTTCGGACTCGGCGGGTCGGTGACGGCCGGCATCGTTTCGGCGCGCAACCGCAATATCGACAGCGGTCCTTATGACAACTACATCCAGACCGACGCCTCCATCAACAAGGGCAATTCCGGCGGACCGCTGTTCAACATGGACGGCGAAGTCATCGGCATCAACACAGCGATCCTGTCGCCGTCTGGCGGCTCGGTCGGCATCGGTTTCGCGACGCCGGCGAATACGGTTCAGCCCGTCATCGAACAGTTGCAGCAATTTGGCGAGACGCGCCGCGGCTGGCTGGGGGTCCGCATTCAGAACATCGACGACGGAATCGCCGAGACGCTGAATCTCGGCGCGACGCGCGGCGCGCTCGTCGCCGGCGTCGACGACAAGGGACCTTCGAAGCCGGCCGGACTTAAGGTCGGCGACGTGATCGTGAAATTCGACGGCAAGCCGATAAAGGAGTCGCGCGACCTGCCAAAGCTCGTCGCCGCGACCCCCGTCGGCAAGGACGTCGAACTCGTCATCATGCGGGGCGGCAAGGAGCAGACCAAGACCGTCAAGCTCGGCCGGCTCGAGGACGGCGAGAAGGTAGCGTCGAAGGACGGCGACAAGGACAGACCCGACGGCGGCGGCGGGGCGTCGCAGAGCGTCCTGGGGCTTGAACTGTCGCGTCTCTCCGACGAACTGAGGGCGCGTTACCAGATCAAGGACGCCGTCAAGGGCGGCGTCGTCATCACCGCGGTCGATCCGCGCTCTGATGCGGCGGAAAAACGCCTTCAGCCCGGCGAGGTGCTGCTTGAAGTCAATCAGGAAGCGGTGAGCGATCCTGCGGAGGTGGTCAAGAAGGTCAAGGCGCTGAAAAACGACGGCAAGAAGACCGCGCTACTGATCGTCGCGAACGGCCAGGGCGACGCGCATTTTGTCGCCTTGCCGGTGGAGTGACCCCGAGAGAGCAGATTCGTCTCATCGATATCCCGCGCTGATCCTCGGCTTGCCCCTCTCCCGCAAAGCGGGGGAGGGAACGGCGCACGCCAATCGCATCGCGCCTGTAAGCCCTGCGCTTGGAGCGCCGTCCTCAGATCGCCATGGTTGAATGCGGCGAACCGCGGCGCGCCTCTCGTGCGCCAGCGCACTTACAAACTCACGCGCGCTCTTATGATGGCCTTGGATCAAATTTGATCCCGGAGCCGAAGTCAAAACGGCGCCGCTGCTTTTTTAGAAAAATATATAGGAGAGCATCATGAAAGCCACATTTCGTGCAATCCTCGCGTCGGCTGCCCTCGCATTTTTATTTTCGGGCGCGGCGACCGCTCAAACGATCGAACTCAAGGTCCACCTTGGCGACGGCGAGACCAAGAGCGCGTCGCAGGATTCGAAGGGCTCCGGCGACAAGGCGAGCGGCGACAATCAAAAGCAGAACGCCGGACACCAGGGCGGCGGCCAAAGAATGTATCCGGCCTATTATCCGCGGCCCTATTATCGCCCCTACCCGGTCTACTATCCGCGGCCTCACTACAATTACTATGGCCCGCGTTACGTCTATTACCGCGGCTATTAAGCGATTGGCCCGGCGCAATGCGCCGGGTCACTCTACAAACTCCTCCCGCCGAAATCCTTGCGCATAGAGCGCCGTCGTCAGATCGCCGTGGTCAATTCGCGCATCCGCCGCTCGCGCCACTTTCGGCTTGGCGTGGAACGCCAGCCCCAGACCCGCCTCGCGCAACATATCAAGGTCATTGGCGCCGTCGCCGATCGCCAGCGTCGCGTCTCGCGGCAAGGCGTGCGCCTCGCGCAATTCGACGAGGGCGGCGCGCTTGGCTTCGCGGCCGAGCACAGGCGTGACGACCGCGCCGGTCAACGCGCCGTCGGCGATCTCGAGCAGATTGGCGCGGGTCTCGTGAAAGCCAAGGCGGGCGGCCAACGGTTCGGTGAACTGCGTGAAGCCGCCGGATACAAGCGCCGTATGGGCGCCGTGAGCGCGCATCGTGCGTACGAGCTGGCGCCCGCCGGGAGTCAGCGTGATGCGCATGAGCAGAGTCTCGATCTGAGCGAGAGTCACGCCCGCAAGCAGCGCCACGCGCTCCTTCAAGGCACTTTCGAAATCGACCTCGCCGCGCATGGCGCGCTCCGTGATCGCCGCGACATGTTCGCGCAAGCCGACGAGGTCGGCGAGTTCGTCGACGCATTCCTGTCCGATCATCGTCGAATCCATGTCGGCGACGAGCAGGTGCTTGCGGCGCCCCATCGTCGGCTGAACGATGACGTCGATAGGATCCTCGGCGACCGCCACCTGCAGACGCGCGCGCAAATTCGCGAGGTCATGCCCCGCCCCCGACAAAAACGCATCAACAGCGAGATCGGGCGCGAGCCAGTCGCGGCCGGCCTCAATCAGCCCCGCATCATAGAGAGCGCCCGAGACCGCCCGTTCGTTGAGCCCAGCGCCCCGGCCGGCGACGAAGGTCGCGACATAGTCGATGGGCTTTGACATTCCGATCGTTTCAGCGGCAATAGCGCCATGCGCGCGCGCGCCATTCTCATTGCAGGTCCAACCGCTTCGGGCAAGTCCGCGCTGGCGTTGGCCCTGGCGCGCCGCGGGCCGAGCGCGGTCGTCAACGCCGACTCTATGCAGGTCTATCGTGACCTACGGATCATCACCGCCCGCCCGACGGTCGAAGAGGAAGCCGCCGCGCCGCATGTTCTTTTCGGCCATGTCGACGCGGCCACGAATTATTCCGTCGGGCGCTGGCTTGAAGATTTTTCGCGCGCGCTGCGCGACCTCCAGGCGCGCGGGCTGACGCCGATCATAATCGGCGGCACGGGCATGTATTTTAAGGCCGCGCTCTATGGGCTTTCGGACATTCCGGCGGCGCCTGGCGAGGTGCGCGAAGCCATGCGCGCCTGGGCGCAAGACAAGACCCCCCAGCAGCTTCACGCCGAACTCGCCGCCCGCGATCCGGACACGGCGGCAAAGCTGCGCGAGACCGATCCGCAGCGGCTGCTGCGAGCGCTCGAAATATTTGAGGCGACCGGGAAACCGCTCGTCTCCTTTCAAGGTTCGCGCAGCCCGCCGATTTTGAAAGCGTCGGAATGCGCGGCCTTCTTCCTCGCGCCCGAGCGCGAGGAGCTTTATGCGCGAATCGATGCGCGATTCGAACGGATGGCGCGAGAAGGCGCGATCGAGGAAGTCGCTGCGCTCAAGGCGCGCGGGCTCGATCCCGCGCTGCCGGCGATGCGCGCCCATGGCGTGCCGCATCTCATCGCCTATCTCGACGGTCGGCTGACGTTGGACGAGGCGATCCTGCGCAGCAAGCTCGATACGCGCCATTACGCCAAGCGGCAGTTCACCTTCGCGCGTCACCAGCTGCCGAGCTTCAAATGGGTCGAGGGCAAAACGCCGCTGCGCGAGGTCGAAGACGCGCTCAGCCCAACCGCGCGACCCACATCTGGAACAGGGTGAGGACGATTTCCATCGCGATCAGAACGATGATCGTCCACTCCAGCCGCACCGAGCGCGCCGCGTCGATGAGGTCAGTCAGCGCGCGGGCGGTTTCGCCGATCACGTCGATCTTGGCGTTGAGCGTGCGCGCCCGCGGCGTGAGCTCATATTCGTCTTCGAGACGCGCATAAAGCCGTTCGAGGTCTGGCCGGTCCCAAAGAACGTCCGGCTTATCGTCGACGGCGACGCGGCCCGAGACGCGATGGCGAACGAGCAGCGTCTGGCCCATCAGCTCCAACATGGATTTGCGTTTCCACGGCGGGCTGCCCTTCGCCGCAAGCTCTGCCGCGAAAGGCTCGATCGTGTCGAAGACGGCGTTGACGCGGCGCTCGTCGCGCGCCAGGGCGACGCTTTTCGCCAGAACGTCGGCGATCACCAGCAGCCGCGCTTCGGAAAGGTCCTTGACCGCCAGCCTTCCGTCGGGCAGCGCCTTCTCGTCGCCGTCCGGCGTCGCCTCCTCGATGATCAACGTCTCGTCGTCGCCGCGGGACGCGCCCGAGACGCGAAGACCGATCTTCTTGACGATTTCGTCCTCCTCAAGCGGCGAAAGGCCGAAGAGAACGGCGACGCCGAAGCGATAAAGCACGGCGAATCCGCTCTGTCCGGCATGGAAGGCGAGAGGGGCCGTCGAAACGAGGTCCGCCCGTTCGAGGCCGTCGGTGTCGATCCGCTCGCCGAGCAGAAGGGCGCGCGCCGTCAGCGCCTGCCGGCTCGTGGCCGCCGCTGCCGGCGAATTGATTGCTTCGACCATTTTCTGACCTTGTGGCTTTCAAGCGCGATTATATCTTTGAAACGCGTTTCATCCTGCTCGCCTTGCGTGACGCCGGCAAAAAAGCTAGCAAGCGGCGAGGTCGCGGAGAGATCACCCTCATGACTTATGTCGTCACGGAAAACTGCATCAAATGCAAGTATATGGACTGCGTCGAAGTATGTCCGGTGGACTGTTTCTACGAAGGCGAAAATATGCTGGTGATCCACCCGGACGAATGCATTGACTGCGGCGTCTGCGAGCCCGAGTGCCCCGCCGTTGCGATAAAGCCGGATACCGAGGAAGGCCTCGAACAGTGGCTTCAGCTTAACGCGGAAATGGCGCAGAACTGGCCCAACATCACGATCAAGCGGGATCCCCCTGCTGACGCCAAGGAATGGGACGGCAAGCCGGAAAAGTTCGAGCAGTTCTTCTCGGCGGAGGCCGGTCAGGGCGACTGAACGGCGTTCGGCCGGACACGGGCGACGCCTGAACCTCGGCCGATGGGCTCGGCATCGCTAATTTATATGGAACCTCATAAATTACAGCTGGGAATGGCGCCCTCCGTCCGGATTGCCTTGTGGCGGCCTTTGCTATAGCACGACGTGAGCGCGGCGCCGCCGCTGTTTAAGAGGTCAGCTCGAGAATGGCGTCATGAGCCAGAAGCCCATCAATTATCTGCACTTGTCCACGCTCATCGCGGTCGCGATCCTTGTCGGGACCGAGCTTGTCGGCGCCTCCTGGGCGGCCGGCTGGGCGCTCGGCGGCCTCTTCCAGCTCGATCCCCTCGTCAGCCGGGCGCTCGAAATCATCTTCTCCCTCGCCGGCCTCATCGGACTCTACTTCTTCATGCGGACCGCCCTCCGCAATGAGCCGATTCGCGGCTGAATAGAGGGTTCCGCGCCCTCATGTCCCGCGCTCCACGACAGGCTGGCGGCGGCCGCAGCCCCAGGCGCAAATCTCCCAAACTTCGCAATAAGGACGCCGAAATGGCCGAGAAGCAGGATCGTCGCTCGTTTCTCAAGGCGGCGGCGGCGACGAGCGCTTTGGGCGCCGTCGGCGCGCCGCGCAGCGAGGCGGCGACGAGCGTGTCCAATCTCCGGCTCGGCGAACCGCAATCCTTCTCCTTCGAGACGCTCAAACAGACCGCGCAACGGCTGATCAAGGAGCCCTATCGCAAACCGAACATCCCGTCCCCGGAAATCACCTCGCAGATCGATTACGAGAAGTGGGGACAAATCACCTACAACACCGACCATGCGCTCTTTGCCGATTCGAAGGAGCGCTTCCCCATAGAGTTTTTTCATCTCGGCATGTTTTTCAAAAAGGCCGTGCGCATGCATGTCGTCGAAAACGGCGAGGCGCGCGAGGTTCTCTACGACACGAGCTACTTCAACATGCCGGCGGATTCTATCGCGCGGCAGCTTCCGGCTGGCGCAGGATTCGCGGGATTTCGCATTCAGGAGGCGAAGGACGGCGCGCTCGACTGGAAGCGAAACGACTGGATCGCCTTTCTCGGCGCTTCGTATTTCCGGGCGATTGGAGAATTGCGCCAATATGGGATGTCGGCGCGCGGCGTCGCGCTCGATACATGGCAAATGGGAGCGAATGAGGAGTTCCCCGATTTCACCGAGATTTATATCGGACCGGAGACGGCTGACGGCGTCGTCCTGCATGCGCTGCTCGAAGGGCCGTCGATCGTCGGCGCCTATCGCTTCCTGATGACGCGCGGCAAGGGCGTCGTCATGGACATCGACTGTTCCCTGCATCTGCGCGGCGCCTTCACCCGCTTCGGCGTCGCCCCGCTCACGTCGATGTTCTGGTTCTCTGAGACCGCGAAGCCGACAGCGATCGACTGGCGGCCGGAAGTGCATGATTCCGACGGGCTGAGCATGTGGACCGGCGCTGGCGAGCGCTTGTGGCGGCCGTTGAACAATCCTAACCGGGTCATGGCGTCGGCGTTTGGCGACAATAATCCCAAAGGCTTCGGCCTGATGCAGCGCGACCGCAATTACGACCACTATCTCGACAACGTCTTTTACGATCGCCGCCCGAGCGTATGGATCGAACCCAAGGGCGACTGGGGCAAGGGCGCGATCCAACTCATCGAAATCCCGACCGACGACGAAATCCACGACAATATCGTCGTGCTCTGGGTCCCGGAAAAGCCCGCCGTTCCCGGCGCCTCCTTCGAATATTCCTACCGGCTGCACTGGCTCGCCGACGAGCCCAACCCGACCAAGCTCGCGCGCTGCGTGGCGACGAGGCTGGGCAATGGCGGACAGCCCGGCAAGCCGCGGCCCAAGGGCGTGCGAAAATTCATGGTCGAGTTTCTCGGCGAGCCGCTGGCGAAGCTCCCCTTCGGCGTAAAGCCCGAACCCGTGTTATGGGCCTCGCGCGGAACCTTCTCTTATGTCTTCACCGAAGCGGTGTTCGACAATGTGCCTGGCCATTGGCGGGCGCAGTTCGACCTGACGGTGCAAGGCCCCGAGCCTGTCGAAATGCGCCTGTTCCTCAAGAACGGCGACGAGGCGCTTTCAGAGAACTGGCTCTATCAGTATCACCCGTTCTGATCCAACCGCATGATCTTCTAGCGCGCAGGTCTCGTTTACGTCGCGAATGTGATCAATTCATTTCGCAAGAAGGGGCGCTAGCTTTGCGCTGACCGCCTCGCTATAGGCTTCCATTCCCTTAAAATTGAAGTGCATGTCGTTTTTAAAGTAATATGTTTCGGGCCGGCCTGCGAACGCCGCCTGAAGATCGGACAGAGAATCGTAGATTTTGACGTCATTGGCTGCAGCTACGTCCTTAACCGTCTCAAAAACTACGTTGTTGAAGACCGGCTCCCCGGCTTCGCCGCTCAGATGCTCGAGATGCGGGTGCCTTATAAAAATAAGGTGATCCAGATCGAAGTTATATTCCTTCAGTGCGGTGATTATTTCTTGAACATTGCTCTTAAAGAAGGTTAATTCATCTTTGAATTTGGCCCGCGCAGAATCGGCGTCGAGTTTGGACAATTCAAAAATTGCAGCATTTTCTGCTGTCCGTTGCGCAGAAGTAGAATTGATCAGTTTCAAATATTTGGAGAATTGGATTTGGATTAATCTCATAATATACAAGCTTTGGGCTCGGACGCGATCCACTTCAGCCATGACCTCGCGATAGCCGCTACCCGATTTTACGGCAATGTTTCTGCCGAGCGCATCTCTTGAGATGAACTGCTTATAGCGAACGTTGTCATCGTAGAAATCCGTTTCGTCGATATCGATAATAATATAGTCAGGCTTAATTATTGGATACAGCATTCTTATTTGTGGCACAAATATTGCCGGAGAATAAGATGACAGCCCTGCATTAAACGGCTCGATGCAAATATTTTCCCTGGCGAGCGATTTCGTTATGAGAAACGGGATCGTATGCGTCTCGTCGTAGCCCTCCATGAACGAATCCCCGAGAAAGAGGATCTTCTTGGACTGCGCGCAATTTTCAGGTCGTTCGAGAGATGAATACTGCCGGATGCCGAACTTGTCGAATTTCCGTCCGGCGATGGCGACGCTCGTGTTGGGCGCATGATTGACGATGTCTGAAGGGGTCTGGTTGGTCAGACTGGCAAATTCCAACTCATAGGCAGGCCCGAATATCTGCTGCAACCTAAGAAATATTTCTATGCTGGCAGCGCCGAGAAGCCCCATTATTGCGTAGAAGGCAAGAACGACGGCGACGCTTGATTCTTTCTTGGCGACTTCTTTCTGATTCATTACCGAAGTCCTTGAACTCTGGGAGTTTATATTGGCAAGACCCCAGTGCAGGGACAAGAGAGCCACGACGCGATTCGGGACGCTACCACGCGCCTGTGGAAATTTCTCAAGAGCGCAGCAGCAGCAGCCGAACTGTGCCCAAATATTGCAAGGCTTCAGCGACCTAAGGCACATTCGCCTAACGGCTGCCCGCATTGAGCGAAGCGGTCGTCATGAACCCATTGGGCAAATCGCACGGCGAGGCTTTCGGGCTCGAATTCGACGCTTTGGAACCCGCAAATAGCGGCGCGCTCGGGATGCCCATCATGCGTCGTGCCCGCAATCTTGCGCTGGTCGCTGTGGCATTTGCCTGCCTGCAGACCGCTCCGCCCCACCCGTCGGCGCCGCGACCTTGCCACCCGGAGGCATCGTGCGGCGGACACAGCGGTTTCAAAGACGGGTTGAGAACTGAGCATAGTTTCACTATGAGTCGAAAAACCATTGTGATCGTTGAAGGTCGAAAGATGAAGCATCCCAAAATGATCAGGGCGGTTGCGATTTTGATTGTTGCCGCTTTTACTATTTTATGTAGCGAGATTGCGCTACGCATTGCCAATGCGTATTTTCCACAGCCGTTTTTTTATTCAAAGCACCTTTATCGTTTTCGCGCGAAGCCATTCCAAAACTTGTATGGATTCACTACGAATTCTCACGGCTTCAATGACATTGAACACGATAAGGAAAAATCTCCAAACAATTATAGAATTCTATCGATCGGCGACTCATTCGCATTCGGCGTCGTCCCTTATGAATTCAACTACAACACGATATTGCGTCGCCTGCTAAAAGAGAGCGGCTACAGCGCCGAAGTTATCAATATGGGAATTCCAGGCGCCGCCCCTAGAAATTACTACGCCATACTGGAGACTGAAGGCGGCGCTTTACAGCCAGATCTCGTAATAGTCTCATTTTTTGTCGGAAACGACTTTGAAGCTGTCGATCCAGGTAGAAGCTGGCAAAGCTACTCCTTTGTCGTGTCTCTTTTGAAATATCTTGCCGACGTAGCTGGTAAAACAAATTTCACCCCTTGGAACGTTGGCGAAGTTTACGACGACAGCAAGAAGTCATTCACCGATGAGGATTACGATATTCTTGAGATGAGACGTAGCTGGGTCTTTAAGAAGGATAATCCTCTGTATCAAAAAATGTACGACATGACGGTAAACGACATAAAGTTGATTTATGAACTGTGCAAAAAAGTAAATTCAAAGCTTGTGATCGCAATTATCCCTGATGAATTGCAGATAAACCTTGCTCTGAGAAAAAGGGCGCTGTCGCTCGCCCATTCGAGCCAAGATGAATATGATTTCGAACAGCCTAACAGAATGCTAGCCGGCTCGTTGAAGGAACTGGGGATCACATATATTGATCTCCTGCCGGCGTTGCGGCGGGAATCCAGAAGCGAGGCCGTGTATAAGCCAAATGATAGCCATTGGAATTTAAAGGGAAATGCGGTAGCGGCGCATGAACTATCTGCTTTTCTCAGAGAAAATTCAGTAATCTTAGGGAGATAAATAGGAAAGTAGTCTGTCCGACTCCAAGGCGCATGCGGGCGCTCTCTGGCATAACGTTAAGACCGGGCTTGTCTCCGGGAGTGGATCATGCGACTTGAGCGGAGTTTGACGATCAAGGATCGATCGCCTTCCATCCGCCAGTCCAACGAGCGATTTGGTAGGCGCGCGCAATAATATACATCGCAACTATATTATGGTTCGCCCATCTACACGCTCGGTCAGCGACTTTGGAGGAAATGAAATGCAGGTCGTCATACTTGCGGGCGGCATGGGAACGCGGATTTCGGAAGAATCATATCTTCGTCCAAAACCGATGATCGAGATCGGTGGTCGCCCAATATTATGGCACATAATGAAAATCTATCACGCCCATGGCATGAACAACTTTGTCGTTTGCCTGGGCTATAAGGGCTACATGATCAAGGAGTATTTCGCGAATTACTTCATGCATAACGCGGACATAACCGTCGACGGCGAAACCGGACAGATTGAATTTCATAGCCGTAAAAGCGAATCCTGGAAGATCACGCTGGTCGACACCGGCGAGTCGTCGATGACTGGCGGACGGCTCAAGAGGGTCCATAGCTACCTCAACGAGGGACAGCCTTTCTGCTTCACTTACGGCGACGGCGTGGCCGACGTGGATATCCGAGCGCTGATCAAATTTCATCGTGCGCATGGGCGCAAAGCCACGCTCACCGCTGTGGCGCCGCCCGGCCGTTATGGCGCCTTGTCTCTGGAAGGCGACGCCGTCACTAAATTCATCGAAAAGCCGCCCGGCGACCAGAGTTTCATCAATGGCGGATTTTTTGTTCTGGATCCGTCCGTAATCGACTATATCGACGGCGACGCGACGCCTTGGGAGGAAAAGCCGCTGGAACGTTTGGCGGCGGAAGGAGAATTGCGCGCATATAAGCATGGGGGATTTTGGCAGCCGATGGATACCCTGCGCGACAAGAATCGCCTTGAAGCTTTGTGGGATAGCGGCCGCGCGCCATGGAAGATATGGAGCTGAGCGGAATTTCATCGACCGCCGTGAAATCGAGGGAATATGAAGCAGGACTGGTGGGAATAAAGCGTGGATAAACGGAATACTTTGGCCGGCCGGCGCGTTCTTTTGACCGGCCATACCGGCTTCAAGGGCGCTTGGCTCGCGCTCTGGCTCGATCGCCTCGGCGCCGAAGTCTACGGTTTCGCGCTGCCGCCTGAAGGCGATGCAAGCCTTTACGAGATGGCGCGCATCGGTGAGCGTCTGAATTCAACGTTCGGCGACCTGAATGATCTCGAATCCGTCGAGGCCGCCGTTACACAGGCCCGTCCGCATATCGTTTTTCATCTTGCCGCGCAGGCGATCGTGCGCCGGTCGCACGCCGATCCTCTCGGCACGCTCGCGACCAATGTCATGGGCGCCGCGCATCTTCTGCAGGCCCTGCGCCGCGCTCCCGACGTTTCGACGATTTTGGTGGTCACCTCCGACAAGGTCTATGCGAATGACGAGCAAGGCGCCGCCTTCGCGGAAGACGCGCCCCTCGGTGGCAAAGACCCCTACTCGGCCTCGAAAGCGGCGGCCGAACTCGTCACCCGCGCTTACACGCAATCCTTTTTCAAGGATGCGAGCGTGAAGGTCGTCACCGCGCGGGGCGGCAACGTCATTGGCGGCGGCGACTACGCGGTAGACCGCATCGTTCCCGACATTGTGCGCGCGGCGGCGAAGAGCGAGCGGCCAGTATTGCGTATGCCTCATGCGTCGCGGCCCTGGCAGCATGTGCTCGATTGCCTGCATGGCTATCTGACCTATGTCGACGCGCTTGAACGCGGCGAGAGCCTTCCCGAAACGCTGAATTTCGGGCCCGACCCGACCGCGCCGATCACGGTCGGCGAACTCACCGAGGAAATGCTCAAAGCCCTCGGCCGCGATGCGGGCTACGACCACCAGCCGCTGGATTCGCGCGAAATGAACGTTCTCGCCGTAGATTCCTCGCGCGCCCGCGCGCTTCTCGGCTGGCGGGACCGCTTGCCCGGCCGGCTGGCGATCAATTGGACCGCGGATTGGTACCGCGACGCCCTCGCGGGAAGCGGCCCGCTCGCGACGACGCTCGCGCAGATCGACGCCTTCGAGAAACTTCCTGGATAAGAGAATGCAAACGCCCACCTGCCGCTTTTGCGGCGCGCCGCTCAATCATGATTTCGTCGATCTCGGCTCGACGCCGCTCGCCAACTCCTATGTCACGGCGGACGAGATTGCGAAGGGTCTCGACAAGAGCTTTCCGCTCCATGCGCGCGTTTGCGACGCCTGTTGTTTGGTGCAGGTGGATGCGCCGGTGTCGTCCGAGGCGATTTTCTCGGACTACGCCTATTTTTCCTCCTATTCCGACAGCTGGGTCGCGCATGCCCGCCGTTACGCGGACGCGATGATCGAGCGGTTCGGGCTTGGCCCTCAGTCGCTCGTGATCGAAGTCGCATCAAATGACGGCTATCTGCTGCAGCATTTCATCGCGCGCGGCGTGCCGGTGCTGGGCGTCGAGCCGGCGGCCAATGTCGCCGAGGCGGCGCGCGCCAGAGGCGTATCGACGGAAGTCGCCTTCTTCGGCAAAGAGACTGCCCGCAAGCTGGCGGCGCGCGGCGTCGCCGCCGATCTCACGGCCGCCAACAATGTGTTGGCGCATGTTCCCGACATCCGCGATTTCGTCGCCGGATTTGCGGAAATCCTCAAGCCGGACGGCGTCGCGACATTCGAATTTCCGCATGTCCTGAA
>VGDT01000042.1 GCA_016869595.1 Alphaproteobacteria bacterium
AGCGCTTTTGCGCCGTCAACGACGAACTGCACTGCCAGCGAAGCAAGCAACACGCCGAGCAACTTCGCCATCACGATATTGGCGGCAGTTCCGAGAATGCGTTCGACGCGCCCCGCGAGCAGGCAGACGACGTAGGTTATCGCCAACACTGCCGCGATCGCGACGATAAGCGCTGCGAGCTTTGCGGGATCGCCCGCCGCTTCGCCCGCGAACAACAGGGTCGCCGTGATCGCGCCCGGCCCGGCGATCAACGGGATGGCAAGAGGAAAGGCGGCGATATGCCGGCCGTTTTCTTCCACGGCTTGCGCCGCGTCGTGCGCCTCACGCGTGATGCGAACGCCAAGAACCATCTCCGACGCGATTGAAAACAGCAGCAGTCCACCGGCGATGCGAAAGGCCGGCAGCGACACGCCGAGCGCGTCGAGCAGGCGCTCACCGAAAAGGGCCGCGCCGATCAGAATGGTCAGTGCATAAAGACAGGCCCGGGCCGCAATGCGAGCGCGCGTCGCGGCGCCGCGGTCGTGCGTCGTGGCGAGAAAAATCGGCGCAAGGCCAAGCGGCTCGACCACGACGAGTAGAGTGACGAAGGCCGAAACAAAACCGTGAACGTTGGCGACACTCATCATCTCGTTATTTCTTGCCGGGCGGCGTCGGCGCGCCCTTGCTGGCATTCCCCATATGCGGACTGGCCGTGCGGAAAATATGTTCCAGCTTGGCGTTTCGGACAAGCCGGAGCGCGTCACGCTGCGCCTGAACAGTCTTTGAGAACGTCTGCGGCATTTCACGGCGCGCTTGCAGGAATTTCCTGACTCTGGAGCGGGTCAGAATATATGATAAAGAAGGTTTACGATCAGCCTATGTTCGGAGAACGTCGTGTCGGGAAAACGGATCGAATTGATCGACTTCTGGCGCGGCGCCGTGTTGGCGGCGATCTTCATCAACCATATCCCCGGCAACATTCTCGGCAATTTCACACCCCGCAACTACGGATTTTCGGACGCCGCTGAAGATTTCGTCTTTTTGTCCGGAATTTCCGTCGCCCTGGCCGGCGGTCGTCGCTTCAGGACGGCGCCCGCGTGGACGGCGGCCAGGGGCATGGCGTCCCGCGCGCTCCGGCTTTACGCGATGCACGTCCTCCTCACCTTTCTTGCGCTCGCGCTCTTTGGCGCGGCGGCGCTCCTGACGGGCGAGGAAACTTTTCTCGCCGAACACGGGCGCGCAACGCTCTTTGCAGACCCGCTGCGAGGCCTCCTCGGCGTCGCGACGCTCGGACATCAGATCGGCTATTTCAATATTCTTCCGCTCTATGTCGTGCTCATAATCTTCGCGCCTTTGCTGTTGCACGTGGGGCTGCGTAATCGCTGGGGTATGATCGCGCTCTCGGCGAGCGTTTACGGCGTCGCCCGCCTCACAGGCGCGAACCTCCCAAGCTGGCCCGAAGGGGGCGTTTGGTTCTTCAATCCATTGACCTGGCAATTCATGTTCACTTTGGGGATATTCACTGGCCTCTTGCTCCAGAACGACAAATTCCCGGTGCGCGCCGCGCCCTACCGTCTCGCGGTTACGTTCACGATTGTCTCCGCGCTAATCGTTAGTAATTTCTTAGGATGCGTCCCGGAATTCGTTGCTGTCGTTGATCCATATCTGGATCGAGGAAAAACTGACCTCGGCGTAATCAGAATTATCGATTTTCTTGCTCTCGCCTATACGATTTACGGCTCTGGAGTTTCCGCGAGGCTCAAGAGCACGGCAATCTTCCCGGTCATGTCCCGTCTCGGCAGACACAGCCTTGCCGTCTTCAGCGCGGGCAGCCTTCTAAGCGCGAGCGCGCAAATTTTTAACGCCACCGTAACGAGCACCCCGTTTTCTGATATTGTCATCGTTCTCGCTGGACTTTGGACCCTGCACAAACTTGCGAGCTTTTTGGAATGCGCCAGTCGCCCAGCCCAGCCCGCCGCGCCAGCAGCGAATCTCAACCAGACCGAAGAGCTTTCCTTTACGCGCTGATAAACGTCGCCTGCCTTGCGGCCTGCCCAGCTTTCGCGATCGGACAGAGCCCTCGCAATCGCTGCGCCGTCACTCCCGTCCGGATGCAGATGCGTGGCGTCCTCAAGCGAACCGCCGCGCGCTTGCGGGCGCGGATGCCGATACATATTCTGGCGATTGGCTCGTCATCCACACAGGGCGTCGGCGCTTCTTCGCCGGCTGCGGCGTATCCGGCGCTCCTTCAGGTCGCTCTCGCCAAAAGGTTTCCGGGCGCTGAGGTCGAGGTCATCAATGCCGGCAAGTCCGGCGAAACCGCCGATCACACGCTCAAACGTCTGAAGATCGAACTCGACCGCCTCAAGCCAGATCTCGTGCTCTGGCAGGTGGGAACGAATGATGCGCTGAATACAGCCGTCTCGGAGCCAAAGTTCGAATCGGTGGTCGAGAGCGGCATTCTGTCGATCGAGAACCACAAGAGCGATGTGCTGCTTGTTGATCCGCAATTCAGCAGATCAATCAAAGACCCAGCGCGCTATGAGCGCTTCGTCCAGACGCTGGAGCGGATCGCGAACAAGGAGCACGTATGCCTCTTCTCGCGCTACCACTTGATGAAGGCGCTGGCGACGGAATCGGACGCCGGCGTCGAGCCGCTGCTGACGGCGGACGGGCTTCACATGAACGACGCCGGCTATGCTTGCATCGCGGAACGCCTCGCGCGCCAGATTCAGGATCTCGTAGATCGGCCAGAACTCTGATGCGCGCCGTGCGCCGTGAGGGAGCGTCTGATGGACAGAAAATTTCTGCAATTGGTGCAAGGGCTATGAGAAGCCCCCAATCCCCTGCGCAAGCAGCCCTGTAAGCTCATGTAAGCAGCTTCATGGTATCGATTCGCTGTCGACCTGAGCAAACTTGGATTATTCATGCCGTATCAACGCAGAAGCCGCCGACCGTCCCATCCGATGGACATCAGGAACAGTTTTCTTGGCGCCTTGCTCAGCCTTTCGTCGCAGTCGGGTCTGGCGCAAGACTACATCTATGTTCAAGACGCTCCGCGCATTCCCGAGCCGATGGTCTTCGATATGGTTCGCCCGCTCGGGGCGAAGAAGGGCGAACTGGAGGCGAACATGCTCGTACAGCGAAACCTGTCAGGACCGCATAGATCGGTCAATGGCGGTCCCGAAGTCGAATATGCGATTGCCGACGGCTTTGCGTTGGAGCTGGAGCTGCCGGTCGACGATCTGCATGTCGCCGAATACAAGCTCGGAGTTCAGGGAACCTTCGGAACCTTTGCCGGCGGCCGCGCCGTGCATGGCGTCCAGTACCTCGGCGTGTATGACCGGGCAAGCCCTCGCTGGGAAAACTCCCTGACATATCTGCTCGGATATCGGTTCGACCATCGATGGAGCACGATGACGATGATTGGGATTGGCAACGTTGTTGGAGGACGCGCCCGTGGCAATCTGCTTTTCAATCATTCAACCTTTTACGATATATCTGACGCGACGACCTTGGGATTCGAGATCAATACGCACCGGGGCGCCGGTCGCTACACATTGCTGATGCCTCAGGTCCATCAGGCGCTGACGGGGAGTCTGAAACTCCAGGCCGGGTTGGGCGTGGTCCGTGGACGAAGCGCCGCCTGGCGCCCACAAGTCGCGTTCCGGCTAATCAGGGAGTTCTAGCCTGCCGGGCACGGCCCGCGCGTTGCGTCAAACCTGCAAGCTCGTTACACTGAATTCGCAAGATCAGCGTTCCGTGTTGGAGCTGCGGGAAAATGCATTTGATCGTGTTGACCCGTTCCGTAATGTTTGGGACCGGTCTGGGATTTGCTCTGGCTCTCGGGCTCGCTCGTCCGGCGTCGGCGCAATCGCCGGAGTTGGCCTTGGCCAAGGTAAGGACTTGGGCCTACCAACTTAAGGAGGCTAACCCCGCTGAAATCGCCCAGAGCAACCATGACCTGGTTGTCGTCGACTATAGCGTGGGAAGGACGGGCGATGACGCTGCCGCATCGCTTGCGACCGTCGAACAATTGCGGCGTACGCCAAAGGGCTCACGGCGCATTGTCCTCGCCTATTTCAGTATCGGGGAAGCCGAAGACTACCGCTACTACTGGCAAGATGGCTGGCTGACGAATCGACCGGAATGGCTTGGCGAGGAAAACCCGAAATGGCCGGGAAATTATGCGGTGCAATACTGGCTTGCCGAATGGCAATCATTCTTGTTCGGTAATCCAAACGCCTATCTTGATCGAATTCTAGCAGCGGGCTTCGATGGCGTTTATCTCGACGGGATCGACAAATTTGATGTGTGGCTGCCACGATTCTCGTCCGCGAAGGCGGACATGATTGATCTCGTCGCGCGCGTCGCTGCCTATGGACGTGAACGCCGCAAGGGCTTCGTGGTCGTGCCACAGAACGGCGATGAACTGTTGGAAAATCCGCAGTACGTCCAATTGATAGACGGGATCGGCCGCGAGGAACTCCTTTACGGCGAGAACGAAGCTGAAGTGCGGAACGACAAGCATAAGATCGACAACTCACTAGAGCATCTTCAGCACCTGCGGCGGGCCGGCAAACCGGTCTTTGCGGTCGAGTACATCAAGCAGCGCGAACTTGCCGCTAGCGCTCTGCATGAACTCAAAGAGCTGGGGTTCATTGGCTATATCGCCAACCGCGAACTTAACATGCTGATGTCGCCTGCGACCGCCTGCGCGCCGCCGGACTGTTCGCAATGAACGTCGGGCAGAAATTATCATCAGAGCTGTCGATTTGCATTTTAAGGCAGGACTCGCCCATTGAAAGATTTCAATGAGACGGTCGATCAAATTATGAGGGTGAAGGCTGCGCGGATCTCTATCTTGGCTCGGAACTTCGCTCCAAAACCAGATACGTTGAAGGCAGAACGCGAAACTCTCGCAGACGGAACGGGCTATATGTAAATTTTGTGGTCCCCTCGCGATAAGACGAGTTCAAAATCGGCCGCTCATCGAAACTGTTCAATGTCGCTCGTCCCGCCGCCAAAACTGCTCGAAAATCGACTCTCCACTCGCAAATCCAGCATCCCACCGTGCCGCCAACATCCCTTTCTCGGCGAGTGCAAACACAAACTTCGTTCTACGGCCCTCGGCAGCCTGTCCCGTCAGATCAATCGCGCTGCCCTGCCCCGCGCGATTTCTCCCTCGTTATAGTACCGCGCCGCCTGCTGGACGGAGCGATGCCGCGACTGCTGCATCGCCTCGGGGAGCGGCACGCCGGCGCGAGCGGCTTCCGTGAGATAGCCCGAACGCAGCCCATGCGCCGAGAATTCCGCTGGATCGAGCCCGGCTAGAAGGCAGCGGCTCTTGATCATCGCGTTGACGCTTTGCGGATCGAGCGCCGTGGCGCCGATATTTCCCCATTTGTCGATCGGGCGAAACACCGGGCCGGCGGCGATCTTCGAGAAGGCGAGCCAGGCGCGCAGCGCTTCGACCGGCCGGCCGACGACGATTACGCTTTCGCCGGCGTCGGCGGATGACGTCTTCGTTCGTCGCAGAGCGATCGCCAGGACAGGAAGCATCTCGCCGTCGGGCGAGAGCGGATCGGCGGGGACTGGCGATCGCTCTTCGAGATCGTCGATTCTGAGCCGGGCAATTTCAGAACGGCGCCGCCCGCCGGAACCGAAGGCGAGAAGCAGGAGCGCTCGGTCGCGCAGATCAACCGCCCTGCCCGATGCGCATGTCGCCAGCAGCCTGTCTATTACGTCGCGCGTAATTGCGGACGGACTCTTGCGCGATCTCGGTCGATCGGCGGCGCGGATGGCGAGACGCAGCGCGTTGCGAATGGACGGATTGCCGAACGGCCCCTCGAGCCCGCGCCAGCGATGCAGGCTCGACCACAGCGCGAGACGCCGACGCACCGTCGCGGGCGCGTGCGGACCGGATGCCTTCAGGCGCGCTTGCGCGCGCAAAGACTCGGCGACCGCTTGCGGCATACCGTGCGCGGGATTTTTCTCGCGCTCCGCTTCGTCCCAGAGATGATGGGCGATAAAGCGCAGCACCGTCGTCTCTTGCGCCGGCCAGACGAGCGGCGCGCCCGTCGAGGCGCGCGACCAGGCTTCGAGATAAGCGAGATCGGAGGCGAGCGCCCGCAGCGAATTCGGCCCCGTGCCGCTTTTCGCCAGATGCGTCAGCGTATCGATTTCCGCCTGGCTGAGCGTCTCGGCGAGGCGATCGCGCGCGGCAAGCGGCAAAAATCCGGCGAGCGCGTCGATGGCGAATTCGTCGGCCGACGTCATGAGGCGCCCAATGGCCCGAGGACGGTCACGCTCTCCGCTCGCGCTACGGTCGCGAGTTTCTTGTCGAGCGTTGCGAGCGGCAGACGCTCGCGCAAAGCCAACTCCAGATAAGCGGCGTCATAGGCGGAAAGAGCGTGTTTGATCGCGAGACGCGTGACCGTCACCGCGTCGCTCGGCCCGGCGTTACGGAGCGGAATCGTCGCGAGACGGTCGAGAGAAATATACACCGCCGCCTCGTTGACGCGATTTCGTCGCAGCGCCGTGACGAGGAGGCTGCGCGCTTCGTGCCAGAAGAGATCGGGCGCGATGGCGTCTTCCGATTTCAGCCGCAGAGCCAGTGCGTCGGCGATGTCGGTTCGCTCGTCAGGAAGCAGCCAACCCGCCGCGACGGAGGCGTCGACGACGAAGGCCATCAGTAACGATGCCCTTCGTGACGCCAGGCCAATATTTCCTCGAGCGAGACTTTTTTGCGCGTGCCGTCGTCGCGTTCCCGAAGCATCGCCTCGACGACGGCGGCGCGGCGCTTCTCATCGTCGAGCGCGGTCAACTTCGCCACGGGCTCGTTGCCGCGGGCGATGACGACCTCTTCTCCAGCCTCGACCTTGGCGACGAGTTCGGAAAGCCTTGTTTTGGCTTCGCCGATATTGACAGTGATGGACATGTTGCGTGTCTCCGAGATAGGGGCGAAGCGCCGGGATCGTCAGCGCCGCCCCTCGTTTTTCCAGGCGATGATTTCCTCGATCGTGACCGGCTTGGCTCTGGCGCGAACGGTGCGGACCTGTTCGAGCGTCTGTTCAAACGCCGCGCGCCGGCCCTCCGGATCAACGCCGACGAGCCGCGCGACGGGCGCGCCATCGCGCAGGATGACGATTTCTTCGCCAAATTCCGCACGAGTGACAAAATCCTCGAAGCAACGTTCGGCTCTAGCGAGATCGATCGTTTCAGGCATGGACGCCTCGTCTCCTTGTCGCGGAAGGCCCCGCAAAAACCAGTTTTGACGAGTTTTGACTATCTTTTTGCCTTGGTCAAGGCCTTAGCCATATCACCATCGATAAGCAGTACTTATCGATGACCAAACCCGCCCGCTTTGACCCTCCTGCCAGACGGAAGTAAACTCCCGAATCACTTCCGCAACAATACCGATTCAATGGCTTACGCCGCCGATCTTAAGGTTAATGAGACCGCGCCCGGCACCGCCGCCACCATCGCGGAACGCCTCGCCGCGCGCCTCGATCCACCCCTGTTTCGCGCCGTCACGGAGGCCGAAGACGCCCTCGCCCGGCTCGATGAACGCCTCGCCAGAAGCCCGCTGCGCGAGGGTTTCAGCGAGCGCGCGCATTTCCACGACGCCTGCGCCGCCCTTTGGCTCGCCGGCGAACTCGTCCCGCTCGAAGATCTCGTCCTCCATGACGCCGAAATGGACTTACGGCTCGCCACCCATGAACTCACCCGCGCCCATGAAGCGCTGCGCGCGCGCCGTAAAATTTCGGTCTTACCGCCCGGCGCCCTACTCGATCGGCCGCAAGCGCTGCGCATATCGACGAAAGATGTTCGCGCGCCTGACGACGTCCCGCCAGCGGAGTCTGAAACGCTCGACGCCGAATTTGCCGCCATCGACGCCGCCATCGCCCGCGCCGCCAAAGTTTTACGCGACGGTGTGAACGCGGATCCCCAATCGGACCCCGGCCGCGCCCTGATCTATGACGAGGAATTCGACGAAAAGGCGCGTTTTGCCGGGTGGCGCCGCGAAATCGAGGCGACCGATCCCCTGCCCGCGACTCTCGCCGCCGCGATCGGACTCGAAGCCTGGCGCGCCATCGCCCCGCTCGAACATCGGGACTGGCTCGGCGCGCAGCTCGTCGCCGATCTCCTGCGCCATCGCGGCAAAGCGCGCGCTCACCTCCCCGCCCTCAATATTGGCCTGCGCGCGATTCCTCGCCAAAAACGCCGCGCCGCTACGCTGCCCGGCCGCATCAACGCCAATCTCGAGGCGATCGCCGCCGCCGCCCGCCAGGGCCTTGAGGAACATGATCGCCTCACCCTCGCCAAAGCCGCGCTCGAACGGCGCTGCCGCGATTGCCGGCGCAACGCCCGCCTCCCGGCCTTGGCGGAATTCGCGCTGTCTCGCCCGCTCGTCACGGCGCCGATGATCGCCGCGGCGCTCAAAATTTCGCAGCGCGCCGCGCAGGATATGGCCCCGGCGCTGGGCTTGCGCGAAATCACCGGCCGGTCGCGGTTTCGCGCCTGGGCGGTCTAGACGCGTCATTACCCCGCCCTCTTGCGTTCCCGCGCCGCTTTCGCCGCCTTGCCGCGCAGCAGCGCCATCAGCACCGGGCCGAGCGAGAACTCCCCTTCCCGCGCCTTTCCGGTCAGCACCCGCAAATAGCCCCCGGCGGATTTGATTTCCTCACCCCGCTGCAGGATCGCGGCGATGACGATCGAGGCGTCATGCTCACCCAGGACCTCGAGCGCCTGTTTCCAGGCGTCAGGCGAAACCCCAATCGCCGAGCGGACGATCGCCGCCGCGTCGATGAGATCGCGCCAGCAGGAAATTTCGCCGCTCTTGCCGTAATCGACGATGTCGGGACAGGCTTGCAGCACCATGCCGAGCGGGTAAGTTCTTTGCGACGGCGGTGGACGATCGCCCGTTCTCAAATTTGGCGCGTTTGTTTCTGCCAACCCATCTGTTTCGGTTACCGTTTCTTGCGAGTTTGACCCGGGCGGTTCGGCCCTACCTTCTCGAAGGTCAGGTTCAAGGTCGGATATGTTTGTGATTTGATTCTGTATGTGGCGCTCATTTTGAGACTCATTGGCGCTTCTTTTTTGGCCTTTTACGTGCGTTTCGAGCAACTTCTGGATTTCGGCCGCAAAGGCGCTGAGATCGCTCGCCAAGGCCCCCAGCTCGGCCCGCCCGAGACTGCGCGAATAGCGCGCCGAGAGAGCCTGGTAGCGCCCGTAAAGGCCTTCCCAGTTGGCAATCTTCTGCCCGTCAATCGACAGTAGCGCGAAGCGAACGCCCTCCTCCATGCCGGTCTCGATCATCTTGACGATATCGCGCCGAACCAGCGTGATCCTTTCCCGCAAGAGCGCGATGGCGCGGTTCTCAATGCGCACCTCTTCGGCGAGGTTTTCGATCTCGGCCGCGCGCGCGATCAGCGGCGCCAGATCGAAGCCGAAGGCTTCCGCGATCTCGCCGCCCTCACCTCTCCTGGCGAAACGCTTGCCGTTGGGCGAATCCCGCCGGATGATCAGCCCCGCTTCAACCAGCGACGCGAGATGCCGGCGCAGCGTCGCCGGCGCCATGCCATGGGCGCGGATCGAGAGCTCCCGGTTCGACGGAAACACCACGATCCCGGGCCGGCCTGAATCGCTTTCTTGCGAATCACTTGAGCCCCTTGCCTCGCCTTCCCTGGCTTCGGCCTCCGGCAGCGTCAGCGCCGTTTCCTGATGAAAGCTCAGCAAGGCGTGCAGGACCGAGAGCGCCCGGTCGGTGACGCCAAGCGGGCCTTTGGCTTCCGTAGCCGCCCGAAACAGTCGCCATTTATGGACCACGGTCTCTGATGCGTCGGGTTTTGCCAAGAAATCCCGCGTCGCGGCCTGCGACGCCACCATGGCGAGCGACAATGGCCGCCGCCCAAAGGGCGTCGTTGAATGTGTGCGCATCATTCTTTGCCTCGTTCAGGCAAAAGAAATCTGCTCGCCGAAACGGCGCCGACTCTTGACAGCGATTCGCGGAAGTGTGATTCTCTAGGTGCGAACTATGAGAAGGGCTTCCGGGCGATGTTTCGGGGGCCTTTTTCTTTTGTCGTAACCTCTATCTTTGTTGACGAAACGCCCAACTCGTTACTCCCCGAGCGTGCGCCTGCGCGCTTTGCTCGCAACAAAACTAATCGTCGTGCTGAGCTACCTGAAACGCCTTAAGCAAGGCCGGCAGTTGGGCCACGACGTATGCGCCGAACTCGGCGTCCACTGACTTGTCAACGTTGATACGCAGCCATGCCGAATCTTCGTCGACCCGCGCGATCTTTCGTCCCTCATGGTCGATCCACGAGGTCGTTTTCGCCGGCGCGCTCTTGGTGGCGAGCGCCGAGAGGACGGCAGCGAACCTCGAATCTGAGTCGACCTGCGCAAATTCCGCTTCGCAGCAAATGCGCGCCCAAATCTTGCTCGCCCGCGGCGCCTTTAGATGCTCTGCAAGGTCCATCCAACGGCGCCGGCCCGCTCTAGGCGCAGCCCCGATTGCCTTCACGAGGTCGTCCGGCAACGCTTTGCGACAGGAAATCAGCCGCGACAATTCCGTCTTGTCGACGGCTAGAGCGGCCATGATTGTTTCGCGGCCAAAACCGCGCTCTTCTAAAGACTCTGCGAAGGAGGCGCGCTCGATGAACGATAGATCGCGACGGGCGCTGTTCTCCTGGCCCTGAGCGATGACGAGTTCGTCATCGCTCAGACTGCGAACGACCGCCCTTACGCGCTGCCCCAATTCTCGCAGCGCGCGCAAACGCCGGTGGCCATAGGCGATCTGGTAGCGCCCTGAGACATCCGGGTGAGGTCGAACCAGTATTGGAACCTGCTGCCCATGAGTGCGGAGGGACAAGAGTAATGACGCGCGGTCGGCCTCGCTTTCGTCGAGGCGATCCGTCACGAATGAGGCGTCGACAAGAGACGCATCAATTTCAATGACGTCCGCTCCAGAAAGTAGCCTTTTTTCGAGCGCCTTCGCGGCGTCGATATCGGCCGAAATTCGCTCCAAGGATCGGCCCATAGCACCGACCGCCCCCCTATTGCCGAGGGTTGGCGGCAGACGGGGCACCCCCGCATTCTCCGGGTTGACCGCGGTCAACTCCTCCTCTTCCAAGTCTAAAAGGAGATTCTTGCGCACCACGCCTACCTCCCCCAAGCTGTTCGGATGAGCCCCTCGATTTCTCCGTTTACGGCACCCAGCGCTTCAACTGCACGATCATATGTCGCGCGCGTAAACTGCTCTCGCGGAACTTCGTAGAGCGTTTGTTTGGTGATGCCTGCATCGGAAATTGCCGTGCTCTTCACCATCGACGATGTCAGCACCCGCTCGCCAAAAATCGAGCGCATGAACGCGACCATTTGGGTCTGCGGCCCGTCGGTGGGCTCGAACCGAGTCACCAGGTAACGCATCCAATCGTAATCCATGTTGCCGCCCGCCTTCGCGACAACAGAAAGAAGGTCTGAAGTCATAATCAAAAACTGACACATCGACATGAGGTCGAGCATCTGCGGATGCACGGTGATCAGGACTGCCGTCGCCGCGCAAAGAGCGGAAAGCGTCAGAAATCCGAGCTGCGGCGGGCAATCCAAGACGACCACATCATAGTCGTCAGCGACGGATCCGAGCGCTTGTGCGACACGGGCGAAGAATAGGGCGTCCCCCTGCTTCTTTTCCGCGAGCGCCTTCGGGCTCTCATGCTCGAACTCCATGAGTTCGATGTTGCCAGGGATAATGTCGAGCCCTGGAAAATAGGTCCGCCGGATAATTTCCTTAAGTTCACGGCGCGCGCTGTCATAGCGGATCGCGCCGTACAGCGTTTCGTTTTCGCCGATATCAAACTCGGGCTGATAGCCGTGCAGTGCAGACAAGCTCGCTTGCGGATCGAGGTCGATCGCCAGAACACGATAGCCCTGCAGCGCGAGGTATTGCGCCAGATGCGCCGCCGTCGTGGTCTTGCCCGAACCGCCTTTGAAATTCGCGACCGATATGACCTGAAGGTGCTCGTTCTTGCCCCGACGCGGCAAATATCGCCGCCCTGCCTTTCCGCCCTCGTCAAGAAAAACGCGTAGCGCCTGAATATCTTCAAACGAATAGGAACGGCGGCCTGTCGGGCTCGTCTCGGGTTGCGGCCCCTTGCCATCCAATGAGAGTTGTCGAAGATAGCCGTCGTTGATGCCTATCAGCTTTGCCGCTTCCCCGGAGGAGAATCGGCGTAGAGTCTTGCGCGCTTCCGGCGGAAACAGTTTCTTGCGGTGCGCGAGCAATTTTGCCGATAACTGCTGCGCGTCGCCCGCGATCACCTCGTGGATCTCGGAAAGAGAGGGCGGCGGCTGGATGGCGGGTTGGGGTGCCACGGATCAGGCTCTTAGTTACGGTTTAAGATCAAACCCACGGGTGATTTGCGTGGCAAGTAGGCCCGATTCTCTAACTCGGCGCAAGAAAAATTGAGTTAACGAATGGTTAACGCGCTGCTGCGGACCCCGCGCGCCTCATGTTGACCGCGGTCAACTAGCGTCGCACGGCACTTCATTTGAACCGCCACACCGGGATTCCGATTTTGCGCGCCTTGTCCGCGAGGTTCTCGACGATGCCGGAACCGGGGAAGACGATCACGCCAATCGGCAACGATTCGAGCATCACGTCATTGCGCTTGAAGGGCGCGGCGTTCTTGTGGTGGCTCCAGTCCGGTTTGAAGGCGACTTGCGGAACTTTTCGATTGTCCGCCCAGCAGGATGCGATTCTTTCGGCGCCCTTGGAGCCGCCGCAATGGAGAAGAACCATGTCCCGATGTTTCGCGTGGACCTTATCGAGAGCGTCCCATATGCGCCGATGATCGTTGCAATCGACGCCGCCCGCGAAAGCGATCCGAGGGCCGGGTGGCAAGAGCACTCGCGTCTCGGCCAGCTTCTTGGCGTTGAGGAAGTCCCGGCTGTCGATCAGTGCCGCGGTCAGTGCCCGGTGATTGACCTTCGAGCCCGAGCGCGGACGCCAGACGGACCCCGTCTCGGTGGCATAGAGTTCGGCGAGATGGTCGCGGAAGAATTCGAAGGCGTTGCGGCGCTCGGTGAGCGTCAGCCCTTGCGAGATCAGTCGCTCCAATTCGACCGAGCGGACTTCCGAGCCGTCCTGTTCGGCCTGCGCGCGACGCTGGGCGGTTTCATTGTCGTCGAGATCGCGGTCGACGCGCTCGGCCTTGCGATGAAACAGATTGACGAAGGACCAGAGCAGGTCGGGAAGATCGGCTTCGAGCCGGGTTTCCAGAAAGAGACCGGAAAGGGTCTCGATCGCGGCTTCGAGTGCGAGCGATGCAGCGTCAGAAGAGGGTAGGGGACGCGGATCCGGTTCGTCGTCGAGCGGGCGATAGCCGTGCAGGGCGAGTTCATCAAGAAGATGAGAAGAGGGCGACTGGACGTCACGATCCGGCGAGGGTGGGCTGAAGGGCAGGGAGGTAGATGCGTGGTTCATAGCTTGGCGCTTTCGCTTGAGGCCGCGCCAATCGCGGCCTGACAGCGATCCCGGGCCACTGGCGGCGCGCGGCGCACCCAAAGGGCCGCAACGCAGTGGAGGACGCTTCCCGCCGACTTCTTTGATGGCGCGAGGAATGCCTGAAGCGCCAGCGCGGGGCAGGGGAAAGAAGTTGGCGGGAAGCGTTGCGGCAAGCGCGCCGCTTGTGGCGCTATCGCTGCTCTCGCAGGCCGGCGCGCGGCCCTCTTCGAATGCCGAAGCCGAAGCGAATGAATAAACTGTCTCCTGCACCGAACGGCGCGGCGGAGCTCGGGCCGACCGGCAAGCTCGCCCCCGATGACGACTGCGCCAAACTCTTAGCAGTGCCGCGAACCCTCTACGCCGACGGCGTGTCGCTCTCTTCAGAACATCAAACTGCCGCATTTTTTGGACGAGCACGTCCGTCAGAAGCGGCTTGAAAAATCGTGTAGGAAATCGGGTCTAATCGGGTATCATCGGGTATGGGATCGGATATGAGAGCGTCCAAATGAGGGACCCGAAGCTTGCATTCGGCCCTGACCTCGTAAAGCTCATCGCGGAAATCGATGAGTTCAAAGGCCGATGGGAGGCGCTCAAAACGCTTTCGCCGGACCGCCTCAGCGCGCTCCGCAAGGTCGCGACCATCGAAAGCGTCGGCTCGTCGACGCGCATTGAGGGGGCGAAGCTATCGGACGCCCAGGTCGAGGACCTGCTCTCGCGCGCTATTTCCATAACGGCGTTCAAAACCCGCGACGAGCAGGAAGTCGCCGGATATGCCGAGGCGATGGATCTCGTGTTCGAGGCGCATGCCGAAATGCGCCTCACCGAGAACCATATCCGCCAACTGCATCAAACTTTACTGCGTCACAGCGGCAAGGATGCGCGCCATCGCGGCTCCTATAAGACGCTGCCCAACAATGTCGTCGCGTTCGACGCCGATGGACGGCAAATCGGCGTTGTGTTCGAGACGACCGCGCCCTTCGACACGCCACGGGAAATGGAGGCGCTCGTCGCCTGGACGCGCAAAGCGCTGGATGAAGAAGCGCTGCCCCCGCTTATTGTCATCGCCGTCTTCGTCGTGACGTTCCTCGCGATCCATCCCTTCCAGGACGGCAACGGACGGCTCTCGCGCGTACTCACCACGCTGCTCTTGCTGCGCGCGGGCTACGCCTATGTTCCCTATGCCTCGCTGGAGCGCGTGATCGAGGAAAACAAAGACCTGTATTATAAGGCGCTCCGTCGTACGCAGACGACGCTCAAGAGCAACACGCCGGATTGGGAGCCGTGGGTCGGATTCTTCCTGCGTTGCCTCAAGCGGCAAAAGGACAGTCTTTCCGCGAGACTGGACCAGGAGCGGCTTGCTCAGGATGGCGAAGCCGATCTGCCGGCGCTATCGCTCGATGTCCTCAGAGCGCTCCGGACCCACGAACGCCTGACCATCGCACAGCTTGCGTCCCTCACCGGCGCAAATCGAAATACGCTAAAAGTGCGCTTACGCGAACTAGTCGCGGACGGACGCGTAAAACGGCGCGGCAAAGCGCGCGCCACATGGTATTTCCTATGACCCCCCGGTAACCGATCAAAGACCGTGCCGACTTCTCACGCATCGTTTTCCCGCGGGTTCACTCTCTTCCCAAGCTTCGATCCGACATGGCGCCAAAACACACGCTCAACGCCCAAAACCTGGAAGCGCTCGGCGCAAAGCGGTTGGCCGAACTGCTGATCGACATCAGCAGCGGCGACGCCGCCGCAAAACGCCGCTTGCGCCTTGCCCTCGCGGGGGCGCAAAGCCCTGCCGACGCAGCGCGCGAAATCCGCAAGCGTCTCACCGCCATTGCTCGCTCCCGCAGCTTCGTCGACTGGCAGAACCGACGCAGTCTTGCCGAGGACCTCCAGACGCAGCGGCGCGCCATCGTCAATCATGTCGGAAAGTCCGATCCAAGAGAAGCGCTCGATCTGATGTGGAGTTTTGTCGCGCTGGCGTCACCCGTCTTCGCGCGCTGCGACGACAGCAGCGGAACCGTGATCGAGATTTTCCACGAAGGCGTGAGCGATCTTGGGCAGCTCGCCGAAGCCGCCAAAGGCGATACGAAAGACTTGGCCGATCGCGCGTTTCAGGCGCTGCTCGACAATGACTATGGCCAGTTCGACGATCTTGTCGCCGAGTTAAGCCCGGCGCTCGGCGACGCCGGTCTCGAACACTTGAAGAGTCGCCTGGTCGCCCTGTCGAAAGAGCCCGCCAAAAAACTTGTGGAGCATGAGCGGAAAAAAATCGGCTGGTCGACGGGCGGACCGATCTACGAAGATGAAATCGCCGATCCTCACCGCGCCCGTGTCATCGAAATCGCATTAAGGGATATTGCCGACGCGCAGGGCGACGTCGACGCCTTCATCGCGCAGTATGATCGCGAAACGCGAAAGGTTCCGCGCATCGCCGCCGCAATCGCCGAGCGGCTTCTTGCAGCCGGCCGGGCGGCCGAGGCGTTGCAAACGATCGAAGCGGCTAAACACAAGCGTTCCGGCTGGCCGGAATTCGAATGGGAAGACGCGCGCATCGCCGCGTTGGACGGTCTTGAGCGTAGCGACGACGCGCAAACGGCGCGCTGGTCGTGCTTTGAACGTTTTTTGTCGGCGCGGCATTTGCGCGACTATCTGAAACAACTCCCCGACTTCGACGATATCGAAGCGGAAAGTCGCGCGCTCGATTACGCAGAGAGTTTCAAGCCTTTCAGTGCGGCGCTCTCATTCCTCGCCGCCTGGCCCGCGCCGGATCGCGCGGCGAAACTCGTGCTCAATCGAACAGAAGAATTGGACGGCGATCGCTACGAGGTTTTGTCACCCGTCGCCGATGCGTTGGCCGGCAAGCATCCTTTGGCCGCGACACTGGCGCTGCGCGCCATGATCGAATTCTCTCTCGATCACGGCAGGTCCAGCCGATACAAACACGCCGCGCGTCATTTTCAGGAATGCGCCAGTCTTGCCCCTGCGATTGCGGATTTCGGAAAACATGAAACGCACGAGTCCTTCGTGGCGCGGATGCGCAGCAAGCACGGCAAGAAAAGTTCGTTCTGGAGCCTTGTCACCTGAGAGTTCCTACGCATCTTCAAATCGGAAAGCAGAGGTCTGAAGTCGGAAGGCAAACCAGTCATTGCGAGACCCGTCCGCCAATGCGAACGATGCGCCAGGTGCGGACCTTACAGGGGGCTATAGTGCGTCTCGATAGACAGTTGTAATTGACCTGCCGCTGAAAAAATTGGTAGTTCGGCAACGTGATGGAGTATTTTGATATGGCGTCCATGAAACTTCATTTTCTCGATGCGCGCGGCACGCTCACCGCTCTCCATCACTGGCTTCACAAGTGCCTAACGGAAACACACGAGAAGGCTGCCGGCTTAATGCCGTTGCAGCCGCTCGACGTTGTCGTGCAAACGGGAAAGCGCATCATCCCCGAGAAGGGTCATGTTGGATATACGCCGAAACCGGGCGTGGTGTTCATCACGGTCGATCCTGACAATCCGGCACTGAAAGCCAATGTGGACGCCTCGCTTGAACGAATGTTCGCGCATGAGCTTCATCACGCGGCGCGGTGGGATGGCCCGGGCTACGGCTCATCGCTGGGCGAGGCCCTTGTGTCGGAAGGACTGGCAGGCCATTTCGTACTGGAGCTTTTCGGCGGGTTGCCAGAGCCGTGGGAGCAACTGCCCGAAAGCGAAATCCGTGTCCATGCAACACTGGCCGCGCAAAAGTGGGAAAGCGCCGATTACAACCACGAAGCTTGGTTCTTTGGCAGAGGCGATCTGCCTCGATGGCTCGGCTATTCACTAGGGTTCCGCCTTGTAGGGCAATTCCTGTCTGAACATCCCGGCAGCGGGCCATCAAAACTGGCCGTGGCGCAGGCACAGGATTTCCGATTGGCGCTCAGTCTGGTTTAGCGATAGCGTCACTGCGTCCGTCGCAGTGACGCTTTACGCTGATAATCAGGCCAAATTACCGATCAAAGTCATAGTGATTGACTTTAGCGCTCTGATCCAACCGTTTATGAGAGCCGCTGAAATAGCTATGGTTGCGGCTTAACATGCGGTTTTAGATTATCCTTTAATCGCATTGGGCAATACACACGAGACCGTCCAAAAAAGCTTACCACACAGGTCAAGCCCGAAGGTTAGTGCACCAGGGGCAAACGGTTGTTGCGAAAGTCCGGGTGCATCCTTTTCGATAGTGACAATGACCGGTTCGGGTCAAACCAACGCCTTGCCGACACGCATCAGGAGCGTCTGCTTTCCTCGAACTCAGACATTGGCGATGATTTCGCGAACCGGAGTCGAAGGCGTTCCAGCGCTATTTGTCGCAGATCGTCGTTGAAATCCTTTCCTTGCGAGATAATTATTCTCGCTTCGACGCCGCGCGCCTTCGCACGTTCCGCAAGCCTTCGCGCGGCATGGCGCCCGGCTCCATCATTGTCAGCGGCGATGATCAGGCGACGCATCCCGGCCGGAATTCTCCACGCCGCGAGATGCGCCGCCGAAAGCGCCGCGACCATTGGGATATATGGCGCGACGCTCTTTAGCGACAGCACAGTTTCAATTCCTTCGCCGATGATCGCGAATTCTTCGACCACTCCGAAGCGCACGCCATTGCCGAGAAGGCCGCCAAGCGCGCGACGTGGCGAGGCGACCTTCGCTTTGGCGTCGCGCGCCGGGTCAAGAAACGTCCGATGAATGCCTGTGATCTCGCCGTTATTGTCGGTGACGGCGGCGACGAGGGCCGGCAATTTGCGCGGCGGAGAATTGCGGCTCTCGCGATAAATGAGCGCCGGGTGATAGCGCAGCGGCGCGGCGCTAAGATCGGCGGTGATTTTCCGAGCGCGCAGATAGGCCTCGGCTTTTGTCCCGACGATTGGCTGCGACGCCGCCCAGATTTTGCGGGCGAGCGCGATCGTGTCGCATTCGCTGGAATTCCGATCGGCACTCTCGGCCGCCATCTCCCGCGGCGATCCCAAAAAGCGCCGCGCCTCATCGAGCGCGTCGCGAAACGATGTAAGCCCTTCTCGTTCCCGGATGAGATCAAGAAGGTCGCCATGCTGATCCGTCGCGCTATCCGTCCATTTCCCACGGGCGCCTTTACCAGAAAGCGGCCCCTTGAGCCGCACATAGAGACTGCGGCCCGCATTGTTGTTGACGTCGCCGACGATCCAGTAATTGCCGCAGCGGCGGCCGTTGGAGAGATAATATTTGCAAACGGCCTCGACATTTCTGGCGAGGCTGCTGGACAAAGTCCGGGCGGGGCTTTCCATCATCGCCTCCCGCTCTTCACGCGCTGACGCGAGTCGCGGGCGCGACGCGGAGCAGGGGATAAAGGGCGAGTAGCTTCTCGATGATTTTTGAAGCCTCATCGCCCAGCGGCACGAAGAGCCGCAGCTTCCAGGCGATGATTTCTGCAATCAGACCTTGCGCCTTCAGGCGATCGACCATCGTGTCGGAAAAGCCCGTGAGCTCGAGCCGATGCCGGTTCATCACCAGCGCGCGCTTGAGCGCCAGCCCCTCCGCCAGAACGAGCCCCGCGCCATCCTGCATGACCGCCGCAATGGCGGCAGGCGGCGCGAGGGTTGGCGCGCCGGCGCCCATCGCGTCAAGGAGCATAGCGGCGCTTGCCGGCGAGACGAGCCTGCCAATGACGCGTTCGCCCTGATCGGTCTGCAGGCGATAGACCCGCGCCGCTTCATCCGGGAGCCGGTTCCACACCGGCAGCAACAGGCCGGTCACAATATGAAACGTGCTTCCAGTCAGTTCGGGAAGGGACGCGACCTCGGCTTCCCACGCGCGCTGAAATTCTTGGCTATCCGCATCGCGCCAATGCGAGCGCTCCAACGCCTCAACCGTGATCACATCGGCATGGGCGGGACGCAGCAGCCGAACGCGCGGTGCGACCGAGCCGTCATCCTGCATTAACGCCGTCGCCGGCAATTTGACCGCGGCGCGGGCCGACTGGTCGTTGATCATCAATCGCGACTTTTGCGACGCGCCTGCAGATCGATGAGCCGCGTCAAGCGTCGTGATCTGCGTCTTGTCCTTGCGCAGAATGGTCAGCAGCTGCGTTTCCGCGCCGCCCCCGCCATGCACGGCAATGGTCTGGCGATTATTGACGACGAGACTTTCCGCCATCAGCGTCTCGACGCCGACATCGAAGATTCCGGCCTCGATCGCCGCCTCGATTTGCGCCGCCATCAACCCTTCGAACACCTCGAAGAGAAGATTCTGCAGGGCGATCGGCAGCGCGAGGATGCGGTTGAGGAAGGTCGGGATCGGCGGCAATTCCTCCTTGAGGCTGCCGTCCTGGTCGGTGAGATCGAGACCCGTCGCCTCGATGAAGCGCGTCAGCGAGCAGCCTTCGACCTTGCCGGCGAAGACGAGCTGATACAGCCGGCGCAGCGCCGAACGCCCATAGGGGGATTCGAGATTATCCTCCGGCCGGAACAGGCCCTGACCGCCGGTCTGGCGCTGGCCGCGCGTGATGGCGCCGAGCGTGTCGAGCCGGCGGGCGATCGTCGAGAGAAAGCGCTTTTCCCCCTTCACGTCGGTCGCGACCGGACGGAACAGCGGCGGCTGCGCCTGATTGGTGCGATTGGTACGGCCCAAGCCCTGGATGGCGTTATCCGCCTTCCAGCCGGGTTCAAGAAGATAATGGACGCGCAATCGCTGGTTCTTCGCGCTGCGCTCGGCGTGATAGGAGCGGCCCGTGCCCCCGGCGTCGGAAAAGACGAGGATGCGCTTCTCGTCATCCATAAAGGCCTGCGTCTCGCCCAAATTGGCGGAGGCCGGCCGATTCTCGACACAGAGGCGATCGGAGCCGTCGGCATTGGCTTTGCGCACGATCCGCCTTGAGCGGCCGGTGACCTCGGCGACCATCTCCGTCCCGAAGCGCTGAACGATCTGGTCGAGCGCGCCCTGCACGGCGGGAAGGGCGGCGAGATGCTCGATCAGCCGATCCCGTCGTTCCATGGCTTCGCGCGAATGGATCGGATTGCCGTCTTCATCGACCGCGGGGCGTGAGTGAAGATCGCCATTTTCGTCGGAATAGACCTCGAAGAGCTGCGTCGGGAAGGAATGGGCGAGATAGTCGAGAACATATTCTGCCACGTTGCCCGATATGCCGAGTGGCCGTGACGACTCCCCGGTTTTGCGGGGAAAAGCTCGATGATTGCGCGGCATAATTTTTCTCCTTCAGTTGTGAAAAACCCCTCGGCTGGGATCAGCCGAGGGGCGGTGAAGTTGGGCGGGGTTTGGCGTTACGCGGTGTTTCGGACTTCGCCGAGCATCGCGAGCAATGCATCGGGTGGCGGTCGGAACTTGCCTTTCTGGATCGTCGGCGGGGCGTGCGCCGACAGCACCGCCAATTTCTCGGCGGGATCGACGCGAAGGTAGGCTTCCGTGCTCTGTATGCTCGCGTGGCCGAGCCAAAGCGCGACTTTCCGTATGTCACCGGTCGCCGCGAGCGTATGCATGGCGCAGCTGTGTCGAAGCACATGCGGCGTCACGTGTTTGTCCGCCAGCGACGGCTGCTTCCGGGTGGCGGCCACGACATGGAGCGCCAATCGATGGGCGAAGCCGTCTCGGCTCATTCGTCCGCCGTTGCGATTGAGAAACAGTTCTGGGGCCTGGCCGGACGGGCGGACCGCCAGCCATGCTCTCAACACGGTTTGCGTCTCGCGCCACAATGGCAACACGCGTTCGCGCCGCCCTTTCCCAAGGATCTTCACCGTCGCGAGCGACGGCTGCGGAAAGTCGTCGATGCGAAGCGAGAGCAGTTCGGAAACGCGAAGCCCTGCAGCATAGGTCAGATGCAACATGGCGCGATCGCGGAGTCCGTGCGAGCTACTCGGATCCGGCGCCGCCAACAACGCCTGGACCTCCTCTTTGGTGAGATGGTCGATAAGCGTCGCATCGGTTCGCTTGATCGGAAGCGCGCGGATGCGCAGCGCTTGATCGAGGCAGGCCGGCGCCTGGTATTCGATGTATCGGAAGAATGTTCGGACAGCAGCGAGACGCGTGTTGCGGGTGCGCGCGCTGTTGCCGCGTCCTTCCTCGACATGATCGAGGAACTCCAGGACGAGCTTCGGGTCGATGTCCTCCACGGCGAGGTCGCTCGGCCTCCGCTTCAGCCGGTCCGCCGCAAAGCGAACCAAAAGCGTGA
>VGDT01000043.1 GCA_016869595.1 Alphaproteobacteria bacterium
ACCTCGCCGGCAATCAAATAGGTCTGCGCGTTGGGACCGAGATTGATCATGAAATTGAACAGCATAAAGCCGGCGAAGATGAGCATCATCCGCGCGCCGCCGTCAAAGTTGACGGATTGGGCCGCAATGAACAGGCCGAGCGCGCAGCCAATGAAACCCGTGATCTGCAGCCGAATGCGGCCGAGACGGTCGGCCAGCAGCACGGCCGCCAAGACGCCGACCAGCAACAAGATGTCGATGAACGCCGCGCCTTTGGCGGCGATGAGATCATTGGAAACAAGATCGGCGACACTTTGCGCATGCTCGCGCTTGTGTCCGACGGCGGCGGCGAGAATGGTCGGCGTGAAAATGCCGATGCCGTAGGTTCCAAGGTCCTGCAAGAACCAGGGAACGGACGCCAGCACGGTCGCCCGCAGATTTTTGCCGCGGAAGAGAGCGGCATAGCCGCTCGAACGCTTGGCCCTAGTGATGTCGGCGGTAGCGGTGAGCCGGACCTCGTTCGGATAGCGCGGCTTGCGCTGTAACAGCCGACCGAGCGTTGTTTCGGCTTCGCGCATGCGTCCGCGAACGGCGAGCCAGTGCGGGCTTTCGGTGATGAACAATCGTCCCAGGATAACGAGCGCCGCCGGGATGATGGCGGTCGCATACATCCAACGCCAGGATTCAAGATCAGGATAGAGGGAGAGGATCAGATAGCCGACGGCGGTGCCGATGAGCGCGCCCGCCGCCTGGAAGCCGAACGCCGCAAGCACCAAAGCGCCGCGCCGGTGCGTCGGCGTGCTTTCGGAAATGACGAGGTGGGCGGTCGGATAGTCGCATCCGAGCGCCAGTCCCATGCCGAACAAGCATACGATCAGCCATGGGAAGTTTGGCGTGAAGACGATCAACGCCAGGAAAACGGCGAACAATATCATTTCGAAGATGAAGAGCGGCTTGCGGCCGAAATGATCGGACAGTCCCCCTAGGGCGCTTGCGCCGATCAGAATGCCGAACAATGTCGCCGCGCCGACCATGCCGTGCTCGGCGGCGCTGAGGCCGAATTCCTTGACGATCAAAGGCAGGGCGACGCCGGTCATGAACACGACCAGCCCTTCGAAAAACTTGCCGGCGACCGACAGCCACCAGATGCGCCGCTGCATCCCCGTCAAAGGCGAAGGGGGAGCGATGGTCCCATCGGCCCAGAGCGGTTGTTCGTCGATATAACCCTGGACTGTTGTTTTACGCGCGAGCCTATCAGCGCCCGAATTCGAGACGCTCTGTTCCATGCGCGTCGCCCCTCATGCTTGGTCAGCACTATGGACGTTAGCACATATCGCTATTGTGACTGCGCTGCGCGGCTTGCGCGATGGAGGAAGATGATGTGACCAATCCGGCCACGCCGGCGATCAGCACGTCATTGCGCGTTGCCTCAGTGGCGGCGACGCCGATGATCAAGCTCGCGGTCGACACAATGCCGTCATTAGCGCCGAGCGCCGCCACCCTCAGCCAACCGATGCGTTGAACGATATGACTCTTCCGCAAGCACGGGCGCATTTTCGAACTCGATCGCGCCACCGCTGGCGATAACGCTAGCGGCTTCCGGCTGGTCATCGCGTTCCACGCCGAGCCGCTTCTATGCGCGGGGCTGGGGTTGTAAGGCTCCCAAGCCGCTTGGGGCGGGGCGTGAAGGGCGCATCCACATTGCCAAATAACCCACAGAGTGGTACATACGCTCTTACTGAGATTGCGGCATGATCGAAAGCTTTCGAGACGATTGGCTGCGCGCCTTCTTTGTCGACGACCTTCGATCGAAGAAGATTCCACCCAATTTGGAAAGCCGCCTGTTTCGCAAACTCCAAATGATCGACGACGCGACGACGGATCAGGACTTGCGTATTCCGCCCAGCAATCACTTCGAGAAACTGCGGGGCGATTTGGAAGGCTTGCATTCGATCCGGGTAAACAAGCAATGGCGGCTGATCTTTCGATGGGACGGCGCCAAGGGAGAGGCCAGCGGCGTCTATCTCGACGACCACAGCTATCAGTGAGGCGAGCCATGTTAATGACCAAGCGCAAGCCGGCGACGGTGGCGGAGATTCTGGTCGAGGAGTTCATGGAGCCGATGGGGCTGACCCAAGGCGCCTTGGCCGAGGCGATGGGCGTTCAGCGCAAACATGTCAACGAACTGTGCAATGACCGCAGGAACGTGACGGCGGCGACGGCGCTTATTCTCGCCCGCGTTTTTGGCAACAGCCCCGACTTCTGGCTGAACTTACAGCGACGCAGCGATCTTTGGGAAGCGATGCACTCACCCCGCGAACGCAAGCGAATTGAACGGGCGAGGCCGTTGAAGGCAGTCGCGTGACTTGTGATCGGCGCTACGCCAATAGCGCCGAGCGCATCCGAGAGCCGTCTCAAGCGCCAGAGCGATATTTAGACATGCGATATAGTCTACGAAAGCCACTCCACCGGCACATTCAAAGCCTGCGCGAGCTTCGCGATGGTCTCGGGGGTTCCCGTACGCCGGCCACTTTCGAGATCGGACAGATAGCCCTGACTTATACCTGTTTTGAAATTCAAATGGAGTTGCGTTTCGTCACGCCAGTTGCGGATGGCTTTCAACCGACTCTCACCTCGAAGAATCGCCGCGCTAACCTCCGGGGGCAGCGCGACGCCGCCAGCAGCCAATTCGGCCTTCCGAGCATCATAAATGGCGACATCGTCGGCATCCTCGGCCTTGCGATCGGCGCGGTCGAGGAGCGCCTCATATTCGGCCCGGGGCAACACCACCAGCTCTTCGCCGCTGGGCGTCCGAATGATCTGTGGTGCACTCATAGCCTTAGCTCCTCTTGTAAGTCGTCGTGGCCCGGCGTCCGATGTAAATCGCCAGAATCGTGGTTGCATCCTCATCGAAGATCACCCGGTAGCCGCCAATGCGGAGGCGATAACCGTCGCGGCCTTGAAGGGCTTTCACGTCGCCTTGACCCGTCACAGCGTAACGGTGAAGCCCAGCTTCCACCTGCTCGCGAGCGTCTCGGGAAAGGGCATCGAGATCTTTCGCGGCGCTCAGCGTGAGGATGATCGTCTTCATAAGCGATAATATCGCTAAGTCGCCCCAATCGTCAAGCGATAATATCGCTCATTTCTTCATGCCGAAGAGTTGTTTCGGTAAGATGACGTGGCGTCATAAATCCGCTGTGGCAGCGGGCGCTGGCGTAGATGTGGCGGGCCACGCCCGACGATGATGAGCACTACGAATACGCTATAGCATTCTAATTTGGGCTGGCCGACCCGGGTGGGCGGGGCATAATCGGCGGGATGGCGGAGGGGGCGGGATTCGAACCCGCGATACGGTTTCCCGTATACACACTTTCCAGGCGTGCGCCTTCAACCACTCGGCCACCCCTCCGGCGAAGCGCGCAATATATTCACGCGCGCCTCAAACGCAACGCCGCGCATGGACAGGCGCATCTTGGGCGCCTATTCTCCTCACGCTTTCCGGCGATCGCCACCTTCGACCATCCGAACGAAGAGACCATGCTGCGACTCCTGACCCGACTGATCGGCCTTCTCTTGCTCGCTGGCGGCTTCATCGCCCTCATCGTCGACGGCACGCGCTCGATCGCCGCCGGGCGCGTGATGGTGACGAGCGTCAATAGGGGGACAGCCTCGGTCTTTCCTGGCCTTTACCAGTCGATGCAGGCGAGCGTCGAACATGTCTCGGGCTTTCTGTGGGACCCGGTCCTGACCACGCTGATGACGGCGCCGGTCAGCGTCGCCTTCGGCGCCGTCGGCGCTCTCCTGATCCTGCTCAGCCACCGACGCCAAGCCCCGCTCTATTACGCGCGCCGCTAGTTTCCCTTCGCGTCGAGCACTATATCGGCGCCATGACGATCTTCGACGACCTCGGTCTTTCCAAGCTGCTCAAGACCATTCCCGACCGCGCCACGCCGGTCGCGCATGGGACGCGCCATTTCGTCAATGGCCATCCGCTTGACCCACCGTTCCCGCTAGGGTCGGAACAGGTCCTTTTCGGCATGGGTTGCTTCTGGGGCGCGGAACGCAAATTCTGGCAGGCCGGCGAAGGCGTCTATGTGACGGCTGTCGGCTACGCCGGCGGGGTGACGAAAAATCCCACCTATGAGGATGTCTGCAGCGGCCGCACCGGCCATGCGGAGGTCGTCCTTGTCGTCTACCAGCCGCCGGCCATCGCCTTCGACGACCTCTTGCGCATCTTCTGGGAAGGCCATGATCCGACCCAGGGCATGCGCCAAGGCAATGATTTCGGCACGCAATATCGCTCGGCCATTTATGTTTCGACGCCGGAACAACTCTCCGCCGCGAATGAATCGCGCGCCATGTATCAACACGTATTGACCGGGGCTGATCTTGGCGCGATCACCACCGAGATCGCCGAGGGGCGGCCGTTCTATTACGCCGAAGAATATCACCAGCAATATCTCGCCAAGAACCCCGGCGGCTACTGCGGCCTCGGCGGAACAGGCATCGCTTGCCCGCTCGGCTCTTGCGACTAGAGCGTCTCCCGATCACATGGAATTATGTGATCGATAAGGAATCGCTCAAAATCATAACATTGGAGCAGGTTCTCATCGAAAAAGTCTGTCAACTTTTTCGAAAACCTGCTCTGAAGGCTTACTCCGCGCGCAAGACCTCGCGACAGGCGGAGGGCAATCCCGCCATCGTCATTGGCGGCCAGCTCTTGCCGCCAGGTTTCCTCGGGCGAAGCGCTTCTTCCGAAAACCACCAGGCGAGCGAGGCGTCGCAGCCGTCGCCGGCCGGCGTCGGGTCCTGGTCGCGGCAGTTCGAGCCGTTCGGGCAATAGAGCCGAACGTGGAAGTGGTAATTATGCCCCCACATCGGCCGCACCTTGCGCATCCAGCTTTCGCCCTGCGCCGAACGGCATAGGGCGCGTTTGATCGCGGCGTTCACGAAGATGCGCTGCACGGCCGGGTCCATCGCCGCCGTCCGGATCAGGGCGATGTGGCCTTGGCTCCACACGTCGGAACGAACGTCGAGACCATCGTCGCGCACGACATCGGTCGCCATAAGGTCTTCGCGCTCCTCTCGCGTCAGCTCGCGATTGGGCATCGGCGTCAGCCAGATGTCGGCGTCGAGACCGATCTGATGCGACGCGTGTCCGGTGAGCATCGGTCCGCCGCGCGGTTGCGAAATATCGCCGATGAGCAGGCCCGGCCAACCCGACTCTCGCGCCGCCTTCGACGAGAAATGCTTCAAAAAGGCGATGAGGTTGGGATGGCCCCAATTCCGGTTGCGCGACAGCCGCATCACTTGCCAATTGGGGCCGTTGATCGGCAGCGGCTCGCCGCCGGCGAGACAGCCGCGCGAATAAAACCCGATCGGATCCGCACGTAGCGGCGCCGCCTCCTGCGCCCTGCCGAACAGTTCCCGCGCGGGCGTTGCGGGACTGGACGGATTGGCGAGCGGCGGCAAGGGCTTTGGATCGAGCGTGCCCTTGTCCTGCGCCAGCGCGCCGCTAACCATCGCCGGCGCGGCGAAGGCGAATAGCGCTGCGCGAAGCGTACGCGATATCGAATCTCTCGTCATGAACGTCTCGCCGCCGGTCTCGAAGCGCGTTTGCGCAAAGTGTCGCGATTGAGCCTTGCCGGCAAAGCTTACCGCTTCATTTAGTTTGAAGCAGCGCCAAGCCAGCGCATGAACGCCGGCCAAGTCGCTAGCGCGTCGAGTGAGGAGTCCGTCATGCGTTTTCCGGTCATCGCTCCAGCAATCCTTGTTCTTGCCTCCGTGGGCGCGGCGAACGCCACAACCCATATTCACATCAATCTTTCGACGCAGACCATGCATGTCCAGTCTTCGTCGGGCAGCTATTCATGGCCGGTGTCGACGGCTCGCGCCGGCTATTCCACGCCGCGCGGCTCCTTCGCGCCGACGGGCATGCAACCCATGCATTATTCGCGAAAATATCATATGTCGCCAATGCCCCACTCGATTTTCTTCCGTGGCGGCTATGCGATCCACGGGTCCTATGAGACGGGAATGCTGGGCCGGCCAGCGTCGCATGGCTGCGTGCGCCTGTCGCCTGGCCATGCCGCGATGCTCTATCAGATGGTGCAGAGCGAAGGCGGCAGCATTTCCATTACCGGCGCGCCGCCACGCGGCCATTACTACGCGAGCGCGAGGCATGGGGGCAGCGTCGCCTATGCGGCGTCGCGCGGGCGCTCGACTTATGGCCGCGGCTACGCAATAGCCAATCCCTTCGCGCTTCTCTTTGGCGGAGGCCCTTTCTAAAGGCTACGGCAAGGGCTTGGCTTAGCGCGCCAAGCCGGTCTTCCTTGTTTTCGCCTTTTGCGGTCCGTCAAATCACGCGACGCTTGCCGCGCGTGCTCCGCGCGGGATAAGGACCTCAAAAAAGCAACAAGGAATCTTCCGCTTGACGACGCCATTTGATCGCCGCCGCCTTCTTCTCGGAGCAGGCGGCTTGGCCTTCGCCAGTTCAGCCTTGGCCAGTTCAGCCTTGGCGCAGCCTTCCGAGGCGCCCGACGAGCTGCAAGTGCGCGTCGAGAACAATTCGGCGCCGGAACTCTGCGCAGAGAAGGACAATATCGAGCTCGACTTTATCTCCCCGCGCGTCCGCAGCCTGCAAATACAGGCGGTGCATCCTTCCTACATCAACACGATCGCCTCCGACCGCTGGGCGCCGGATTGGTCGAGTTGCGATCTCACCGTGGACCCCAAGGCCTTTTCCCAAGCGCGCCGCAAGACCTTTTGGGAGACGCCGGAATTCTGGCTGACAGGCTACACCTTCCCCTCCTTCTGGCGGCCGAACGATGTGCCGATCCGAGTCGGCGATTCGGTGGAGAGGGGCTTCCATCTCATCCAGCTCTGGATGTGGTATCGCGAACGCGCCGAAGAGATCATGGTGCTCTACCCGCCGGATGGCTATTGGCGGGCGCGGCCGCTGCCCTTCGAAGACATGCGTTGGACGGCTTACGGTTCGTCCTTTCTTGTCGGACCGGTCGAAAAACAGGAGCGGCCCATTGTCGATCTCGAGGAAATCGTCTTCGAACCGGAAACCCGCAGCTTCGTCCTCAAATTCCAGCGCGGCGGCGAAGGCCGCGTCGCGGTCAAAAGCGTCGACCAGGATCGCTTGACGCTCGACGTCTCTTTCAGCCAGGCCATGCCGAACGGACTGCCCTTCGCGGCGCTGCGTTCGATGTACGCTATGGAAACCATGAGCGACGCCGCCATCGTCGCCTGGCGCAGCAAGCGCGGCAAAGGCTGGGAGGAAGCGCCAGTCATTCGCTTCCCCGGCGCCAGCGCGACGGAAGTCTGGGTCGGCCGGCACCTGCCGTCGCGCCACAATCTTTCGGCGCCCGACATGGCGTTCAGCAAGTTTCAGGGCGCGGCGCCGGCGTCCGCGCGCCGATGAGTCAAAACCGCTGGCAGGCGCTTGACGCCGCGCGCGGCCTCGCCGTTCTGGCGATGATCGTCTTTCATTCGATCTGGGATCTTTCCCATTTCGGTTACGCGCCGGCGAATCTCCCCTGGTCGGCGCCCGTGAAGATATTCGGGCATTCGATCGCTTTCGTCTTCCTCTTCATCGCAGGCGTCGCTCTCGTGCTCGCGCATCGAGGCGCCATTCGCTGGCCGGCTTTCTGGCGCCGCTTCGCGATCATCGTCGCGGCGGCGGCGCTGGTGACGGCGGGCACTTATGTCCTCTTTCCCAGCGCTTATGTGTTCTTCGGCATTCTGCATTGCATCGCGCTCGCAAGCCTGATCGCCGTCCCCTTTCTTCTCGCGCCCTGGCCCGTCGCGCTTGCAGGCGGCGTCTTCTTTCTCGCTGGCGCGGAGTTTCTCGCGTCTCCTTCCTTCAATGCCGATTGGCTGCAATGGATCGGCCTTTCGACGAGCGAGCCGCTGACGCAGGACTGGCGTCCGCTCTTTCCTTGGGCGGGCGCGCTGCTTCTCGGCGTCGCGGCGGGCAAACTCCCTCTTCCCGTTTACGGGGAGAGGGCAGGGGTGAGGGGCGAAAGTGGGGAGAGGGGATCGCTGCCGTTCCTCGGCCGGCACAGCCTGCTCATCTATCTTGCGCATCAGCCGGCGCTCTTCGCGCTGCTGCTGGGGCTCGCCTATCTGGCGCCGCCCGCGATCGACACGACGGAATTCGTCGCCTCATGCGAGACGCGCTGTTTTGAGGATGGCGGCGAAGGCAAGATGTGCCACGACGCCTGTAAATGCACGGCGCAAGAGGCGATCCGCAGCAAGGCGCTCGCTGGCGTGACTGATGAAGCCGAGCGCGGCCGCCGGCTCAACGAGATCGCGCAAAGATGCGTGGAAAAGGGCGATTAGCTGTCAACCCATTTTAACTGAGTATTGAGCAAGCTATTATTTGCGTTTCGAGGAATGAATTATGAGCAACGCTACTGGTCCAACAGCCAAACGCGCCCATGGTCGCTCCTTAAACGATTTCGAGAACCTCTCCTGGGCAGAGAAGAAGCTCGTCGCTTGTGCCACGCGAGGTGAGACCTGTGTCTTGGGCAACATGGTTCCTGACAGGCCCACTCGCGCTAACACCATCCGCCCCGCTCTTGTTCGCTTTCTGGCACTCGGCGGTGACCACAGCGTACCTGTTCATGAGCGTGGCGTGCGTTTCGTCGGAGCCTTTATCGGAGGAGAGGGAAAACACCTCGATTTCGAGGGGCTGAACCTTTACGGAGCACCATGTTTTTGGAAGTCCCGTTTCGACAAGCGAATTGTTTTAATGGATGCTAACGGAGCGTCGTTGCGGTTTGATGGAAGTGTTTTGCAAGCCCTCTCCGCAGATCGTCTACGATTGACCGGTAGCTTATTTCTAAATGAGGTACGGTGCATCGAGGACATCCGTCTAGTCGGCGCACAGATTCAGGGTAATCTTGAACTAGATGACGTGAACTTAGAAAATCACGAAACATCCCTAATTTGTGAACGGATTGAAGTCGGTGGAACGCTCTTATTCCGGACTTTCTTTAAGCCGAATGGTCTTGTTTCATTCGCGAATGGTCACATTCAAACGCTCGGTGATCAGGTTTCATCTTGGCCAGATAAAATGTACGTTCTAGACGGTTTCGTGTATGAACATATCCCCGCAAGCACGCCAATAAACGTACACGAGCGGATAGCTTGGCTAAGCAATCAGTTTCCCGCCATTCAATCTAATTTGGTGTTTGCTCTTCAACCTTGGATGCAGTTATCAAAAATCCTTCGAGAGCAAGGCCACTTTCGTGAAGCCACAGAAGTCGACATTGCGCGCGAAAATCAGCTGCGGAAGGCCAGGTCAGTCAGCTATTGGCCAATTCACTGGTTTTACGGTGTCTTTGCAGGCTACGGGTATAAGCCAGATCGAGTGTTGATACTTGCATTTATCACTTGGTTGGGTAGCGCATATTTTTATAACTACTCCGCATCGCAAGGCTTCTTCGCGCCCAGCAGTCCGGCTGTGTTTCAAAGTAGCACCTATGAAGAATGCCGTAAGACCGGCGCGAACTGGACGAGTTGTCCCTCACTGTTACGAGAATATTCTCGCTTCAGCCCGCCAGCCTACTCCCTCGATTTGATCCTGCCAGTTGTACATCTCGGGCAAGCGCATGATTGGCAGCCAATAGCTGCAGGAGAAAGTTGGAATTTGGGGTACGTTGTTCGGTTAGTCACTTGGGCAGAAGAGATATTCGGCTGGGTCGCTGCGTTGACGCTAGGCGCTATCGCCTCGGGACTTGTCAAACGCAAGGAGGGGTGATCCCTCTCTCGGCTCGACTTCGTAGAGCCGCCCTCTCTCGGCTCGACTTCGTAGAGCCGCCCTCTCCCGCAAGCGGGAGAGGGAGCAGCCACCCCTCACATCCCGCCCAGATGCTCGGCGACCGTAAAAATGTCCTTGTCGCCGCGGCCGCACATATTCATCACCATCAGATGATCGCGCGGCTTTTGCGCCGCGAGTTCGAACACTTTCGCCAGCGCATGCGAGGGCTCGAGCGCCGGGATGATGCCTTCGAGCTTCGAGCAGAGCTGAAAGGCGTTGAGCGCCTCCTTGTCGGTGGCGTTCAAATATTTCACGCGGCCGATCTCATGCAGCCATGAATGTTCGGGGCCGATGCCCGGGTAATCCAATCCCGCCGAGATCGAATGGCCTTCGAGAATCTGGCCGTCGTCGTCCATGAGCAAATAAGTGCGATTGCCGTGCAGCACGCCCGGCCGCCCGCCGGTGAGCGAGGCCGCATGGCCGTTCGGCACGTCGATCCCATGGCCGCCCGCCTCCACCCCGTAAATCTCGACGCTCGCGTCGTCGAGGAAAGGATGAAACAGGCCCATGGCGTTGGAGCCGCCGCCGATGCAGGCGACGAGCGAATCCGGCAAGCGCCCCTCCGCCTCCTGCATCTGGACGCGCGTCTCATTGCCGATGATCGACTGGAAGTCGCGCACCATCGCCGGATAGGGATGCGGACCCGCCACCGTGCCGATGCAATAGAAGGTGTTGGCGACATTGGTCACCCAGTCGCGCAGCGCCTCATTCATCGCGTCCTTCAGCGTGCGCGCGCCCGATTGTACGGGGATCACTTCAGCGCCGAGCATCTTCATGCGGAAGACGTTAGGCTTCTGCCGCTCGACGTCGACCGCGCCCATATAGACGACGCAGTCGAGGCCGAAACGCGCGCAGGCGGTGGCGGTGGCGACGCCATGCTGGCCAGCGCCCGTCTCGGCGATGATGCGCTTCTTGCCCATGCGCTGCGCGAGCAGAATCTGTCCAAGCACATTGTTGATTTTATGCGCGCCGGTGTGATTGAGCTCGTCGCGCTTGAAATAGACCTTGGCGCCTTTGTCCTCGCCCGCGCGCTCGCGCACATAGTCGGTGATGCGCTCGGCGAAATAGAGCGGCGACGGGCGCCCGACATAGTGCTTGTGGAGACCGGCGAGCTCCTCGTGAAAGGCTGGATCGGTCTTCGCTTGCTCATAGGCCGCTTCGAGGTCGAGCACGAGCGGCATGAGCGTTTCGGCGACGAAACGCCCGCCGAAAATGCCGAAGCGGCCATTTTCATCGGGACCGGCGCGAAAGGAATTGGGAAGCGGCTTGTTCAACGGAAGCGTCCTCGGTCTGCGTCGGCGCAGTCTTAAACCGTCGTGCGCTGCTATGAAAGCCGAGCCGCCTTCACAAAAGCTCTGATCTTCCCCGCATCCTTGACGCCGCGTTCGCGCTCGACGCCGGAAGAGACGTCCACCGCCCGCGCGCCGGTTAATCGCATCGCTTCCGCCACATTATCGGGATCTAGTCCGCCTGAAAGCATCCAGCTTTTGGCAGCGACGCCGCGCAGCAGCGCCCAATCGAAAGCGACGCCGGCGCCGCCGGGCACGGCTGCATTCGGCGCGGGTTTGGCGTCAAACAGGATGATGTCCGCCACGTCTTCGTAGGCGCGCGCCGCCTCGACATCGCCGGCTGTCGCAACGCCGGCAGCTTTGATCACCGGCAATCCGAAACGCGCCTTCACCTCCGCGACGCGCGCCGGCGTTTCCTTCCCATGAAGCTGGAGATAGTCGGGCGCGAGCGCGTCGATGATTTCTTTTAGCGCCGCGTCGTCGGCGTCGACCACGAGCGCCACTTTGCTGATGCGGTCGCCAGTAATGCGCCCCAGCGTGCGGGCGGTCTCAAGATCGATATGGCGCGGGCTTTTCTCGAAGAAGACGAAGCCCGCCATATCCGCGCCGGCCTCGATCGCCGCAAGAAGCGTCTCCGGCGAAGAGAGACCGCAGATTTTGACGAGCGTTGGTTGCGTCATGGCCGCGCTTGTCGCGGCCATCCACGCCGAGCCGCTGCTGCAATTTGTAGAATTAGCGCGACGCAAACGTGGATGGCCGGCTCAAGGCCGGCCATGACGCGGCTAAACTGCAAAAAACTTAACCCCGATTATAGGCGTCCTCGAAGCGGACGATATCGTCTTCGCCAAGATAGGAGCCCGTCTGCACTTCGATAAGCTCCAAATCGATCTTGCCGGGATTGGTCAGGCGATGCCGGCAGCCGATCGGCAGATAGATCGACTCATTTTCGTGGACGAGATGCATCTCGTCGTCGCGGCCGACCTCCGCCGTGCCGCGCACCACGATCCAATGTTCGGCGCGGTGGAAGTGCTTTTGCAGCGACAGGCGCTGGCCCGGCTTCACCACGATGCGCTTCACCTGATAGCGCTGGCCTTCGTCGATGCCCTGATAATAGCCCCAGGGGCGGAAGATGCGCTTATGTTCGCCGGCCTCTCGCCGGTTCTTGCTGCGCAGTTCGTCGACGAGCTGTTTGACCTGATCGCCATGCTCATGGCTGAGCACCAGCACCGCGTCCTGCGTGGTCACGACGATGATATCGTCGACGCCCACCACCGTGGTCAGCGTGTCCTCCGAGCGCACATGAACGTTGCGCGCATCCATGACGACGCCGTGTCCGCGCACCGAATTGCCGAATTCGTCACGCTCCGACAATTCCCAGACCGCGCGCCAAGTGCCGACGTCGGACCATCCGATGTCGGCGGGAATGAGCGCCGCCTTTTCGGTCTTCTCCATCACCGCATAATCGATGGATTTCTTCGGCGCCTGCGCGAATGATTCAGCGTTGAGAATGATAAAACCGAGGTCGTCGCGCGCCTTTTCAATCGCGGTTTCGGCGGCGGAGAAAATTCCCGGCTCGAACTGCGCGATTTCCGATTGCATCACGTCGGCGCGGAAGATGAAGTTGCCGCTGTTCCAGAAATAGCCGGCGTCGATGTATTCCTGCGCGGTCTCGCGGTCCGGCTTTTCGACGAAGGCGTCGAGCTTGTAGACGTCGCAACATGCTTCGAGCGGCGCGCCGGGGCGCAGATAGCCGTAGCCCGTCGCTGGACCATCGGGCTTGACGCCGAGCGTCACGATATAGCCTGCGGCGGCCGCCGCGCTTGCGCGTTTGCAGAGATCGACGAGGCCCTCGGGATCGCGCACCACATGATCTGCGGCGAGCACGACGACCACGGTGTCGGGCGACCGACGTGCGGCAAGGCCCGCCGCCACAGCCACAGCGGGACCCGAGTCCCGGCGCGACGGCTCGAGCACGACGTCGGCTGTCGCGCCGATCTCGCGCAGCTGGTCGGCGACAAGGAAGCGATAGTCGAAGTTGGAGATGACGATCGGCCGTTCGAAGGCAGGGTCGTCGAGCATGGCGAGAGTCGTCTGGAAGGTCGACCGTTCGCCCACGAGTGGGATGAATTGCTTCGGCAAGGTCTCGCGCGACTCGGGCCAAACCCGCGTCCCAGATCCTCCGCACATGATCACGGGCAAAATTTTTGTCATAAGCCCCTCTAACAACTTGGCCTTGGCCTCGCCCGCCCCCGGGCTGCGATAGTTGTCCACGCGACTATTGGCAATACAATGGCGAAGCCCGCGCGAGACGCTTAAGCGCGGCTATTTGCCTTTCTTTTCAAGCTCGGCCTTGAGGGCGGCAAGCTTGGCGAAAGGCGAATCCGGATCTGGCTGACGCTCGCGCCGCTCCGACGGGCCGAAGCCTCCAGGTCTTCGGGCGCGAGCGTCCTCGCGCGGCGGACGGCCCTCAGGGCGCGGCTTTCCAGCGGGTCGCGCCTCCTTGCCCGGCGATTCAGTCCGCGAACGATAGTCGCGGCGCGGCGGCCGTTTCTCATCGGCGCCCTGCTCTCGCGCGCGAGGCGCGCCAGCTTCGCGACTCCGGGGGCCGGAATGGGCGTGGCGCTGAGGACGCCAGACCTCAATCATGTCCGGCGCAGTCGGCACGGTTTCTCCAGTCTCTCCCTGCGCTTCAGCCGCTGCGGCGGCTTCCTGCGGGTCGCTTGCCGCAATTGCTGCTTCGCCGAGGGAGAGCGACGTTGGCGCTTCTGTTTTTGGAGCTTCGGTTATCGCAGATGTCTCAACCGGGGCTTCCTCAGTCGATGCCGCCGGCTCCGGCTCGACCGCGGGCTCCGCTTCGCTGGGCGCGGGCGCTTCCGCCACGCTTTCAGCCTGGATTTGCTCGCCCGGCGCTTCCTGCTCGGAAGTTCCAGTTTTCGGCGTCACCGGCTCCATCGGAGCCGCCGGCACAAGAGCCACGGTGATCGCGGGCCCGGGACGCTGCGTCGACGCATAGCCCAGAGATTTGAGGATCGAGGAGAAAGCCTCGCCGGAACAGCCGGTCAGCGAGGTCATCGCGACGGTGATGACGAAGCCGTCGGCGTCGGCCGCGCCGGGCGGCGACGCGCCCGCCGTGAGCCCAGGACGGTAGGCGATCGCCGGCCGAATGAGGTCGGCGAGACGCTCCAGAATATCGACTCGCACGACGCGCTCGCCACACACCCGAAAGCCCGCGGCGCGATAGAATCCTTTTGGGATAGACGCGTCGGCGGCGAAAGACGTGCGTCCGGAGGCGGCAAGATGCGGCACCTCTTCAAGACCCTTCACATTTTCGAGCCCGCCGTGATGCAGCGCCCACAGCAACGCAGAAAGCGCTCGCGGCGCCGGCTTAAGAAGCGCTGGCAGGTAAATGTGATAGGCGCCGAAACGCACGCCGAGCTTGCGCAACGCGCCGCGGTCCTCCTGTGAAAAGCCCTTCACTTCCTTTGCGACGCGCGCGCGGTCCAGCACGCCCAGTTCTTCCGCAAGCTGAAAGGCGACGCCGCGCGTCACCCCTTCCAGACCCCCGCCCTTTTCGAGCTGTTCGAGGGGGCCGAGCAGTTTCTTGACGTGTTGCGCGAGCCAGAGATCGAGGCGCTGCTTGACCTTCTCCAGGGCCGGCCCGGTGACCTGTTCGTCGGCGAGAATGCGCGTCGTCGGCGACAGCGCGCCGGCGCCGGCGGCAATCCTCGCCACCGGCTCCCCGAGCCAGCGAATGAGCCCGTCATTGCCAAGCGCAAATGCGTCATCGACCGCGTCGAACACGCGAGTCGCCCGAGCCTCGAATTCTCCAGCGAGCGCCTTCTGCGCTGCGGCGTTCAGCGTCTTCGCCGCTTCGCCGGCCGCGCCAGGATCGGGCGTGAAGCGAAATCCCTGAAGGCTTCCGACGTGCTGGCCCTCGACCATGACGTCGCCGGCGGCGTTGATTTCGGCTTCAAGCATTGCGTTCTCTCTTAAGCGGCGCACCAGCACGCTGGTGCGGCGATCGACGAAACGCTGCGTCAGTCGATCGTGCAACGCGTCGGATATGCTGTCCTCTACCCGACGCGCGACGCTCTGCCAATGCTCGGAGTCGTCGAGCCAGCCAGAACGGTTGGCGATGAAACTTGTGGTGCGCACTTGTGCGAGGCGGTTTGAAAGAGTCGCAATGTCGCCGTCGACGCGGTCGACCGCCTCGATCTGCCGCGCCATCCAGTCTTCCGGAATCTTTCCACGCCGCGCGATGAAAGCGAAGACGGCAAGCGCCAGCTCGGCGTGAGCCGCGGGCGAGGTCTTGCGGTAATCGGGAATTTGGCAGGCTTCCCAGAGCCGCGCGACGTCAGCCGCCGTCTTTGCGTTGCGGCGCGCGATCTCATCGCGGCTCACAGCTTCCAGCGCCCTTTGATCGTCCGCGACGCGCGCGCGAATGAGATCTGGATGCGATGGCGCCTTGTCGAGCGAATGGACCAGCGCGTCAATTGACGAAAAATCGAGAACGCTATTGCGCCATTGCAATGTCTTAACCGGATCGAAGCGGTGATCCTCCAAAGCCTCGACTAAATCCTCTTCGAAGGGCGGGCAGCGGCCCGTCGCGCCGAAAAAGCCGTCGCTCATATGGCGACCCGCTCTGCCGGCAATCTGTCCGAATTCCGCCGGCGTCAGCCGCCGGTGGCGAAGTCCGTCGAATTTGCGATCGGACGCGAAGGCGACATGATCGACGTCGAGGTTGAGACCCATGCCGATCGCGTCGGTCGCGACAATATAGTCGACATCGCCGCTTTGATAGAGCTCGACCTGCGCATTGCGCGTGCGCGGCGACAGCGCGCCAAGCACGACCGCCGCCCCGCCGCGCTGACGCTTGATGAGTTCCGCGACCGCATAGACCTCTTCAGCCGAAAAGGCGACGATGGCCGTGCGCGGCGGCAACCTTGAGATTTTCTTGACGCCGGCGAAGGAAAGCTCCGAAAGCCTGGGGCGCGTGAAGATCGGCGCGCCAGGAAAGAGGTCTGTAATAAGCGGGGCCATCGTGGCCGCGCCAATGAGGAGAGTTTCCTGGCGTCCGCGCCAGTTCAGCAGCCGGTCGGTGAAAATGTGGCCGCGATCGAGATCTGCGGCGAGTTGAATTTCGTCGATCGCGAGGAAATCCGGCTCGACGTCGCGCGGCATCGCTTCGACGGTCGCCACCCAATAGGCTGGCGCGCGCGGTTTGATTTTTTCCTCGCCAGTGACGAGCGCGACATTGTCGGCGCCAATGCGCTCGGCCACACGATTATAAACTTCGCGCGCCAGCAGGCGGAGAGGCAGGCCGATCACGCCGGAAGAAAAGGACAGCATCCGCTCGATTGCGTGATGCGTCTTTCCCGTGTTGGTTGGGCCGAGAACCGCCGCGACGCCCCTGTCGAACGGCCTCGCGCGAGGGGCGGCGCGGGTCGCCGGGTAAGACGGCGCGACGGTCATATTCTTCTTTGCTGCTTGCCGCGCGCTGCGGCGCGCTCTCGTTTCATATCGAAACTTAGAGCAAGGCGCGACTTTACCTTCTGAACAGCCTGCGAACGAATCGCGCCCGAATCGCTGACTCTCGGCGAGTCACGCTCTGTTCCAACAATATATGGACGCTGGGCAAAACCGAAACACCACAAATTGCAGATCGGCCTCGCCATGGTCGCGGCGGAAGCGTATCTCGGGAAGGTCGCCCTCGGACTCTTTTCGCCGGTTCTGTCAACGGCGAAGATTGGCCCTTTTGCGGGCGCTACTGTTAAGCTTTGGGATCAACCGGGAACGCAGCAGGCACGAATCAGCTATTCATTGGAGTTGATGTTGCGTTCCGGCGGGGTTTCCGCGCTGTGGAAGATTTGGTCCTTGGCGTTGACGTGACCCATGCGGCGCGAAACCCACCATTCAGATTAACGCGCCGTCCTTCTCTGGGACGATTACGGGATCGCGCCGCGAGGACGCAGACGCGACCGGCAGCCGTATCGATAGCCGACCCCCAGCCGAAGCGCGTAAGATTGGTAAACGGCGAGCGCCGATTCGCTAACGTGCGGCGGAAGTTTTTGGCGACTTCGTCCAGAACCGTCGCGGCAAGCGGCCGCCCGCCGCCGTTCGACAGACTGATCTCGCTGGCCGAAGAAACGCTCAGAAACAGGCTGGAGCGGGTGAAGGGAATCGAACCCTCGTATTCAGCTTGGAAGGCTGCTGCTCTACCATTGAGCTACACCCGCATAGGCTCGATTCTATGCCAATCCGCGCCCCGATTGGCAATGGGCGCGAAGACATTGCATTTCCCATTTGACAGCGACGCAGGACGCCACTAACCGGAGCGCCCACACAGTCTCTCACTATAGGCGGGGCGTTCCCACGCTGTTTCTCGAGGACCAATCGACCGTGGCAAAACCGGAACTCGGCGCCAAACGCCAATGTCAGTCCTGCGGGACGAAATTTTACGACTTGAACAAGGACCCGATCGCCTGTCCCAAATGCGGCGCGATCTACCAGGTCGTAGCGCTGACGCGCTCGGCGGCGCGCGTTGTGGAAGAAGAAGAAAGCGAAGTCGAAAAAGAGAACGCTGAAACCGTGTCGCTTGAAGAAGTCGAGGAAACGGAGACCGCAGCGGAAACGATCGATGTCGAGGACGATGTCGAGATCGAGGCCAGCGAGTCCGAAGACGACACTTTCCTCGAAGAAGAAGAAGGCGACGACGACGTTTCCGGATTGATCGACGGCGACATCGAGAGCGACGAGGAGAGCTGATCCTCGATTCTCGCGTGCGGCGAGCCGCTGCGCGCAAACGGCGCCTATTTTAGGTCAATTAGAAAAAAGGCGGCCAATTGGCCGCCTTTTTTACTTCCCGCGACGCCGGCGCTGCTGGCCGAGTCCCATTTGCTTGGCGAGGTTAGACCGCGCTTTTGCATAATTGGGCGCAACCATCGGATAGTCTGCGGGAAGGCCCCACTTTTCACGATAGTCTTCAGGCGAAAGACCATACTGCGTACGCAGATGTCGCTTGAGCGACTTGAACTTCTTTCCGTCCTCAAGGCAGATGATGTAATCGTTGCTCACCGACCGCTTGACGGGAACGGCGGGCTTTGGCGGCTCGGTTGGCGTAACCACGGAGCCCGCGCCGACGCGCAACAGCGCGTTGTAAACCTCGTTGATAAGTCCAGGCAAATCTCCGGCGGGGACTGAGTTATTGCTCACATAAGCGGAGACGATGTCGGCTGCGAGTTCAATGTTGTTGGTCTGATTCATCGGAATGCTCACCACTTCCTTTTGAGATGGGCGCTGCCCCCAACGCCCATGATCAATGCTTCGCCGCATAGAATCGCGCCCCACCGTTACTTGCGGTGTGCCTAACAGACTGGCGCCATTTCATCAAGGAATATTATGCACTATTGGTCAGCATTATTCTGCATAGTTGATCCGAGGCCATTTTCGCCTTTACGGCCGTGACCCCGCAATGTTTTCTTTTTTTGACTTTATTCGATGGAGGCGCCGTTTCGCGCTTCCCGAGGAGGCGGCAGACGACGTGACCGAATTCCGGGCCATTCGCATCGACAAGAACGATGACGGCCAACACGCCGAATACGTCGTCATGCATCAGCGCGACCTGATGGATGGCGACGTCGACGTGGATGTCGCTTTCTCGGCGATCAACTATAAGGACGGTCTCGCCGTGACCGGCAAAGGACCGGTCGTACGCCGCTTCCCTATGATCCCGGGCGTCGACCTCGCTGGCCGCGTGTCGCGCTCCGCCCATCCTGAGTTTGCGAAGGGTGACATCGTGGTCGCTACGGGATGCGGCCTCGGCGAAGCCCATTACGGAGGCTTTGCTCAGAAGGCGCGCCTTTCGGGAGATTGGCTTGCGAAACTTCTCCCGCCGCTGACGCCCGCGCGCGCAATGGCGGTCGGCACCGCGGGACTGACGGCGATGTTCTGCGCGCTGGCGCTGGAGCGTCATGGCGCGCGCCCGCAGGACGGACTTGCCGTTGTGACCGGCTCGGCGGGCGGCGTCGGCTCTTTCGCCGTCGCCCTGCTCGCCAAGGCCGGCTGGCGCGTCGCCGCGGTCACCGGACGCGCCGGCGAAGGCGATTATTTGAAACGCCTCGGCGCAGCTGAAATCATCGCCCGCGAAGAACTTGCCGCGCCGGGAAAGCCGCTGCAGACGCAGCGCTTCGCGGTTGGAATTGACACCGTTGGCGGCGTCACGCTCGCCAATCTTCTGGCGCAGACGCGCTTCGACGGCGCAATCGCCGCCTGCGGCAATGTCGGCGGCATGGAGCTGCCAGCGAATCTCGCGCCTTTCATTCTGCGCGGCGTTTCGCTGCTCGGCGTCGAGAGCGTTCGCCCGCGCATCGCCTTGCGACGAGCGGCCTGGGCGCGAATCGCGGAGGATCTCGATCCAGCCGTGATCGACGCCATGAGCGAGACCATCCCATTCGACGAGGCGTTGGCGCGCGCCCGCTCGATCGTGAATGGCAAGATTCGCGGCCGCGTCGTGATCGACATGGGCCTGAACCTTCCGGCGCAGAGCGCAGGTTGATAGGATTTCGTCCCAAGGAGGACCGCTCCCATGTCGCGACCGCTGCAGCCGCCCTTCACGCTCGAAACCGCGATTGAGAAGGTGCGCATGGCCGATCTGCCGATCGGCGAAGGCGAGCGGAAATATCACTGGCCGCAAGGCCCCCGTCCCGCCGATTATCCGGGTCTTTCTGAGCTCGGCCTTTGAGGCGCGGCTAAGCCTCGTCAAAAGCGCGCGAATCGTCGCATCGTGACGTCGATTTCTCGACAAGCGCGCCCGTCTCGGCTCTAATGCCGGCGAACGGCCCGCTTGGGCCGATTTATTTTTGTTGAGGATGCTCGCCCGCGTCGGCGCGGCGAACCAAGGGTTAGATACGCATGAGTTCGGCTTTCACCAAGGAACAGGACGACGACAATCCGCGCGAGGATCTGCCAGACCGGCCGATCAGCCCGCATCGCAACCTTGTGACGCCCGAGGGCCTTGAACAGATTGAAGGCGAACTTGCGCGCCTGCAAAAAGAAATCGAACGCGCGACCGCGAGCGAGGACAATCATGCGCTGGCGCTCGCGCAGCGCGATCTGCGCTATTGGACGGCGCGCCGGGCGAGCGCCGAGGTCATTCGCCCGATCGCCGATCATTCGGCGGTTCGCTTCGGCCACCGCGTCGTCGTCGAACTCGAGGGCGGCGAGCGCCGCAGCTTCCGCCTCGTCGGCGAAGATGAAGCCGATCCGACGAAAGGACTGATTCCCTACGTCGCGCCACTCGCCAAGGCGCTGATGGGCAAGTCCGTCGGCGATAAGGCGGAGGTGATCCACCACAGCGCGCGGATTGTGGAAATCGGATAGATCGCGCTGCGTTGGGCGAAGGCGCCCAAATTTTCTAGAAACACTGCATTACGCACGGCCCGGAAGATCGCGCCGCCCGTCCATGACGCGCACAATCTCAATGAGCTCGACCGGGTCTTCATCCGTGTCGGGCGTCAATTCATAGAGAATGAGGTAGGGGCGCTCGACGAGCATCCGAGCTTTGGCCCGAATGTCTTTGCGTCGCGGTCCCATTCTCGGTTGCTCTTTCAGCATCGCCGCAAGCTCGTCGAGCCGATCGTAGACCCGTTCGGCGGCGGCGGCGTTGTCGCGGCCAATCGCAAGGTAGATTTGCAGCAGGTCCTCGCGGGCTTGCTTGCTCCACCGAAGCTCACTCGCCATTCGGCGAGGCGGCGTTCTTATCCTTGAGACGGCTTCGCGCTTCGCGCCTTAGCGCGTCGAAGTCGGCCGGTCCGCCGTCGCCGCTCGCCTTGCCTTCGTCCCATATCTGGCGGAGGCGGCGAGACTCATCCTGGCGCGCGTCGCGTTTCGCCTGCCAATCGCGCATCGCCTCCCGAATGACCTCGGTTGGCGTTGCATATTCGCCCGCCTCAATGGCCGCCCGGACGTTCGCCATTTGCTGGTTGGTCAGTGACACGCTGATCTTTTGAACATTGGACACTCGCGCACCCCTTACGATTTTTGCGCATATATTGCATCTGATGAGCAAATAAGTCCACTGATGGCGAGAACAGGGCAAAAAGAGAGCCTGTTTCGTCCCAAGGTTCTCACAAGCGAGCCGGGTCGCTATGTTAATCAGTGGCGATGTCTGACCTGTTC
>VGDT01000044.1 GCA_016869595.1 Alphaproteobacteria bacterium
CTCGCTAGCCGATTCACCCGCCGGGTTCGTCATCGCCGCCTCGCTCAAACGAGCCTAACCTTCTGAAAATGATGCCATAAATGCCGAAATTGTACAGCAAAATCAGAGTTCATCCGGCGAATGCGGGTTGAGCCTTCTCGACGGCCGCCGCGGGCCGACCGGCATATACTTGGCTTCGCCCGCCTATCCGCCGCCGCCATTCTTCTCGCTTGCGTCGAATTCAAGCGCCAATTTCTTCGCAAGCATTCGCGGTCGAGTCGGCTATGCATGGGACCGCTCGCTTTTGTATCTTACGGGCGGCGTCGCGGCGGGCGGCGCGAGAGGTCCGGCGACTCTGACGCTGGGCGCCGCCGGGCCCGACGCGATCTTCTATGCGCCCTGGTCGCAGTCCTCGCGGATGAAATATGCGATCGGCGCCGGGTTCGAATACGCCTTCGCCGACAATTGGTCGGCGCGCGCCGAATATCTCTTCCTCAATCAATCTCTGAACACACAGCTCTTCGATAATGGCGCGGACTTTACCTATGTGTCGCGCACACGCAACGAGAACCATCTGTTGCGCTTCGGACTGAATTTTCATTTCGGCGAAGACAATCGCATTCCGGGCGAGATCGAATATGGACGGCCGCAAACCAGCCGCAACGGCCATCATGGCGGCAACGGCCAGAACTCCGGCAAGGACGAGAGCGCCGACGCGCATGACGCGCCGGAACTCTATAGCGTCCACGCGCAGACGACCCACGTCGTCCAAGCCTATCCGCGGTTTCGCGCGCTCTATGACGGCCCCAACAGCTTTCCGTCAGGCGGTAAGGCGAATGAGGGCTCGACGACTAACCTGTTCCTTGGCCTCCGCCTCTGGGAGGGCGGCGCCGCCTATCTCAATCCAGAGGTTGATCAGGGCTATGGCTTGGCGAATTCAGTGGGCGCCGCGGCCTATGTGAACAGCGCAGTCGCAAAGGTTGGACGCGCCGCGCCCTACATGCGATTCCAACGCTACTTTCTGCGTCAGATCATCGGATTGAATGAAGACGGCGCAAAAGAGAGAGATTCGGAAGGCTCGCGCAGCGAGGTGCTCGAATCGACACAAAACCAGATTTCGGGCAAGGTCGACAAGGACCGGATCATCATCACGCTTGGCAAATTCGCCGTCGGCGACGTTTTCGACGACAACGTCTATGCCCATGACCCGACGACCGGCTTTCTCAATTTCGCATTCAATACGATGGGCGCCTTCGATTACGCGGCCGACGCCTGGGGCTATACCTACGGGCTTGCGGTTGAATGGAAGCAGGACTGGTGGACGGCGCGTGGCGGCGTGTTTCAGCTCCCGACGATCCCGAACGGTTTGGACATCGAGCCGCAAATATTTCGACAATTCATGAGCATCGTCGAATTCGAGGCGCGCTATGAGCTGTTCAATCAGCCGGGCGCGATTAAATTCCTCGCCTATGGCGACAATGGTTACATAAGCAAGATCGATAACGTCATACGTTACGCCTATCTCGCCGGCGATTTCCCGCCGCGTTTCGACACCGCGCGCGGGCGCGCGGTGAAAACCGGCGGCGGCATAAACATCAAGCAGCAGCTCGCGCCGCATCTCGGCTTTTTCCTGCGCGCCAGCATGACCGACGGCCGCTATGAAACGGTCGCCTATACGGATGTCGATCGGCAGCTCTCGATGGGTCTCGTCGCCGCCGGCGCCTTATGGGGGCGTGACGACGACGAAATTGGCGTCGCCGGCGCCTTGGGTGGACTGCATGGCGACCGCGTGCGCTATTTCGGACTTGGCGGAACGAGCGTCTATATCGGCGACGGCGCGCTGTCATACGCCGGCGAGAAGAATATGGAGGCCTATTACAAAATCGGCTTCGGCAAGGACATGGACGCGACCTTGGATTACCAACTCCTTGTCAATCCCGCGCATAACAGTGCGCGGAGCCCGATCAACGTCTTTGGCCTGCGTTTACGCGCAGCCTTCTAACCCCGCGCGTATAATGGCGTACGGCGTACTCGGTTTTTTGTAGGTTTGTGCAGTTTCTTGTTGGAATCAGGGGTTTTCCAAGCTGAACATTCCAGTCTGATCGTCGTACGCAAACGCCTCGGCATAACGACCCCAGTCCGTCACGGCGCGCAACGTTTGATCAGCCGCCTCGGGCGACATGTAGTCTTCAATCTCGTCTGAGAAGCGACTCCGCGGGGCCCTGTGACTCGGGCGTTCGTCAAGGACTCGCCTAATATGCGCCGCAAGATCGATATGCATTAGCAGATGCTGTGAGAAGAGACGTTTGCGGTCGTCCACCGCAGCGCTCGCGAAAGCATTGCCTTCCGAAGTGAGGACGATATCCCCGCCCTCGATCTCGGCAAAGCGCAGCATTTGCAATGTTTCGGCGATTGGAAAGAGATCATCGACGGTCATATGCAGCGCCGCGGCGATAACAGGAAGGCCTGCTTTGCCGTCATACGGGGCGCCGGCTATGGCTTCGAGCAATCCGGATAGGGAATTTGTCGAAACCTGAGGCATGATCGTGCCGATGCCGACGCCGGGGAAACGTTCCGCGCGCGGCGCCGCTCGTTCGGTTGCTGGCCTGGCGGTCATTTCCGAATAAATTCGTTCGACGAGGTCACGGAAGCTCGGATCGAGACGATCACGGGGGTGTGGCAGATCAACCTTTATGTCAGTGACGATTTGCCCGGGGTTCGTCGAGAATACGAGCACGCGGTCGCACATGAGAACCGCTTCCTCGATGTTGTGGGTCACGAGGATAACGCCTTTGATCGGGAGTTGACCCTCAGACCAAAGGTCGAGAAAGTCCGTTCGCAGCGTCTCCGCCGTCAGCACATCGAGCGCAGAGAAAGGTTCATCCATCAACAGAATGTTAGGATGAACGACGAGCGCTCTTGCAAATCCGACACGCTGGCGCATTCCGCCCGAAAGCTCGCGGGGATACGCCGACTCAAAGCCGTCAAGGCCGATCAGGTCGATCGCGGCAAGCGATCGCCGGCGGATTTCGTCACGCGGAAGCTTCAAAGCTTCGAGTCCGATTTCGACGTTCTCAAGAACAGTGAGCCATGGAAAAAGCGCGAACCCTTGGAACACCATGGCAATGCCCGGCGGCGGACCGTGAACGACTTGTCCGAGATAGTTGACTGATCCGCCCGCGGGCCGCGATAGCCCAGCGATCAGCCGCAGCAGCGTGGATTTACCCGATCCTGATCGGCCAAGCAGGCCGACGACCTCGCCATCACGCAAGGTTAGATCGATGTCGTCCAAAACGAGCAATGCGCCGCCGTCCGGCCTTGGAAAAGACTTTCGAACGTTGCGAATTTCCAGAAGCGGATACGCGTCCTTTTGCATCTTTTTCCTCAGCTTAAACGGAATTTCCGTTCCGCGTAATAGTAAAGCGGACGCCAGAATGTGCGGTTGATGACGATGACGAAGGCGCTCATGACTGCGATGCCGAGCACTATACGATGAAAATCGCCGGCTGCCGTCGCCTCGGCGATATATGCGCCAAGTCCGTATGCTTGCAGTTTATCCTGTCCCCAGCTTGCAGCCTCAGCGACGATGCTGGCGTTCCATGAGCCGCCAGAGGCCGTGATCGCGCCGGTCACATAGAACGGAAAGACGGCCGGCAGGCCGATTCGGCGCCACCACAGCCAGCCGCGAATATGGAGGTTGGAGCTGATATAGCGCAGTTCGCTTGGAACTGCCGATGCGCCGGCGATGACATTGAACAAGATGTACCATTGCGTGCCGAGGATCATCAGGGGGCTAAGCCAAATATTTAGGTCGAGCCTTAACACGACGATTCCAGAGACAGCGATCGGAAACAGCAAATTGGCTGGAAAGGCCGCGAGAAATTGAGCGACCGGCTGCGCGACGCGGGCGAGGTTGGGTCGTAACCCGATCCAGACGCCGATCGGAACCCAGATCGCGCTGGCGATGGCGATGAGAATGAAAACGCGCGCCATTGTCGCGAGCCCGCTCATGGCGGCTTTACTAACCTCGGCCAAGGAGACTCCTTGCATCACAAATAGCGCGACCTCATAGAAGGCGAGCAGCGCAAGGAGAACCACGGTTGCAAGCCAAATCCATTGTCTCCAGCCGCCTGTGTCGATCTCACCCGAGGCGACAGTTTTCGATTTTTGTCCCGGAGAAGAAAATCGATACGACCACCGCCACGCCTCGCCAAGCGGCCCGAAGAACCAAGCCGCTAGCCGCGAACGGCGCAAGATCGTCAAAACCCAGGAGCGCGGCGGCTCAGCGCCCATTTCATGCTCAAATCGAAAACGATCCGCCCAGGCGACAAGAGGACGAAATAGAAGCTGATCGTAAATCAGGATCACGACGAGCATGGCGCCAATCGCATAGCCGACGGCGGCAAGGTCACGCTGCGCGATGGCCGTCGCGATATAAGAGCCAATCCCCGGCAAGATGACGGTCGTATCGCCGACGCTGATCGCCTCAGATGCGACTACGAAGAACCAGCCGCCAGACATCGACATCATCATATTCCAGACGAGCGCCGGCATGGCGAAAGGAACATCGAGGCGCCAGAAACGCATCCAGGCGCCAAACCGGAAATTGCGCGAAGCTTCGACAAGCTCATCGGGAACGGTGCGCAACGACTGATAGAAGCTAAACGCCATATTCCAGGCTTGGCTGGTAAATATCGCGAAGACGGCGGCGAACTCGGCTCCCAGCACCAGCCCTGGCGCAAGCGACATGAAATAAACGACCGTGACCGAAATAAACCCGAGGATAGGCACAGACTGGAGAATATCGAGCAGTGGAATCAATATGACTTCGGCGCGCCGGCTTTTGGCCGCCCAGGTCGCATAGGTAAATGTAAAAAGGAGCGACAAAGCCATCGCTGCGAGCATCCGCAGCGTCGTTCGCATCGCAAATCCCGGAAGATTCGCTGGGTCTAAAGAAAGAGGATGGCGCCCCAGTTCGGCGAGGGGGAGCATAAGGTCGCGGCTCGCATTAGCGAAGAATGCGAGGACTCCCAGAACGAGGATAATGGCGACCACATCCCAATAAAGCGGCGCGCGCAAGACCCCGCCAACGGAGATCGGAGCAATTTGCTGTGTCATTTGCGCGGATCCGCTGGCCGCGCAGAGTCGTAGCTTGAGGCGCGCCGCTCAATGAGCCCTCTTACGACGAAATAGGGAACTTCCCGGCGGGATAATTCAACTGCCATAGGTGTTGCTTCTGGTGAGTGGGGGCCATCACGAAACTTTCGGCTAAACAACCGGAGCCGATGACAGTTTAGTGACGTGTAGGGAGCATCCGAGGATGACGCCAGAATAGGATATGACGACGCTCTTCGAAAGCTGGTCGGCCACGTATCCGTCGTCTTGCGATCATATTGCCGACGAAGGCTTTCCTCCTTGTCATTCCCGACAGGCCGAAGGCCTGATCGGGAATCCAGAGCCGTAACAAACATCGTAGAGCCGCTCTGGTTTCCCGATCGCTCGCTTCGCGAGCGTCGGGAATGACATTGACTCCTTCACTTGAGATATTGCGGCAGCTTCTGTTCGAAGTCGGGGAAATAGCGCGCGATCACGCTGACGTCGAAGCGCGCGAGAATGCTTTCTTTCGACTCACGATCGAGAAGAAAGCGGAAGGCCGCATTTATGAGTCTTTCCGCATCGGCCTCGTCGCTCAGCCGCTCAAAATCATTTCGCGAGAGCGTGACGCGGTGTCGCGTTTCGCTTCCCGCGTCGCGAACCGTCACCTCAAAGACGAGCGGATCATTGTCTTCAATCATCCGCACGTCGATGGCGGTCACAGCAGCGCCTCAACGTCCTTCGCGATCTGCTCGGGCGTGTCGGTCGACGCGTAACGCTTCACGACATGCCCATCACGGTCGACGAGAAATTTCGTAAAATTCCATTTGATCGCTTCAGATCCAAGAATTCCCGGCGCCTCGCGCTTGAGCAGGCGATAAAGCGGATGCGCGTTTTCGCCATTGACGTCGATCTTGGCGAACAGGGGAAAGGTGACATCGTAATTGGCTGAACAGAAGGATGCGATCTCCTTCTCGGACCCCGGCTCCTGCGCGCCAAATTGGTTGCACGGAAATCCTAGGATGACGAATCCCCGGTCGGCGAATTTGCGGTAGAGCGCTTCAAGTCCAGCATATTGCGGCGTGAAGCCGCATCGGCTCGCGACATTGACGATCAGCATGACCTTGCCCGCGTAATCGCCAATCTTCTTCGTCGCGCCGTCGATCGTCGCCGCTTCGATATCAAGCAGAGTCATAGCGCCCTTGCACAGGAAGGAGTCGCGTCAGATCCGCGACTAGAGCAGGTTCCGAAAAAGTTGACAGACCTTTTCGATGAGAGCCTGCTCCCAACGTTTTTGATTTTGAGCGGTTCCTTATCGAACACATGATTCTATGTGATCGGGAAGCGCTCTAGGCGACCAGCGTTGAGGAAGGCTCCGATTCGCTTTCGGACTCTTCCTCCAGCCCGTATTCCTTCATCTTGCGATAGAGCGTCGAGCGCCCGATCCCAAGCCGCCGCGCGATTTCCGACATTTGGCCGCGGTAATGCGCTAAGGCGAAGCGGATCGTCGCCGCCTCGATATCTTCGAGCGTGCGCATTTCGCCATTCGCCGCAATCAGCGGCATCGCATTTGGATCGCGTATTTCGACTCGCACGATCTCACGTTCGCGCTGCGCCGTTCCGGCGGCGCCGGGCGCAGGCGCAGGCGGCACCCGCACTTCATAACCTTCGACATGAGCGGCGATCTGAGGAAATTCGGCGACCGTCAGCTCGTCGCCATCGGCCAGCACGACCGCGCGAAACACGGCGTTTTCCAATTGGCGGACATTGCCGGGCCAATCGTAGCTTGTCAGCAGCGACAGCGCTTCTGATGTCAGCCCGCGAATGTTGCGCCCTTCTTCGGCGGCGAAACGCGCCGCAAAGCGCCGGGCGAGATCGGCGACGTCCTCACGCCGCGCGCGCAGCGGCGGAATGCTGATGGGGAAGACATTGAGGCGATAGAAAAGATCTTCGCGAAACAGGCCGCGTTTGACGCGATCGATGAGATTTTGATTGGTCGCTGAGATGAGACGAATATCGACTCTGATCGGACGTTTGGCGCCGACGGGATCGATTTCTCCCTCCTGCAGCGCGCGCAGCAGCTTCACCTGAACGTCGAGCGGCAATTCGCCGATCTCGTCGAGAAACAGCGTTCCACCGTTCGCTTCGAGAAATTTGCCGGTATGCTTCTCGGTGGCGCCGGTGAAGGCGCCCTTCTCGTGGCCAAAGAGAATCGATTCAACGAGATTGGCTGGAAGCGCGCCACAATTGACGGTGACGAAGGGCTTGCCCTTGCGATCCGACGCACCCTGTATAGCGCGCGCAACGATTTCCTTGCCGACGCCGGACTCGCCTTCGAGGAGCACCGGAATGGAGGAATGCGCGGCGCGCTGGCCGAGCCGAATGACGCGCGCCATGTCGTCGCTGCGCGAGACGAGGTCTTTGAAAGTCAGCGCGCCCTGCGCCCGGCGGCTGATGCGACGCACTTCGTCAGCGAGCGCGTCGGCTGAGAGCGCGTTCTTGATCGAAATCTGCAGACGTTCGGCGCCGACCGGCTTGACCACGAAGTCATGCGCCCCGGCGCGCATCGCGGAAATGACAGTTTCGATCGAACCATGCGCCGTCTGCACGATCACCGGCGTCGCGAGCTTCATGTCCCGCATGCGGGTGAGCACGCCCATGCCGTCGAGGTCGGGCATGACCAGGTCCAGAATCAGCAGCGCTATCGGTTTGGCGCCGATCTGAGTCAGTCGCGCAATGGCCTGCTCGCCGCTTTCGACGGTTTCGGCCTCGTAACCAAATCGCCGCGTCATAGCTTCCAGGAGACGACGCTGAACGGGATCGTCGTCGGCAATAAGAATGGTTGAGGTCATTTCATCCCTTGCGTCCGGGAAAAATCGAGCGGCGAAACTCGCCGCGTCTGGCTTGGCGCCTCCCGGAACCGTCTTCTCGGCTCCTCAATCGTTGCCAAGCATAGTAAAGGCGGGGTTAACCACGCCAAGAGGAAGACTTTTTAGCGCTTTCCGGCCTGTCGTCCAAGGCGAAAAGAAGGCGCCAGCGCTCTGGCTGGCGATTCGCTCCCCCGCTTCGTAGCGCAATCTGCGCTAGGGCCGCGCCCGCCGCCGCGCTAAAAGCCGCGGCGGAGGAAACTGATGAATTCGCGCAAGATCGCCGGCAAGCTCGTCATCGCGACGCACAACCCTGGAAAGCTCTGGGAACTCAGGCAATTGCTCGAGCCGCATGGCGTCGAGGCGGTCTCGGCTGGAGAACTCGGGCTTGAGGAGCCGGAGGAGACGGAGAAGACGTTTGCCGGCAATGCGCTGCTCAAGGCCCGCGCCGCCGCCATTGCCTCCGGCCTTCCCGCTTTCGCCGATGATTCCGGTCTCTGCGTCGACGCGCTCGACGACGCCCCCGGCGTCTATTCGGCGCGCTGGGCTGGCGAGGATCGCGATTTCAAGGCCGCCTGCGCGCGGGTCGAGCGCGAGCTTAAGGCGTGTGGCGCCAAGCCGCCCTATCGCGCCCATTTCGCCTGCGCCCTCGCCGTCGTGTGGCCCGACGAGCATATCGAGCAGTTCGAAGGCCGCGTCGACGGCGTTCTCATCTTCCCGCCCAAGGGCGAGAAGGGCTTCGGCTATGATCCGATTTTCAAGCCCGATGGGCTCGACAAAACTTTCGGCGAGATGATGTCGGCGGAAAAACACGCGCTGCCGGGCGACGGATCGCAGGCGCTATCGCATCGCGCCCGCGCCTTTCAAGCGCTGGCGAGGGCGTGTTTGGATTAGGCGTCAAAACAATAATGAACGCTCCTCGCCGCCATCACTACGTGCCGCAATTCCACCAACGGCGATTTGTTGATGGGGCGTCCGACCGCATATGGATATGGGACAGGACCTCTGACCGAGTATTTAGCACGACTCCGGGCTCGATAGCGGTTGAGTCGGACTTTTACCGACTGCATGAATACGAAGCACTGGGTCACGACCCGTATGTTTTGGAAAAGCAGTTGGCAGAAATGGAAGCCCAAATATCGTTGATAACGGGGCAGTGGTTGGATTGGCTTAGAGCCGCAGAAATTCGGCAAAGCATTCCTATTCCCGAGGAAAATCGGTACTATTTTTCACGCTTCATGGCGGTCCAATTTCTAAGAACAGCGGACACACGCGAAATACTTTGTGCATTCCATGAGCAACACTATCCTGAGAAAAAGCTTTCTCAAGTTGATCAAACGAACCTGCACATCGAGCTTCTTTGGGACCCGGAGACTGTCGAGCGTATTGCCAATTTTTTGAAGGAGTCAATTTGGATTTTCGCGCGCAATCAGTCGATGACGCCCTACTGGACATCCGACAATCCAGTCGCATTCCGAACCGCCGATAATTCTATGTGGGTGAAGGCTGGCTTTCTGACTGACGGAACATACGCAGTTTACCCGCTGGCACCCGACATAGTGCTGTACTGCCACAGTGGGAGCACTTGGAACAAACTGCGGCAATTCGATAATACTCTGTCTCCAGTTACCATAACCCGCGAACTAGTCGAAAGCGAAAACACCGGACAAGTGTTCATGGCAAAGCGCTTCGTGATCAGTCCGACAGATGATTTCTCGTTAGCTCGGCGATTCGCGCCGACAATAGGAACGGATACATACAAATCCGGTTGGTTGGCCAAAAAGAGTAAAGAGCGTTGATCAGCGTCAACGCGTGGAGCTTCCAAATGCTGGCGAAAGCGTGTCTTTCTCGGTAGCGCGCCAGCTTCGTGATGCGACGCGAAATCATTTGACATCGCGCGCGGCGCACGCAGCATAGGGTCAACACGGCTGGGCTAACCAGCCGCTGTGATTGAGCCAACGCGCTCGCGAGGAAACGTCCCATGACCAAGCACGAAACTTTCGCCGCGCTCAAACCGCCTTTCAAACCGCGCTACGGCAATTTCATCAATGGCGAATGGGTGGCCGCCAAATCCGGCCGCGTCTTCGACAATATCTCGCCGATCACCGGCCAAAAGGTGTGTGAGATCGCGCGCTCTGACAAGGACGACATCGAGGCGGCGCTCGATGCGGCGCATGCCGCCAAAGACGCCTGGGGCAAAATGAGCCCGGCGGAGCGCGCCGTGATCCTTAACCGCATTGCCGACGTCATGGAGGCCAATCTCGGCCTGCTCGCCACGGCCGACACCTGGGACAATGGCAAGCCGATCCGCGAGACGATGGCCGCCGACGTTCCGCTCGCGATTGATCACTTCCGCTATTTCGCCGGCGCCGTTCGCGCGCAGGAAGGCGGCGTCTCGGAAATCGACCACGACACCATCGCCTATCATTTCCACGAGCCGCTCGGCGTCGTGGGACAGATCATCCCGTGGAACTTTCCGCTCCTGATGGCGACGTGGAAGCTCGCGCCGGCGCTCGCGGCCGGCAATTGCGTTATCATAAAGCCGGCCGAACAGACGCCGGCGAGCATTCTCGTCTGGGCGGAGCTTGTCGGCGACCTTCTTCCGAAAGGCGTTCTGAACATCGTCAACGGCTTTGGACTTGAGGCCGGCAAGCCGCTCGCCTCGTCGAACCGCATCGCCAAGATCGCCTTCACCGGCGAGACGACGACTGGCCGACTCATCATGCAATACGCCAGTCAGAACCTGATTCCCGTGACGCTGGAGCTCGGGGGCAAGTCGCCCAACATTTTCTTTGAGGATGTCGCGCGCGAGGACGACGACTATCTCGACAAGGCGGTCGAAGGCTTCGTGATGTTCGCGCTCAACCAGGGTGAAGTCTGCACCTGCCCGAGCCGGGCGCTCGTGCATGAGAAGATCTACGATCGCTTCATGGAGCGCGCCTTGAAGCGCGTCGGCGCGATCAAGCAGGGCAATCCGCTCGATCCCGAGACGATGGTCGGCGCGCAGGCGTCATCGGAGCAGCTCGAAAAGATCTTGAGCTACATCGATATCGGCAAACAGGAAGGCGCGAAGGTGCTTGCCGGAGGCGAACGCAACATGCTTACCGGCGATCTCGCCGGCGGCTTCTACGTGAAGCCGACCGTGCTCGAAGGCCATAACCGGATGCGGGTGTTCCAGGAAGAGATCTTCGGTCCCGTCGTGTCGGTCACGACCTTCAAGGATGACGACGAGGCTCTCGCCATCGCTAACGACACGCTCTACGGCCTCGGCGCGGGCGTGTGGAGCCGCGAGGCCAACCGCTGCTATCGCTTTGGCCGCGCCATTCAGGCAGGACGCGTCTGGGTGAACTGCTATCACGCCTATCCCGCGCATGCGGCCTTTGGCGGCTATAAGCAGTCGGGCATCGGGCGCGAAAACCACAAGATGATGCTCGACCACTATCAGCAGACGAAGAACATGCTGGTGAGTTACAGTGAGAAGAAACTGGGGTTCTTCTGACGCCGCTGTCATTCTCAGCAGGCCGAAGGTCTGGCCGGGAATCCAGAGTCGCAACTAGAGTCTTGGTGTTTGCTCTGGATTCCCGATCGCGCGCTTTACGCGCGTCGGGAAGGACAAGCGACGGAGATGTTCGCCTTGAAGAAAGATTGTCCGGCGAGAGTCGTCGCCACATCCGCTGCGCTTGATCTGATCGAGCGGCTGCACCGCGAACATGGCGACCTCCTCTTTCACCAATCGGGCGGCTGTTGCGACGGCTCGGCGCCGATGTGCTATCCGCAAGGAGACTTCCTTATCGGCGACGCCGACGTTCTGCTCGGCGAGATCGGCGGCGCGCCCTTCTACATTGGCGCGGCGCAATTTGAATATTGGAAGCACACGCAGCTCGTCATCGACGTGGTGCCCGGCCAAGGCGGCATGTTCTCGCTCGACAATGGCGCCGGACTGCGCTTCCTGACGCGCTCGCGGATTTTTTCCGACGCCGAACTGGCGCGCCTCGCCTCGGCGTCAGCGACCGCCGATCCGCGCGATTGCCCCCCCGAACTGGCGCGCTCGCCGCTGGCCCGGCCGGGAGTTTAAGGTTGACACTGGGCGGCGAGAGCCGCATATGCCGCTTCACCGGCCGCGCTCAACGCGGCCGTCGTCTCCTTAGCGAGACGATGGGGGAATGTCCCGAGCGGCAAAGGGGGCGGACTGTAAATCCGCTGGCTAAGCCTTCGTAGGTTCGAGTCCTACTTCCCCCACCATCGGCTTAAGTCGCCTCCATCTAGCGAGATTACGCGTAATTTTTCATGGCGCGTCCAAGGTCCGGGGCGCGCTTAGACGTTCGCGTTTAGAGTTTTTCACCCGCGCCGATCGCCAGCAAACATTCGTCTGTTTGAGCGCTCGCGCTTGCGCTGTCTTGTCGGGCGCGGCCGCGTTTGGCATGTTGCGCGGCCACGACCGAAGGGAGCGCGTATGACCGGGGTTTTCAGGATTGTCGCCGCCGTAATTTTGTTATGCGTCGGCCTCACGGCCCCGGCCCTTGCGCATACGCCGGACATTTCGACGGGAAAGATCATTCCCAAGGAAAACCGCGTCTACATCGTCGACGTCGGCTTTCTCGCCACCGATCTCGAGCGCATGTTTCGCGAGACGATGGGCGAGCGCATCGGCGTCGACCTCTCTCCACCCGGCGCGCTCGAAGCCGAGATCGGCAAATTTGTCGAGAAGCGGGTCGCGATGCGCGACGGAAGTGGCCGCGCCTGCGTCGCCAATGTCGAGAAATCCGGCGAAGACCCGACCAATCAAGATAGCGCGCTCATCGTCATGCGCTTTGACTGCGGCGGAACGACGGGCGCGCTTTTTTACGACGCGACGAAGCTCCTCGCCGCACAAGGCGCGAAGGGAAAGCACCTCGTCACGCTCGAGGGGACCGAAAACGCCGGCCAGACCATGCTCTATCCGGACGATCCACCGCTCGATCTTTCGAAGCCTTTGGAAACGACCGCCGAGCTGATGTGGAAGTTCCTTAAGGCCGGCGTCGAACACATTGTCACCGGCTACGACCATTTGTGCTTCCTGTTCGCCCTCATTCTATGGGCAACGCGCATCTGGCCGGTGGTCAAGATCGTCACCGCCTTCACCATCTCGCATTCGATCACGCTGTCGCTCGCAGCGCTCAACATCGTCACGCTGCCCTCGACCTTGGTCGAGTCGCTGATCGCCGCCTCGATCGTCTTCGTTGCAGTGGAAAATTACTTCTCACGCGACGTCGACAACCGATGGCGCAACACATTCTTCTTCGGCTTCATCCACGGGTTCGGTTTCGCGTCGGCGCTGACCGAAATGGGCGTGCCGCAAGGCGGCGTCGTGACGGCACTCGCGGCATTCAACATCGGCGTCGAACTTGGCCAGATCGCCATCGTCTTTGCGGTGATGCCGATCCTGTTCTTGATCGATAAGCAGACGGGCGGCAAACGCAGTGAGAAACTTGTCTATGTTGTCTCGGCGCTGATTGCGGTTGCAGGCGTCTATTGGTTCTTGGAGCGGATCGGGGTTCTTCCAGGGTAAAGATCAAGACCTGAGTATTCGGGACCTATCCCCTCACCCGAACATATTCGCCCGGCGCGTCGCAGATGATCTTGAGTTTGCCGCCGCCGGGCTGGCGCGCCGGAACTTTCTTCGGCGCCTGCGCCGTCACCCAGGCAAGCCAATGCGGCCACCAGGAGCCCTTGGTCTCCTTCGCCTTCTTTATCCAGTCCTCGAAAGCGCCCTTCACCGGACCGCCCGTCCAATATTGATATTTGTCCTTGGACGGGGGGTTAATGATCCCCGCGATATGGCCAGATCCGCCAAGCACGAAAGTCACGTCGCCGCCAAAGAACTTCGCGCCGCGAAATACGGATTGCGCCGGCGCGATATGATCCTCCTTGGTCGCGATCTCAAAGACCGGCATTTTTACCTGACGCAGATTTAATCGAATGCCGTCGATAATCATCTCGCCGCGCGCGAGCCGATTTTCGAGATAGCAACTGCGGAGATAAAAAGAATGATTGGCGCGCGGAATGCGGGTCGAGTCGGAATTCCAATACAAGAGATCGAAAGCCGCGGGCTCGACGCCCTTCATGTAATTGTTGACGACGTAATTCCAGATGAGCTCATTCGGCCGCAGCATGTTGAAGGCGTTGGCCATCTTGACGCCTTCGAGATAGCCGGTGCGCGCCATGCTTTCATCGAGCGCCGCGAGCCGCGCCTCGTCGACAAAAATCTGCAGATCGCCAGCGTCGGAAAAATCGACCTGCGTCGCAAAGAAGGTGACGCTATCGACGCGGTCGTCGCCGGTCGCCGCCATATAGGCGAGCGTTAGCGCGAGCAGCGTGCCGCCGACGCAATAACCCGCAACCGTCACCTTGCGTTCGCCGGTCGCCTTCTCGATCACGTCGAGCGCGGTCAGCACGCCCTCATGCATATAAGCCTCGAAGCCCTTCTCCGCCTTGGTCTCGTCGGGATTGACCCAGGAGATGATGAAGACCGTGAAGCCTTGTTCGACAGCCCAGCGCACGAAGCTCTTCTCGGCGTTGAGATCGAGCACATAGAATTTGTTGATCCAGGGCGGCGTGATGAGCAGCGGCCGCGCATAGACTTCCGCAGTCGTCGGCTCATATTGGATGAGCTCCATCACGTCATTGCGCCAGATCACCTTGCCAGGCGTGTTCGCCAGATCGACGCCCAGTTTGAATTTTCGATTCGCGCTCTGACGAATCTTCAGCACGCCGCCACCCGCGGAGATATCCTCCGCAAGCATCTTCAGGCCGCGGACGAGATTCTCTCCCTTGGCGTCGATCGTCGCGCGCAACAGTTCGGGATTGGTCGGCACGAAATTCGAGGGTGAGATCGCGCTCGCAATAAGCCGCGTATAGAAGACCGCCCTCGCCTTCGTTTGTGGGTCGAGGCCCTCGGCCCTCTCGACCATGTCGTCAGCCCAGCGCGAGGCCAGCAGATAGGATTGCCGTAGCCAGTCAAAGAAGGGATTCTCGTTCCATTCGGGCCCGCCGAAGCGCTTGTCGGAGAGATCGGAAGGCACGATCGGGGCGACGTCCTCCCCACCGTAGCGGCGCAACGTCTGCCGCCAAATCTCGCTCAGCCCGCCGTATAGATCAGCCTGGGCGGCGGCGGCGCGCTCGGGTTTCGCCAGCCAATATTCGGCGACAGCGCCGAGGGTCTTGGTCGCGTCGGCGACGCTTGCGGCGAGTTCGCTGCGCGCCTCGTCGGGATTGACGCCGCCGATCGCCGCCGCCAGCGCCTTCCGGCCCTGGTCCACAAGCTGCGCCATATTGTCAGCGATCGTTTCGATGTCGAGCTTGGCGAATGTCTCGAAATTGCCGAGCAGCGCGGGCGCGCCGCCGCCATCGAGCTTCGCCTCAGCCGCCTTCTTGGCGGGGACGCTGGGCAAGGAAGGCTTTTCCGCGGCCGTCTTCTTCTTAGCTTTGCCGGGCGGCTTCTTCGGCGTCCCAGCCTTGCTGCGCGCAGAGACCTTGTCGGCCTGGGCCCGTCGCTTCCGGATGGTTGCGGGGTCCTGGTCCTCATTCGCGCTCATGCCCTAAACCCGCCTATTTTCAAATGAGGGGCGCGCCGTCCGCAATCGCGCGTCCCACTGGTCTAACAACTGCGCGCTAATGAGAAAAGCTCTGCCGACCTCGGTGCAAGAAGCTGTGTCTCAGCGAGATAAGCTCGAATTATTACAATGCAATATCTATCCTTCGGCGTCGAACGAAACATCCACCCGGATCGATTAGGCGAAAAGGTCGCATGCTGCGCTATGCGGCCCCGGCGCTATCCAACACGTTGAGGTTTGACGATAAGGGCAGACAATGCGCGGCGGCGACGGGCGCAGAAAGTATCCGTCCGGCGGAAATCTCCAATCCTGCCCGAAGATGCGGATCGTCCTCAACCGCACGACGCCAGCCCTTGTTGGCGAGCGCCAGAACGAAAGGCAATGTGGCGTTGTTGAGCGCGAATGTCGACGTGCGCGGCGTGATGCCGGGCATGTTGGTGACGCAGTAATGCACGACGCCGTCGACCACATAGGTCGGGTCGGAATGGCTCGTCGGCCGCGAAGTCTCACAACAGCCGCCCTGGTCGATCGCGACGTCGACGATCACGGCGCCGCGCTTCATCGTCGCGAGCATGTCCCGCGTGATCAGGATGGGCGCCCTGGCGCCTGGCGCGAGCGCCGCGCAGATGACGAGATCAGACCGCTTCACCGATTCAGCGATCGCCGCGCGGGTCGAATAAATCGTGCGGGCAGCGAAACCAAAACGTGTTTCGAGCCGGCGGAGCGCGTCGGGGTTGCGGTCGGCGACCAGCACGCTTGCGCCCATGCCGAGCGCAATCGCCGTCGCCTGAATGCCGACGCTGCCCGCGCCGAGGACGAGGACGTCGGCAGGCGGCACGCCAGGAGCGCCCGCAAGCAGAACGCCGCGGCCGCCCGCCTGCTTCTCGAGAAAATGCGCGCCGACTTGTGTGGCGAGCCGGCCGGCGATTTCCGACATCGGCGCCAGCAGCGGCAGTCCTCCGCCAGGCGCAGTGACGGTCTCATAGGCGATGCAATGCGCGCCGCTCGCCATCAGTTCGCGCGTGAGCTCAGCGTCCGCGGCAAGATGGAAATAGGTGAAGAGCACATGATCCGGCCGCAGAAAGGCGATTTCGCGCCGCTGCGGCTCCTTCACCTTCACGATGAGCTGCGCCACGCCGAAGAGAGCTTCGGGGCCGTCGACAAGGTTTGCGCCTGCGGCGGCGTAATCGAAGTCGGAGAGCCCGGCGCCCTCGCCCGCGCCGCGCTCGATAAACACCTCATGCCCCGCATGGGTGAGTTCGGCGACCGAAGAGGGCGTCAGCCCGACGCGGTATTCGTTGTCTTTGGTCTCTCTCGGCGCGCCGACACGCATTTCCGGCTCCAAAATGCGGCGTCGATTCTCTATAAAAATCTCGCCTCGGAGAGATATATGCAAAGGGCGTCCCTTCGCCACAAGGGCGAAGGCCAAGCAAGTTCGATCCGGGGAGCGAGGAGAGCGATGCTTACCATCAATACGGACAAGGTCTGCTTCGTCGTCGTCAAGGCGCGCGAGCTTGAAAGCGAAGACGAGGGCATGGAGGCGGACGCCTCGAACGCCACGGATGACGGTTTCGTCAGCGTGCTGACCGAAGACGCGTTCGCCACCACGCGCGACGAGGTTTCATCCTTCATCGAATCCATGGACATCGACGAGCAGGTCGAGCTTGTCGCGCTGATGTGGGTTGGGCGCGGCGACTTCTCCGCCAGCGAATGGACCGAGGCTGTCGCCCAAGCGCGGGCGCGGCATGAAGGCTCGACGTCAGCCTATCTGCTCGGCGTGCCGCTTCTCGCCTCGTTCCTCGAAGGCGGGCTCGCGGAGTTTGGCGAAAGCTGCGAGCTTTATGCGGCGGACCGGCAGTGAACGCGCGGTCAGGGATCTCGAAACCATAGCACAAGCGACCATATTACGATCATGCGGCGAAGCATTGAGGAGACGTCCATGAATCGCAGAATTTTCGCAACTGCGCTCGCTCTGTCCATCGCGGCCTTTTTCGTTCCACGACTGGCCTATGCGGAAGATCATCTGGCTGAAGCCATCACCCACACCAAACAGGCGATCCAGGAAGGCAAGGCTGGAAAGGCCGACGCGTTGACGATGCATGCGGAAGAAGGCCTCAAGCATGCCAAGGCCGCCGAAGCCCAAAAGCCGAACGAGCATACGAAACAGGGCATCTCGCATCTCGAAATGGCCATCGACCACGGCAAGCAGAAACACGCCGATGTCGCGACCAAACACGCCGAAGAAGCGCTGACCCATCTCGAGGCCGCGAAGAAATAGGCTGCGACGCCTCGACGAAACAAGAGAGAGCGGTCTGCGATAGGCCGCTCTTTTTGTTGCTGCCCCGGGCCGCCCTCGACCATGACAGGGCCAATCGGATCGCCTATGCACGTGTTGACGGACCGCCCGCCGACGAGCCTCTTCGATGAATTTTTCCACTTCGCTGCTGCGCGCCAAATCTATCGAATCGCTGCAAGCCGAAGCCGACCGATCAGGCGGTTTTCGTCGCGTGCTCGGCGTCTGGCAGCTCACCGGAATCGGACTCGGCGGCCTTATCGGCGTCGGCATTTTCGTGCTGACCGGCGTGGTCGCGGCGACTCAGGCGGGGCCGGGCGTAGCGCTTTCCTTCCTGATCGCCGGCGTCGCGAGCGCCGCGGCGGCTCTCTCTTATGCCGAATTCGCCGGAATGATTCCCGTCGCCGGCAGCGCCTACACATATGCCTATGCGGTGCTCGGCGAGCTCGCCGCCTGGATTATCGGCTGGGACCTTCTGCTCGAATATTCGCTCGTCGTCGCCGTTGTGGCGATTGGCTGGTCCGCCTATTTACAAGCGCTCCTCGCGCAATTCGGCCTCGCGCTTCCCGAATGGGCGAGCGGCGCGTCGGGAACGGGCGTGGGCCGCGTCGTCGATCTCTTCGCTGCGCTTGGCGCGCTCGGCGTCGCCGGCCTATTGACGCTGCGCGTCGAGCTTGGCGCGCGCTTCAATACGGCGATGGTCGTCATAAAGATCGCCGCAGCGCTGTTGGTGATTGCAGCGGGCATTCCCTATGTGCGCGTCGAGAACTGGTCGCCCTTCATGCCCTTTGGTTTTTCCGGCGTGGCGCAGGGCGCCGCGGTCGTGTTCTTCGCCGTGTTCGGCTACGACACGCTGACGACCGCCGCCGAAGAAGCCCGCGCGCCGCAGCGCGACGTGCCGCGCGCCGTGCTTCTGTCGCTCGTCGTGGCGCTCACGCTCTATATCGCCATGTCGCTCGTGCTCACCGGCGTCGTGCGTTACGACACGCTCGACAATCCGGCGCCGGTTGCGACGGCCTTCGCCGCACTCGGCCTGCCTTGGGTCGCTTTCATCGTGTCGCTTGCCGCGGTCGCGGGCATCATCAGCGTGATGCTCGCTTTTCTTCTCGCCTGCGCGCGCATCTGGTTAGCGATGAGCCGCGACGGTTTGCTGCCAGCATGGTTTGCGACGCTCCATCCGCGCTTTCATACGCCCTATCGGCCGACGTTGATTGCCGGCGCGCTGACCGCGCTCGTCGCCGCGCTTTATCCGATCAAGGAAGTGGCGGAGCTTGTGAATATCGGCACGCTCTCCGCATTCGTCGTCATCTGTTCGGCGATCATCGTGCTACGGCGCACGAGGCCAGATGCGCGGCGCAGCTTTCGCGCGCCTTTCGTTCCTTTCACGCCGCTCGTCGGCGTCGGCTTCTCGCTCTGGCTCTTGTCACGCCTGCCGGCAGTCGCCTGGGAGCGCTTCGCCATCTGGATGGCGATCGGCCTTTGCGTTTATTTTCTTTATGGGCGGCGGCGCAGCCGGCTGGCGCAAGATGGCGAAGGATAAGGACGGTGGCCGGCAGCGTGAGCTCCCGCCTTACAAACTTAACTCTGGTTGCTCGGCGCAGTTGCCCCGGCGCGCGCCGGCTTGATCGTTCCGACGTCCACCTGAATCTCGTCACCCTCCACGCGAAGCGCATAAGGGTGGAGCGCATTGCGAACGAGATGCGTTACGCATTTGCCGCTTGTGCTGTCGAACCCCCATTGGTGGTGCGGACAGGTGACGGTCTGCCCGTTGAAGGTCGCCTCGCTCAACGGCATGTCCGCATGCGGGCACCGCCCGCGATAGGCCTTGAGCTCGCTGCCCGTCGGCCAAACCAGGAGCACGCTCTTTTTGCCGGCATGAAAGAGGCCCATGCCCCCTTCGCTCACGGCCCCAGTGTTGCAAATCGTGGTGAACGCCATCGGGATCGCCTTCAGAAGATAACCTCTGAGGAACGATAGCAAGTTACGGACCAGCGAAAGCCCTGCGCCAGACTTACCTTGGCGAAGCGAAGATTATTGTGAGCGTATCGCTCAGGCTTGCGCATTGGTCGTATGGCTGCACCGTACCCGATGGATAACCGCAGTAGTAGAGACCGGCGCCAGTTTGTGTTCCCGTGGGATTGCTGCCGCCGTTGCTCATCGGGCTGAAGAACGCCTGATAGCAGCCCGTTCCCAAATTGCCTTTGCAGTTGTTGAGAGTCGGCGTCAGTGCGCTGTAACCACATCTGCTAGGATATTTTGCATTCCCCAATGTGGGAGTTCCTCCGCAGGCGAAGGCGGCATGGCCCTTACTGCAGGAGACTTTAACTCCGAAATTGTAATTCGCAGGACCCTGGCTGGCGCAGTAGCCGGGAGGCGATGAAAGCAAATTCTTTTGGTTCGCAGGGTTCACTTGGTTGGGATTCAGCTGGGACACATTATAGGTGACGCCGCTGACGGACTGTGTGTTTGAGTTATCGTAGTAAGGGCAGTTTGGAAGCCATTGAGGGTCGTTGCAGGCGACCCCATTCGAGTCCACATGCCTCGGGATGACGCTAATGTCGTATCCCAGGCCAGTGCTTGTGCCGGAGACTTCGATAATCGTCATCGGTCGCAAAGAGGCAGGCGTGCAGCCTGTCATGGACTGGGTGCTCGCGCAGACCTTATTTTGCGCGGAAGGCCAGCTCACCGAGCCCGTACAAATAGCGCCTTTCGGAACGACTAAGTAACTCCCATTTCCGCCAACTGTACACCCGCCCGAGAACGTGGCTCCCGCGAGGAGACCCGCGCCGGTCGGACCATAGACTCCGACATATATGATCTGGCCGACCGTGTTGACGAACTTCACTAGGGCATTGACATTCTGCGCATAGCCGAACGGTGCAAAGCACGTAAGCGCGCCCATGAGCACGGCGAGCCGATACAGCGATCGTGAAGATGAGGATGTGTTGTTTTTCATCTCACAGTTCCTTCTTTGAAATTTGGAAGTTCGTGAAGCGCCGAATTGGGCTCCCGGGACGATAAACGCAGTTTTGTCTAGCTTAAGCTAATGACTATCGGTGGCGCTCGTCTACCGCGAGAGCGCCTGCAAAGATCGGGCAATTCTGATGTTGGCGATAGCAGGAGAGGAACACGTGGCTGGTGCGGGCGGCCGGAATCGAACCGGCACAGGCCTTGCGGCCATTTCTTATCGACTGCGGCTGGGGTGCGGCACGGTTAGCTGAGACAACCGGCTGCGGTAATTTGAACCGCAACCGGAGTTTCGAAAATGACCAAGGAAGAGAAGGTTAGGGCCG
>VGDT01000045.1 GCA_016869595.1 Alphaproteobacteria bacterium
GTTAGCAACATCGCAAAGGTGTTTGACATGGCGCGGAGGGAACGGCCGGCCATCATCTTCATCGACGAGATCGAGGGTCTGATACCGAAACGTGAAGAATTAGGAGCGCACGCGGACGTCAAGAAGGAGGAAATCAACGAATTCCTTCTGCAACTCAATAACGCGGGTGCCGACAAAATTTTAGTGGTCGGGGCGACAAACAGGCCGCAAATGATAGACACGGCAATCTTGCGGTCGGGGAGAATGGATAAGCGTATCTTTGTGCCTCCGCCCGATTTCGAGGCCCGAGAAGAGATGTTTCGTCTTTGCCTGGATGGCCGCCCCTACGATCCAGCAATGGATTTCAGTAGGCTTGCAGCGATGACGGAAAACTACGTCGGTTCCGACCTGGAACTTGTCGTGACAGAAGCGGCACGCGGTGCTGTTACTCTTGATAAGCCGGAGATTGATGAGGCAACGATCGTCCGCGCGATCAAGAAAGTGACCCCCTCACTTTCACCGAATGAGATCGAGATGTACGGCGCGTTTGCCGATATGGAGCGTTGGTAATGGAATCCGTTCTGCCGTCACAGCAGCGCGTGGAGTGCCGTCGTTGCTGCTTTCAACCTGCTCGCCGTCGTGGCGATGCTGTTCAGCATCGTCGTGCCCAAACTCCATATCGAGGTTGACGGTCAACAGTCTAACCGCCAAGCTAATTCTTTGCGGCTGGCACGAAGTGGGAACGGATGGCGCCGGTTTCAAGGCGTCGAGAGACACACACGGCCGGAGTTCCTCAACAATCTTCCCCTATCGTAATGCTATGACGAAAGCGTGTCGGTCGTGGTCCAGAGAAAAGGGCGAGGGGAGGTGTCTCCTCCCGAAGCTCAGACCTTTTGGCCTGAATTCTTGCGGACCTCGTTTATGATGCGCGCACGTTTATGGCGGGAAGGACCGCCATATAGAATCCACGAATCCAGCCCCATTACCTTGGTGGGATCGCAGTTGGTATGGGCTTGGGGCCTGAGCGGAAAGCCTAATAGTTACAATTCGAACTCAAGCCGGTTGACCATCGAGTGGGAGTAGGGGTGTAGGATGACTGGCCAATTCAGATGGGTCATGTAGCAATTGTCCGCCCTCCGAAGGCGGGAACTCCGGCAGCCAAGAGTTGGCGGAGCACTCCGGCGAAGTATTCGCTGACGCAGCCGAGCGACGGATCAACTATAGCCCAGTCACCATACGCACAGCGGTGGACCAAGATGGCGACTTGGTGTGCCACCCCATCATCAGAGGCGTCGTACAGATCTGCTCGGTAGAATTTTCGACGCTCAGCTTCCGTGACCTCAACATCTAGGACGAGTGGCAGGGCCGCCCTTGCCGCCGCCTGAAAGTCGCACGCATGAGCGAGGTAGATCGAAAGGGCTTCCTGCACACGGGGGCGTCGCGCGCGCGTCTCGTAGCCTCCCGTCACACGCAAGCCGCAGGTTTCGAGGCGATCTGAATCAATGACGTAGAGGCGTGCGGCGCGTGGCTCTACGTATAGCTCCTCGCTGACGCAGAAGGAGCAGGCGACATCGATGTTGCGCGTTACGTCGATGAAAGGGGTCGCGAGGTGGTAATGCTGGAGGAACCCGTAGATTACCTCGTGAATCTTGTCGGGACTTGGCGGCCGTGGGTTCTCCGCTGCCAATACGGGATCGGCGTAGACCCGCACGTCCTGCAGGATGACCTCAAGCGTTTGAGCGATCCAGACCAGCCGCTCGGCTGTCTCCTCCTTCTGGGCTTGGGTGAAGCGGGGACCTTGGAAGAGGCGATGATGCGCTGAGAATGTCGTCTTGTAAGAACCGGGTTCGCCGCGAAATAGGGGTTTGGCGATGCCCACCTGGGTGGCGAGCGCCCTTGCTTCGCTCAATGTCAAGGACACGCGTCTGTTCTCGGCAGCCTCGAGGACAGAAGTAAAGTTTCTGTCCGGCGGGCTATCAATATCATCACTGTCCGGAGAACTCGGCGAGGCAGTGGCCGCCATCTAAGGGTTGGATCGAGAAACAAACCGTCCTCCTCTCCACTTAGAGGTTTTATAGCTTAATGTTCCGATTGTCCGCTACGGATCGAGGGTGCGGCAGTAGCGATTTCAGCTTCCCGGCCCTGGCTCCTTGGTCGCGTATTCAGGAGGTTCGAAACGGATTCAACGTCGCAACTCCAAACACCCCGAAATCCCGGACATTCCTTGTCACCACCGTCAGCCCGTGCACTACCGCCGTTGCGGCGATCATCGCGTCTTCGATCAGATTGTCAGAGCGGCGATGCATCAGGCGCGCCCAGCAGCGGAATGTTTCGGCGTCCATCGCCAGCACATTGTACGACTGCGCCACGAGCTCCAGCCAATTTTCGATCTCGCGCGCCTTGTCTTCGTCGCGCTCGCGGGTGATCTCAATCCCTGCCTGGATTTCGCCGATCGTCACGGCGCTTAAGCGCAGGTCCGCGTCATTGACGCTGGCGATCCACGCCGCCACAGCTCCGTGGGGTTTCGGCCGGCGCAGTTCCGAGACGACATTCGTATCGAGGAGATACATTCGTCAGACAATTTCGGTCGGTTTGCGGCGACGTCGTCGGCCCCGCTCGGGATTGACAAGATCGCCGCGCGGCGCTGGCGCGAGAAGCAACTCTTTGAGGCTCGGCCGCGCGCATTGTTGAAGACGCCGCCATTCGGCGATGGGCGCAAGCACGGCTGTCTCGGCGCCGCGCTTGGTGACAATCTGCGGTCCATCCTTAAGGCACGTGTCCAGCAATTCGCTAAAGCGGGCCTTGGCGTCCTGCACGGGCCAATTTTTCATCTGACCTCCAACTAGTCAGATAACTAGGCATTTCACGGCCACTCGTCAAATTTTTCTGACGCAAAGCTATAGCTCGCGCTGTCTGCTGCGGCGGCCCCTTAGACAAAAAAATTCGTGCCGAAAGGCACGAATAGAGGATCACGGCTCGCGACGAATATGTTTGCTTCCACAGATCGCTGGTTGCGCTACTTAGCGCTGCGTTCGATCCCTTATTTGAAGAGGTTGTTATGCGACATTTCCGACTTCTAGCTATCGCCGCATGCATTGGCGGCGGCCTTATCTCCTCGGCGATGGCGCGCCCCGTCACAACAGACGATTGCCTCTCGCGCGGGCTTTGCGCTTACGTCAACACGAAGGGGCGTGTCACATGCGGAAAATGCCCCGGACAGCTAAAGTCATCGGTCTGGTTCGCTTCGCGCGCCCAAGCGACCTCGAAGCGCCGCAAATAAGTTGCATCGTCGCTCCATCGCCTGCGGCCGTGATCACTCGGTCATGATCCGGCAGGTTGGAGCAGAGTTTCCATGCATTCGCTGCTGATCCGCGCGCTCTCCGTCGCGCTGTCCGTCGGCCTTTATCTTGCGCTCGCGATCCTTGGCGGCGGCGGGCTTGAGGCTTTCTTTTCCAACCCAGCGCGGACGGCGCTTGTCGTCGTCACACTCGCGCTTGGAGTCGCATCGCTCTTCGTCGGCGGCAATCTCAGCGCCGGCCTGCGAGAGGACCGCGGCAATCGCTGGGTCATCCTAGCTTTTCTGATTATCGGTCTACTCGGCGCCTATCTACCCGCCTGGGCCGATCGGGAGGGAGTGTGGATATTGGACGGCGACTCCATCCGATGGCTCGGGGTCGTGCTGGTCGCGGCGGGCGGCGCCTTGCGGCTCTGGCCTGTCGCCGTGCTCGGGCGCCGCTTCAGCGGCCTCGTCGCCATTCAGCCAGGCCATGAACTCGTCACCACCGGTCTCTACAGCCGCATCAGGCATCCGAGCTATCTCGGCCTGCTGATCACGGCGCTTGGCTGGGGACTGGCGTTCAACACCGCGGTGGGCGTCCTTCTGGCGTTGCTGAACATCCCGCCGCTCATTGCGCGGATGAACGCTGAGGAACGCTTGTTGAGCTCAGAGTTCGGCGCGGCCTATGACGCCTATCGCGCGCATACCGCTCGGCTCATCCCGGGCGTGTATTGAATATTTGCTCGCCGCCGCATCATCAGAGAGCGGAAAGGGGAATACGTCATGAAGCGTCTGTTGTCGCGACTGCTGCTGTTCGGCATTTTCATCGCGCTTCCGGCGCAGGCCGGTGAGGCCATCAAGCTTACGCCTGGCGCCAGCACGATTTTCTCGCTGCAGGAGAATGTGACGACCGGCTATTCCTGGCGAATCGACCAGGCCGCGAGCCAAAATCTCGGCATTCTGTCGATATCCGATGGCGGCCAGAGCAGGGGGCGACGGGGAATGATGGGTAGTCCCGGCGTGCGGCGCTGGAAGATTCAGGCGCTCGCGCCTGGACATGCCGAGATCGTCTTCGTCTATCAGCGCCCTTGGGAGCCCGCGCCGGTTCAAACCCGCAGCGTTGAGGTGGAGGTCACGCGCTAGCTCTCGCGTGGGGATTTCATTGCGTCTTGGAGACGCATAGTGGCGGAGCCGCGCTTCGCCGGCTTCTGCTGGCTCTCATGCGGCGCCCAGCCCGACGCCCAGACGATCTCGAAGCTTGCGCGCACGCGCCCGTCTGCGTCCGAGAAGCCATCGGCGTAAATCTGCGCGGCGCGCGCAAGGACGTCGCGCCGCAATGGTTTGCGCGCGCGCTTTGCCAGAACGTTGGCGGCGCCCATGGCGCGCAGATCTTTCATCAGTTCGAACATCGAATCATAGCGCAGCGTGAAGCAGTCGATGTCGGCGACCGGCAGGGCGAAGCCGGCGCGCTGCAGCAGTCCGCCCATGTCGCGCACGTCGACGAAAGGCGACACGCGAGGACTCGCGCCGCCGGTGATTTCTTCTTCGGCCTGCGCGAGGGCGGCACGAAGCTCCACAAGACTGGCGCCGCCAACGAGGCAGGCGAGGAACAGCCCGTCGGGCGCGAGCATACGTCTCACTTGGGCGAGCACGCCGGGCAGATCATCGACCCATTGCAGCGCCATGCCGGAGACGATCAGTTCGAAGGAACCGGGCGCAAAGGGCGGAACTTCTTCATCAATGATGGCGGCGCCTCCGAAGCCGCTGGCGCGCAAGGGCGGCGCACGGCCGCTCGCCACGACAGCTTCCGAGAAATGCGCGCTTGGCGAACCAAGATCGAGCGAACGCGGAAATTCGCGCTTCACGGTAAGCAGACGATCGAGCAAATCATCGCCGGCGCGCTTCATCAGAAAATCCGGCGCGCCCTTGGTTAACGCCCGACTGAGCCGCCTGCGCAGCAGCGCGCGATCAAAAATTTTTGGCGGTCCCACTGTCTCGCTCATTCCTTACGACCACGCCTGCGCCAGATAGCTTAGCAAGTGCGCGACGCGCATGAAATTCGACGAAAGGATGGCGTAATTACGACGCAATGGTCTTAAGCGAGGGGTCGTGAAGTTAGAAAGTCACGAAGTTTCTTAACGTTAAACCCTAACCTGAAAATGTGGAACATTTCGACAAGATCATGGCGAAAGTTAGAATGCGTCCATTCGAAGAGTCGCTGCCGAGGCTTCAGTAAGTAGGGTGTGAGCGTCATGCGTAACCTGTTTGCTCTTTCGCGTCGATCCCGCAGCGCCAAGTCTGCGGGAGTGAAGTTACTCTTACTCGCGGCGGTCGGCGGATTGGCTCTGGCCGCGCTTCCACAGACTGCGACGGCGCGCAACATCGTCGCCTTTTCGCCAAGCGTCGCCCCTGGGACCATCGTCATCAGCGCCGGTCAGCGCCGGCTCTTCTATGTCGTCGATACCGGCGTCGCCATCAGCTATCCCGTGGCCGTGCCGAAGCGCGGAAAGGAATGGTCGGGCGAGACGTCCATCGAGGGAAAATATGTGAATCCGGACTGGGTTCCGCCAGCGGTGGTAAAGGCCGACCATCCCGAATTGCCGAACTTCATTCCTGGCGGATCTCCGCGCAACCCGATGGGCGTGCGCGCGCTGACCCTTAGTCATGGCGAGGTGGCGATTCACGGCACGACCGCCAAGATGCGCGCATCGATCGGCACCGCCGCCTCCTACGGCTGCATCCGAATGTTGAACGAGGATGTCTCCGACCTATACAATCGCGTGAGCGTCGGGTCTCCGGTGATGATGACTCGGTAGAAGAAGCGGGCTCAAAAAACGCAAGCCTCGTCCGACACTGAGCGGGCGAGGTTTTTCTTTGCGCGCGGCGTATCGGCAACTCGTCGTTTTATCCAAAGCTATTTTTTTGAAGCGAGTCCCTGTGGAAGAGTCCGCTGCGCCGTGGACGTCGACGTGCGAATCCCGCAAGTCTTCGCCAACAACGTCAGAGCGTCGCTTTTTTCGCGTCATTATTCTTGTGTGGAGTATAGTGACTGCAAGAGGTGATTCGACTTCGAATCAATCGCTTGAAAAGGAGGGGCCTCAAGCAAAGCTCCACGACGCATCGTCGCCTGTCTTACTCGCCGCGTCATGCTGACATTTAAAAAAAGGTTGGCACATGCTGATCGCAACAGAAAATGAAACGGAACGCGCTGAACATCCGGTGGATGTCGTGGAGCAACTGGCGGCCACCAATGACTGGTCTTTCGATCGGGACGACGAAGACGAGATTTCTATTTCCGTCGCTGGAGCTTGGACGGAGTATCACGTCGCCTTCACATGGCTTCCGCATCTTGAAACGCTGCATGTGAGTTGCGCCTTCGACCTCAAGGCGCCGGAGCGCAGGCGCGGCGAACTGATGTCGCTCGTTAATGCGATCAACGAGCAAATGTGGATCGGGCATTTCGACTTCTGGCCGAAGGAGGGCGTCGCGATGCACCGCCACGGGCTGATCTTAACGGGCGGGGCGCAGCCGTCGGCGACGCAATGCGCCGCCTTGCTCGACAATGCGCTGCAGGCGTGCGAGCGGCATTATCAGGCCTTCCAATTCGTTCTATGGGCCGGAAAGAGCGCCAAGGAAGCGCTCGCCAGCGCAAATTTCGAAACGAAAGGCGAGGCGTGACCGACAAGGCCGGGCTGCGGGGAAAGTCCGTCGCCCTGATCGGCGCCGGGAACATGGGCCTGGCGTTGCTGGAAGGCTGGGCCGCGCAGGACCTGTTGGGTTCCGTTTCAATCGTCGAGCCGCAGCCGTCGGAGCGGCTGCAGAATTTATGCGCGGAACATGGCTATGCGCTGAATGGCGCTGCCGCACTGTGCGACGCCGTGGTTCTCGCTGTGAAACCGCAAGCGCTCAAGTCGGGCGCCGCAGCGGCAAAGGGCTTCGTTGCGCCTGAAACCGTTGTCGTATCGATCCTTGCCGGCAAGCGTCTTGCGGACGTCGCCGCGCATTTGCCGACCCAAGCCATCGTGCGCGCCATGCCTAATACGCCCGCCGCGATCGGCCGAGGCATCACTGGGGCTTGTTCGAGCGCGGCGACCAGCCTCGCTCAGCGCGCGGTCGCCGATGCGCTGCTTCGCGCCGTTGGCGCCGTCGAATGGGTCGACGACGAAGCGTTAATCGATACGGTGACAGCGGTTTCCGGTTCGGGTCCGGCCTATGTCTTCTACTTTGCGGAATGTCTTGCCGCAGCCGGGGTCGAAGCCGGGCTGCCTGCCGCGCTCGCGGCGCGCCTTGCGCGCGCAACCGTCGAGGGCGCCGGCGAACTTATGCGGCAACAGCCTGAAACCAGTCCTGACGAATTGCGTCGTCGAGTGACGTCTCCGGGCGGCACGACAGCGGCCGCGCTGGAGGTCTTAGAGTCGCCGGACGGTCTCGCTCCCTTGATGCGCCGCGCCGTAGCTATAGCGAAACGCCGGGCAGGGGAACTTTCCGGTTGAAAGGCGCGTCTTGTCCCGCAGCCGCGCGACAATAGAATACTCGCTAAGAAATTCTCAGGAATTGGAGACGGACATGAACAGCGGCGGCAGCCCCCGCGACCGAGTGATCGACGCGACGCTCCGGCTCGCCACGCGGCGGGAATTCAGCGATGTGACGCTCACGGATATCGCTCATGAAGCCGGCATTTCGCTTGCCGATCTGCGGGAGCTTTTCCCCTCAAAGGGCGCGATCATCGGCGCGTTCTCTCGGCGTATCGACCGGGAGATTCTCGATGCGCTGCCAAAGGAGGCTTCGCACGAACCTGCGCGCGAACGACTTTACGACGTCCTGCGGCATCGGCTCGATGCGCTCGAGCCTCATCGGGACGCGCTGGCGAGCGTGGCGCGCTGGGCGTCGCGCGACCCGCTTACCGCCGCAGCGCTCAACCGCGAAACCGTCAACTCAATGCGCTTTATGTTGGAGGCCGCGGACATCGATAGCGAGGGTCCGGTCGGCTCGCTCAAGCTGCAGGGGCTGGCGTTGGCCTGGAGCCGCGTGCTCGAAGATTGGTTCGCCGGCGACATCCACGACGCCTTGTCGACGCTCGATCGCGAGCTCACGCGCGGCGAACGTTACGTTGATCGCGCGGAGGATTTCGCAAGGCTGACGCGGCCCTTCTATTCCTTCGCACAAAGCCTGTTCGGCTGGCGGAATCGGCGGGGTCGCGAATACCGCGATTACGACGACGACGGCGGCCATTCGCACCCGCGGGCGTGACCGATCGCTAGATTGGCAAGCTGACCTTCGCGCGCAAGCCGCCGAGCGGGCTCTTGTCCAGCGTAATGTCGCCGCCGTGCAAGCGGGCGATGTCACGTGCGATGGCGAGCCCTAGACCGGAATTTGCCTCGTTCTGATTGCGCGACTCGTCGAGTCGGTAGAAGGGCCGGAATGCGTCTTCGCGACGCTCGGGGGGGATGCCAGGTCCGTCGTCGTCGACACTCACGATCATCGTTTTGCCGTCGTTGGTCGCCGAAAGCTCGATCCGCTTTCCGTAGCGCTGCGCATTGCTGACGAGATTTGCGATCAACCGCTTGATTGCCGCTGGCCGCGCGATGATTTTCGGATCGCCCTCGATCTTGATGGCCGCCGCGATGCCCCGCTTCTCGACAGCCGACTTCAATTCATCGAGGATGGCTTCGATGTCCGTAAGGGAGGAGGCCTCATCGCCATCGCCGCGCGCGAAGGCAAGATAGGCCTCGACCATGCGCTCCATTTCCTCCACGTCCTTGCGCATTTCGACGGCTTCGTTCGAGTCGCCCATCAGGGCGAGCGAAAGCTTGAATCGCGTAATGATCGTTCGCAGATCATGCGAAACGCCGTTGAGCATCGTCGTACGCTGCTCGATTGCGCGCTCAAATCGGCGCTTCATGTCGAGAAAGGCTGCGCCGGCCTGACGGACCTCGCGCGCCCCACGCGGACTGAACGCGACGTTGCGCCCCTTGCCAAATTCTTCAGCTGCGCGGGCAAGACGAAGGATTGGCCTGATCTGATTGCGCAGAAACGAAGTGGCGATGGCAAGGATGATCACTGAAGCGATCGCCATCCACATGAAGAAAATATACGAGTTTGAGGCATATGCGTGTGTGCGCGAGGCGCGCATTTTCAGCGTTTTGTCATCCAGCGCGACGCGGATCTCGATCAGATTGCGGGCAAGGCCGGTGTTGATCCAAAAAGGCTTCTTAAGCCGTCGTGAAAGCTCTCTCGAAAGCGCCTTGTCGAGCAGCGAGAACAGTGAGGACTTGGGCGCGGGCGCAGGCAGGGCCGCCTTCGGCAGAACAGTAATCTCCATATTGAGATCGTCGGCTGCGATGCGGCGTAGCTGCGTGTGTTCCTGATCGTCCGGAAATGTCTCGTAAATATCGACGATTGCCGCCACTTGCCGCGCCATTCCCGCGGAGAGGCGGTAGGTCACGACTTCCCAATACCGCTCCATAAAGACGTAGGCGACCGCGGACTGAAGAAGCACGACCGGAAGGATCACGATCAGCAACGCGCGCGCATAAAGTCCCCTTGGCATGCGATCATGCAGCCAGTTGGCGAAGCGCCGCCACAGATTGCGGGGCGCGGCGAGAACTTCCGGTAAGACGACGGTCATCCTGATGACTCTATCATTTCAGAGGTTGGCGCGCAGCGGCTCGACCAGCAGGCGGTAGCCCTGGCCGCGCACTGTCTGAAGATAGCGTGGCGCATTCGGATCGGTTTCGATTTTACGCCTGAGCCGGGCGATCTCCACATCGACGCTGCGCTCGCTCGCGTTTCGTTCAGGGTCACGTTGCGCCAAAATTTGGCGCGAAACGATGGCGCCGCCGCTTTCGGTCAGCATCCGCAACAAATCCCGCTCCCGCGTCGTCAGCCGAACCGGCGCGTCGCCGCGCAGCAATTCGCCGCGTTCGGGATCAAAGACGAAGTCCCCAAAGCGCTTCGGCTCCTCTGGATTCGTGCGCCGCGCGCGCCGCAAGATGCTTGCGATGCGCAGCGACAATTCCCGAGGGTCGAAGGGTTTGGCCAGATAATCGTCCACGCCCGCCTCGAGCCCTTCGACCCGATCCGCCGTCTCGGTAAGCGCCGTCAGCATTAGAATGGGCGCGGAGCGCAGAGGCTCGGCGCTCTTGCGCAGCCGAGTGGCGAAAGCGGTGCCGCTTTCGCCCGGCATCATGACATCCAGCACGATAAGATCGAATGCGATATCGCGCAGTCTGGCGCTCGCTTCCTTCGCATCGGCCGCCGCGCTGACAAGATAGCCCTCGTTCATCAGAAAGCGCGACAGCAGCGTGCGAATGCGCCGGTCATCGTCTACGACGAGAATATGCGCCACTTTTGCGCCGGGCGCAGCGACGCGCTGCGGAGAAGCGGTCACGGCGCGGCGCCTGCCGCTTTCGCGCAAGCAAGATGCGCCCGGACGCGTTCGCGCTCGTCGTAATCGATCATTGCGAACAGGAATTCCGAGGCTGCGCCGCGCGCCGCCGGCGGCAACTCGTCCATGACTTTCAGGAAACGCGCCGTTTGCAGCGCCGCGAGGTCGCGCGCAAGCTTAGCGCCCTGCGGCGTCGGGTAGAGAAGGCGCTGACGCCGGTCCAAGACGCCTTCACGCGCTTCGACGAAGCCGGCCTCAAGAAGTTGCTTTAAGACGCGGTTGAGGCTCTGCTTGGTGATCCTCAATATCTCGAGCAAGCCGGCGATCGCCAGGCCTGGCCGACGGCTGACGAAATGGAGCACGCGGTGATGCGCCCGTCCGAAACCGTAATTTTCAAGCAATCGATCGGCGTCTCCAACGAAATCGCGATAGGCGAAGAAAAATAGCTCTACGAGCTCGAGAGCGCCTTCGTCGCTCGTGGTCGTAGCCGCCATTTCCGTGGCGGCTCTCCGCCAGGCGACGGCCTCGGCCAGTTCGGCTATCTTTCTCGTCGAGAGATCGTTCACGCTTGTTATTGCCTCACGTTTTCCGCGAGCTATTTACGTCAACTATATTGACATAAATCTGGCTGCTGGCTAGTGCTGACGGCGCGTCGCAGCGGCTTGTTTGGCCTATCCGACAGCGTCCTTCCGGAGTTCGCCATGTCGCTTCCGCCCTTCGATCAGCGCGACGGATTCATCTGGTATAATGGCGCGCTTGTGCCGTGGCGCGAAGCGAAGTTGCATGTCCTTTCGCACGGTCTACATTATGCCTCTTGCGTATTCGAGGGCGAGCGCGCTTACGGCGGCGTGGTTTTCAAATCGCGCGAGCATTCCGAACGATTCCAGAACTCCGCCCGCATTCTCGATTTTGAGATTCCCTACAGCGTGGAACAGCTCGACGCAGCAAAGCGTGAGACCGTAAAAGCCAATGGCATGCTGAATTGCTACGTGCGTCCGGTCGCCTGGCGCGGCAGCGAGATGATGGCGGTCGCGGCGCAAAATTCGACGATCAACGTCGCGATCGCTGTTTGGGATTGGCCGAGCATGTTCGATGTCGAGACCAAGATGCGGGGCATCAAGCTCGACATTGCCGAATATCGGCGACCCGACCCGCTGACGGCGCCCTCCATGGCGAAAGCGGCTGGCCTTTACATGATCTGCACTGTCTCCAAGCATCGCGCGGAGCGCCGCGGCTTTGCCGACGCGCTCATGTACGATTGGCTTGGCCGCGTCGCCGAATGCACCGGCGCGAACGTCTTCTTTGTCCAGGACGGCGCGTTGCATACGCCGATCGCCGACTGCTTCCTTGATGGCATTACAAGGCGCACGGTGATCGACTTGGCGCGTAGGCGTGGGATTGAAGTCATCGAGCGGCGGATCATGCCGGAGGAGATGGCTTCCTTCTCGGAGTGCTTCATCTGCGGCACGGGCGCCGAAGTGACGCCAGTTTCAGAGATTGGCGCGTATCGCTTCACGCCGGGAACGCTTTCGCGCACCCTGATCGAAGACTACTCGCGCGAGGTGGAGAAGCGCCTTTCGCCTGCGGCGTGAGCCTGCGCCAAGGAGCGCAGCGCCGGTTAAGGTCAGCCGCTCATTCGCGCCTTGATGGCGTGTTCCGCCAGGGTCTTGCCGAGCGACCAGACGGCGGAAGGGGCCTTGTGCGCGTCTGCGATGACGGCGTCGAACGCCTGCTCGATCCAGTCGCAATCCTCGTCGGAAATCGTCAGCGGCGGCAGCAGTTTGATCGTGTGATTGCCGTGTCCGGCCACTTGCGTCAGCACTTTGTGATCGCGAAACAGCGGGATCGAGATGAGCTGGCAAAACAAGCCTGAATTGACGGTCTCCAGCAGATTCCACGCGGCCTTGAGCTTGAGAGACTTCGGAGGCCCGAATTCGACGCCGATCATAAGGCCCTTGCCGCGCACATCGGCGACAAGCTCATAGCCGCCCGCCATCCTTTGGAATGACGCGAGAAGGCGCTCGCCCCGCTTCGCCGCATTCTCGATCACCCGCTCATTTTCAAGCGCGTCCAGCGTGGCGATGCCCGCCGCCATGGCGAGATCATTCTTGCTGAAGGTCGAGCCATGCACGACCGCGCGGTCCATGCGGTCGAAGACCTTGTCGAAGATCCACTTGCGGGTCAGCACCGCGCCGACCGGCACATGACCGCCGGAAAGCGCCTTGGCGACGACGATCATATCGGGTTCGATGCCGGGGTAATGATCGATGGCGAAGAAGCGCCCCGTCCGGCCCAACCCGGTCTGGATCTCGTCGGCGACGAACAGGGTCCCGTATTTTCTGCAGAGCGCCTGCGCGCCCAGAAGATAGTCTTCTTGAGGAATGTTGACGCCTTTGCCCTGAATGGGCTCCACGAAGAAGGCGGCTATGTCGCGCCCGGCCAATGCGCGCTCGAGAGCGTCGAGATCGTCGAACGCCACCTCATGGGCATTTGGCAGAAGAGGTCCAAAGCCTCTCTTGAAAATATCGTCGCCGTTCATCGACAGCGAGCCATAGGTCAACCCATGAAAGGAATGCGCACAATGCAAAATGCCGGGACGCCCGGTCGCCGCGCGCGCGAATTTGATTGCAGCTTCTACAGACTCGGCGCCCGAATTGGCGAAAAACACTTTGTCCAGCCATGGCGCGTAGGCGAGCAATTTTTCAGCGAGAACGCCAGCGAGGACTGAAACGTCAAGTTGCACGAGATTGGCGAGTTCGCCGTCGAGCACGCTCACGAGAGCGTCGCGCACCGCCGGATGATTGCGTCCGAGCGCGAAAACGCCCCAGCCGCTGAGGAGATCGAGATAGCGGTCGCCCTTCCGGTCCCAGAGATAGGGACCAACGCCTCGCGTGAAGCCTACGTCATAGCCAATCGTCTTGAGAACGCGCACCCACATTTCGTTGAGACGCTTCGCATGCAACGAAAAGCGCTCGCTTTCACGGGCCGCAACCAGGGCGGCGAGGTCGTAGCGTGGATCGATGCACGTAGGAGTACGGTCCGGAGCGTGAACAGTCATGGGCGCACTCGCTGGCGCAGTCGATGAAGTGGTCATTGGCGGCGCTCCAACCGGGGAAATGGCGGGCGGGCGACAGCGCCCGCGAGGCTCGCCAAATTCGATTGCGCGCCCCGACCGCTTTTGTCAAATGGCCCTCGATGTGGCGCGTGGGCCACAGACCCCCAAAGATTTGTGGGCGGCCTGAATATCTTTAGTTACGGAGCCACTATTTTTTGTGCAATATCGCCGCGCTCGGAGGCGTACGCGCATCGATTCAGATTGGGCGACAATCGTTTCGATACATCTGCGCATCCGCGCGCATATCCACAGACATTCGGACGTAGATAAAATTTGCATGTTGGATCACGCGCCGCGAATGATATCTTGCTAAAAGTGATTCATGAGCGATGCGTGGCGATTCGGGTTTTTAGAAAATCGCCGACGCGCGCCAGTCGAATGCTCTGGATCAGCATAGGAGTTGGTCGGTGGGCGCTAAAGTGACTTTTCAGGATGATTTGACGGCGAGCGCGACTGAATCGGAAGAATCCGTTCTCGAATTGGTCGAAGTCGCGGGCTACATAAAATGGTTCGATGTCGCGAAGGGCTACGGTTTTGTGGTCCCCGACGACGGCACAGCGGACATACTTCTGCATGTAACGATTCTCCGGCGCAGCGGATTGCAGACCGCTTTCGAGGGCGCGCGCATTGTCTGCGAAGCCCAGAGGCGCGCGAAGGGCATGCAGGTTTTTCGGGTCGTGGCGATGGACGAGTCGACTGCGGTGCATCCTTCGCAGTCGTGTGCGGAGCGCACCCACGCCCAGGTCGTTCCGACGAGCGGCTATGAAATTGCGATCGTCAAATGGTTCAATCGCGTGAAGGGATTTGGATTTCTCACGCGAGGCGAAGGCACCGAAGACATTTTCCTGCATATGGAGACGGTGCGCCGTTACGGCATGACGGAACTTAAGCCAGGCGATAGCGTGCTCGTGCGTTACGGCGGAGGCCCGAAGGGCCTGATGGCGACCGAGGTGCGGCCGCTGGAGGCCAAAAGCGCCCCTTCGCACTAACCGCTGCGCGCAAAGCTCTTTGGAAGGATTCCTGGTGAGAGCGGCGCAATTCTTCCAGCTACTGATCATCTCCTTCTTGCTGGCGCTCTCTGCGTCGACAGTCGCGCACGCCGATCCCGCCACTGAAATCGCGCGCATCACGACGGCGACGGGCGAGCACGACTTCCGTGTCGAAATCGCCGACACGCCAAAGGCCCGCGCCCGCGGTTTGATGTTACGCAAGTCGATGCCGGAGAATCACGGCATGCTGTTCGACTTCGGGGCCGAACGGCCAGTCTCGATGTGGATGAAGAACACTTATATTCCGCTTGATATGGTTTTCATCGGACGCGACGGACGGGTGGTGGGCGTAGCGGCTGACACTGAACCTTTGTCCGAGCGCATTATAACGTCGCCCGAGCCCGCCTATGCCGTGCTCGAGCTGAACGCGGGCGCGGCGCGACGCATTTCGCTCGCGCCAGGAGATCGAGTCCGGCATCGCATGTTTGGGCCATAATCCGCCTTCCCTTGTGAGGGGCGGGCTTGCGTGGTAGCGAAATTTGAGCGAGGGCAGGGCCGCGGTAGGCGCGGCTTGTTCGGCGGGGTATGGCGCAGCCTGGTAGCGCGGAAGTTTTGGGTACTTCAGGTCGCAGGTTCGAATCCTGCTGCCCCGACCAGCGCGAGCGCCACCGCGCCGCTCTCTCCCGAAGCGCTTCCGAGCGCAGCGTCAACGATGAGGCCATATGACCGCACGCATCTACCTTCCCGCGCCGAGCGCCACTCAATCCGGACCGGGGTCGACCATGTGGCGCCTCGATTTTGAGCCGGAGCTGCCGCGCAGCATCGAGCCGCTCATGGGCTGGACGAGCTCCGCCGATATGCGGCAGCAAGTCAGACTCAATTTCGCGACCAAGGAGGAGGCGATCGCTTACGCGGAGCGCAACGGTCTCGCCTATCGCGTCGAGGAGCCGAAGCCCAATCTCGCGGCGCGCCGCGGCGTATCCTATTCCGATAATTTCAAAACGAGCCGCATCGGACTCTGGACTCACTGAGTCTCTTTCGGCCCCGTAGCTCAGCCGGATAGAGCAACTGCCTTCTAAGCAGTAGGTCGCAGGTTCGAATCCTGCCGGGGTCGCCATATATGACTTCCCTGTCGAGCGTCGTCTGGCGCCGCGTTGGCCGAGGTGATACGGTCCGCGGCGAAAGCTGCGCCGTCGACGGCTCCGTAGCTCAGCCGGATAGAGCAACTGCCTTCGAAGCAGTAGGTCGCAGGTTCGAATCCTGCCGGGGTCGCCAGTCGAAGTTTGAGTCGACGGGGACGGGCGAATGCAGCTTAACCCCCAGGGTCCGAGTGTCGTGGCCGGCGCGCTCGCCGCCGCCGTCCTGCTTCTGTCGCCGCTCGACTCCTTGGCTCAGGGCGATTTTTTTGATTTCCTCTTCGGACCCAGTCAGCCTTATTACGGGTATCCTTCCCGGCCTTCCTGGCGCGTGATGCGTCCGCGCGCGCGAATGCCGAGGCGGCCTGTCCGTTATGCCGATCCCGAACCTTTGCGCGCCGACACGGACTCGATGTCCGGCGGCGGCTACTGCGTGCGCGCCTGCGACGGCTATTATTTTCCCCTGATCAGATCTTCGGTGATCTCGGGTCAACAGTCCTGCCAGTTTGCTTGTCCGGCGACGCGGGTCCAACTCTACGAGGGCCCGAGCATCGAGGAGGCGCGCAACGCCAAAGGGGAGCGCTATACCGCGCTTTCGACGGCGTTCAGCTTTCGTGAGAAGTTGACGTCGGGATGCTCCTGCAACGACCCGGCGGAATCTCACGATTATTACGTTCGGCTGTCCCTTAAGGATCCAACTCTGCGCACGAGCGACATCGTCGTGGGGGAGAAGGGCGCGTTCGTCTATAGCGGCTCCAGCCTGGTGAGCCTCAGTCAAGCCTCGCGCCAGATCAGGGCGCGACTTAAAGAATTGCTGCCGCGCAAATTTACGCCTGTCGATGCGAGCATTTCCCCCTCCGAGGAAGACGCTCTCGCATTCAACAAGACGCAGAGTCGTCCAAAATAGTCGCCGCCGCGGCGTCTCGACGCTTTACAGCCCGCGCACGCCCGGTTATGTGCCGCGCTGGTTTATGACAGTTTTGTGACTACGATTCGGAGGGCGAGAGCGCCATGCTGTCTTGGTTTCAGGCGCTCATGCCGAGAGAGGAGCGCTTCTTCGATCTTTTCGAGCGGCACGCAGAGACGATTGTCGCCGGCGCGCGCGCCTTGCGTGAACTGCTGAACGGCGGCGACCGCGTGCTCGTCTGCAGCCATGAAATCAGCCGTCAGGAACATGAGGCCGACGCCATCACCCGCGAGGCGCATCTGGCGGTTCGCCGCACATTCATCACGCCGTTCGATCGCAGCGACATCCGCGATCTGATCACGGCGATGGATGATACGATCGACCAGATGCACCAGACGGCTAAGGCGACGCTACTCTACGAGACTCGCGATTTTGAACCCGCCATGCGCCGCATGGGCGACATTATCGTCCAGTCGGCGGAGCTCACCCGCAGCGCCATACCCTTACTGCGGACGATGCGCCAGAACGCCGGCAGGCTGAACGCCTTCAGCGAGGAGATCACGCGCATTGAGGACGAGGCCGACGCGATCCACGACCAAGGACTAAAGGAGCTGTTTCACGCGCACCGCCACAGAGATACGATGGCGTTCATTGTAGGGGCCGAGATCTATGGCCATCTCGAACGAGTCGTCGACGGCTTCGAGGACGTCGCCGATCGCGTCGCCGGCATTGTCATTGAGCATACTTAAGGACGGCGCTTGCAGAACTTTTCATTCTTTCTCCTTGGACTCATTGCGGTCGCATTAATCTTCGACTTCTTGAACGGTCTGCACGACGCCGCCAATTCCATCGCGACCATCGTGTCGACGCGCGTTCTTCGTCCGCAATACGCCGTCGTCTGGGCCGCCTTTTTCAATTTCATCGCCTTTCTGTTTTTCGGGCTTCATGTGGCGCAAACCGTCGGCGCGGGCATCGTCTCGCCCGATATCGTGGACGATTTCGTCATCTTCGGCGCGCTGATGGGCGCAATCATTTGGAACCTGATCACTTGGGGACTGGGCATTCCATCCTCCAGTTCGCACGCGCTTGTCGGCGGGCTCGTTGGCGCTGGCGTCGCCAAGGTGGGCGCGTCGGCGATCGTCTGGAACGGGCTGTTAAAGACGGCAGCCGCAATCGTTTTGTCGCCGGCGCTGGGCTTCGTGCTGGCGCTCGCGCTCATTCTGCTCGTTTCGTGGATTTTTGTGCGGCGGACCCCTGGCGGCGTCGATGCGCTGTTCCGCATTCTGCAATTCGCCTCCGCCTCTCTTTATTCGCTGGGCCACGGCGGCAATGATGCGCAGAAAACGATGGGCGTGATCGCCGTGCTTCTTTATGCGCATGGCGCGCTCGGCCGCGAATTCTACGTTCCTTTTTGGGTCGTCATCGCCTGTCAGGCCGCCATGGGCCTTGGAACCTTATTCGGCGGATGGCGAATCGTGCGAACAATGGGGTCGCGGATCACTCGGTTGACGCCTATGCAAGGGTTCTGTGCGGAGACTGGCGGAGCCATCACCCTGTTCCTGGCGACGGGGTTGGGAATTCCAGTGTCGACGACGCACACGATCACCGGCGCGATCATTGGCGTGGGGGCGTCGCGACGGGTTGCGGCGGTCCGCTGGAGCGTCGCTAAGGACATTGTCGTCGCCTGGGTCATCACCATGCCTATGGCGGCTTTTTTCGCCGCGACATTCTATGCGCTCGCGAGGTTCGCGGGATGAAGACGCCCAAACCAAAAAAGAAGCGCGAGGGCGCCGCGTCGACGCCGCGCACGCAATATGCGGCGTTGCCCTGGCGACTCAATGAGGGGCGTGTGGAGATCATGCTGGTCACTTCACGCGACACCAAGCGCTGGGTGATTCCAAAGGGCTGGCCGATGAAAGGCCGCAAACCGCATATCGTCGCGGCGATCGAGGCCGTGCAGGAAGCCGGGCTAATCGGCAAAGTGGACAAAACGAAGCTCGGAGACTTCGGCTATGAAAAACGCCTCAGCAGCGGCGCGAGCGTCGACTGCCGCGTTGAAGTGTTTTCTATGCGCGTGCAAAAGCAACGCAATCAATGGGCTGAGAAAAAGCAGCGCGCCACGCGCTGGTTCGAATGCTCGGTCGCCGCCGAACTCGTCGAGGAGCCCGAATTGCGCGATTTGATGGTCGCTTTCTGCGGGGGGCTGTCACAGCAGAAAACATAGAGCGACGGACTGAGCGATTTTTTAGGGGATCACGAATAGGGGCGCAACGCCTGGCGATTTCCTGTGCGATCAATTTCGGCGCAACAAGGAGAGCGGCAGTCTTCCCCTGCGCAAGCGCGCCGGCGCGAAGGGCCAAATAATTTACAACCGCGGCGGCAGGCCTCGTCGTCGGCTTTGCTCATCCCTGCGACGTTCTGCGCTTCCACAAACTGGCCGCCAGTCTCCTGCACGAAAATCCGCGAAAGATCTCGCGGATCGAACTTGACCGTCACGCGGGCGCGTCCTTCTCGATGCAGTTCAGCAAGCGTCGGCGACCAGAAGATTTCTCCGAGCACGCAAACGCCGCTCGAAGTGAGGGCGCACAAAGCGTCGGGGAGAAAGGATAGTCGGAATCGCATGCAATCTTGCGGCGCTCGCAATGACGCAGCCGCCTCAGTCATTCGCCAGCCGTCGAGCGGCGTGCGTCCCGTGTCTTTGTGGGAACGCTGATGGTAATCATTGATGAGTCCGTCGGCTACATCGAGTTCCACTTCACGAATGTCTCGCGCCATTGCGCTGCGCAAATGGCGTGGCGCTCTCGGCGTCCAACTCACGCCATGCGCTCTGGCGATTGTCGTGTCGCCAAACCGGCCGCCGAACATATGTGTGGCCCGCGCCCCGAAAACGCTTGAATTGATCGACGCCGATGCAGTCGCAATCCCCTGATCGCGACAGGCGCGCGCCAGTTGGCGAAAACCAAAAATGCTTTGCGGGTCAATGGCGATCGTCTCAGGGAGACCGGCCGCGGGCCAATCGCCGGAGAGACCGCGCTCATTCATCCAGCGCGCCTTGTCGCAAACGGCGTGCAACAGACACAGGCTGAGCGAAACGCGTGAGGGCGGAGCGAGCGAAAGATGAAAGCCCGCAACCATGCGCGTGCTGGCGTCGATCGCCAAAGTCAGCCACGGGCTTCCTGTTTCGCCAGTCCGCTCGTCGACGACATAGTCGTCGACTTTCACGTGATCAAAGTAAACGATCTGCAACGGCCGTTCCAGGATGTCGCTCAACCGCATTTGAGCCATTGTCCAATCAATTTACGCCGCTGGATGCGCCTCGATTGCGGCCCTCGAAATCTCGAAGGCGCTTGCGAATGGTGCGCCAATTGGGCGGGGGCAACAGCTCCTCGTTGCAGCGTCGTTGAACGTCCTCAACCAGGGCTCGGAATCTCGGCCGAAGCGTGTGCGAATAGTAGGCCTTAATCGCCTCTTGAATAAGCTGCTCGCGGCGAGGATCGAGACAGCGGGCTCCTTTCGGCCTTCCCACAGGCCGCGTCCAAGGAGCGGTGACGGCCCCGCATGTACGAAAGGTTTTCATCATGCGATAGGCGGTCGCG
>VGDT01000046.1 GCA_016869595.1 Alphaproteobacteria bacterium
TCGCCGTCGATGTGATAGCTTTGTTCATGGCGTTGCTTTCCTTCCGTGGAATCAGCACCCCGAGCCTACAAGCTCAAGGTGAGCAACGCCGCTCCTCCTATTTCAACATCGGTCGGGACATCGCCCGTGAAGGCCCGCTGACGATCATAGGTCTGCCGCACGGTGTGAATAGACACCAGGATTTCCTGCACCACATCTTCCGTATCATGCGCATTCGGCCACCTTCGCATGACGAAGCGGCGCAAGACGGGAAAGAGATCGGACAAAAGCTCGCCATAGGCCGCGTGATCGCCGTCCTGCGCAGACGCCATCAGCGCGCGCCAGCGACTTTCCCGATCGTTCGACGTATCGCCCAATTCGCCCATGTCCGCTGCGAATCTGCTTGGCCTGGCTCTGACGCTCCCCAGCCCGATTTCGGACTAGGCCGGAGCGCATAGTTGATGACGCCAGTTCTAGTCGCTCAGGCGTCGACGCGCCATCTTTCCTATTCCGCTTTTGGGCTGTCCAGTCTGCGGCCTTTGGTTGTAACCTTTGGCGCCGTCATGACGAATTGACCCTTAAAGCGGCGGCGGTCATCTCGATCAACGCTCCGAAAGCGTCCGATTTACAACCGATTGCTGTTCTTGTGAATAACCTGATGGAAAGCAGAGGGAGATCAGAATGTCAGATAAGAAGCTTTGCGCCGCAATCGCCATCGCCGGCGCCTTCGCGACGGCCGTTACGCTGGCCGAAACCGCGAAAGCCGCAAAGGCTGAGCAGGAGAAGTGCTTTGGCGTGTCCTTGAAAGGCAAGAATGATTGCGCGGCCGGGCCGGGAACGAGCTGCGCAGGCACGTCAAAGACGGATTACCAAGGCGGCGCATGGAAATATGTTCCGAAGGGCACTTGCACGGCGATCGTGACGCCCAAGGGCAAAGGCAGCCTCGAGCCGCTCCCGAACTAAAGCCACATGGGAACGCCTTCCCTCCCCGCTCATAGCTGCGCGCATGCGGCGTCCTCGCTGCCTGCGCGCGCGGGGGTTGGATTTAAGAGCGCGCATTTCGCCGACATCGAGGCCTCGGCGCCCGATGTCGGCTTCTTCGAAATCCACGCCGAGAATTACATGGGCGCGGGAGGCGCTCCGCACGCGCAGCTCTTGCGGCTGCGCAGCGACTTTCCGCTGTCGATCCATGGCGTCGGACTCTCGATCGGCGGCGCCGAGCCTCTCGACCGCGAGCATCTTGCCCGCGTGAAAACTCTTGTCGACCGCTGCAAGCCCGCCGCGTTCTCCGAACATCTCGCCTGGTCGACGCAGGGCGGCCGTTTTCTTAATGACTTGCTCGCCCTGCCTTACAACGCGTCGACTCTGACGCATGTCGTCGCTCATGTGAATGAAATTCAAGAGGCGCTTGCCAGACCCATCCTCATCGAAAATCCCGCAGCCTATCTCCGGTTTCAATCCTCGGATTATTCAGAGATCGAATTCTTGCGAGAGGTCGTCCGCCGCACGGATTGCCGGCTGCTGCTCGACGTTACCAACGTTTATGTCAGCGCCAATAATCTCGCCTTCTCGGCGGAGAATTATATCGACGCCTTTCCGATGTCCTTTGTCGAAGAGATTCATCTCGCCGGATATGCCGAGGATGCCGACGAGGTCGGCGATCCTCTCCTGATCGACGCCCATTGCGCGCCAGTCCAAGAAGGGGTTTGGCGACTCTATGTTCATGCCCTCTCCCGATGCGGCCCAGTCGCGACTCTGATCGAATGGGACAATGACGTTCCGCCATGGGAGGTTCTCTTTGCGCAAGCCACGCGCGCTGAGTCATTCCTTGCGGGGCGGCGATCCGCCGTCGAGGACAACTCGATATCGGCGGCGATCCAATGAGCGCGCCGGCCGACTTCGATCAAGGCGCATTTGTCCGCGCGTTGCTTGATCCCGAGCTGCCACCGCCGAACGGGCTCGAAACGCCCCGCGGTTTTTCGCCGGAGAAACGCTTCGCGGTCTATCGAAACAACGTATGCGTCGGACTCGTCGACGCGCTATCCGAACGATTTCCAGTTTGCCGGCAATTGGTTGGAGAAGAGTTTTTCCAAGCCATGGCGCATTGCTATATGCGCGAATTCCTTCCCCGCACGCCGATGCTATTTGAGTATGGGGAGGGCTTTGCGACATTTGTCTCACAGTTCGAGCCGGCGCGCGAGCTTCCCTATCTGTCGGATGTCGCGCGGCTGGAATATGCCCTCGGCCAAGCCTATCACGCCGAGGACGCCGCGCCGCTGACAATAGGATCCGTACGCGCCCTTCCTCCTGATCGGCTGGAGAACGCAACGGCGACCCTGCATCCCTCGACCCATGTCATCGCGTCGAAATATCCGATCGTTTCAATCTGGCGACAGCACATGTCGGACGAAGAGATGACGCCCCTTGATTTGAATCGCGGCGAAGAGGCGCTTGTCGTTCGTCCTGAGCTGGAGATCAGAGTGTCAACGCTCCCCGCGGGCGGCGTAGTCTTCGTGGACGCGCTTAAGGAAAGACAAACGTTCGGCGAGGCGGTGGATGCTGCAAGCGGCGCAACGGCGGCTTTCGACTTGACCGTCTGCTTGCGCGAACTTCTCTTGGCGGAGGCATTCGTCGCCATTAGCGTCGCGCATTGATTGAAGAAGAACAATTATAGCCGCGGCCTACCCGATCCTGATGGAGCTTGAGGCCTCATGAACATCATAAGAAGAACTGCAGGGTGGTTGGATGCGATCCCCTATTCTCTGATCGCGCTTTTTCTACGGATTGTCGCCGCGCATCCGTTCTTCGTCTCCGGCCAGACCAAGATTGAAGGACCGACCATCGGCGGCGAGATTTTTGGCGTCGATATGTCGTTCCAGATCCCGACAACCGTTCGCGACGCGACATTCGCCTTGTTCGCCGATGAATATAAGGTGCCACTCATTTCGCCGACGGTCGCCGCCTATCTGGCGAGCGGCGTCGAATTCGTTCTGCCGCTGCTGCTTCTCCTCGGGCTTCTGACGCGCCTGTCGGCGTTCGGACTTCTGATGATGACCCTGGTCATTCAGATCTTCGTCTTCCCTGACGCATGGTGGACGGTCCATGCCTATTGGACCGCGATTCTCGTTGTTCTGATCGCGCGCGGACCCGGCGCGATATCGCTGGACCGTCTGCTGTTTCGGCGTTGAGCGCCTTAGACGCCGCTGGCCGCCTTCTCGCCGCCCCGATGCGCCTGAGGCATCAGGGCTCCTCGACGTAAACGACCGATCCCGTCTGCTGAGGCGCAGTATGCGCATGCGCGAGACCAATGCCGACTCCTAAGAAGATGGCCGACCCGATGATGGCTCCAATGATCGCGCTAGTGAACTTCGACATGACGTCCTCCTGTTTGATGGGGAGAACGCTATCGGTTCCGTAGCCGAGCGAATGTGCGCCTCCGCACGCGACCAATTTGCTCGGCATGCCCCCAACAAGAGCAAAGGCGTCGCCGCGCCATGAAGACGACGCCTGGGGCCTCGGGGCGGCGCGAACGTCGCGCCGCTTCCTCTTCGGCATGAGCAAGAGTCGTCTCAGCGGCGGTCTAACCACATGCCGAGGATGGCTCCGCCGACCGCGCCGGCGAGGGCGCCTACGAATGCGACGGATATCCCTGCAGCGGCGACGCCCAAACCTGCGGCGAGCGCGGCGCCAATTCCGGCGAATGCGATTGGAGTCGTCCCGTGGACGACATTCCTGGCATATGTCCTGGCCACTTTCCTTGTCTTGGCCATTTTCTGATCCTCGCTTGCGCTCAGGCCTGTCGCCTGACCGCGTCTCCCTCTAGGATCAGATAGGGCGCGTCTTTGTACAGAAACGGCGTATTCGCGCACGAAACGGCGCGCTCCCGGTCAGAAAGCCGGCAATACAAAAGAAGCTTGTCGGGGGCTAAGACGCTGCAGCGGATGTTCTGCGAAAAATGGCGCGCCCGAGAGGATTCGAACCTCTGACCTCTGCCTTCGGAGGGCAACGCTCTATCCAGCTGAGCTACGGGCGCAGGCGCGCAGCTTTTCTACAGGAACGGCTGCTGCGCCGCAACGCCGCTCGAGCCCTAAGACGAAATCTCGCCCTAAGACGAACCCTCGGCGCCGTGCTAAGGCGAAGACCGTCACCTTTGGGGGGGAGCGCTTTGAACTTTCTCGACCAATGGTTCGAACGATTGCGCAGCGCGCGCGACAGGATTGTGGCCAATCCGCAATTTCAACGCTGGGCGCTGAAGAATCCAGTCACGCGCCCGCTGGCGCGGCGCGGCGCGCGCGCCGGGCTCGATCTCGCCGCCGGCTTCGTCTATTCGCAGGTTCTCGTCGCCTGCGCGCAACTCAAGCTCTTCGACGCGTTGCGCGACGGCCCCTTAAGCGTCGACGCGCTCGCGACGAAACTTGCGCTTTCCGAACCCGCGACGCGCCGCCTTCTCGACGCCGCCGCTTCGCTCGGTCTCGCCGAACGGCGCAAAGGCGATACATACGGGCTTGGTCTGCTCGGCGCGGCCTTCGCCGGCAATCCGCAGGCGCTCACCGTCATCGAACACCAGCCGCTGCTTTATGCCGATCTTATCGATCCTGTCGCATTGCTGCGCCAGGAAAAGCGCGGCGCCCTCGCCGACTATTGGCCCTATTCGGATGGCGACCGGCCGCAAGCGCTTTCGGCGCAACAGGTTGCTCCTTACAGCGCGTTCATGGCGGCGACGCAGCCGATGGTTGCTGAGGAAGCGCTCGACGCCTACGATATTTCGCGTCATCAGCGCCTCTTGGACATCGGCGGCGGCGAAGGCGTGTTCCTCGCAGCGGCCGCGGCCCGCGCGCCGCATTTGCAGCTTACTTTGTTCGATCTTCCCGCCGTGGCGGCGCGCGCAAGAGAGCGGCTCGAACAGGCGGGGCTGCTCACGCGCGCAGAAATACATGGCGGCGACTTCCTCAACGATCCTCTGCCGCAAGGGGCCGACGTCGCGACGCTCATCCGCATCGTGCACGACCACGACGACGCTTCCGCGCTCAAGCTCCTGCGTAACGTGCGCAAGGCGCTCGCGCCTGGCGCGACGCTGCTTATCATCGAGGGCATGTCAGGCGTCAAAGGCGCCGACCGCTCGACGCCTACTATGGTTTCTACACGCTCGCCATGGGCCGCGGCGAGCCGCGCCGCGTCGAAGAGATCGAGACGCTGCTGCGCGAAGCAGGCTTTGGCGACTTCCGGCTATTGCGCAACGCATTGCCGGCTCTCGCGAGCATTCTCGTCGCCAAGGCGCTGTGAGGCTCTGACGTGGATTCCCGATCGCGCGCTTCGCCCGCGTCGGGAATGACATCCTCGGATGCTCCGCTGACGCAATGTCATTCCCGACAGGCCGAGGCCTTATCGGGAATCCAGTTCAAGGCGAAGGCGCAATGACGGTTGGCTTAGTGCGAACGCCGCCACTCGATCAGGCCCGCCGTGGATCCGTCGAGCCCTTGCGTGGATTCGTCCTTGTTCTCGACGATCGGCGCCAGACGGTTGGCGAGCTCCTTGCCGAGCTCGACGCCCCATTGGTCGAAGGGGTTAATGTCCCAGATCACCGACTGAACGAAGACCTTGTGCTCGTAAAGCGCGACGAGGCGACCAAGCGTGCGCGGATCGAGCCGGCGATAAAGCAGCACGCTCGACGGACGATCACCCGGAAAGGTCTTGTGCGGCGCTAGACGCTCCACCTCTTCTTCGCTCAGCCCCTGCCCGCGCAATTGCGCTTTCGCTTCCTTTAGAGTCCTGCCGCGCATGAACGCTTCGGCCTGCGCCAGGCAATTCGCAAACAGCAATTCATGATGGCGTTCGTCGGCGGCGGTTGGTTCCGCCGCGACGAGGAAGTCGATCGGAATGATGTCGGTTCCCTGATGCAGAAGCTGAAAGAACGCGTGCTGCCCATTTGTGCCGGGCTCGCCGAAAATCACCGGGCCGGTTTTATAGCGGACTGGCGCGCCTTCGCGCGTCACCGACTTGCCGTTCGACTCCATATCGAGTTGTTGCAGATAGGCGGGAAAGCGCGCGAGTCGCTGATCATAAGGGATGACCGCATGCGCGCCGCGACCCTTAACGTTCCTGTGCCAAACGCCGAGCAGCGCCATCAGCGCGGGGATGTTTTGTTCAAGCGGCGCTTTGAGGAAATGCGTATCGATGTCGTGGCCGCCCTGCAAAAACTCCAAGAAGTGTTCGGGCCCGACGGCGATGGCGAGCGCCAGGCCGATCGACGACCAAAGCGAATAGCGCCCGCCAACCCAATCCCAGAACCCGAAGACTCGCTCAGGATCGATGCCAAACTCGGCGACCTTGTCGAGCCGCATCGAGACGGCCGCGAAATGCGCTTTAACCGCAGCTTCGCCAAGCGCCGCGACCACGCGAGCGCGCGCGCTTCTTGCATTCGCCATCGTCTCCTGCGTCGTAAAAGTTTTCGACGAGATGATGAACAGCGTGCGCGCAAGGTCGAGATCTTGCAGCGTGTCGGCGAGATCGGCGCCGTCGACATTGGCGACGAAATGCATATGCGGTCCCTCGCCCGAAAAGGGCGAGAGCGCGCGCGAGGCCATCGCAGGGCCAAGATCAGAACCGCCGATCCCGATATTGACGACGTCGCTGAATGTCTTGTCCGTCGCGCCGCGCGCCCCGCCAGCGCGAACCGCGCGCGCGAAGGCGAAAACTTTTTCGCGCTCGGCTTCGATCAGCGGGCGCATATTTTCGTCGCCAACAAGAAGCGGGTGAGCCGAGAGATCGCGCAGCGCCATGTGCATGGCGGCGCGCTTCTCGGTGTTGTTGATGGGTTGGCCAGAGAATAGCGCTTCGCGCCTGGATTCGAGATCACGCGCCCGCGCAAGCGAAATGAGCAGCGCGATCGTCTCGCGAGTCACTCTGTGCTTCGAGAAGTCGAAGAGAAGATCGTCGAGCTTGACGCTGAAATTTTTGAAGCGTGCCGGGTCTTCGGCAAAGAGATCGAGCGTCCGCGTCCGCTCTAAAGCGGAGGCATGAAATTTCAATGCGTCAAAAGCGACGGCGACGGCGTCCGACATTCGTTTCTCGATCAGCAAGCAGCATCCTCGGCAAACTTTTTTAACAGATTCGACGGCAAAGACCGCCTCTTTACAATGCGACGACGGCTCCTAAATTTTTACTGTATTGTGACAGCGGGATGTGAAATCCATATCCGTTGCATGACGTTTTTCTGACAGCAGGACGAATATGGACGCGATACCCTTCCTCGACGTGCGTGACGGCGGACCCGTCGCCCATGCGCAAGCGCGGATTGACGCGGCGGCGGCGCTTCGCAAGGCCTGTCTTGGCATGGTCGCGCCAGTCAGCCGAGTTTGCCTTTCGCCGATCGACCGTATTGCGGCGAACTGGCTGAAGCGCTCCGCCTCCGCTTATCGCGCGGAACTCGAACGCATCGCCGCCATTCTCGGCTTTCCAGGCGCGATGACGCTGAACATGTCCTATCTCTTCGCCTGCACCACGCAGGCCTATGAGGATGAACGCGGTCTGCCGCGCCTGCGCCGGACGCTCGACTGGCCGTTTCACGGTCTCGGCAAGGCCGTCGAAATCGCTTGGCAGTCGGGCGCCGCCGGCGAATTTTATAACGCCACCTGGCCTGGCGCGGTCGGCGTGCTCAGCGCCATGGCGCCCGACCGCTTTTGCGCCTCGATCAATCAGGCGCCGATGAAGCGGCGCACTCAAGGCGCGCTGGGCTTCGCTTATGACGCTGCGCTTAATCTGCACGACGCCTTTGCAAGCGAAGGCTGGCCGTCGGACCATCTGCTGCGCTACGCGTTCGAAAATTGCGCCAATTTCGAAGAGGCTGTCGATTGCATCGCCAGCGCGCCGCTCGCGCGTCCGACGCTCTTCACCCTGGCGGGCGTCAGGCGCGGCGAGATGGCGCTGATCGAGCGCACCGAACGCGACGCGCGCGTTCTGCGCGGACCGGTCATCGTCGTCAACGATTGGCAGGAGCCGCGGGTCGGCTGGCAGGCGCGCATGAGCTATGAGAATAACGTGAGCCGCAAGTCTGCGATGCACGCCGTTTCGGCCGACGCGCCGCGGTTTTCATGGGTGCGCGAGCCCGTGCTTAATCGCCTGACGCGGCTCGCGGTGGAAATGTGCGCCGTTGGCGCGGGCGACTTCGCGGCGCGCGGCTACGAGTGCCCCTATGTCAAGGGTCAGCCGACGCCGGCGACGCAGGACTTCTGCCTGCGCGCGGCGACGCCGACGGCGCTCGCGGCCTAGAGCGCGCTCTAAGCTTTTGAAATCGATCACGTCATCTGCGTTTAGGCGATTCCGCCTAAACGCAGCGTGATCTAATCGAGCCTCGGCGCGCTGGCGCGCCGCAGCCGATCATTGATCGCCTCGCCCAGGCCTCGCTCGGGCACATGCGCGACGGCGACATTGGCGATGCGGCGCGCGTCGAATTCCCGCAAATATGCGAAGAGATTGGCCGCCGCCTCGACGAGGTCGCCCGACGGCGAAAGATCGAGAACGAAAACGCCTGCCTGGGCGCGCGCAGCAAGTCTGCCGCCGAAATCGAGCGCCGCTTCGCCCTCCTCGAGCTCATGCGCCTCCAGCCGCAGGCGCGCCTTTGGGGCGTAATGAGATGGCGTCATGCCCGGCCCCAGGATTTCAGCATGCTCCGGCGCCGCGAGCTTCTCGCCGAGGATTTTCTCGATCGCCTCTCGCGCGACCGCCCCAGGACGCAGCAGAACGGGCAAATTTTCGCAGAACGAAACGATCGTCGACTCCAGTCCCGCCGGGGTGCGGCCGCCGTCCAGGATCATGTCGACCCTGCCCGAAAGGTCTTCGGCGACATGCGCGGCCGTCACCGGACTGACATGGCCGGAACGGTTGGCTGACGGCGCGGCGATCGGCCGGCCCACCGCGGCCAACAGCGCTTGCGCGACAGGATGCGCGGGAATACGAACCGCGACGCTCGGCAGGCCGGCGCGGGCGAGATCGCAGACCGACCCGCTCGGCGCGACAGGCGCGACGATCGTCAGCGCCCCCGGCCAGAACGCCTCGGCGAGACGCAGCGCGGGCTCAGGCAGCACCGCCTCCCGGCGCGCGGCGTCGAGATCGGCGACATGAGCGATCAGCGGATTGAACGAAGGCCGGTCCTTGGCGTCATAGATCCTTGCGACCGCCCATGCCTCCGTCGCGTCTGCGCCCAGGCCATAGACGGTCTCGGTCGGAAAGGCGACCAGCCCGCCTTCGCGCATGATCGCCGCGGCGCGGGCGATCGCCGCGGCGTCGGCCGGCAAAACGACTGTCACGCGTTGTGGCCGCGGTAGGGCGGCTTCGGGATCGCCATATGCGCCTCGCGCAGCGCCTTCGACCAGCTGTTCCGCAAGTCACGAAAATAAGGGTCGTCCGAATTGATCCTCGTCGAAACTTCGATCTGTAGCGCGTCGCGACGCAGCAGCGCGATATCGATCGGCATGCCGACCGAAAGATTCGAGCGCATGGTCGAATCCATGGAAATGAGCCCGATCTTCAGCGCGTCATAAATGTCGGTGTCATAGGTGACCGCGCGGTCGAGAATGGGCTTTCCATATTTGTGCTCGCCGATCTGCAGATAGTTGGTGTCGGGAGTACATTCGATGCTGTTGCCGGCGGTGTAGATCATGAAGAGACGGAGCGGACCGCCGGCGATCTGACCGCCGAGCAGCAGCGACACGTCGAAATTGACGCCTTGCGCCGCTGGCTCCCCCTCTGCGCTGCCCATCTGGGCGCGCGAAAGGCGCACGGCGCGCCCGACGAGCTGCGCGGCATGCAGCATGTTGGGCGTGTTCATGACGCTCTCGAAGACGCCGCTCTCTGGATCCTCGATTCCGTCGCTGATCAGATTGACGACGCCCTGCGTCACCGAGAGATTGCCTGAGGCGGCCAGCATCAGCACGCGCTCGCCCGGCCGCTCAAAGAGATACAGCTTGCGGAATGTCGAGATATTGTCGAGCCCGGCGTTGGTGCGCGTATCGGCGATCATCACCAGTCCATCGCGCACCAGAATGCCGCAACAATAGGTCATGTGATCCGTAGCAGTTCGCGCCAAACGCCTCAGGACTTACAAGTTTCAGGCCAGGGCACAAGTGCGTCATAGCCACAGCGCAGCAAAAAATCAGCCGCCATTCTCGACCTTGTAGGGAAGCTCGGCCGTATGCTCGGTCGCCCATTCGGCCACCGCGACGCGCTCGCCCGCCAAATAGGCCGAAACCGCCTCGGCGAGGCGCGGATCGGCGAAATGATGGGCCGAATGGGTAATCACCGGCCGATAACCGCGCGCGATCTTGTGCTCGCCCTGCGCGCCCGCCTCGACCCGCTTGTAGCCATGGCGGATCGCGAATTCGATCGCCTGGTAGTAGCAGACCTCAAAGTGGAGAAAGGGCAGCGTCTCCAGTGCGCCCCAATTGCGCCCGTAGATCGCGTCGTCGCCGAGAAAATTGATCGCGCCGGCGATATGCCGTCCGCCGCGGCGCGCCATCACCAGGAGGATGCGGGTCGCCATGCGCGCGCCAATTTCATCGAAGAAGGCGCGAGTCAAATAGGGGCGGCCCCATTTGCGCGCGCCTGTGTCCATGTAAAAGTCGAAAAAGGAGTCCCAGTGTTCTGGACGAATGTCGGTTCCGGTAAAAAGATCGATCGTGATGTCGTCGCCGAGCGCTTCGCGCCGCTCGCGCTTGATCGCCTTGCGCTTGCGCGCCGTAAGCCGCGCCAAGAAATCCTCGAAGTCGGCATAGCCCTCATTGACGAAGTGGAATTGTTCTCCGGCGCGGTAGATGAAATCGGCGCGGCTCAGCGCGACGCGCTCCTCATCGGTGCAAAAGGTGACATGGATCGAAGACGCGCCGCTCGCCTTGCGCAATCTCTGCAAGGCGGCGATCAGCGCGTCGCGCGCCTCTTCCGGCGCGTCGGGGGCGACCAGCAGGCGACGCCCCGTCACCGGCGTGAAGGGCGCGGCGACCTGAATCTTCGGATAGTAGCGCCCGCCGGCAAGCTCATAGGCCTGCGCCCAGCTCTGGTCGAAGACATATTCGCCGAGGCTATGCGTCTTGATATAGGCCGGCGCGCAGGCGACAAGACGCCCGCGCGAATCTTCGACAAGCGCATGCGCCGGCGTCCATCCGGTGCGCCTGCCCACCGACTTCGACAGTTCAAGCGCACGCAGAAATGCGTGCGAAACGAAAGGATTGTATCGCTCGCCGACGGACTCCGGTAAGCTCGGCGGATTGGCGCAGGCGTCCCAAGCTTCGGCCGCGACGGACTCGAGCGATTCGGCGTATCGAACCGAAAATCTTTGCGCCATGTGTCCAGTGGAGCTGCCGCGTTTGAAAGCTTTCTAGCATAGCGCCGCGGCCCCCTCTAACATGACGCTAATCTCGACCTCATCCAAGCGCGACTTTTAAGCAGACAAAAAGCAAGAGCATGAGAATCAACGGCCGCGACTACAGAACGATCTGGCTCGACTCGGATGGACGGCGAGTCCATGTCATTGATCAGACCGGCCTGCCGCATCGCTTCGAGACGAAAACCCTCGCGAGTTGCGAAGACGCCGCTGCGGCGATCAGCGCTATGACAGTGCGCGGCGCGCCGCTGATCGGGGTGACGGGCGCCTATGGCATGGCGCTCGCCGCCTGGCGCGATCCGAGCAACGCGGCGATTGAGAGCGCCCATGCCGCGCTGCTCGCCACGCGGCCTACGGCCGTCAATCTGCGCTGGGCGTTGGATCGGCTCCGCGCGCTTCTCCTCGCGGCTCCGGTCTCGGCCCGCGCCGACCTCGCCTATGCGGAGGCGGCGAAGATCGCGGAAGAAGACATCGGCGCCTGCCAAGCCATCGGCCGCGCCGGCGCCGAACTCATTCACAACGCGCGGCGCGGCGACGGCTCCGTCAACATCCTCACTCATTGCAACGCCGGCTGGCTGTGCGCCGTCGATTGGGGCACGGCGCTGGCGCCGATCTACACGGCGGCGCGGCAGGGCGCGCCGATTCATGTGTGGGTCGACGAGACCCGCCCGCGCAACCAGGGGGCGAGCCTCACGGCCTTCGAACTCTTGGGCGAGGAAGTTGCGCACACTGTCGTCGCCGACAACGCCGGCGGCCATTTGATGCAGCATGGCCTTGTCGATCTCGTCATCGTCGGCAGCGACCGCACGACGCGCGCCGGCGACGTGTGCAACAAGATCGGCACCTATCTCAAGGCGCTCGCGGCGCACGACAATGACGTGCCGTTCTATGTCGCGCTGCCGTCTTCGACCGTCGATTGGCGCATCGCCGATGGCATCCGCGATATTCCGATCGAAGAGCGCAGCGCGCGCGAAGTCACCCATATCAGCGGCCGCGGCGCCGACGGCGCGCCGGTCGAAGTGCAGCTCACGCCCGATGGTTCTGCGGCGCGCAATTTCGGCTTCGACGTGACGCCGTCGCGCTTCGTCACTGGGCTCATCACCGAGCGCGGCGTCTGCGCCGCGACGGAAGAAGGCCTCAAGGCGCTATTCCCTGACCTTGCCGGTTAGCTAACTACAGGCTATCGCCGGATTTTGCTGTCTGCGTGATGTTCGTCACCCACGTAAAGCCCGTCCCGATCGATCATTCAAAGTTCATCTGCAACGCAGTGATTGCGCGGTCAAATGACGCTGTGGGGATGTAACAGAAGGGGTTCGTCGGGACCGGCGCATCTTTGCAGTGGCGATGGCTTGCATCCCATTCGTAGCCAGCTTCCTTCATGCAGCCGGTGATCGCTTTGTGAAGAGCGGCCGGGTCAGCGCCTTGCCGCGCTTCGGGGTGGGCGCTTTCTGCATCGAGCTCACAGAGCGATGTCTTGAGCTGCTGCTCCTTCAGGAAGCCAACCGAGCTTCCGTATAGGACGATCTCAAGAACGGCGAGGACGATGGCGCCCGCCGCCAGTGAAGCTATCGCCTAGCGGGCATCCTTTAGGAAGCGAATGTCGATGAAGTACAGGCTGCCTGCCGTCAGAAGGCCGCAACCGAGGACGAGAGCAAAGGGAACGATAAAGACGGCGAGGTCTTGGTTCAAAGCGCACACTCCATCTTCTTGCACCTGCGACCATTGAAATCGCGGTTACGATCGAAGCAGGAGTCATCAGCCTTTGCGGCGGTTAAGGGGGCACCCCATCCCCTCGGCGCGTGGCGAACATGTCACTCACGGCTCATATCGAGTTCGCGACCTATCATTACCTCGCTTAAGGAGTCAATGGGGCTGGAGGCACTCGCCTACGAAAAGCGACGCAGGAAGACAGGCCGGCCATTGGTCCGTTCACAGCAGGTCGAACCCCACATCACTACATTGAGCGTCGCCGTGACAAGCTGGCCGCGTTCGTAGAGCAAAACATTGCGCTGGATTCCCGATCGAACCTTCGGTTCGTCGGGAATGACCAGCGCGATTATTTCGATGTCTCGCGCGTCCCGTAATTTTTGAAGCGCTCCACCGTGCGCATGATCTCCTCGTTGGAGAGAATGACAGGCTCGCCGGCGAGCGCGCCGAGGTAAAAGACTTGCGCGAGCGCTTCGAGCTCGACGGCGCGCCAAAGGGTTCTGCGCATATTGGCGCCGGTGACGATCGCGCCATGATTGGCGAGCAGCACGCCGTCGCGATCCGCAAGTCCCGCGACGACGAGCCGCGACAACTCCGCCGTGCCGTAAGGCGCGTAATCGACGCAGCGCACGGTCGGTCCGCCGAAGGCCGCGATCATGTAATGCACGGCTGGAATCTCGCGCCGCAAGGTCGCAACGGTCGTGGCGTAGGGCGAATGCATATGCGCGATGGCGTTCACATCGGGTCGGGCGTGGTAGATGTCGAGGTGGAAGCGCCACTCGCTCGACGGCGGCAGCGGACCGTCGAAGGCGCCCTCGCCCGCAAGCGGCATGCGCGCGATTAGGCCGGGAGAGAGTTCGCGGCTCGGAACGCCGCTCGGCGTGATCAGGACGGCGTCGCCGACCCGCAGCGACAAATTGCCAGCCGAGCCGTGATTGAGCCCCAGCCGCTCCATCTCCTGCGCGGCGTCAACGATCGCCGCGCGCTCCTCGCGCTCGTTCATGCTGGAAGCCTTACAGGCGAGGCGAGCCGAATGACAAGCGCGAAGCCAAGCGGGCGATATTGCGCGCGCTCGGGTTGCGGTATAGGACGGGCCTCCCCGTCTCGGGGCCGGTAGCTCAATGGTTAGAGCCGGCCGCTCATAACGGTCTGGTTGCAGGTTCGAGTCCTGCCCGGCCCACCAATTCAAAGGTCATCGGGCCGCAATACCGCCTCGCGCTCCTCGATCTCGATTCGCGCCGAAGCCTCCATTCCGGGCCGAAGCGCGAAGTCGTGATTGTCGACCTCGATCACGACGTCGACTGGCGCGCCCGCCTGCGGCGGCGCGGGGCGGCGCGCCTCGACAACTTTCCCCGAAAATGTCCGGTCAGGGATGGAATCGCTCGTCACGATCGCTTCTGCGCCAGTCGTAATGGTAAGCGCGTTCTCGCCCTCCGCTTTAGCGCGAAGGCGAACGGTGTTCGCGTCCCCAATGACGAGCAGCGGCGCGCCGGCTTTGACGCGCGCACCGACAACGGCTGACCGCTCGACGACAAAGCCCGCGACTGGCGCGACGATTCTGGCGTCTGCGCGCGCCGCTTCCGTCTTCGCAACCGACTCGCGGCGCAGGGCGACTTGCGCCTCGGCGCGCTCGACCTGCGCCTGCGCGCGCGCCTGAGCCCGTCGCGCCGCGCCAAGCGCCTTGCGGCCGGCTGCGCGACGTCCCTCTTGTCTTTCGAAATTAGCCTGCGCCCTCGCCTGCGCGCTCTTGCGCCGAACCAATTGCGCATCGGCCGCCGCCAGAGCGCTTTTCTCGCGCGCAACCGCTTCGTCGAAAGGTCGGGGTTCGAGCGTCGCGCAAATGGCGCCCTTCCCCACCTGGGAGCCGACGTCGCATGACAGCGTCGCTATGACGCCTGTCGCAGTAGCCGTGACCGGCGTCTGCGAGACAGCTGCGATCACGCCGCTGACGACGACCGTACGGGCGGTCGGGGCGCCCACGATCTGCGCTTCATCGCGCGCGAGATTGGCGCGGGTGTGTAGATAGAATGCGCCGCTTGCGCCGATGATCATCAAACCCAACAGCCCAGCAAGCGCCGGTTCGCGCCATGCGCCGGGAGCGACCACGACGGCGCCGCCACGCGCCGGAGCGGCAGGCGCGACCCCGGATATCCAAGCCTGCGTCGCCGGCGAACGGAAAATCGCTTTCTCGATCTCGACGAGCAGGAACAGCGCCGCGCTCGCGGCGAGAATGTGCCACCAAATCTCTGCGTCGAGCGGCGTGGTGTTAAACAACGCCTGCATAAAGGGCAAGTAAGTGAACATCGCCTGTAATGCGATGACGATGGCGATCGAACTCAGCACCGCTCGGCTGCCGAAAAGACCCTTCGGCGAGAGCGATGACTCCGAAAGAAAGCGCGCATTGAAGAGATACGCGATCTCGCAGGCGACCAGCGTATTGACTGCGACCGTTCGCGCGCTCTCAAGCCCCATGCCTCGCGCTTTCTCGAGTTCATAGAGACCGAAGGTGGCGGCAAGCATTAGGAAAGAGACGAAGACAATGCGCCAGACGAAGTAGCGCGACAGGATGGGTTCGCCTGAAGGACGCGGCGGGCGCAACATGACGCCCTTCGAGGGCGGCTCAAACGCAAGCGCAAGTCCAAGCGTGACGGCAGTGATCAGATTGACCCAAAGGATCTGGACCGGCGTCACCGGCAAGGTCTCGCCCATGGCGATCGCGGCGATGACCGTGAGGCCTTCGCCACCATTGGTCGGCAAGATGTAGAGGATCGTCTTCTTCAGATTTTCGTAGACGACGCGGCCCTCGTGCACAGCATGCACGAGGGAGGCGAAATTGTCGTCGGCGAGCACCATTTCCGCCGCCTCTTTGGCCGCCTCAGTGCCTTTGACGCCCATCGCGATGCCGATGTCGGCGCGTTTTAAGGCAGGGGCGTCGTTCACGCCGTCGCCGGTCATCGCGACGATTTCCCCATGCTTCTGCAATGACTGAACGAGTCGCAACTTATGTTCGGGGCTGGTGCGCGCGAACACCGTCGTGGCGCGCACCACTTCTCCGAGCTCCTCGTCGCTGATCGCGTCGAGATCGCGACCGGTGAGCACTAAATCCGGCCGTTTCAGGCCAAGTTCGCGCGCGATGGCCGTCGCCGTCGCGGCGTGGTCGCCAGTGATCATCTTGACCGACATGCCAGCGGTGGCGCACTGGCGGATCGCGTCGACAGCCTCGGGCCGCGGCGGATCGATCAGGCCGATGAGTCCGACGAAGACAAGCCCGCTTTCGACATCGCCAAAAGCCAGTTGCTCCTGCCCCTCATCCGCCCGCTTGAAGGCGACCGCCAGAACGCGCTGCCCGCGCGCGGCCATTTCATCGACGCGCGCGTGCCAGCGATCGCAGTCCACCGGACGCTGCTCGTCTCCCACGCCCTGCTCAAAGAAGCACATCTCCAGTAGCCGCTCGGGCGCGCCTTTCACAAAAATATAGCCGACGCCGTCGTGGTCGTGATGCAGAGTCGCCATGAAGCGATGTTGCGACTCGAAGGGAATCTCGTCCGTGCGCGGCAGCTCCAGCGCCAACTCGCTCAGGTTGACGCCGCTTTTCATCGCGGCGACAAGCAGGGCGCCTTCGGTGGGATCGCCCTCGACCGTCCAGGCGCCGTCCTTCTCGCGCAGCGCGGCGTCGTTGCAAAGCGCAAGCGGGCGCAGCGCCGCGGCGAGATGAAGGTCATCGCGCAGGACGACGTCCTTGCCATTGCGCAAGAAGCCGCCGTGCGGATCGTAACCGGATCCGGTCGTGTCATAGGAGGCGCAGGACGTGACGACGGAGCGCACAATTAACTCATTGAGCGTCAACGTGCCCGTCTTATCCGAGCAGATCGTCGTCACCGCGCCGAGCGTTTCGACCGCCGGCAGTTGGCGAATGATCGCCTTGCGCCGCGCCATGCGCTCCACGCCGATCGCCAGCGTGATGGTGATGATCGCCGGCAACCCTTCCGGGATCGCCGAAACGGCCAGGCCAACCGCCGCCATGAACATCTCGCCGGCGTCGAATCCCCACACCAATGAGCCGAAAGCGAAAACGGCGGCGCACGCAGCGAGAATGACGACGGTGAGCCAGCGCGCGAATTCATCCATGCGCTGCAGCAACGGCGTGGAGAGCGTCTCCACTTCGGACAGCATGGCGTTGATGCGGCCGATTTCGGTGGCCGCGCCGGTGGCGACGACGACGCCAGATCCCTGTCCGTAGGTCACGACGGTCCCTGAATAGGCCATGGAGACCCGGTCGCCGAGCGCGGCGTCGGACGCGACCGGCGCTGGGTCCTTGTCGACCGGCAGCGATTCGCCGGTCAGCGCCGACTCCTGCACCTTCAGCGATTTGACGCGGATCAGACGGATGTCCGCCGGAATCCTGTCGCCCGATTGGACATAGACAATGTCGCCGGGGGCGACCGAACTTGCATCAATGACGACGCGTTGACCGTCGCGTACGACAGTGGCGTGCAGCGAGAGCATGTTGCGGACGGCCTCCATGGCCCTTTCCGCCTTGCCCTCCTGAATGAATCCGATGACTGCGTTGATGACGACGACCGCGACGATAACCGCGGTGTCGATCCAGTGCTGCATGAGCGCCGTCACGACGGCGGCGGCGAGCAGCACATAGATGAGCACATTGTGAAATTGCAGCGCGAAGCGCATGAGAGCGCCCCGCCTTCGGCCTGCCGGGAGGCGATTAGGTCCGTGGATCGCGAGTCGACGTTCGGCCTCAGCCTCGCTCAAGCCGAGACGCGTAACGCCGAGCCGCTCAAGCGCGGCGTCGGCGCCAATCGCCCAATATGCGTTGGTCTCAGCCGAGGACCTCATCCGCGCCTCTCTGTCCCCCGCGCGGCTTGCCGACTTTTAGCAGCAGCGGCGATCCACATTGTTCGGAGACGGCCAACCCGTCGCGATTAATATATGGTTCGTCCAGGGAGTTTGGCGGCGCTCGCACGCATCGGCGGGCCTCGTCGATCAGGCTAGGCGGCGTCGCTCGCGATTGAGCGCACGCATTCGTCGCCAACCGCTTCCTCGGTCTGCTTCAGTCCGATCCACCGATCGACGGCCTTTTGATCAAAACCCGCCTCGCAATGGTCGCCGATGCGCATGAGAGGCCGACGGATGAGCAGCGGGTCGAGGATCATCATCACCAGCGCCTCTTGCGGGGTGACTTTGTCGGGATCGATTTCGCCGGATTTTATGCGCGGCGAGGAGACGTTGAACCATTCCGGCACCGGCTTGGCGCCGAAATAAGGGCGCAGGCTAGACGGACTCCAGGGCTCGGTCAGGAGGTTTCGCACCTCGACCTCGTGTCCCGAGGCGCGTAGCAGCGCCTTCTGCCGCGCATTTCCAGCGCAGCCCGGCTTTTCGTAAAAGATGACGTGAGCCATCCGCGACCCCTCACAGCGCCCACCAGTCGCTGACGAGAACTTAGCGCAAAATTGTGCAACGCGAAATGGCCTCAATCGAGCAAATTGCGGGCGCTTCGCCGCTTGAGCGGGCACGCGTAATCTAACGCGAGAGTCCCCAGACGATGTTTACGCGCGCCGAGAGGCGCTGGAGGCCGGGACGCAGAGGGATTTCCATGGCTGCGGACGGCGCGGCGGCCTTCGCGGCGAAGGCGCGCGGGCGCGCCTCGCTCTCCTCAATCGGACGAATTTCGAGCACGCGGGAGAGCCGCAGCCCAGCCGCCTCCGCGTAGATATTCGCCTGCCGTTCCGCATCCTTGACCGCTTCGCGCCGCAATGCGTCGAGCCTCTCCTTGGGATGAGCGATTTCAAAATCGATTCCTTCGAAGCTGTTGACGCCCTTCTCGATCAGACTGCCGGCGATTTCGCCTGCCTTCTCAACTGGCGTCACCCTCACGCGCAAATCGTTTCGAGCGCGGAAAAATTTTTGGGAGGCCTTGAGTTTGCCGGTTTTGGGATCCCGCTCTTCCGTGGTTACCGGCGCGAGCGTCACGCCCTGCGTCGCTATTTCGGCGTTCGGAACGCCCATTTTCTTCAGATCCCCTAGAACAGCATCGACCGCGCGCGCATTTTCGGCCGCCGCTTCCGCGGCGGAAGGCCTTTCAGTGACGACGCCAAAACGCAGAATCGCCACGTCGGGCGCAACGTCTTCGTAAGCCTCTCCGACTACAGAGAGATTTGGGACGCCGTCCTTCAGCGTGTCGGCGACGGCCGCCGCCGTGAACAACATCAGGCTGAGCGAAAGTGCGAAGAGTGAACGAATCATGGCATATCCAAGAAAAAGCTGAGCGGCAAAGAGCTTACCAAAGCCGCAAAACCGCCGGCTAGCGGCGCTAATCCAAACATCATACAGAAGTGCGGCACGATCGTCGCTACGCGCCCTCTCGAATAAAGTCTCATGCCTACGCTTTATCATCACCCGCTCTGCCCT
>VGDT01000047.1 GCA_016869595.1 Alphaproteobacteria bacterium
TCGAAAGCGTTAAGCGGTTGCTATTCGCCCACGTTCCGCCCGCATTCAAACCAACGTAGAAACCCGTCCAAAGCGGCGGGGGCGGCGGGGGCGGCGGCAGCGGAGCCTTGTAGTGGGGGAGATCGGCAGCGAAAGCTGAGCCCGCCAGCACGACCGCCAACGCGGCGACGGAAAGAGTTTTCTTCATATCAATCCTCATCTCGTGGAGGCGCATAACCTTCGCCCTAACTGCCCTGTTGGAACCTCTCGGCGTCCGTTCGCCATGCACTGCACTCAATCAGTCGACGCCCTGCACAGTCAATCGAAAAGCCCCGGCTTTTCCTGGCGTTCGGGCGGAATTCCGGCAGGTGTGGCGCCGGCGCCACACCGCGCTCGCACCCTTGCGCTCTTGAAGGCTCGGGGCCGGCCTCTGCTAAGGAGCCGCTAGCCTGACCAATTCGTCGCCCCGGCCCTTGATCGGGCCTTCTATTTCTTCGTTCAGCGTCCCCGTGGCGATCAATTCGAGCGGTCCCGAAAGGCGACCGCCAAGCCACGCGATATGGCGCAAGGGGACAAGCGATCCAAGAACGCGCGAATGGCTTTTGCCGAAGTGACGCAGCGGCAGCAGCAGCAATTCGAGATCGGCCGTGCTGTCCTCATCGTCTTGAGCTGCAGCGCGCACGCGCGCAACGACCGGCAGTTCAGCGTCGATGACTTCGCGGAGCATTTCAACGACGTCCGCCTGATCCTCGATTCTCCACCAGAAAAGGAACTGGCTTCCCTTTTGCTCGCTCAGCCAAAATGCATTAGCCCGCGGGCCGCACAATCGAATGGGAAATCCGAGATCAAAATCGACTTCCAGAATGAATGTGTCCGGCAGGATGTGCCGAATCGCTTCCGGGTCGATTTCCGCGCGATCCGGAGCGGCGCGTTTTCCCTTTAAATGGCTCCAATATTCGTAGAGATCTCTCGTGACCGGCGCTTTCATTGAACCCGCCCGACCTGCTGCGCCCGCCCAGGATTGGCACGCCAGTCTCCAAACGCGCCGCCCCGCCGTCGACGGAGCATCCGCCGTGCCAGCCAACGCTGATTTAGAGCCGAACCCGCGCACCGCCGCTTCAACGCCCGCCCGGAGCGGGCGGAATCAAGGCCACACACCCACTCCCTTACAAGACGCCATCGAGCCATCCTGTCCCACAGCGATTCGCTTACGTCATAGGCGACGCCTTCCCGCTCCAATTCGGGACAGTGGGGCTGCGCAGCGCTAATTAGACTGCGCGGCAGTCGCGCGACCCAAGCGAAAGAGCGCCCTGTGACGGCGGCACGAGAACGCATTTTCAATCTCCCGATCGTGACGAAGACGCTCATCTTCGCGCTAACGGCCGTGCAGTTTGTTGTCGCCTACGGTCCGCCGGAATTCGCTCAATGGCTTCTAGGGACCTTCGCTTTCATTCCGGCGCGCGTGACGATTGAAGGCGGCGCCGAATACGCTACGATGCTGACCTACTTTTTTTTGCACGGCGACTGGACGCATCTCGTCGTTAATGCGTTAGCGCTTGCGGCATTCGGAACGCCGGTCGAACGCCGATTCGGCTCGGAGCGCTACCTGCTCTTTCTTGCCGCGAGCGCGTTCGCAGGCGCGTTGTTCTTTCTTGCGCTGCATCCTTACGAGATCGCGCCAGTCGTCGGCGCGTCAGGCGCAATCTCAGGAACAATGGGGGCGATTGTGCGTTTCGCATTTACGCCAGGTGCGCGACTGGCGGACGGGAGGCGCGGCTCGCGGGCGCCATACGACGAGGAATCGGGTTCCACTTCGCTGTCGCAACTGCCGCTGAACCGGCAGGCGATGTTTTTCCTCATTGCATGGCTAGCGGCGAACTTGCTTCTTGGCGCATTCCCGCAGGCGGCCGGCGTCTCAAGCGCCATTGCCTGGGAGGCGCACGTGGGAGGGTTTTTGTTCGGCCTGCTCTTTTTCAGTCTATTCGATCGCGCGGGCCGGCGCGCCTTGAATTCGCAGTAACGCCCTTCGACTGGCGAGGGAGACCGGTCGAGAGCGAAAAGGAGGGCCAAATGACGATCTCGAACATACTCGCAGAGAAAGGAAGAGAGGTGGTGACGGCGAGCGCCGACACAACATTGCAACAGGCGGCTCAGCTCATGATGCGTTACAGAATCGGCGCGCTTGTCATTTTGGACGACAGCGGCCGACTCATCGGACTGATCGCCGAGCGCGACATCGTTTCGGCAGTCGCGCTGGACGGACCCGGGGCGCTGACGCAACCGATATCGTCCTACATGCAGCCCAACCCCCAGCCGGCCCGCGAAGAGGACGCTGTCGAGAATACGATGCGCGTCATGACGGTCGAACGGCGCCGGCATATTCCGGTGGTCCGGGAAACCCTGCTCGTGGGGCTCATCTCGATTGGCGACGTCGTCAAATACCGCATACGCGTCATCGAGGAAGAACACCGCTCGATGCGGGAATATATCGCTCAGGCCTAGGTCGCGGACGCCGCAGTGGGCAGCGGGATGTGAGCGAAGATATTCGGCAGCGCCCGCTTCGTCGCCTCGCTGCCGACATGGATGAGCTGCTCAGCCCTGTGGAAGTCGAACATTCCGACCTCCTCCATGCGCGCTGTGATGGTCGCGTCCGGCGGGTCGCCAGCCAATCGCGAACGCAGAATCCGGTCCTGGATGATATTGAAGGCGTCAATCATGGCGGTGGCGACATTCGGCGCGTCGCTAGCCAGGCGATCGAAATAACGGGGCAGGAACCGATCCGCGAAGGAGACGTCGGCCTTTTCTCCAAACGGCCCGGCCTCCGCCGCACGCTTGACCGCCGCCGGATCGTCGCGGATGACCCGCGCGCGATACATCGTGTCAGCCGTGACATTCACGGCGATCACATATTCAGCGCCAAGCGCCCGGCATACGGTGACCGGGACGGGGTTGACCAGCGCGCCATCGAACAACCAGCGTTCGCCGATACGCACAGGCTCGAAAATGCCCGGCAACGCATAAGAGGCGCGAATCGCGAGCGGCAGCGAACCGTGCTGCAGCCAAACCTCGTGTCCGGTGCCGACTTCAGTCGCGACGGCCGCGAAGGGAATCGGCAGATCTTCGATCTCGATGTCCGCGAGCTCCTTCTCCAGCGCGGACCGCAGACGTTCGCCGGTGATCAGGCTCGCCCCGGAAAACGACAGATCCATCAGGGTGAATACGCGCCTCTTGGTCAACGAGCGCGCAAAGGCGTCGATCGCATCAAGCTTGCCGGCGGCGTAACATCCGCCGACCACTGCCCCGATGGACGTGCCCGCGATCACGTCCGGGTAGATTCCGTGGGCGACAAGCTCGCGGATCACGCCGATGTGCGACCAGCCGCGCGCCGCCCCCGCGCCGAGCGCTAATCCGATCGTCGGCCCTCCACGTTTCTCCCGCTTGGCGTCGGTATCCGCCTTGCGAACGACGGTGGTCGGAGGAGCTTGTGGTTCGTCCGTCATCGCGCTACCCGCGTCAGCGTCTTGATTCGGGAGATTGCGTGAGCGTAGCGATAACATACTGGCCATCCTGCTCCACGGTCTCCTCTGCAGGGAAGTAGCAACAGTTATATTGGCGCGTAGTCTGCGCCTCGAAAGTGGCTTCTGGGTTAACTTTCCGCCAGATAGAGCCGCCTACGCATGCTCGGCACGGAAAACCAGCGCGCCAGCGCCGTCGAGCGCCCGATAGAAGCAGGATTTCCTACCGGTATGGCAGGCCTTGCCGTCGCCGCCGACTTCGACCTCAAGCAACAAGGCGTCCTGATCGCAGTCGACGCGCAACGACAGGACCTTTTGAGTCTGACCTGAGGTCTCTCCCTTGCGCCACAGAGCCTGGCGGGACCGCGACCAATAATGGGCGAAGCCCGTCTCGATCGTCTTTTTGAGCGCGACTTCGTTCATATAGGCGACCATCAGCACTTCGCGCGTCGCGGCCTCTGTGGTGACGCACACGATGAGGCCATGCGCGTCGAATTTCGGCGCGAAGACGACCCCCTCCTCCACATCCTCTTTGGCGGCCTGCGCCATCACCGCGCTCCGCGCAGCAGCGTGTAGAAATGCGCCTGCTCCGCGGGATCGTCGCGGAACACGCCTGAAAACTGCATGGTGACCGTGGACGACCCCTGCTTCATCACGCCGCGCATCGACATGCACATATGTTCCGCTTCGACCATCACGGCGACGCCGCGCGGCGCGAGCGCTTCGTCGATCGCCGACGCGATCTGCGCCGTCATCGCTTCCTGCGTCTGAAGGCGGCGGGCAAAAATCTCGACGAGTCGGGCGAGCTTCGACAGACCGACCACGCCGCCGTTCGGATAATAGGCGATATGCGACTTACCGACGAAAGGCACGACATGGTGTTCGCAGTGCGAAGTGAACGGGATGTCGCGCACAAGCACGAGATCGTCGTAGCCTTCGACCTCCTCGAAGACCTTCGACAGAACCTCGTCGGCGCTCTCCCGATAGCCGCTGAAGAATTCCTCATAGGCCTTGACGACGCGCCTTGGCGTGTCGCGCAGGCCTTCGCGGTCGGGATCGTCGCCAGCCCATCGCAATAGCGTACGGACCGCCGCTTCGGCTTCATCGCGGGAGGGGCGTTCTACGGTTCGCGCCGTCTCGAGGGAAGAAAAGGGAAAGGTCTTAACCACGTCGTCCATGTGGCGCCTCCAAATGCGTCCAGCGCGCGCCCTACAAGGCGCGTCGGCCGGCTCACGCCTAGCACGAAGCGTGCAAGGCACCCCTCAAATCGTCGCCCTCTCCTGATGGTTGCGAGATCACGCGAGAATTCGAGACGAATAGGGGCCTTGGACGGCCCCGGCGCGGCTATCGCTTTCGCGAAGGCGCGCAAAATCCTATATAGAGATTTATCAAGGCGATGGTAAGGCCTTGGCTTGAAACGCGCCGGCGGCGATGCTCAACAACATTTATAATCAACGCATTCTGGAGCTTGCCGGAAACATTCCGCGCATCGGCCGGCTGCCGCAGCCGGACGCGACCGCCTCCGCCTATTCCAAGCTCTGCGGCTCCACGATCACCGTCGATTTGAACCTGCGCGAAGGCAAAGTGGCGGACTACGCCCATGAGTTGAAGGCCTGCGCGCTAGGTCAGGCGTCGGCCTCGATCATGGCCCGAAACATCGTCGGCTCGACTCCGCAGGAGCTGCGCGAGGCGCGCGAGGCGCTGCGAAAAATGCTGAAGGAAAACGGCCCGCCGCCGACCGGCAAATGGGCCGATCTTGCGGTGCTGGAGCCGGTGCGCGATTACAAGGCCCGCCACGGCTCGACGATGCTCGCCTTTGACGCCGTGGCGGACGCGGTGACGAAGGCGGAGGCTTGATCGCAAGCCGAAGAGGCCGGAAAAGCTCTCATTCTGTCGCCAACGCACGCTCAATAGCCGTCTCTCGCCAAGACAAGGGTCGTCCCAGTTGGTCTCACAAGATTCGGAACGGATGACCCGCCTGGGCGTCCTCGGCTGGTGGCGCGCGACGCCCTTGTATCTGCGCATCTTGGGGGCCGTGGCGCTGGGGCTTGCTGTTGGCGTCACCCTTGGCGAGCAAGCGGCGGCGCTCGAGACGCCGGCCAAGCTTGTGTTGCGGATATTGGGGGCGCTTGCGCCTCCGCTGATTCTGCTGGCGATTCTGCAAGCGCTGATGCGCGCGCATCTTGGCGGCCGGCGGGCGTTGCGCTTGGTCGCGCTGCTGTTGACCAACACGCTGGTGGCGATCGGCATCGGCCTCCTTGTCGCCAATGTCCTTCAACCCGGTTCATGGTCGAACCCCGCGCCGGCGCGCGAGCCCGCCAAAGCCGCGGCCATAGCCGATCCCTTCGCGCAATTCTTGGACAACGTGCCCAAGAGCATCGGCGGGCCATTTTCAGACAATGGCACGGTGATGGGCGTCATCTTCATCGCGGTGGCGCTGGGCGTCGCCTTGAGAAGCGTGCGGCATCATGAAGTGCGCACCGTCGAAGACCTCGTTCACGTGGCGCTGACCAGCCTGATTACAATTCTGCACTGGATCATAGACCTGGTGCCGCTGGCTGTTTTCGGCATCGTCGCCAGCATCGTCGGCGTAAAGGGCTTTGGCGATTTTCTCGCCCTCGGGGGCTTTGTCGTCGCCGTCCTCGCGGCGCTGACCTTGCAAGCTGGCTACTATCTCATTCGCGTGCGACTGGGTTCTTGGGTGCGCCCGATCGAACTGCTGCGGGGCGTCCGCGATGCGTTGGTGATGGCGTTCTCGACGGGCAGTTCCACCGCCACGATGCCGGTGACCTACGCGTGCCTGCGCGAAAACGTTGGGCTGCGCGAGGAGTCCGCCAGCATGGGCGCGCTCGTGGGCGCAAATTTCAATAATGACGGCACAGCTCTCTATGAAGCCATGTCGGCCTTGTTCGTTGCGCAATTGCTCGACATGCAATTGACGCTCGGCCAGCAGTTCATCGTCGTGCTGACGTCCGTGGTCGCGTCCGTCGGCGCGGCCGGCATTCCAGAAGCGGGTTTGGTGACGATGACCATGGTCTTCAAGGCCGTGGCGCTGCCCACCGACTACATCGCCATGCTTCTTACCGTCGACTGGTTGTTGGACCGCTGCCGGACAGCCATCAACGTCATGGGCGACGTAACTGTCAGCTGTCTGCTCGATGGCAAAACGCGCGAGCGGCCGAATACGCGACCGCCCTGAGAAGTCAGGACGCCGCAATAGCTCGCCCCAATGCCCCTTTCCGCCTACGCTGGCGCCATGATCCCTGCCCCGATTCGCATCCTTGGAATCGATCCCGGCCTGCGCAACACCGGCTGGGGCGTCATCGAAGCGCAGGGTTCGCGGCTTTCCTTCATCGCCTGCGGGCGCGTCCGCTCGGACGCGAGCCTCAACATGGGCGAACGGCTTCGGCAATTGCACGACGGGCTGATGGGCGTCATCGCCGACCATGCGCCGCATGAAGCGGCGATCGAGGAGACTTTCGTCAACCGCGATCCGCAATCGGCCCTAAAGCTCGGACAGGCGCGCGGGGTGGCGCTGACCGCCCCCGCGCTCGCCGGTCTCGTCATCGCCGAATATGCCGCCAATCTCGTCAAGAAGACCGTCGTCGGCGCCGGCCACGCCGACAAGGCGCAAGTTCAGATGATGGTGCGCGTGCTGTTGCCGGCGAGCGCCGCGACGAGCGCCGACGCCGCCGATGCGCTGGCGGTGGCGATCTGCCATGCGCAGCACCGCGGCGCGCGTGCGCTTAAGGAGAAGACTGGATGAGAAACCTCGCTTTCCTACTCGCTTTGTCGGCGGCGCCTGCCCTGGCCGCATCGGTAAATAAGGATTCGCCAGCGGGGCGCTATGCGCTCGACGCCGCCGCCTGCAAGGCGAAGGACTATTTCGTGACGATCACCGAAAGCGAAACCGTCCTGCCGACATTCAACTGCAAGGGCGTGGACTACGACCAGACCGAAAACAAGGGCGGCCGCGCCATCTACAAGGCGACCGCCAAATCCTGCATGGGCGAGGAATCGGTGAAGCCGCGCCAGGAGACGTTCACCCTTATCGTCGACGCCGTCGGCCTGCAGATCCTTTGGGCGGATGGAACGAAGAGCGCGGTCTTCCCGCGCTGCGCGCCATGATCGGCAAGCTCAAGGGCCTCGTCGACAGCTATGGCGAGGACTTTGTGATTCTCGACGTCAACGGCGTCGGCTATGTCGTGCATTGTTCGACGCGCACGCTGCAAAAGCTGCCGCGCGTCGGCGAGGCGTCCGCGCTCGCCATCGAGACGCAAGTGCGCGAAGATTCGATCAGGCTCTTTGGTTTCGCGTCCGAGGCGGAGCGCGACTGGTTTCGGCTTTTGCAGTCAGTCCAGGGCGTCGGCGCCAAAGTGGCGCTGGCGATCCTTTCGATCCTTCCCGCGAATGATCTCGCCTCTGCTATCGCCATGCAGGACAAGGCGACGGTCGCCCGCGCGCCGGGCGTCGGACCGAAGCTTGCGGCGCGCATCGTCGCGGAGCTGAAGGATAAGGCGCCAGTCTTCGGCGCGGTCGATCCCGCCGTCGCGCGGCTTTCAGGCGAAGAGCCCGAAGGCGCGCCGTCGGCCGCACGCGACGCGATCTCTGCTCTGGTCAATCTCGGTTACGGACGCCCGCAAGCGGCGGCCGCAGTGGCAGAAGGCCTCAAGCAGCTTGGCGAAGGCGCCGAGGCTGGCGCGCTTATCCGGCAAGGACTGCGAGAACTCGCGCGCTGAGCGGCGGGGTTTAGGCCGCGATGACGTCCCGATAGATTTCGGCGAGCGGCATCTCGAATTTTATCGCCGGCAAGCGAAGCGCGTCGCCGATTGCGCCGAGTCTCGGGCGTTCGAAGAAGCCCCCCTCGACGCGGTCGATGACATCGACGGCGAGATGATCGCGCTCGACCAGCACATAATGCTGAAGCGACGGGAGCCTTTGATAAAGTCCCCATTTTTCCCAGCGATCGCGCTGCGCAGAGCCTTTCGAGACGACCTCGATCAGGACGACTGGGTCGTCGATCGAGGTCGCGTCACGAGGCAATGGCCCGCATCTCACCATCACATCGGGAAAGCACGCCAAATCGAGTAGGCGCTCCTTGAGCCAGAACGTCTCGTCGAACGGCCGGCAATCTGACCCCCGGCGACGAAATTCGTTCATCAAGGCGACCGTCAGATTTTGAATGATCCTTTTATGCTCCCAGCGCGCGCCGACCATCATGCGCACGACGCGGCCGCCGATCAGCTCCCACTTTTCGTCGGCGGGCTTGTCGGCCAGAAGTTCCTCGAAATCGTCGAGGGACATATACTCATATTGCGAGGACGGGCGATTCACGGCGCGGCTCCGTTTGCCGCACATCATAGCACAGCGCCTGCGCCAGCGCATGGGAGCCGCCCATTTGACCACGCCCGCGCGCCTTGTCAGCCCTGAGCAGCGCGAAGATGACGCCGACGCGTCGCTGCGCCCGCTATCGCTCGCCGACTTCACCGGGCAGGAGGCGGCGCGCGCCAATCTCAAGGTGTTCATCGAGGCCGCCAAGTCGCGCGGCGACGCGCTCGATCATGTGCTGCTCGTCGGCCCACCCGGATTAGGCAAGACGACGCTGGCGCAGATCGTTGCGCGCGAGCTTGGCGTCAACTTCCGCTCGACCTCGGGTCCCGTCATCGCCAAGGCCGGCGACCTCGCTGCGCAGCTCACCAATCTCGAGCCGCGCGACGTGTTGTTCATCGACGAAATTCATCGCTTAAACCCGGCGGTGGAAGAAATCCTCTATCCCGCGATGGAAGACTTCCAGCTCGACCTCATCATCGGCGAAGGTCCGGCGGCGCGTTCGGTGAAGATCGATCTCGCGAAATTCACCCTCATCGGCGCGACGACGCGCGCTGGGTTGCTGACGACGCCGCTACGCGATCGCTTCGGCATTCCTATTCGGCTGAATTTTTATACGCCGGAAGAATTGGAGCTCATCGTTAAGCGCGGCGCGCGCGTGCTCGGCGTCGGTTTGGACGACGCAGGCGCAAAAGAGATTGCGCGACGCTCGCGCGGCACGCCCCGCATCGCCGGCCGCCTTCTGCGGCGCGTGCGCGACTTCGCCATCGTCGATGGCGCCGGAGCGATTACGCGCAAGCTCGCCGATCGCGCTTTGTCGCTCCTCGAAGTCGATACGATCGGCCTCGACGTGATGGATCGCCGCTATCTCGATCTTGTCGCCGTCAATTTCGGCGGCGGCCCTGTCGGCATCGAGACGATCGCCGCGGCTCTGTCGGAGCCGCGTGACGCGATCGAGGACATCATCGAGCCGTTTCTGTTGCAGCAAGGGTTTCTGCAACGCACGCCGCGCGGACGTCTTTTGACGCCGCACGCCTTTCGTCACCTTGGCCTCGCTGAGCCGGCGCGCCCCGCCGCGCAATTCGGATTGTTTGAAGAAGGCCAGGAATGACCTGCGATTCAAGCAGAGCGCGTCGCCGCCAATCACTTCGGCTGCGGAACGATACGCAGATAGGGCCGCGGCGCGTTCCAGCCGTCTGGATAGATCTTCTTCGCCTCTTCATCGGAAACCGAACCGGCGATGATGACATCCTCGCCCGGCTGCCAATTCACCGGCGTCGCCACCCTGTGCTTCGCGGTCAGTTGCAACGAGTCGATGACGCGCAAAACTTCATCGAAGTTGCGGCCCGTCGTCATCGGATAGACGATGATGAGTTTAATTTTCTTGTCGGGGCCGATGACGAAGACGTTGCGCACGGTCTGATTGTCGGCCGGCGTCCTGACGCTGGCGTCGCCGCCTGCGCTCGCCGGCAACATTCCGTAAAGCTTGGAAATGCGCAGATCAGAATCGCCGATCATCGGATAGTTCGGCTTTGCGCCCTGAGTCTCTTCGATGTCGACCGCCCATTTCGCATGATTATCGACCGGGTCGACGCTCAAGCCGATGATCTTGACGTTGCGTCGCTTAAATTCCGGCTCGAGTTTAGCCATGTAGCCAAGCTCGGTCGTGCAGACCGGCGTGAAGTCCTTGGGATGCGAGAATAGAATGCACCAGGAATCGCCGATCCAATCGTGGAATTTGATGTGTCCCTGAGTGGTTTCGGCTTCAAAATCCGGCGCGGTCTCGCCGATGGCGAAAGACATGGGGAAGCTCCTCAGCTATGGTTGCGCTCGCTTCGCGCGAGCTCTCTGCCGACTATGACAGCGTATTTAGTAAATGCGACGATTGCGGTCAGTATCAAGAACAGCGGCGCTCAAGCCCCTCCCTCGCAAAACTCAGACCGTCCAGCCAGCCAAATCAGATGAAGACGATCGAACCGTGTCAGCGCCTCTCCATTCGCGTCTATTACGAAGACACTGATTTTTCCGGCCTCGTCTACCACGCTTCCTATTTGCGCTTCATGGAGCGGGCGCGCACCGAGATGTTGCGCTCGGTCGGGTTAGATCAGCGCGCGCTGTTGGAGGGCGCCTCGGGCGCGCCGATATTCTTTGTCGTTCGATCGATGGACGTCGACTTTCGTAAGCCCGCGACAATGGACGATCTGCTGACCGTCGAAACCGAGGCTCTTGAGCTTGGCGGCGCCTCGCTGACGCTTGAGCAGCGGGTTTTGCGGCAGGCGGAACTGCTGGTCCGCGCCAAGGTCAAAGTCGTGTGCGTTGAAGCCGGCCGGGCCCGCCGCCTCCCTTCCGAAGTGCGCGCAAAATTTGAAGTCTTGCTTCCGAATTAAGCGTAAAACATCCCCCGCCATCTGGACGCCGCCTTTTGCGGCCTAAAATGGCGTTGAGATGGGAATCATCGAACCCGCTACGCGCCTGCGGCCCCAGACCGAGACTTCGGACCCGGCGGAAACTGGCGTCCTGACCGTCGACCTCCCCGCCCTTGCCGACAATTGGCGGATGATGGCGCGCCTCGCCGGCGGCGCCGAGTGTGGCGCGGTGGTGAAGGCCGACGCCTATGGATTGGGGCTCGCGCCTGCGATGCGGGCGCTGCTAGCGGCCGGCTGCCGAACATTTTTCGTCGCCAATGTGGTCGAGGGCGAAGCGGCGCGGGCGGTAGCGCCCGACGCGACCATCTATGTGTTCGACGGCCTCGTTCCCGGCGCGGCGCGTCGTCTCATCGCCGCCAATCTTCTTCCCGCTTTGGGCTCGCTCGTCGAAATCGAGGAATGGGCGTCGACCGGCCGCAAACCGAAAGCCGCGATCCATTTCGACACGGGAATGAATCGCTTCGGCATCCCGATCCACGAGGCGGCGCAAGCGGCGGAGCGCGCGCGCCAGATCACGCCTACCCTGGTGATGAGCCACTTCGTCAGTTCGCAAATGCGCGACGCGCCTGGCAATGACCGGCAGATCGAAGCTTTCCTGGACGCGCGCGCGCGCTTCGCGGACATTCCGGCGTCGATGTCAAATTCTTCGGGAGTCTTCCTGCCCCAGCGCCCGCATTTCGATCTGGTTCGGCCGGGCTACGCGCTTTACGGCGGCAACCCGACGCCTTACGCCGAATGCCCTGTGCGCGCGGTTGCGCGGCTTACGGCGCGCATCCTCTCAACGCGCGAGATCGAGCCCGGCGCCTGCGTGGGCTATGACGCAGTTTGGTCGGCGCGGAAGCGCACGCGCATCGCGACGATCGGCGTCGGCTATGCGGACGGCGTGCCGGTCGGGGCCACTGGGTGCGCTGGAAAGCCCGCGGGAGAGGCGCTCGTTGGCGGAGTCCGCTGTCCCTTCCTCGGGCGCGTGTCGATGGACTATATCGTGCTCGATGTCTCCGATGCGCCGCCGGACGCAGCGCAACGCGGCGAATGGGTCGAGCTGCTGGGCGAAGGCATCTGCGTCGAGGAAGCGGCGTCGCGCGCCGGCACGATCGGCTATGAAATCCTCACCCGGCTCGGGACGCGATTCTCTCGGCGCTATATCGAGGCTTAGAGCAAGTTCCGAAAAAGTTGACAGACTTTTTCGATCAGGACTTGCTCCAGCTCATTAATTTAGCGCGATTTCTTATCGATCAGACGATTCCGTCTGATCGGAAAGCGCGCTAGCAGTCACGCCATCGCGAACCACGGGGCGAGCACCGGATACCCCTCCCCCGCAAGCAGCGATACTGTCTCGTAAATCGGCAGGCCGACGACCGCCGAGTAAGACCCCACGATCTTCACCAGAAATGCGCCAGCGCGCCCCTGGATGGCGTAAGCGCCGGCCTTGCCGCGCCACTCGCCGGTCGAAAGATAGGCTTCAATCTCGGTCGAGCTAAGGCGCTTGAAACGCAGCCGCGCTTCGGCGAGACGCTTGCGCTCATGGCCGCGCGGCGTGATCAGGCTCACCGCCGAATAGACCCGGTGCTGGCGGCCGGAGAGCAGCTGCAGGCACTCTTCCGCCTCCTCCCGCGTCTCGGCTCTGGGCAAGATCCGGCGGCCGACGGCGACCACCGTATCAGCAGCGATGAGGAACGACTCTTTCAGCTCGGCCCGCGTCGCCCTGAGCTTGGCGGCGGCCGCCGCTTTTTCGCTGGCGATTCGGGTGGCGTAAGCGCGCGGCGATTCCCCGCGGCGCGGCGTCTCGTCGATGTCGGTGGGCAGCAGAGCGTCGGCGTCGAGCCCGGCCTGCTGCAACAGCGCCAGGCGCCTGGGCGAAGCTGAGGCGAGAATAAGCTTGGGACGAGCGATTGGAGGATTGGCTGTCAAGAATGTCGCTCCGCCGAAAGGAAATTACCGGAAGCGATATGTTATACGGCCTTTGGTCAAATCATAAGGCGTCATTTCGACGAGCACCTTATCGCCTTCGAGCACGCGGATGCGGTTCTTGCGCATCTTGCCGGCGGTGTGGGCGATGATTTCATGGTCGTTTTCAAGCTTTACGCGAAACATCGCGCTCGGCAGCAGTTCGGTGACGACGCCGGGAAATTCGAGCAGTTCTTCCTTGGCCATGTGGTTCCTTGTGAGGCGCTTTCCGCCGCGACGTCGCCGCGCGGCTTAGATAGCGCGAAAAAAGCGAAAAACCCGCTGCCCCGGCCGGGGAGCGGACTCGGCGCGGACCCTAATCGAGAACGAAGGATTTGTGAACCGGGGAGTTTCGCGGACTCCTTCTCCCGTTCACGGGAGAAGAAAAATCACGCCTCACTTCGGCTTGCCTTTCACCGTGCGCGTGCCGGGCTTTCCGCCTGACGAGCGGCCCACCGGACGCGGGGGCGGCATGCGCCCGACGGGCCGCGCTTCGCCGCCGCCAAAATTATGCGGACCCATGTCGGCGTCGGTCGGTTTTCGCGCGCGGGTGCCAGGAACGTCCCCCCCTCCACGGCCCGCGCGCGCCTGACGCGAAAGCTGGATGCGCAGCATCGGGCTTGCCTCGCCCAAAAGTTCCGCGCGTTGCAGGCGCTGAATCTCGTCGCGCAGCCGCGCCGCCTCTTCAAAGGCGAGATCCGCGGCGGCCTCCTTCATGCGCTTTTCGAGATCGGCGATCGTCGCCGCGAGATTATGGCCGGGCGCGATGTCATAGCCCGTGTCGATCGTCACATGATCCTGCTCGGCGACCGAACCGAGAATATCGGCGATGCCGCGTTTGATCGAGGCCGGCGTGATGTTGTTCTCGCGATTATAGGCCTCCTGCTTGGCGCGGCGGCGATTGGTCTCGTCCATCGCGCGCTTCATCGAGCCGGTGATCTGATCGGCATAAAGGATGACGCGGCCGTCGACATTGCGCGCGGCGCGGCCGATCGTCTGCACCAGAGAGGTTTCCGAGCGCAGAAAGCCTTCCTTGTCGGCGTCGAGGATGGCGACGAGGCCGCATTCGGGAATATCGAGGCCTTCGCGCAGCAGATTGATGCCGACCAGCACGTCGAAGGCGCCGAGCCGCAGATCGCGGATGATCTCGATGCGCTCGATCGTGTCGATGTCTGAATGCATGTAGCGCACGCGCACGCCGTTCTCATGCAGATATTCGGTCAGATCTTCGGCCATGCGTTTGGTCAGCACGGTGACGAGCGTGCGATAGCCGATCTGCGCGGTCGCACGCGCTTCGTCCAGAAGATCGTCGACCTGAGCGCGCGCCGGGCGCACTTCGACCGGCGGATCGATCAGTCCCGTAGGGCGGATGACCTGTTCGACGAAAACGCCGCCTGTCTGGTTCAGCTCCCAGCTCCCCGGCGTCGCCGAAACAGAAACGGTCTGCGGCCGCATCGCGTTCCATTCCTCGAAGCGCAGCGGGCGATTGTCCATGCATGACGGCAGACGAAATCCATATTCCGCGAGCGTCGCCTTACGGCGGAAGTCGCCCTTATACATGGCGCCGATCTGCGGGATCGACACATGGCTCTCGTCCGCGAAGACCAGCGCATTGTCCGGCAAATATTCGAATAAGGTCGGCGGCGGCTCGCCCGGCCTGCGGCCGGTAAGATAGCGCGAATAATTCTCGACTCCGGCGCAGGAGCCCGTCGCCTCCATCATTTCGAGATCGAAACGGGTGCGCTGCTCGAGCCGCTGCGCCTCGAGCAGTCGGCCGGAGCGATGCAATTCGTCGAGCCGCGTGCGCAACTCCTCCTTGATCGCCTTGATCGACTGCAACAGCGTCGGGCGCGGCGTCACATAGTGCGAGTTTGCGTAGACCTTCACGAATTCGAGATCGACCGTCTTCTTGCCAGTCAGAGGATCGAATTCGGAGATCGACTCCACCTCATCGCCAAAGAAGCTGATCCGCCAGGCGCGGTCTTCATAGTGGGCGGGAAAAATGTCGATAGTGTCGCCGCGCACGCGGAAGGTGCCGCGGGTGAAATCGGCGCCGGTGCGGCGGTAATGCAACGCGACGAGATCGGTGACGAGCTGTCGCTGCTCCAGCTTCTCGCCGAGAGTCACCGAAAAGGTCATCGCCGTATAGGTTTCGACCGATCCGATGCCGTAGATGCAGGACACCGACGCGACGATGATGACGTCGTCGCGCTCCAGCAGCGCGCGAGTCGCGGCGTGACGCATGCGGTCGATCTGCTCGTTCACCGAGGATTCTTTTTCGATATAAGTGTCCGAGCGCGGCACATAGGCTTCTGGCTGGTAATAGTCGTAGTACGACACGAAATATTCGACGGCGTTGTTTGGAAAGAAGCTCTTGAACTCGCCGTAAAGCTGCGCCGCGAGAGTCTTGTTCGGCGCAAGAATCAGCGCCGGCCGTTGCACGCGCTCGATGACGCTCGCCATGGTGAAAGTCTTGCCGGAGCCGGTGACGCCGAGCAGCACTTGGTCGCGCTCATGCGCGGCGACGCCTTTCACCAGCTCCTCGATCGCCGCCGGCTGATCGCCCTTCGGCGTATAGTCGGAGACCAGTTCGAATTTGACGCCGCCTTCGGATTTCTGCGGCCGCTCCGGCCGATGCGGCGTCCACGGCTTTCTGTCGCGGATGTTAGGGTCGCCGAGTCGCAGCAGTTCGGCGAGGCTGTCAGAGGTCGCCTGCACGCCGCCGCCGGCGTGGAAGCCTTCTCCGAGCCCGTATTTCTCGATCTCCTCCTCGTCGAGGCCATGGATCGACGAGGCGTCATAGGCGGCCTGCGCCGCCTCGCCGAACCCCGGCGCGAGCGCGGGATTGAGCAGCTGCGCGAGATGCGGCGCGAGCGGCGCGACCTCCGGCTTCGACGCCTTGGCGCGCGTCGGCCGCGCAGGGTCTCTGGGCTTTCCGGGGGTTTTGGCCATGGCGGCAATATGGGCTTGATGGAAGGCGGATGGAAGCAGGAAGCCTCTACGCCCCCTCCCCAACCCTCCCCCGCTTCGCAAACCGGGCGCTCCCGGTTTGCGCATCTATGCCGAAGTCGGCAATAGCCGACTTCGGATGGGAGAGGGGACGCTTGCTATCGGCGTTAGCGAAATCCCGATGAAGCGCCGACTCTACTCCCTCTCCCGCTTCAGCGGGGGAGGGCTGGGGTGGGGGCAAGTTAAACGCGCTCCGTCGGATCGAACGGCGGCGGCGGGTCGCGCCCTGCCCATAAGCGACGGTATATCTCGCGCAACACGCCGCCGAGATCGGGCGGCAAATCCCGAAACAGTTCGAATGCGTCGTTTTCTGTCTCTCGAAGGAATTTTTAGATGACCTCGCGCGACTGCGAGTGATCGTAAAATTCCTCGACGGCTTTTTCGCCAAATTTCGTCGCAAGCGCTCCGGCCGCTCCGGCTACTAACAATACGACCACTAGATTCCGCGCGGTCTTGTTTAGCCAGGATCGACTCTTTTCCGCCTGTACGCCTTCGCCTCTCTCCGCCGCGCTGGTCGCGATGACGATGATCGTCTGGCTGTGTGGCTCGATAAGATTCTCTTTCGAGACCTGTTCGAAGATGCGCTTTGGCGCTTCGATCGACTCTCTCGTTAAGCTAACACGCCCGCGGCGCGGAGCAAGGGAGGGCGCGTCCCTTCTCCCCGTTCATCACGGGGAGAAGGTTAGGATGAGGGGCGTGGGGTTTTTGCAGCTGCGATCGACGCGGCGGGATCGAAGCTGCAATCGGCGCGTTTCGCCTAATACCCCCGAGCCCCTCACCTTACCTCTCCCCGCAAGCGGGGAGAGGCTGCGGCGGGCGCGCCGCCTCATCTCGCAAATTGCCGCGAGACCGTCACTCCGCCCCCTCCACTTCCTCTTCCCGCTCCGCCTCCAGCAATTTCGCGCGCGCTTCCGCCGCCTCGCGCTGGCGATTCCACATGCCGGCGTAATGGCCGCCGAGCGCCAGCAGTTCTTTGTGCGTGCCACGCTCGATGATGCGGCCGTGATCCAAAAACAGGATTTCGTCGGCGTCGACGATGGTCGACAGGCGATGCGCGATGACGAGCGTGGTGCGGCCTCTTGCGACGCGCCTCAGCGCCTCCTGAATCTCATGTTCGGTGAAGCTGTCGAGCGCCGAGGTCGCCTCGTCGAGAATGAGGATCGGCGGACCTTTCAGAATGGTGCGCGCGATCGCCACGCGCTGCTTTTCGCCGCCCGAAAGCTTCAGGCCGCGCTCGCCGACCTGCGCGCCATAGGCGTCCGGCACGCTCTCGATGAAACGGTCGATCTGGGCGAGCCGGGCCGCCTCGCGCACCTCTTCGTCGCTCGCATCCCAGCGTCCGTAGCGAATGTTGTAGCCGATCGAATCGTTGAACAGCACGGTGTCTTGCGGCACCATGCCGATCGCCGCGCGCAGGCTTTCCTGCGTGACGTCCAGAATATTCTGCCCGTCGATCGTGATGCGTCCGCCTTGCGGCTCGTAGAAACGATACATCAGGCGCGAGATCGTCGACTTCCCCGCTCCTGACGGTCCGACGATCGCGACGGTTTGTCCGGGCTCGGCCTCAAAGCTCACGCCCTTGAGGATCGGACGGTCCGGCTCGTAGTGGAACGAGACATTGTCGAAAACGATCCGTCCTTCGCGAACAACGAGTGGCTGCGCGCCGGGCTTGTCCAAAATCTCAGGACTCTGCGCAAGGATCGAGAACATCGTTTCGATGTCGATGATCGCCTGCCGCACCTCGCGATAGAAGGTGCCCATGAAATTCAGAGGCTGCGCAAGCTGCCCCATCATAAGATTGATCAGGACGAAATCGCCCACCGTATTGCGTCCGGCTTCGATGCCATAGACGCACATCACCATCATGGCGGTGAGTCCAATGATGTAGATGACGGTCTGGCCGGCGTTGAGCACGGCAAGCGAGACATAGGAGTGCGTGCTGGCCTGCTCATAGCGGATCATCGATCTGTCGTAGCGCTCAGCCTCCCGCTTTTCCGCGCCGAAATATTTGACCGTCTCATAGTTCAACAGACTGTCGATCGCCTTCTGATTGGCGTCGGTGTCGCTGTCGTTCATCTGCCGCCGGATGGCGATGCGCCAGTTGGTGGCGAGCGTCGTGTAGAGGAAATATCCAGCGAGAGTCGCCAGCAGCACGAGCCCGTAGCGCCAGTCGAATTGGTAGAGAAAAATGCCTAGGACGAGCGCCATCTCCAGCACCGTCGGAGCGCCCGTCGACATGATCAGACGCGACAGAGTCTCGATGCCGTTGCGCCCGCGCTCGAGAACGCGCGTCAGCCCGCCTGTCTTTCTGCCGATGTGGAAGCGCAGCGACAGCTCATGCATGTGAACGAAGAGATCAGTCGCCAGCCGCCGCACCGCGTGCATCGCCACAGCCGCGAAAATGCCGTCGCGCATCTGCATGAGTACGACGGTGGTGATGCGCATGGCGCCCATCAGCAGCGTGAAATAGACTGCGGCGGTGCCCGCCTTCGCCCACGCGCCGGGGCCGCCCTCGGCAAGCGCGTCAGTCGCCCATTTCAGGGCGTATGGCGTTGCGGCGTTGAACAGCTTGCTGACGACGAGCAGCGCGAAGACCACAGCGACCCGCAGCTCGAGGTCGCGGCGGCCGCGCGGCCAGATATAGGGCCACAAGCCCCGTATCGTCTTGAAAACCGACGATTCTGACAATCGCTGGTCAGAAACGGGCTCAGGCGCGGCGTCGTCGGGATCGAGCGCATGGGCGTCGCTCGATTGGCCTTCATCAGGTCTAAGCATATGTCTCCGAATATATGGGGCCGGCATCTCGGCGTTTTGCGTCATATATGACGTTTAGAAGGAATGCGCACCCCGCGTGATATGCGGCGAAGGCGAAAACCGATATGCGAGAAATAAAGAATATCTGCGTCTATTGCGGCTCCTCGATCGGCGCCGATCCGCGCCACACGACGGCGGCGCGCGCGTTGGGCGCGGAGTTTGCCCGGTCTGGCATCGGGCTCGTC